>JAGBEV010000053.1 GCA_017936785.1 Lachnospiraceae bacterium | reverse complement strand
TATAATAAATTCATACAAATCCTAGTAAAAAAATAGGAATAAATTTAAGGAGGCTATCGTAATGAAAAGAAAGTTGAAAACAACAAGCTGTATGATGCAAAGGTGTTATTGCCGAACAGGATGCAGGAAGGCGGTTTGTTTTTCCATGTGTTGCGGTGCCATGCAGCAGTAGCTGCGGATAAAATGAGAATGCAGTGAACCAACAGAGATATATGGTTGAGAGTAAATAAATATGAATGAAATCAGGAGGATGAAAAAATGAGTAAAATCAAAGAAAGTGCATTGGAATTAGTAGGGGGAACCCCCATATTAAAGCTGAACCGTTATAGTGAGAAAGCCGGTGTAAAGGATGCCGTTATTCTTGCAAAGCTGGAATACTTAAATCCTGCAGGAAGCGTTAAGGACAGAATTGCTCTGGCAATGATCGAGGATGCAGAAAAGAAAGGAATCTTAAAACCGGGTGCAACCATTATCGAGCCTACAAGCGGCAATACGGGTATCGGTCTTGCAGCAGTTGCGGCAGCAAAGGGATATAAAGCGATCTTAACCCTGCCCGATACCATGAGCGTTGAAAGGAGAAATTTACTGGCTGCATATGGGGCTGAACTGGTATTGACAGAAGGAGCAAAGGGAATGAAAGGGGCGATTGCCAAAGCTGAAGAGCTAAAGGCATCCATTCCCGGTTCGGTCATCCTTGGACAGTTTGTGAATCCTGCCAATCCTGCAATCCATAAAGCGACTACCGGTCCCGAAATCTGGGAACAGACAGATGGCAAAGTGGATATTTTTGTGGCAGGCGTAGGTACAGGCGGAACCGTGACCGGTGTTGGAGAATATCTTAAGGAGCAGAATCCCAATGTAAAAGTAGTTGCCGTAGAACCTGCATCCAGTCCGGTATTATCCAAAGGAACACCCGGAGCCCACAAAATTCAGGGTATCGGTGCAGGATTTGTACCGGATGTATTAAATACCAAAGTCTATGATGAAGTCATTACTGTTGAAAATGAGGACGCGTTTGCAGAAGGTAAAGCATTTGCCGTAAGTGAAGGTATTCTGGTAGGAATTTCTTCCGGAGCAGCATTGAAAGCGGCAGCTGTATTAGCCCAAAGACCGGAAAATAAAGGGAAAACCATTGTGGCACTCCTTCCTGATTCCGGTGACAGATACTTGTCTACACCGTTATTCAGTAATAATTAACAGATTTATAGGAAGCAGCCGGAGGCTCTGTCAGATCTTTTGAGACAGAACCTCCGATTTTTTATCGCTGCTGAAATCTGAAACGAATGAGAAATTACCTGCCGGGAAGAAATGAAGAAAGCAGGTTGACGAATCTTTTTTTTCTATGTATCATAAATCCATACTAAGTAACTATGAATAGGCGGGATATAAGATGTTAAATCAGTTTTCACGTACGGAATTATTGTTGGGAAAAGAAGCAATGGAAATTCTTGCTGCTTCCCGGGTGGCTGTTTTCGGCATAGGCGGCGTCGGAGGTTTTACTGTGGAAGCCCTTGCCAGAAGCGGTGTGGGAACTATTGATCTGATCGATGATGATAAGGTATGCCTGACCAATTTAAACCGGCAGTTAATCGCCACCAGGAAAACCGTAGGAAGATATAAGACCGAAGTCATGAAGGAACGGATTCTGGAGATCAATCCGGATGCTGTGGTTTATGAACACAGATGCTTTTTTCTGCCGGAAACCAGGGAAGAATTTGATTTTACAAAGTATTCCTATGTAGTGGATGCAGTGGATACGGTTACGGCAAAGATTGCTTTGGTCATGGAGTCTCAGAGTGCAGGAGTACCCATTATCAGCAGCATGGGAGCGGGAAATAAATTAAATCCTGCGGAATTTGAAGTGGCTGATATCTATGATACTTCCGTCTGTCCTTTGGCAAAGGTAATGCGCAGGGAACTGAAAAAAAGGGATGTGAAGCAGCTGAAGGTGGTTTATTCCAGGGAGAAGCCTCTTCGCCCCATGAAAGATATGACAGAAGAATGGGATACGGAGGATATGTGTCCCCGGAAAGATATGCAAAAACATACAGGAAGAAGAGAGATACCGGGCTCAACGGCATTTGTACCATCGGTGGCAGGGCTGATCATTGCAAGTGAGGTTGTGAAGGATCTGACGGCAGAGGCAGCAGGACGGGCAAGGGAAAATATGGAAAGGGCGGCAATGGGCTCACAAGAAGAAATCGCAGAGAGAATGTCTGTAGAAAAATAGTGTTTGGGAGGAAGGATCATGAAGATTTCAACAAAGGGAAGATATGCACTGAGACTGATGCTGGATCTGGCAACTTATAATACGGGAGAACCGGTAAGCATCAAGGATATTGCCAAAAGACAGCAGATTTCGGAGAAATATCTGGAACAGATCATTGCAGTCCTGAATAAAGCGGGATTTGTGCGCAGTATCAGAGGAGCCCAGGGGGGATATATGTTAAAGCGGGAGCCGAAAGATTATACAGTGGGCATGATCCTGCGTCAGACAGAAGGAGATCTGGCTCCTGTAAGCTGTGTGGGAGAAGAAGGAGCACCCTGTGACCGCAAAGCGGAGTGTGTTACGGTCAGGATTTATGAAAAGATCAATGATGCCATTAACGGGGTGGTAGACCATATTACGCTGGCAGATCTGGTGGAGTGGCAGAACGAAAAAACAGATCAATATACCATTTAGATGTTTAGATGAAATAAGCATGCAAAAGAAAGCTGGAAGCAGATAACCCATTATTCCTATCTTGACAATGGGAAATAGCGGTGTATAATAATATCATAGTAAATTACTAGGAAATAGAAAGAAGGGAAAAAGATGATATATTTGGATAATGCGGCAACAACCCAAACCTATCCTGAGGTTTTTGATGCCATGAAGCCATACTTTACAGAATATTACGGAAATCCTTCCAGCATTTATACATTTGCGGGAAAGGCAAAGGAAGGCGTGGAACACGCCAGAAGCATTCTGGCAGATGCCATTCATGCCAAAACAGATGAGATTTATTTTTCCGGCGGCGGAAGTGAATCCGATAATTGGGCTTTAAAGGCAACTGCCGAGGCATATAAAGATAAAGGAAAACATATTATTACGACTCAAATTGAGCATCATGCCATTCTCCATACCTGTGAGTATCTGGAAAAGAATGGTTATGAAGTTACTTATGTGGGCGTGGATGAGTACGGCAGGGTCAGGCTGGATGAATTAAAAGAAGCAATCAGACCGGATACGATTCTCATTTCCGTTATGATGGCCAATAATGAAATCGGAACCATTCAGCCTATAGAACAGATCGGCGCCATTGCCAGGGAGCATGGTATTTTGTTCCATACAGATGCGGTACAGGCATTCGGACATATTCCCATTGATGTGGATGCCATGCATATTGATATGTTAAGTGCCAGCGGGCATAAAATAAACGGACCTAAGGGAATCGGTCTTATGTATATCCGGAAGGGAGTAAAGATCCGATCCTTTATCCACGGCGGGGCACAGGAGAGACAGAGAAGGGCAGGCACCCACAATGTGCCGGGAATCGTTGGATTCGGCAAGGCAGCAGAGCTTGCTCTTTTGGATATGGACAAGCGCATTGCCTATGAAACAGAGCTTCGTAATCATCTTATAGAAAGAGTTTTAAAGGAAATACCTTATTCCAGACTCAATGGGGATCGGGAAAACAGACTTCCAAACAACGCAAATTTCTGTTTTCGTTTTATTGAAGGAGAGTCTATGCTGATCTTATTAGACCAGCAGGGAATCTGCGCATCAAGCGGTTCTGCATGTACCTCCGGTTCCTTAGATCCCTCACATGTGCTTCTGGCTATCGGACTGCCCCATGAAATCGCCCATGGTTCCCTGAGACTGACTTTATCAGAAAAAAACACAAAAGAAGAAATCGATTTTACCGTAGACCGATTAAAGAAAATTATGGAAAGACTGCGCAGTATGTCACCTTTATATGAGGACTTTATCAAACATCAGAATCCATGATAAAAACAGAATAAGAGAGGGAGCACCCGGAAGAAAATCAATTAAAAAATGGCAGAAACAGATATCAGAATTTAATATGGAAAGTAATTATGGAAAGGACGGGATCATATGTACAGTGAAAAGGTTATGGATCATTTTAACAATCCCCGGAATGTAGGGGAGATAGAAAATCCCAGCGGTGTAGGAACAGTAGGAAATGCCAAATGCGGCGATATTATGCGGATGTATATGGACATTGATGATGAAGGCGTGATCCGGGAAGTGAAGTTTAAGACCTTCGGATGCGGAGCGGCAGTTGCAACCAGCAGCATGGCAACGGAACTGGTAAAAGGAAAAACAGTAGAAGAGGCGCTGAAGGTAACCAATAAGGCGGTCATGGAAGCTCTTGACGGACTTCCCCCGATAAAGGTTCATTGCTCTTTACTTGCAGAGGAAGCCATTCATGCAGCACTTTGGGATTATGCGCAAAAGCACAACATTACCATTGAGGGTCTGGAGAAGCCGGTCAATGATATCGGAGAAAAAGAAGAAGCGCCTGTAGAGGAATATTGAGAAATAAATTGAGAAATAAAAAATAAAAAGAGATTCTGTATTCATAAATTTCATTGATGCAGAATCTTTTTTTGTTTCTTGATTTATAGGGTAACCCAAATCTGAATTTTAGGATTAGGATAAAACTATAGCCAGATGCCAGTATTTCATATTAGACAAAAGAATTTTTTTATGCTACCATATCCTTGTAATCAGATAGGAATTAAAACTGATGCAAATAAAAAAAGAGAGGACGTGGTTTCGTGAGAATTATAAAAATGAAAGGCAGGACAGTGGCATATGATAACTGTATGGCTGGAAAAGTGGGCGATGCCATGTGCCGAATGCGTTAAAGGAAAATCAATAAAACAGATCATTGCACAGATAAAATAGAGGAAAGAGAAAAAGAAAAAAATTATCAGACGGCAAAGATGCCGGGAAAAGACCATTGGGAAAAGAGAAAAGGATAGCGGCAGGAACGCTGCGGAAAGAGGTTAAAAATGAGTAAGAAAACATATGCAGAAAGAAATTTGAAATTTGAAACATTACAGTTGCACGTAGGTCAGGAACAGCCGGATCCCGTAACAGATGCCAGGGCGGTGCCGATTTACCAGACATCATCTTATGTGTTCAGAAACAGCGACCATGCGGCAGCAAGATTCGGGTTAAGCGATGCAGGAAATATTTATGGAAGACTTACCAATCCTACGGAAGATGTATTTGAAAAGAGGATCGCAGCTTTGGAAGGCGGTGTGGCAGCATTAGCAGTAGCTTCCGGCGCAGCGGCAATTACCTATACATTTGAAAATCTGGCTCAAAACGGAGACCATATCGTTTCCGCAAAGAATATCTATGGCGGTACATATAATCTGTTAGCCCATACGCTTCCACAGTATGGTATCACCACAACCTTTGTTGATCCTTTCAACTATGATGAGCTTGAGGGGGCTATTCAGGACAATACAAAGGCAGTTTTTATTGAGACTTTGGGAAACCCTAATTCTGATGTGGTGGATATTGAGAAAATTGCGGAAATTGCTCATTCCCATAAAATTCCCTTAGTAATCGATAACACTTTTGCAACCCCCTATCTGGTTCGCCCCATTGAGTATGGTGCAGATATCGTAGTACATTCCGCAACCAAGTTTATAGGTGGACATGGAACAACCATCGGCGGCGTGATCGTAGACAGCGGTAAGTTTGATTGGGAAGCAAGCGGTAAATTCCCCTCATTAACAGAGCCTAACCCCAGCTATCATGGCATCAGCTTTACAAAAGCAGTAGGTGCAGCGGCATTTGTTACAAAGATCCGTGCGATCCTGCTGCGCGATACAGGTGCTACTCTTTCACCTTTCCATGCTTTTATTTTCTTACAGGGACTGGAAACATTATCTTTAAGAGTAGAAAGACATGTGGAAAATGCTTTAAAAGTAGTAGATTATTTAAACAAACATCCTCAGGTAGAAGCGGTTCATCACCCTGCAGTGACGGAGAATCCTTCTCAGAAAGAACTATATGCAAAATATTTCCCTAAAGGCGGCGGTTCCATCTTTACCTTTGAAATCAAAGGAGATGCACAGAAGGCAAAAGATTTTATTGACAATCTGGAACTGTTCTCCCTGCTTGCTAATGTGGCGGATGTGAAATCACTGGTCATTCATCCCGCATCCACAACCCATTCCCAGTTAAATGAGGAAGAGCTGCTGGATCAGGGTATCAAGCCAAACACCATCCGCTTATCCATCGGAACGGAAAATATTGATGACATTATCGAAGATCTGGAAGAGGCTTTTAAGGCAGTGCAGTAGAAACTGACAGGGGCTGCAGCATTTATAAAATTTTATAAGTGCTGCAGCCTCTTTTCATATCATTAAACTGGTATGGTAAAAAATAGTAATATTGGCACTTTTAGCTATGCCAGTTGTTTTATATAATGGCATCAATTAGTATACTAATCCTATGAAAAAACAGATATTTCAACAAAATACATGATCAAAACAGAAAAGTTATGTAAACTAAAATGGAGGCAAAACAGATATGAGCAATAACAGATATGAATTAAATAAAGAACTGGCACAGATGTTAAAGGGCGGCGTTATTATGGACGTTACCACACCGGAACAGGCACGGATCGCAGAAGAGGCAGGAGCCTGTGCAGTTATGGCGTTGGAGAGGATTCCGGCAGATATCAGGGCGGCAGGCGGTGTTTCCAGAATGAGCGATCCCAAAATGATCAAGGGCATTCAGGAGGCAGTTTCCATTCCCGTTATGGCAAAGTGCAGAATCGGACATTTTGCAGAAGCGCAGATTCTGGAGGCAATTGAAATTGATTATATTGACGAAAGTGAGGTCTTGTCTCCTGCAGATGATGTATACCACATTGATAAGACCAAATTTAACGTACCTTTTGTATGCGGAGCCAGAGACTTGGGAGAGGCATTGAGAAGAATCAGCGAAGGTGCATCCATGATCAGGACCAAAGGAGAACCGGGAACGGGAGATGTGGTTCAGGCGGTGCGGCATATGCGTAAGATGAATCAGGAGATCGCAAGGCTGACCTCCATGAGAGAGGATGAATTGTTCCAGGCGGCAAAGGAACTGGAGGTTCCCTATGAGCTTGTGAAATATGTTCATGAAAACGGCAGGCTGCCCGTTGTGAATTTTGCAGCAGGCGGAGTTGCCACACCGGCAGATGCAGCGCTGATGATGCAGCTTGGAGCAGAGGGCGTATTTGTAGGCTCCGGTATTTTTAAATCCGGCGATCCTAAGAAACGTGCCGTTGCCATTGTGAAAGCAGTTACGAATTTTAATGATCCAAAGCTTTTGGCAGAACTTTCCGAAGACTTAGGGGAAGCTATGGTAGGCATCAATGAGCAGGAAATTGAACTTCTTATGGCCGAAAGGGGAAAATAAGAAATGAAAATAGCAGTACTTTCCGTACAGGGAGCCTTTATAGAGCATGAGAAAATGCTTTCCCTGTTAGGAGCAGAATCCTTTGAAATACGGCAGAAAAGAGATCTGGAACAGGAATTTGACGGTTTGATCCTGCCGGGCGGAGAAAGCACGGTTATGGGAAAACTGTTAAAGGAACTGGATCTGTTTGATACGCTTCAAAAGAAAATTAAGGAGGGACTCCCGGTCCTTGGAACCTGCGCCGGACTGATCCTTCTGGCAGAAAAACTTTCCAATGATGAAAACGTATATTTCGGAACGCTGCCCGTTACTGTAAGGCGCAATGCTTACGGCAGACAGCTTGGCAGCTTTTATGCAGAAGAAGAGGTAAAGGGGGTAGGAAAAATCCCCATGGCATTTATCCGTGCCCCTTTTGTGGAGAGTGTAGGAAAGGATACTGAGATCATTGCCACAGTGGAAGGAAATATCGTAGGAGTAAAATATCATAATCAGATGGGTATTTCCTTCCATCCGGAGGTAACAGACTGCACGAAAATCCATGAATACTTTTTGAAAATATGCCAGGATTATTCCTAATAGGTGCTATATAACCCCGATTCCGTATTCCATACGGCTGATCGGGGTTTTTCTGTATAATCATAAGAGCTTTTCTTATGGCTTTCGGGGGCCATGGATTTTTTTGATAATTATATGAGTGTGCTTTCTGCAAAATTATGATATGATAAAAAAGAATTTTTATTTTTTGGGAGGAAATATACAAATGAGTAAAATGGACAAAGATTTTCATGACTGGCTGAACACCAGATGTTACGGGACATACGACGGAGTGGATATCACGCCTCAGACGAAGCTGGTATCATATACTTATGTTATCAGCGTTTTTGTTATGACATTCCGCCGCAGTACCCGGTATTATTTTAAAGATGTGGAAAAGGGAAAAGCCCTTGGAGCAAAGCTTTTGTGCATTCTCTGTAATCTGACACTGGGCTGGTGGGGAATTCCCTGGGGACCGATCTGGGTTATTAAGGAAACCTTCTGTGATCTGGCAGACAGCCACTCAAAGATGTGGGGAGAAATTGCCGGAAGACCTCAGGAATATGCCAGCCAGGGTGACGGATCAGTCGGTTAAAGATAATTTACTGCCATAATAGCTGCCCCCAAAACTGCCAGAACAACACCTGTTGCCCTGTTGAGAACAACGGCACTGGCTTTATTGGCAAACAGGGCGGCAATGCGTGCCCAAAGCAGGGTGGACAGTATGCAAAATACCAGACACCATAAATCCGGCATGCCGCCGATGGCAAAATGGCTGAGGGAACCGGTCAGTGCTGTAAAAGTCATAATAAACACACTGGTTCCCACGGCTGTCTTTAATTCATATCCTAAAACGGTGGTCAGAATGAGAAGCATCATCATGCCGCCGCCTGCACCTACAAAACCACAGATAAATCCGATCAGAACACCGCACAGAATTGACTGCAGAAAGCGTTTTTTAGTGCTGACTGCTGTCATGGATTCCTTGGTGGTCATAACAGGCTTGACAATAAATTTAATTCCCAGCAGGAAAGTCATGAATACGGAAAAGTTACCCATGGTGGAATTGGGGACCAGACTGGCGATGAAACTTCCGAATAAAGTAAAACATAATACGGAAATCATCATAACAATACCGTTTTTAATATCCAGATTTTTATTTTTGCCATAGGTATAGGCGCTGACAGCACTTGCCAAAACATCGCTTGCAAGAGCGATGCCGACGGCTTCATATGCCGGCATACCCAGAAAGGTGATCAGCATGGGACTGATCACTGCCGCTGCGCTCATGCCCGCAAATCCTGTGCCCAGCCCGGCACCGATTCCCGCAATAAAACAGACAATAAATTTTAAAAGCAATTGATAACACATCTCCTTTGTGATTTCTTATTTATAAGCATTCATTATATCACTTGATTCTGTCTGTCTCCATTAAATTTTTCTTAAATCCGTGAGGCCGGTTATAAAAAAGCCGGTTATTTGACAAATTGTGCAAATTTTATTGTATATTTTTCGTTTTCCCGTTAGAATATGAAATTATAAAAATAAAATATAAGGGGAAAATAGTAATATGGATAGTTCAATTTTTATCGGTACATGGTGGTCTCTGGTTCCGCCGCTTTTGGCAATTATTCTTGCACTGATCACAAAGGAAGTTTATAGTTCCCTGTTTCTTGGAGTAGCTGTGGGAGCCCTGATGTATACAGGCTTTCATCCATGGAACGCTTTTGTTGCATTCTTTGATATCATGAAAGACAGTATGAACCTGAATATCCTGATCTTTGATGTCCTTTTGGGTATGATCATTGTATTGATGGCAAAATCGGGAGGCTCGGCGGCATATGGGAAATGGGCAGGAAATAAGATCAAGTCCAAGAAAAGTGCCTCATTAGCCACTATGGGTCTGGGCGTACTGATTTTTGTAGACGATTATTTTAATTGTCTGACCGTTGGCTCTGTTATGCGTCCTGTAACGGACCGTTATAAAGTATCAAGGGCAAAGCTTGCCTATATCATTGATGCAACAGCCGCTCCGGTGTGCATTATCGCACCTATTTCAAGCTGGGCGGCGGCAGTCAATTCCTATGTGCCGGAAGATGCGGGAATTACGGGATTTCAGTTGTTTTTGAGGACCATTCCCTATAATCTGTACGCATTGCTGACCCTTGCCATGGTATTATATATTATCCTCACCGGATTTGATTTCGGATTGATGAAAAAGCATGAGGATAATGCGGAGAAGGGGGACCTGTTTACTTCCGGAGCAGAAGAGTTTGAACAGATCAAACAGGAAGAGACCGAAGCAAAGGGATATGTGATGGATCTGATCCTGCCTGTAGCGGTTTTGATCATCAGCGCTGTGGGAGCCATGATCTATACCGGGTTCCTGGGCGGTGCAACGGATATTGTCACTGCTTTTGCAGGATGCGATGCGGAAACGAGTCTGATCTTTGCTACAATGATCACGGTTTTATTTATGCTGGTGCTGTATCTGCCCAGAAAGGTCGTTACCTTCAAGGGCTTTATGGATAGTTTTGTGGAAGGCTTCAAGCTGATGATCCCGGCGGTTGCCATTTTGATCTTTGCATGGTCCTTAAAAGGTGTGGGAGATGCTCTTGGCATTGCATCCTTTGTGGAAGGTGTTGTAGGCAGTCATGCCTCTGCAAGCGTGATTGTTCCGGCAATTATGTTTGCCATTGCCGTTTTCCTTTCTTTTTCAACAGGGACAAGCTGGGGCACCTTTGCAATCCTGGTTCCTATTGTAGTAGCGCTGTTTTCTTCCGGCGATAATCTGGAAATGATGATCATTTCCGTATCGGCAGTTTTGGCAGGCGCTGTATGCGGTGACCATGTTTCTCCTATTTCCGATACCACAGTCATGTCTTCGGCAGGGGCACAGAGCAACCATATGAACCATGTGTCCACACAGATGCAGTATGCGGCTGTTGTTGCGGCAGTCTGCATTGTCGGCTATATTATTGCGGGCATAGTCAGAGTATGGTGGATCGTTTTAGGAATCAGTCTTGTACTGCTGCTTGTGGTGCTTACTGTTATGAAAAATTTTGGAAAGCAAAAAACGGTTAAGGTAAAAAACAATTAAGGTAAAAACAATGACTAAGATAAATGTACCCTATATTGACCAGAGCGTAAAATATCCCACCGGGTGCGAAAGTGTATCTGCTGTTATGCTGCTGCAATATCTGGGGTATGATATAACGGTGGATGAATTTATAGAAAAATATCTGGAGCGGAAGGACTTTACAGAACGGGACGGGGTGTTGTATGGTCCTGATCCCAATGAATATTTTTGCGGTAGCCCTTATGACAAAGACTCTTTTGGGTGTTATGCCCCTGTTATCTGCAAGGCGTTGGAAAAAGCGCTGGGAAGTGATTATGAGGTCATCAATGAGACCGGGGCAGATATGGAGCGGCTGCTTCAGGAGTATGTTGATAAGGGAATGCCGGTAGTATTCTGGGCTTGTATCAATATGAGAGAGCCCATAACGGGACCGGAATGGAAACTGCCTGAAAGCCATGAAAACTTTACGTGGATATCCAATGAGCATTGTATGCTCCTTGTGGGATATGATGAGGAAGGGTATTATTTTAATGATCCTTATGATGATCACGGAGTTGTCCGGTATGAGAAAGGATTAACGGAAGATAGACATAAGGCACAGTATGAGATGGCTGTGGCAGTGAAAAAAAGAGAAAAATAGCATAATAAAAACGCCGGTATGTGAAAATTTTTGACTTACAAAATAAAAATTTAAATGATAAAATATTTGCAGGTAAAGGCTCATACTGGTAATTTACATGAATTAGAAGGACTGCTGATTTCATTCAAATTTACTGAATGCGGCAGTCCTTTTTTGAGCTTTCCCATAAAATTTAGAAAAGGAGGGTAAAAGCATGAAACGAGTAAAAGCAGCATGTATCACACAAACACTTCATTTTCTTTTGAAGGAAGATTTGGGAAGTGATTATGCGAAGAAACTGGTGCAGGAGGAAGTTAAGCGGTATAAGGACGGATTGGACAGATCCAGGACACAATATAAGATATTGTCCGAAGAGGTACAGGAAGACGGTTCGGTAATCATTGAGATCAAGAAACAGTATAATACTTCGCCGGTGGGAAGTTATCTGGATTAGGAATCGGGAAGAATAGATTTTTCATACAAAAACAATATTTGAACTAATTACCCATATATGATACATTTCTAATATAACCAATCATCGCTATCTTAACAAGTTACAATACGAGGAATCTATGGGAGATAATCATCAATTTGAGCTTAATATAGACGAAACGGTAAGGCGGTATGCTGACATGGTATATCGTCTTGCCCTTTTAAATATGAAAAATCATTCTGATGCAGAAGATGTGTTTCAGGAAGTTTTTTTGAAACTTTTCCGATATCAGGAGAATATTCAAAGTGAAGAGCATCTAAAGGCATGGCTGATCCGTGTAACCATCAATCAATGTAAAAGTGTGGCGGCATCGGCTTGGAGCAGGCATAATGTACCTCTTGATATGTCAGGATTTGCAGAAGAATCCAAGGGGAAAAAGGAATATACAGAGGTATATGACATAGTAAAATCTCTGCCGGACAAGTATCGGCAGGTAATACATCTATATTATTATGAGGAACTATCCATAAAGGAAATTGCAGAAATCCTGGGCATAAAAGAAGCTACCATCAAGACCCGGCTTGCCAGGGCGAGGAAACTGCTGAGCCGGAAACTGAAAGGAGTTCAATTCGATGAAAGAATATAGGAACAAAGTAGATGCCCAACATGCACCACAGGAATTGATCGAAGGGACGATTCAATATATACATGAGATGGATCAGACAGCAAACAAGGCGTCTCTACCTGTGACGGATTTAAATTTACATAAACAAAAGGCTGTAAGGAGAACTGCGGCTGCGGCAGCCATAGCAGTGTGTCTGGCGGCTTGTCTGATCATTTTTATTGGAAGATCCGGTCAGCCCCGGTTTTCTTATCATACAGTTTCAGATATCATGTTTCGGGACAGATTGCCGGAAATGTATATGGAGGAATGGAGTCTGGAGGAATATGAAGCATATCTGGGAACGGATCTGATAAAACTGCCGGAGGAATATAAACTTGTCACTTCTAAAATCTATGTAAAACGTGACGGGGAAAGTCAAAGTGTTCTGGCAGATGAAGGGACATTTTATCTGGAAGCCAATGGATGTGTAGTGATATTAAAGTCTTCAAAAAGCGGTATGGAAGTGCCGGAAGAACTTCTTTCAGGATCAGGAACGGATATCAATGGCGTAACGGTCTATGTTGGTGAGAATGCTCAGGATAAAAAACTTCTGGCAGCATTTTGGCAGGGAGATGTAGAATATTATCTGATCTGTAATGATATGTCTAAGAGACAGTTTGAAAAAATGCTCAGGCAAATGTTTTAAGTCACAGGGGAATTGGTAAAGGAAAGCCCCATATGCCGGATGGTTTTAGGTTTGGTGCAATAAAATGAAGAAAAGAATTTATGAAGAAGGGCACATACAAAATAAAATATGGATTTTTGTTCCGGCAGTCTGTGCAGGATTTGTGTTGTTATTTCTGTTATGGAATGTGCAAAGGCAGGCTCATCCCTCGGAAAATCAGAAACAGGTGATCATGATTTATATGGTGGGCTCTGATCTGGAATCTGAGCGTGGGCTTGCAAGTGCAGATATCCGGGAAATACAGGAAAGCGGATTTGACGAAGAGCAATTACAGATCATAATCTGTACGGGAGGAGCTGCTTACTGGTGGAATGATTCCATATCCGCAGATGAATGTGCTGTGTTGGAGGTACATGCAGATGAACTGAGAAAAGTTCATATTTTAAATACGGATAATATGGCTGAACCTGCTGCCGTAACGGAATTTATGGATTATGTTTATGAGAATTATGAGGCAGATTCTTATGGTATGATCTTGTGGGATCATGGCGGCGGGGCAGTGATTGGATACGGCGGGGATGAAAATCATTCTTATGATATGCTTTCGCTTTACCAATTAAAGGAAGCATTTGCAGATTCAAGAATGACTGCAGAAGGAAAAAAGCTGGAATGGATCGGTTTTGATGCCTGTCTTATGGGAATGCTTGAGGTGGCAAATACCTGTGCCCCATATGCGGATTATCTTGTGGCATCGGAAGGAATGACATCGGAAGCCGGATGGGATTACAGCTTTCTAAAAAGGATCAGTGATGGCACGGATTTTTCAGGAGAGGCAGCTGGTCAGGAAATAGTAGAGACTTATAGAGAATACTATACTGCATCGGAAAATTATGCGCCTGAATATACACTTGCCTGCATGGAGCTGTCACAGACAGAACAGGTTATAGACAGCCTGGAATCTTTTATTTGTATCGCAGAGCCGGATCTTAAAGGCGGAAGTTATTCTGCGCTGGCAAAGGAGCGGGATCAGACAAAAGCATTTGGAAGAACCGATACTTCTGTGAACTATGATATAGTGGATTTATATGATCTTGCAGAGCAGTTTGCAGAACTTTATCCCCAAGAGGCAGTTGCACTCCGGGAGGCAGTTGCCCGGATGGTAGTATGCGAAGAGACCAACGTAGCGGATGCTCATGGAATAGCCATTTACTTTCCGTATGATAATAAAGAGGATATTTCGGACTGGCTGGAGGAGTACAGTCAGATCGGATTCAGCGATACTTATGTGGAATTCGTGAAAGAATTCGCAGAAATGCTGACAGGGGACACCATGACAAATTGGAATATGGCGGAGACAGTACCTGTAAAAGATGGGGAAAATGAATATTCGATTTCATTTACACCGGAGCAGGCAGAACACTATGCCCATGCAACGTTTAGTACGTGGGAAAGTGTAAAAGACTGGGAAGAGGGCTGTTATGTTATGTGGATGGATTCTTCTGATGCGGCTCTGGACGAAAACGGTACACTGTGGGCTATTGCAGAAGAAAAGCGTTTTATATTATGCGATGATGCCGGGCATCGTGTCAGCTGTTCCGCAACTGAACTGGAACGCAATGAGACATATGCAACTTATGGAATCGGGCTGTATCTGTCATATACGAACGAAGACGCATCAGACCATGATTTAAAATATAAATCCGGCTGGGCAACAGTTTATATCAGGGTGGATGAAGAGAATCCCGACGGTGTGATCACCGGTATTTACGAAGGGACCGGTATGGATATGATTCCGGGGAGAATGTCCTGTGAATTAGAGCAGGGAATGGAAATCAATACCTTTGCGTTTATACGGCAGATAACCTTCGATGATAATGGAAAGGTGCTGCCCTTTGAAGAATGGAAAATGCAGTCAAGTGTATTTACGGGTTTTGAACTGGAAGGGGATCTATCTGTTTCCATGGTGGATATAGAAGAAGATGCAGAACTGCTGCATGTGTTTTTTGTTTCAGACACCCAGGGAAATGTATATACAACCAATTGTATAGAGTAAAGAAAGGTAAATATTGAGATGATGCAACCTCATTTTGGGGTTGCATTTTTTGTTGCAAGGTATCCGAAAGGAGCTGCCGGTGGCAGGTCTTGTAGCATAGATGACTTTCAAAAGTTTTGCATTCAACTTTTTATTAATCTCCGATAAAAAATGAAACTTATTTTAAATTCATAAAGTATTTTTTTAAAAGTATTAAAAAGAACTTAATTTGGAGGAAAACAGTGAAAGTAGGAAAAATGCTCATAGGAATGATTTGTATGGGAAGCGTATTGATGGGATGTGCTGACGCAGAGGATTCTGCCGAAGCAGATGCTTTTGTTGACATAGATGACTTTGCCGCAGCAGGCGAGCAACAGGATTATGAACAGCGTTTGGAAGAGGCGATCACTGTATTAGAAGGACAATTGTCTGAAACAAAAGCTGGCGATAACACCAAATTATCAGAAGAATTTACAGATGCTGTAAACGCGAAGCTGCCGGAATATATCCGACTCCGGGACAGCAGACAGGGAGATATTGGATCTGATGGAAAATATGATATTGCTGTTGTATTGCAATTTACCAAAGATTATCCTTATGAGACAGGTGATGGCATGTTGGCATATGGGGAAAATGTGCTATGTATTTTTACGGAAAGGTCACAGGAAAATTATCAGTGCCTTTACAGGAATAACAGGCTGATCCGGGATGATGGTTCCGGGGGACTCATAGAAAATCCATATGCAGGCATTGAAATATGTGATGGTTTTCTGACCGTTTCGGATTATAGCGGTTCCGCAGACCGGAGAGGGGAGGATTACACTTTTGGATTTGGGCAGACCGGGGATTTAGAGCTATTTGGGATACGCCTCTATGTGTATAACACAAATACAGGGGAAGGCACAGTTGAATACTATGATTTTCAAACCGGAACGGCAGAGGGTTATAACATTGAGAATTGTAATGAGGATGAACCTTTGACACAATGTTTTAAACGTTCCTTTTCCGTAGACCCAAAGCAGCCGGTGCTGTTTGAAGATACGGAAGGCGGACAGCTTTTAGAGATAGAATATGATTGATCTTTGAAGGAGGAAGCAGATGATGAAAATGAAAAAATTCTGGTGTATCACATTTATATTAGTAATGTGCACATTGACAGGCGGCTGCGGAAACAAAAATACAAGCAATATTCCTACATTAGAAGAAATGTCAATGATGTCCGGTGAGGAGGCAGCAGAATGTCTGCAAGGATTAAGTCGGGAGGAGTTGATAGATGCGTGGGGAGAAGCGTCAGGAGCCTATACATCTGGCATAATGTCGGATTATTGGACCGGAACTTATGGAAAAATAGTTGTAGTTTTTTATTATATGCCTTTAGACCCCGAGGCGCAAGGTTCGGATTCTCCTGTGATTGAGGATGTAAGCATTCTATATGATGTGTGTGTCACCTCACTGGATGCATCTGATCGGGATGTTGACAGATTTTTAAAACTTCTTGGAGAATATGATACCGGTTGTGAAGATGATATTTGTTATAATGTGACATGGGATAGTTTGTCTGAACATTTTGGATTTGAAGTGTTTAAGTTTGAAAAATCCCGTGCCGGCTTTTTGTTATATGAAGATAATGTATATGAACTTGAAAGCTGGAGCGGCTTTGAGGGCATTACTTATCTTGCTGCAGGAGATTTAAATGGGGATGGATACAGTGAGTTATATTATACCTTGGTTGATGGTTCCGGTATGGCATATCCGGGAGTGGGATATTTTGATACAGCGACCAAAGAGAACACGGAATTTACCATGGCGGGTCATGGATATATGTCTCTATGTCTGGTGCCAAGTGGAGATGGCATTGATGTTTATACTGCGGAATTTGAGTTTAACCAGTCTGTAGTAGATAACAGGCTGGAATCACGGGGTGAAAAAATTGCTGTGATCAGCTGTAGCGGAGGAGAGATCATGGTTGAGGAAACAGCAGAAATAAGAGATATTCCCCAATTAAAGGATGTGGCAACGATGTCCGATGAGGAGGCAACAGAATGTCTGAAAGGATGCAGTAGTGAGGAACTGGTAGAAGAATGGGGAGAACCTGCAATTTGTTTTATGGGCTTGCCGGGAGAGCGGTGGCTGATTGAAGAGTATGAAAAAGAAGTGCCAGTCGGTTATAACTGTGGCGCAGACTCAGAGGAAGATCTGATAGCGATATCGGTAAGGATTTCAGATGTGGATACAACAACGCTGTATGAATAGGATTGGGGGATAATCCATGAAAAAAAGAATCACTATAATATTTCGCTGTGTGTATGGAGCTGTATTTTTAGCAGTTATTTTTCTGATCGTTTTCTCCAATATCAACAGGATGAGAGGAGAAATTTCTATAACCATAAATGGTGAAGAATACCTGCTGAATGATTTGGAATGCAAATATATAGGCGGAGAAGAAAGTTATGAAAAACTGACTCTCCGTGGTACGGAATCTGCTTTAAAATTTAAGAGCTCAGGATCTTGTTACGGTATGTATGAATATTCCTTTGACGTAAGTCATGAGGATCTTAATATAAATCCCCAAATACTTGTATTTAAGACAAATTGGTGGGAGATATATGTGATGAATATCAAAATTGACATTTATAAAGCGAAAGATGCGTGGAATGCAGATGTTTTATTTGAGATAGGTGAAAATACCTATCAGGAGACATTTTATGATATTGAAAACAATGAAATAGAATTCAGGTATAACTAGTGTAAGGAAAAAGTAGGAAAAATGTCAATGAAAAAATAATAAAGGCTTGTGTGATACTGCTCGCTGCTTTTCTGTTGATTGCAGTCAGTATATATGGCATTTATTTTTATTGGTTCCATCACAGTAAATATTATGACTTGATCCAATATGAGGAAAAACTTCCTGATATTAAAATGCAGGAAAATATAGAGGTGGCAGACGGTTACATTATGTTTGACGGAAATACAGAGTATGCAGAAATAAGATTGCAGGTTAAAGAGGAACGTGAAGAAGAAATATCCGATAATATAGATGAAAGTCTGGGCATTGGGCGTTGCTGATGATAATTGATGTAGAAAGGAAGAGGATTATGTTCAGAAAAAAATATGTTGTTTTCATAATAGCAATCTGCTGTTTCATAATTATGATTGCATTACAATTTGTTCCTGATCAAATGTCATATAGCATAAAAGAAGATGGAAATCATTGGATCGTATCAATAAAGGACAGAAACGGAGAAACAGTATATGAAGATTCTTATGAGGTGGAACCTGTTATTTCAGAAATAGGGAAAAATACGATCATGATAACAGCAGGCAGGGGAAATGCGTGGACATCCAGGTTTGTTAATGGAAAAATGGGTAAAGTGTCCGACAGCTTTGAAAATGTAAGCGCATGTAATGAAAATTTAGTAGTATATGCTGCTTACAAGGAAGGAGAAATGAAAATTATCATCAGGGATATCTATGATGAAAGTAAAACTTATAAAGAAATCACGGATAACTTTCCTGATGTGGCAGTAGGTTCTTATATCATAAAAGAAGCAAAAGTGATCAATCATTATCTGGTATATATAGAATATTATGCAGGCAGTGATTGGAAAGAAACAAAGAAACATTTTTACATGATGATCTGATTGCAAAAGAAAAAAGAAAGAAATGTTAAAGTACAATATGAACGAACTTAAATATTTAGGATTTTCCTACAAAAATATGTATGATACGGAGAAATATAATAAAGAAATGTCTGCGTACAACTATGTCTGCAATGAAAAGTATTATAGGGATACAAAAATTTCTAATCTGCCGGATGAATTTTCATTGGTGTTCCAAATTTTAGATAGGAGAAAATGGTATGAAGCTAATAAAGCGAATGATCAAGATCATAGTCTGTATTCCAATCGCACTTATCCTTTTAGTAATAGCATTTGAAATAGCAGGGATGGTCGTTAATCACACCGCCACCTGGCGGCAGACAGGAAAACTGCAAAATGTCATCCAAAAGGAATTGACCAATGCAGAGATCATTGATACATATTCTGAAACCGGAAACACAAGCGGAACGGGTAATCATGTGGATATGCTGACGGTAGTAGTATTCAGGACAGATGACAGCATATCCGATATTGAGGATAAATTAAAGGATCATTATGAATTTGATGAATGGTCATGCTGGATAGAAAAGATGGATATTATAGAAGAAAGACGGCAGGATGGATATTACAAATTCTGTGAAAAAATGGATATCCCTGAAACATCTGTCCATTGTTATTTGATGTATTTAAATCAGAGCGCACCCTTTGCAGATAACATAGAAGGGCATTAATGTAAGAGAGATAGTCTGAATCTGATTGCTTTAAGGAGGAGAAAAGAATGGGAAAACTGCATAAGCCTAAAAAAGGAGTTCTATTAGTCGCAACATTTACTGCAGCCATAGGGATTTTTATATTAACAGTTGTTCTCTCATTATATGGAAACAAAACTGACAGTAAGAAAATATTAGCATATATGGAGTGGGAATATAAAAAAGACTTTCAAATAATCGATGAATTTACTTATATTTCCTATACAGATGGCGAACCGGATACACAGCGTGAATTGAAATGTCCTGCAGTAGTATTGCAGGATAAGGAAAACAAAGAGATTCGTTTTATCGCATATGCCAAGCCATTTGAAACCGGAGATTGGATTTATCAGGATAATTACTCTCAAAAACTTCTCCTCTATTGCATAAAGCAGGAACAGATCGAGATTAACAATGAAGCTGAATGTGAAGCAGATGATGCATTTGTTTATCCTGTTCTTATGTTGGAACATACGGAAGAAACAGCCCAAAAACTGCAAAATATGACCATACGGTTTAATGAACTGTATCAATATGATCTAAAAAATAATTATGTTGGACGTTTTGGCGTAGAAGGAAGCCTGTATCTGTATTCAGTAGAAGCGGGAAATATCAGTGACAGATGGCTGGATGAGACAGACCCCTTTTGTTATGATACCCCCATAGAAAAATACGAAGCGTTTTTAGATAAATTGGAAGAAGTGCAGCAGAATTAACGCAAACTCATCATGATGCAAAAAAGATGCAATGTTATGCCATTATGAAAGCGGGTGATTTTCAGAATCAGCAGGCTGTAACTGTTGATTGTGGATTCTTGTTTGCAATTGATGAGGAGAAATTGAAATGAGCGGATTAAAGAGGTATAAAAAAAGAATTCTATTCTTTATTTCATTGGTCTGTTTGTTATTGACCGGCTGTCAAAAAGAAATAACGGAACAGGAAGAAAGTATATCGGATAACAGCTTTTTGGATTCAGAGAATGAGTTTTCGGAAAAAGAAAGAACCGGGCAATTCCTGTCTGAATCTGAGACCTCTTTATCAGAAAACATGCTATCGGAAGCTCCTTATGCAATAGCTTATTATCAATTTTTAGAGAAATATGCAGATGATAGTTCTGCTCAGTTTGTTAAACCAAGATTTTATCTGGCTTTCATTGATGATGATGAAATTCCTGAATTGCTGATCATGGATGATTATGGTCATGCTGCGGGAGTGAAAGTTTATACTTATGATGATGATATAGTGGAGATAGGTGAATTTGGTTCCATGGGGAGCATGAGTTATGTACAAAAGGAAGGCTTGATCTCAAGTTCCTTTACGGGAATGGGAGAATTCATAGACAACATTTATGAGATGGAGGATGGCGAAGCTTCACTTATACATAGCAGACATTCTTATCCTGATTTATCACAGGACGATCCATATACAAATCTTCTTTATGAAGTTGATGAAATTCCTGTATCTAAGGAAGAGTATGATGAAGACTGGCAGGAATTATGGGCTAATTATGAATGGATTTATATTGGGTATGATGATGGTATTCCCATGGATGAAGCAAGTTTAAAAACCTCACTTTTTGACCTGATAGATAAAATAGAGCTGAAAAGAGGATCTGAGGCATTGCAGATGCAGGTATCCGGACAAGCAGATGTGCTAAAGGCATATAAAAGCTTTTTAGATGATTATGTAAAAGGCTGGGAAGATTATGCGGGGGAAGGAGAGGGACCACGATTTTCTTTAATCTATTTGGATCATGATACCATTCCCGAACTGGTCATCTTTGATTATCAGGCACATGCATCATGTGCAAAAATTTATACCTATGAGAATGGAGAAACGGTACATATCGGTGAGTATGGGGAATACGGAGGTGCAGGTTATATAGAAAGGGAAGGAATCATTTTCTCCGATTATGATAGCGGCGGAAACATCTATACTACCATATATCAGATAGATGGTACAAAGGAAACCAAACTGCAAAGCTTTAGTCAGCTCTGGGATTTTAACAGCGAAACGGAAGAAGAAACCTGGACATATTTTTTAGATGGGGAAGAAGTCTCAAAAGAGCAGTATGATGAAGCAGATTCTGCATGGGATCAATATGGTGAAAATAGAAAAAGCGTGACATATGACAAAAGCAGCCAGATCCGGGATGCGGACATGGACGAAGCTTTAACGAAAGCTTTGGAAGACCTGATTCTCGGTCAAAAGACGGCATTGCAGAGCAGACTGCTTGTAATGTCAGGCGCAAAAGAGGATGAAATTATCAGGTTTGAATATGATGATCTGGACCGTGATGGGACATATGAAGCATTTGCCTTTCTAGGGCAATGTGAAGAGGATGAAAACGAAAGCCTGTACAGCGGTTCTCTTTGGTTTGTAGGAACGGATTCATGTGTGCAGCTGGCAGAAGGGGATTATTGTCTGATAGACGGAAAAATGAGCCTTGGAAGAGGACTGGGATATATATATCTTAACAACGTGGAATCCCCTGAAATTGTGAAAAGTGAAATATGGACTGTGGAAAACGGGAAACCCGTAGAAAGTCCGGTGTCAGGAATGGGGGAACTTACATGTGATTCTTACTATGGAAGGATTCTGGCAATCTGGATGGATGAGGAGGATCATTATTATGATCCGGAAAAGGACCTTTGGTCAGGGCATATCTATAAACCCTGTTTTTATAGGTATGGCTGGACATCCAATGAATTTGAAAAATGTCAGGGAGAAGAAATTTCCTGGCTTTTGCTGAAACAATCCTGCGGTTTTGATATGGTGGCGGAAATTGAAGCAGAAGGTTATGAAGTGTCATCTATCATAAAGTGGGATAACGGAATCATAACGGTAAATTATATGATTCCGCCCAAAGGAGATGAAACGGTTATACAATATGAGAATGTGATCTGGGACAGCTATGTAAAGGATTATTGGAGAAAGGAAGAGCGGGGAGTCACCTCGTGGAAGGATGCTGGCGTGGGAGGAACCTTCAGGCAATAAGAAGGGGGAAATTTTATAATGAAGAGGGTAAAAAAAGGGATCATATTTTTAATTATATGTATTTTTATCTGTATTTTGATGTTTGCTGTGGCTGGCAGCAGAAACCCCGGTCAGAGGGATACTCAAACCCAAAATGCAGTAGATGGTATGGATAGTGCAACAGATAGCATGGACAATGCAGAAGAAGAGATATCATTCCAGGTAACAGATAACAGGGATTCCTATGAGATCGTATATTACAAATGTGCATCGGATTTTATTGCAGATTGTGGTTTTGAAGAAGATAAACCATTCTGGGAATATGATACAGAAGATGGAAGCTTACAGTTAGCATTATATTATGACGATGCTTCCGGGGAAGGGTGCGGAATCCGATATTATCCGGAAGAGGAAAATAAGCAGGAGGAAGGCTTCCGTTTTTATGCCGGAAATTTTGGAGAACCACAATATTCTGTTATGGAAGCATGGGCTGATCTGGCAAGTGCTTCAAGGCTGTCCTGCAAAAGAAGTACGGGGAAAACAGCTGTATCTGAATATGAGGAATCTATAGAGCGGTCTTTAGATTATCCCTATGGTATACAACACTTTGAATCAAAGGGGATTGTAAAATCAGACGAGGATGAGAACCCCTCTTCTTTGCTTGAAATTGATTGGACATACAGGGACGATGGAACATTACAGAGAAAAGAGTATCGGCATAATACCAGTGTTTTTGGCACGTACCGCAGCAGTGCGGACTATTATTATGGAGAAGATGAGAGGCTGTTATATCAGTCATTTTATGCTGCCCATGGCAGTGGGGATGTATATTATATTTATGGGGAAGATGAAGTATTTCCGGAATTCTATCTGCATATAGATCACGATCAGGGAATTTTAGAAGTTGAGCTGATATCTTATGATTCAGAAATACCGGAGGAAGACAGATTAAATCTGGATGAGGAGATGATACTTACCCCGTTTGCCGGTTATCCCCATGCAGATATTGAACGTTATGATGATGGGGGTAATGCAGTAGTCCATTTGTATGAAGCAATCAAAAATGAAGATGAATCACATACGGCTACCATGGACTGGATCACAATAGATCCTGATACGGGAATCGGTATTAATTTTCGGGGAGAAATAGTAGATATTATGCAGGATGATGAAATGACATTATACTGTCAGTTTTTAAACGGTAAAATAACAGATGCCAATGGAGGAGAAATATTGTCTTCTTATTATGAAAATGGATCGTTGAATTATACCTATGTTGATCTGAATGACGATGGTATTCAGGAATTGATCATCTATCCGCCGGGGATATTCATGCAAATATTAACGATAGATCAGGAGGAAATCTATTGGGTTTCGCCGCCCTTTTATAGCGGGGCCACAAGAGAAATCATAAATGAAAATAAAGAAATTGTCATGGTGGATGAAAGTCATGCAGGACGAAATCAATATAGCGTTTACCGCCTGAATGATGAGAATGAAATGGAGGCTGTGATTTTTTTCCAGGTATGGTTTGCAGGGGAATACACAGGGCTTGAGGAAACTAAATATACGCAATATATCGGAGGACTGGAAGAAGGGACGGAGGAAAGCATTACAGAAGACGAATTTCATGAGCTTTATGAGAAATATGTCCAAAATACATTGGATGTAGAATGGAAACAGAAGGCTAAGGAGTGAGTTTTCATGAAAAAAGAAAGGAATGAGTATAAATACTGAAAGTAACGAAAATATAATAAAATTGCGAAGTCATTTAAGGAAAGAAGATTACTTGAGGCTTTTAAAGGAAAAAACATATGAATATAATTTAACGAACACTTATGCAGCGAATAGTTTTTTAAGCAAGATTCAAGATGATCAAATATTTATATATTATACAGGAAGACATAGTGGCTTCGGGGGTTTTAAAGGATTTGAAGCATATATAAGGGAATGTGGGGGTAGTAGTATTCTTGAGAGAAGATTTGTTCCTGCAGGACATGTAAAATTATTGTGGTATTCCTTTTTGATCGTTATGTGGATTGGAATGCTATGGTTTATGATTCAGGCACCGTATATGGGGATAATTATAATTCCATTAGGAATAATTATTACAATGATTTTGTATATGATTGTTACAAAATCAGATGAAACGGATAATGAAGAGCGGATAGTAGACTTTTTAGTTAATCTTCATATAAAGTAGAAATTTTCCTACAACTCCTTAAGGCAGAATTGGAAAACTTTATATCTATGTCTACTCTGCTATGCTTGTGCAACGGGAAAATCAGTAAGGCTCCGCAGACTTATATTGCTTGCAAAGCATAAATAAATATGCTATATTGAAAACATAAAAGGAACAACCGCTCAAGGTGGGTTGACCGATTGATAAAGTAGAAATTCCACCCTATAACCGCTCAAAGTATTAGGGTGGTTTTTCTATGTATAGCTACTTACAATACGCAAAAACGAATGTAAGCAATGCCAAAAGGAAAAGACCAAAGGTCATTAAGTCCTTAAAATCAAAATGATTTTTCATAGCATCACCCCCATTCTGTCAAAAATGGAGGTCAGCCCACCCTATAACACGATTGTTCCACGGAAAAATTGTAGCGCAAGATGTGGAAAATAACAATAAAAAAAGAACTAAATTTTAGAATGAAATCCATATAAATAATAGTTTACAAATATTTTATAAAATTATTAGCACTCTCATCTTGCGAGTGCTAATTTTTCGTGCTATAACAATAACAGAACATGAAATAATCAAAGAAAAGTGGAAATAATCAAAGACAGAAAGCCCGGAAATTTTTTGTTTTTTGGGCAATAGTTTTGAAACGTAGTTTTTCTTACAGAATGGTCAGAAAAACAGGGAAATCCTGCCAAGGATGGCAGGATTAGGGTTCTCCGGACAGGATGTCCGTTGAACCCGACCCGTCCGCACTCAATATCTTGTCCATTCTGTTAGAAAAACAAGTTTCAAAACTTCTGTCCAAAAAACAAAAGATTTCCGGGCTTTCGTCCCGTTTATCATTTCCACAACACCTTGATTATTTCCTAACCATTTGATCGCACAGAAAGGGGTGCTTTAGTCATGAACATTTCAAAATTTACACAAAAGTCAATGGAAGCCATTAACGGCTGTGAAAAACTGGCTTATGAATATGGAAATCAGGAGATTGAACAGGAGCATCTGTTAGTATCCCTTCTTTCCATAGAAGACAGTCTGATCTTAAAACTCATTGAAAAGATGGAGATTCAGACGGATCACTTTGTAAACTACGCAAAGGAATTGTTAAATAAGCGTGTCAAAGTCCAGGGCGGACAGGTATATGTGGGTCAGGCATTGAATAAGGTCCTTGTTTCCGCAGAGGATGAGGCAAAGGCAATGGGAGATGAATACGTTTCCGTTGAGCATTTGTTTTTATCCTTATTAAAATATCCCAATGCGGCAATGAAAGAAATGATGAAGGAATATGGCATTACCAGAGAGCGTTTCCTTCAGGCTTTGTCCACAGTCAGAGGAAATCAGCGGGTAACCAGCGATAATCCCGAGGCAACCTATGATACTTTGGAAAAATACGGACAGGATCTGGTGGAGAAAGCCAAAAACCAGAAGTTAGACCCGGTAATCGGCAGGGACAGCGAAATCCGTAACGTGATCCGCATTCTATCCAGAAAGACCAAAAACAATCCGGTCCTGATCGGTGAACCGGGCGTAGGTAAGACCGCAGTTGTAGAAGGCCTGGCACAGCGTATTGTCAGAGGAGACGTGCCTCAGAGCTTAAAGGATAAAAAGATTTTCTCATTGGATATGGGCGCTCTGGTAGCAGGAGCAAAATACCGGGGCGAGTTTGAGGAACGTCTGAAAGCGGTGTTAGATGATGTAAAAAACAGCGATGGTCAGATCATCCTGTTTATCGATGAGCTTCATACCATTGTGGGAGCCGGTAAGACAGACGGCGCATTGGATGCGGGCAATATGTTAAAGCCCATGCTGGCAAGAGGTGAGCTGCACTGTATCGGTGCAACCACCCTGGATGAATACAGGCAGTATATTGAAAAGGATCAGGCTTTGGAACGCCGTTTCCAGCCCGTTACAGTAGATGAGCCTACGGTAGAGGATACCATTTCCATTCTCCGTGGTTTAAAGGAGCGTTATGAAGTATTCCACGGAGTAAAGATCATGGATAATGCGCTGGTAAGCGCAGCAGTTCTTTCCAACCGTTATATTACGGACCGTTTCCTGCCGGATAAGGCAATCGACCTGGTGGATGAGGCATGTGCGCTGATCAAGACCGAATTGGATTCCATGCCAACAGAGCTGGATGAATTAAACCGCCGTATCATGCAGATGGAAATAGAAGAAGCGGCGCTGAAAAAAGAAGACGACCGCATCTCCAAAGAGCGTCTGGAAGATCTGCAAAAAGAACTTGCTGAGCTGAAGGAAACCTTTGCCAGCCAGAAGGCTACCTGGGAAAATGAGAAGAACAGTGTAGAAAAGCTGCAAAAACTTCGTGAGGATATAGAAAGCATCAACAATGAGATTCAGATCGCCACCAGAGAAGGAAATCTGGAAAAGGCGGCAGAATTAAGCTATGGCAGACTGCCTTCCATGAAGAAGGAACTGGAATTAGAAGAGCAGAAAGTCAAGGAAAGCGACAGAAGTCTGGTTCATGAAAGCGTGGATGAGGATGAAATCGCAAAGATCATTTCCAGATGGACGGGAATCCCCGTTGCAAAGCTGACAGAAAGTGAAAGAAATAAAACCCTGCATCTGGATGATGAACTTCATAAACGGGTGATCGGACAGGATGAAGGTGTGACAAAGGTGTCAGAAGCCATCATGCGTTCCAAAGCGGGCATCAAGGACCCGAGCAAACCCATCGGTTCCTTCCTGTTTTTAGGACCCACCGGTGTGGGCAAGACGGAACTGGCAAAAACTCTGGCGCAGGCGCTGTTTGATGATGAATCCAATATGGTCCGTATCGACATGAGTGAATATATGGAGAAATACTCCGTATCCAGATTGATCGGAGCGCCTCCCGGATATGTGGGATATGAAGAAGGCGGTCAGTTGACGGAAGCGGTCAGAAGAAAACCCTATTCTGTAGTGCTTTTTGATGAGGTGGAAAAGGCGCATCCCGATGTATTTAATGTGCTGTTACAGGTGCTGGATGATGGACGGATTACCGATTCCCTGGGCAGAACTGTGGACTTTAAAAATACCATTCTGATCATGACCTCCAATATCGGAGCGCAATATTTGTTAGACGGCATTGATGAAAAAGGTGAGATTTCTCCTGAGGCGGAAAATCTGGTCATGAACGAGCTTCGTGCCCATTTCAGACCGGAGTTTTTGAACAGACTGGATGAAACAATTCTCTTTAAACCGCTGACAAAAGACAATATCGGTGGTATCATTGACTTGATCATTGAGGATCTGAACAAGCGTCTTTCGGATAAAGAACTGCATTTAAGCTGTACCGATGCTGCAAAGACCTTTATCGTGGAAAACGGTTATGATCCGGTTTACGGAGCAAGACCTTTAAAACGGTATATCCAGAAATACGTGGAGACTGCTGCTGCAAAACTGATTTTGGCAGATGCGGTGGAAACCGGAGATGAAATCCTTATTGATGTGGAAAATGATAATCTTGTGGCAAAAAAAGCATAACAAGTGAAAGGGATCACAAATTTATGAAAATAACCTATATTTATCATAGCGGTTATCTGGTAGAAACAGAGCCGGCAACCTTCCTGTTTGATTATTATAAAGGAAAGCTGCCGGCTTTTCCGGCTGAAAAGCCGCTGGTGGTTTTCGCCAGCCATAAGCACCCGGATCATTTTGATTTTAAAATCTTTGACTTACAAAATCATCCCGGCGGCGTGACCTATGTATTTGGAAATGACATAAAATTAAGCGACAAATATTTGCAAAGGCACGGAGTTGACCCGGCAGTCAAAGAGAAAATATACAGAATGCAGCCCCATACTTCATTAACTTTACCTGATGTTACAATTCATACTTTAAAATCCACTGACGCAGGCGTGGCATTTTATGTTAAAGCGGGAGAGCAGAGAATTTACCATGCAGGCGATTTAAACTGGTGGCATTGGGACGGCGAGCTGGGAAACTTTAATAAAGACCAGGAACGGGTATATAAAGAAGAAATAACATATTTAAAAAATATTCTGGCAGGTGAAAGTCAATCTGAAGATACGAGTGCAGCGTTGGATGCAGCATTTATTCCTCTGGATCCCCGGCTGGGAGCTGCCTATTGCTATGGTATGGACTATTTTCTGTTCCGGATTCCGGTAAAGGAAGTCTATCCCATGCATATGTGGGAAGATTATGATGTCATAAAACGGTATTTAAATTATTGCAGAGAGCAGGAAGACAAAATGCAATATATTTCTTTGATAAAAAATCCGTTATAAAAATTTTATGTGAGCAACAGAAATTTTTATGTTAAATCGGATGGCATGGATTTGAAAACAGGGAAGAGAAAGGAAAAGCAGAATTATGGAAGAATGGCTTAAAACATATGTGCAGCGCATGGAGGAAGTTTTCGGCTCCCGCATTGTGTTTGCAGGCATTCAGGGAAGCTATGGCAGGGGCGAAGCAACAGAGAAAAGCGACATTGATGTTGTGCTCATTCTGGATGAACTGGACTATATTGATCTGAAGACCTATGACAATGCCATTTCTTCTTTATCCCACAGAGATAAAATATGCGGTTTTGTTTCGGGAAAGAAGGAACTGGAAAACTGGGAAAAATCTGATTTATTTCAATTTTATCATGACACCACACCTTTATTGGGAAGTCTGGAGTGGATGAAAGAAATAATAAAAGAGGAAGATATCTTACAGGCAGTTCATTTAGGAGCATGCAATATCTATCATATGTGTGTCCATAATGCTGTTCATGAAAAGAGCAGTGAGGCTTTGAGGGCAATGTATAAGTCTGCAGTATTTGTATTACAGGCAAAATATTTTTGTGAAAAGCAAATATATATTAAAACGAAGGCGGAACTGCTGACCAGATTGGAAGGCTTGGATCAAAAAATATTAGAATCGGCAGCAGGCGGAGATTTTAATGGGAATTTTGATCAATTATCCGAAATGCTCATAAACTGGACAGGCAAAATAATAAAACACACTTTCTTCACAAAAGCAACATAATTCCATAACAAATAACCTCTATTCTATAGTCATAAAATGAAAGGAAGAGAGGTTTTCATTATGTACGGAGAAAATCAAAATTTTCAAAACAATTATAACAGTTCCGCAGATTACTACGGCGCTGCACCAGATACAAACCCTGCGGTAGAAACTGGTGGAAAGGAGAAAAAGAAAAAATCCAAAAAGCCCCATCCTTTTTTTAGGAAAAGCTGTTCGGTGCTGGCTTCAGGTGTAGCATTTGGTCTTGCAGCTTCTCTGGTATTTGTAGGAGTGGTAAAGGCAAGCGGTATAGAGCAGACTTTAGCTAAGGCATCTGACACTGTTGAGGAAAAGGAGTCTCAGGATAAGGAGACGGTGATCAAAGAAAGTGAAACTGCCAATATTCCTGCAACCAATGTGGCACAGACAACAGGCACTCTGGAGATTTCCGATATCGTGCAGGCGAGCATGCCATCCATTGTTTCTATTACCAATAAAGGTGTGGAAGAGGTTGTCAGCATGTTTGGCACCAGAGAATATGAGGCTACCAGTGTCGGTTCCGGCATTATCATCGGACAGAATGAAACGGAATTGCTGATTGCTACCAATAATCACGTTGTCAGCGGCTCCAGTGAATTATCCGTATGCTTTGGAGATGATGAAGAAAAAGTAGTAGAAGCCAAGATCAAGGGTACGGATGCAGATAACGATCTGGCGATCATTGCAGTAAGACTGGATGATCTAAGCGATGAGATTAAATCCGGCATTGCTATTGCCAAACTGGGCAATTCCGATGATATTGAAGTAGGGGATCAGGTAATTGCCATAGGAAATGCTTTGGGATACGGTCAGAGCGTTACTACAGGTATTGTCAGCGCCAAAGACAGGGAAGTTACCATAGAAAATATTACGGCAAAATTGATTCAGACAGATGCTGCCATCAACCCCGGTAACAGCGGCGGAGCTCTTTTAAATATGAAAGGAGAAGTAATCGGTATCAATTCCTCCAAATTTGCATCCACAAAGGTAGAAGGCATGGGGTATGCCATTCCGATCTCCAGCGCACAGCCCATATTAGAAGAACTGATGTCCAGACAGACCAGAGATGTAGTAGATACAGATGAGCAGGGATTTTTAGGAATTTCCTGTCAGAATGTTTCCACAGACATTTCAGAGATGTATAATATACCTCAGGGTGTGTATGTTTTAGGTGCCAGTGAAGGAAGCGCAGCAGAAAAAGCGGGACTTCAGAAGGGCGATATCATCACAAAGTTTGACGGAGTCAGCATTTCCGATTACAATGAATTAAAAAATATCCTGCAATATTACCAGGCCGGAGAAACTGTAGAAGTGACAATTCAAAGGGCTGATGAAAAGGGCGGTTATCAGGAAAAGGCTGTAAGTGTAACCCTGGGTGAAAATGAAAGCCCTGAAAGCCAGCAGCAGACCCGGCAGGAACAGAATCAATCCGGGCAGGAAAAGGGCTACATGAGCCCCAATGAAATTTTTAGAGAATTATTTGAAAATTAATAAGATGAGAGGAAAAAAAGATGATACCCAATGATCCTGTAATGTTATTGAGTTATGTAAACTTAAAACTGAGAGATTATTACAAATCTCTGGATGAACTTTGTGAAGGCGAGGATGTGGAGAAACAGACTTTGCTTGATAAACTTTCCGGAATCGGTTATGTTTATGATGAACAGAATAATCAATTTGTATAAGGCAGGATTATAGAAGATGTCTCAACGGCAATTGGTCATCAGAAGGGAAAATGAAGATTCAGAAAGCAGGCTTTCTTTCTCAATGGAAGAAAGCCTGCTTTTGCTGTGTCAACAGGCGGGGATTTCTATAGAAACGCCCTGTAACGGAAAGGGCATTTGCGGAAAATGCAGAGTACAGTTTTTAAAGGGGGCACCCCTTCCGCAGCCCGCTGAGAGAAGAAGCCTGACGCCGGATGAACTGAGACAGGGAATCAGGCTGGCATGTGCTGTAAAACTTACGGGAGACTGCGAAGTGCTGTTGCCAAAGGAGAAAAAGCCGGATGCGGTAACCGGATTGTTTGAGGTGGGCTGGAAAGACTTAGGTTCAGACTGTGCTGAATGCTTTCTTGTAGCTGATATTGGTACGACCACTGTGGTGGTGGAGAAAAGAAGAAAATGTGATGGTGCTGTTATAGATGTATATAAGGGGGTAAATGCCCAGAGAGCTTATGGTGCGGATGTATTGTCCAGAATGGAGGCGGTATTGTCTGGAAATGCTCAGCAGTTGTCCCGGATGATCAAAGGACAATTGTCAGAAGCCGTACAGCAGTTGACAACTTCCCATGAGAAAGTGGATTTCATGGTAATTGCCGCCAATACCACAATGGTTCATTTATTGATGGAATATGATGTGACCGGTTTAAGCCGTGCACCTTTCAAACCGGAAACCTTAGATGAGATCACAACAGAAATCGCAGGAATCAGGACTTATGTGATGCCGGGAATTTCTGCATTTGTAGGCGGGGACATTGTGGCGGGGCTTCATGCTGTGGAATTTGTAAAGGGCGGGAGCATAAGGAATTTGTTCATTGACCTGGGAACCAATGCAGAACTGGTGCTATATGAAAACGACAGAGGTATCTGCTGTGCTACGGCAGCAGGACCGGCATTTGACGGAGATGCCGGAACGGGATTCTTTGGCAGTGATATGATCGCCCTTTTGGCAAAGCTGATGAATGAGGGAATTGTAGATGAGATGGGGACTCTGGATGAAGCCCACTTTGAGAAAGGTGTTGCTGTTTCCCAGCAGAACAAAACCATGCACATTTCCCAAAAGCAGATCAGAAACCTTCAGCTGGCAAAGGCAGCAGTGCGGGGAGGCATTGAAGTGCTGTTAAAAAAGGCAAATCTGTGTGCTGATCAAATAGAACGGGTCTATCTGGCAGGCGGCTTCGGATATTATCTGGATGTACATGCTGCCATAAAAATCGGACTATTGCCTAAGGAATTGGAAAATAAAACCATCTCCTGCGGGAATGGGGCGCTTCTGGGTGCAGCAGTTTACGGCTATAAGATCATGACCGGAGAAAATCGCAGTCTTCCCATGAGCCTGCAAGCCATTAATTTAGCAGAAGAAGAACTTTTTGCAGAAAATTATGTAAACTACATGAACCTGACCGAAAACACTGACCGGACACCTTAAGCCCGGCAGAATGCTGATCATTCTAGCTTCAGACCGTTTTCCAACCCCTGTGAAATCTTTTCAAAAGCCTGACGCCTGTTCAGCTCTTCCGTATCAAAAGAGCGCAGGAGACCCAAAAAGCCTGTAATGATAAAAGTGGTAAAGATACGGTATCGATAGAGTTTTTCCTCATCATGATCGGAAACAGAAGCCGACAGTTTCTCCAAAACAGCATCCAGCACCTGGGTACTGATCGCTTCTGCCATAAAGTTTAAAGCTGTGTCATGAAGGGAAAGCGGAGTGGTATCATCATCCAGATAAAGATTCAACACCCTTTTCCAGATTTCCGGCGCCTTTGAAATCAGATCCCTGATTTCATATTCCAGTACAATATCACAGATCTTTGCAGCAAGCCCCTGCTTAAACTGTTCCGCCAGGTCATAAATATCCCGGTAATGCAGATAAAATGTACTCTTATTGATGTCTGCACGCTCACACAATTCTTTAACCGTAATCTTATTGATATCCTTTTCAAAGATCAATTTCAAAAATGCTGACTGAATAGCAGCCCTGGTGCGCCTGACACGTCTGTCATTTTCCATAAAAGCCTCCTGTTTCGTGAAATAGACAAATAATGACAAAATGTCTACTAATCATTAAATAGACCCAGAATCGTTGATTGAAACAATTGCAGGGACATTGTAACATATAAATAGACATGTGTCTAGAATCGGAGAATATAATTCCAAATATACGGAGGTTACAATGAACAGCACGGAGTTTTATAAAGGCGAAGCTTTTGATGCTTATACATATTTCGGAGCCCATCCGGAAGGAAAGGGAGTTACATTTCGGGTTTATGCGCCTAATGCCAAAGACGTAAAGTTAGAAGGAGATTTTTCCAACTGGCAGGAATATAATATGTATCCCTGTGAAATGCCGGGAGTTTATCATGCCTATATTGAAGGTGCAAAACCCGGAATGTTGTATAAATACATTGTATACACAAGGGACGGAAACAGAGTGGAACACTCGGACCCCTATGGTTTTGCAATGGAACTGCGTCCCAACTGGGCATCTGTGATCTGTGATCTGAACAGCTATCAGTTTCAGGATCAGCAATGGATGGAGCAGAAGCGGGATAAAAATTATAACAGACCTATGAATATTTATGAATTCTATCCCGGCAGCTTCAGACAAAAACCAAGAAAAGAAGGAGAAGATGTATCAGTATCCTATTTAAAATATGATGAAATGGCAGAAGAATTGATTGCCTATTTAAAGGAAAACGGTTTTCAGTATCTGGAGTTTCTGCCTCTCAGCGAGCACCCGGCGGACTGTTCCTGGGGATATCAGAATACAGGTTTCTATGCACCCACTTCCAGATACGGGACACCGGATCAGTTAAAAAAACTTATCGATCTTTGCCATCAAAATGACATTGGCGTCATTCTGGATTTTGTACCTGTTCATTTTGCCATAGACAGCTATGGATTGGGGAAATTTGACGGAACGCCTTTGTATGAGTTTCCCAGCAGTGATGTTGCTCTCAGTGAGTGGGGAACCTACAATTTCAATCATGCACGGGGAGAGGTGGCAAGTTTTCTGCAGTCCTGCGCTTATTACTGGCTGAAGGAATTTCATTTTGACGGTCTCCGCATGGATGCCATCAGCAGAATGATCTACTGGCAGGGCAATCCCGACAGGGGAGTAAATACCTGTGCGGTGAATTTTGTAAAGAGAATGAATTACGGGCTGCATATGAGGATTCCCGAAGCAATTCTTATTGCAGAGGATTCTACGGATTTTCTCAAGGTAACAGCTCCGGTTACCTATCAGGGCTTAGGGTTTGATTATAAATGGGATATGGGCTTTATGAACGATACGCTGGAGTACTTCAAACTGGAGCCGGTTCACAGACCTGCACACTATCATAAGCTGAGCTTTTCCATGCAGTATTTTTATCAGGAACTGTTTCTTCTGGCACTGTCCCATGATGAGGTTGTTCACGGAAAGGCTACCATTATTCAGAAAATGTGGGGGCAATATGAGGATAAATGCAGTCAGATCAAGGCGTTTTATGCTTATTTTTATACCCATCCCGGCAAGAAACTGAATTTTATGGGAAATGAAATCGGACAATTCAGGGAGTGGGATGAAGAACGGGAGCAGGATTGGGATTTGATCACTTATCCTTTCCATGATGCATTCCACCACTATTATATAAAGTTATGTAAACTATACGAAACAGAGCCTGCTCTTTATGACGGAGAATATAATCCTGATTGCTTTGAGTGGCTGGAGGTACATGCGGAACAGTTTTCTACCTATGTATATGCCAGAAAGGGAGGCGGAGAGGTAATCATAACTGCCTTAAACCTGTCAGATCAGTTCTGGAAGGATTTTACCTTCGGCATCTGGAAAGGAGCAAAGCTGACAGAGCTTGTGAACAGCGATTGGGAGTGTTATGGAGGACATACAAAGCCTACAGATGATAATTGTCATGTATTTCCTGAGGGCTTTAACGGAAAGGAAGCAAGAGCAGTCATAGATCTGGCGCCTTTCAGTGCAAGGATATTTAAGGTAACATTTTTCTGATTTCCGGACATATAATTGATAATAAACGAAGCTCAAGAGGTATCTATGAAAAACAGATATAAGTGGTTAAAAATAATGACCGGAGGGTTGTTTGCCGCATATTTGCTGTTGACAGGATACCTCTTTTTATGTGACAGAGAAAAAGAGAATCTTATGGGAGATCTGCAGGAGACAGTATACTGGCAGTCAGGAGCAGAAGGAAGTAAAAGTACAGATCAGGAAAATAGAAACGAAAAAGTTATGTCAACTGAATCGGGAGAGGAAGGGAAAAAGATAGCCCTGACCTTTGATGACGGACCTCATCCTATTTATACGCCTATGCTTTTGGATGGTTTGAGAAAGAGAGGGGTAAAGGTGACCTTTTTTCTCATGGGAAGTGCTGTGGAAAATTATCCTGACATTGTAGAACAGATTGCAGAAGACGGACATTTGATCGGGAATCATACATTTCATCATGTGAGTCTGGAAAATGCCGATAACAATTTGATCGAAGCAGAAGTATTATCTGCCAATGAATTGATTGAAGAGGTATCCGGTCAATACCCTCAGTTTATCCGGCCGCCATTTGGACAGTGCGGCGACCAGATCGAGAGTGAGACGGGAATGATCTGTGTCCTGTGGAGTATTGATCCATTGGACTGGTGCACTCCGGATGCCTCCAAAGTAGTACAGAGAGTATTGGCAAATGCCAGGGAAAACGGCATCATTTTAATGCATGACCAGTATAAGACCAGTGTTTTGGCGGCATTTACCATAATAGACCAGTTACAAAAAGAAGGATATGAATTTGTGACTGTAGATGAAATTCTGCTGGATTAAAACCTACTCGGCTTCCGATTCAACAATGATCGTAGAGGAATCTCCCGCTATGGCCTGATCTACTACCGCCACAGACAATTTTGCAAAGTTATTGCCGGAGGAAGTAGCACCGGTCAGGGTATCTACGGATTCACAATCCTGTGTTTCAATCAGCCTGGAAACATAATATCTCGTATATTCATTGGGATAGGTACCGGAAATGGGTGCCATATTCTGCATATATGCGTTATCCCATGCCTTAATATAACCACTGGGATCTTTGGCATTAAATTCCGCATAAACAATAGTATTATCCTTTACCATGATACAGAGATATTCCTTCCACCCGAAAGAATAATCGGACATTTCCGCCGTATAAAATCCGTCTTTCATTTTAGGTTTAGAGCCGCAGCCGCTTAAAAGAAGGGCTAAGGCTAAAAGAGCAATGCAAAAATATTTTTTCATCAGATGATCCTCCCCTATACAGATTCCTTTACTTTTACCTGAGCCACATATTCTCTCAGGTTTTCAGATTGTGCCAGTGAACCGGATGCCATTTTGTCAGTTTCTTCTGCAAGATTTCGGTTTTCATCCGCAATGTTTTTCAGTGATATCAGCTGTTCGTTTACATAGGATACGGCAGTTGTCTGTTCTGAAACGGTGCCGGAAAGTTTTGTGGAGATTTCCCTGTATTGTTCCGTAACCTCCTGAATTTCCTGGAAGGCTTTTGCAGTCTGTCCGGCTGTTTCCAGACCCTTTTGAATAATATCCGCAGAACGCTGGATGATTTCCACTGTCTGCTGCAGGGCATCAGTTGTCTGCTGGGACAGATGTCCGATCTCTGCTGCTACCACTGCAAATCCTCTGCCTGCTTCTCCGGCTCTTGCAGCTTCAATGGAAGCATTTAAGGAAAGCAGGTTGGTCTGACTGGAAATATCCTCGATCAACTGGCTGATCTGGAAGATTTCATCTACTGCAGAATGGATCTCATTCATGGTATCCAGCATACTCTGCATATTGCTGTCGCCCAGAGAAGTCTTTTCGCTTGCATTTTCTGAGCAGCGTTCAATTTGAAGTACATTTTCTTTATTCTTTTCAATAGAAGCGGTAATGGCTTCCATACTTTTTTCCAATTGTTCCAGAAGTGCCGACTGGCTCGTGGAGCCGTCGTGAAGCTGTTTTGCGTAATCGGATACTTCACTGGAGTTTTTATTTACCTCCATGGAGGATTGATTCATCTGCATCATGGTACGGTTCAGGGAGGCGGTTATATTGCAGAGGGATTCCCTGATGGAGGAGAAGTCTCCATAGAAATCATCGGGAATATCTATGGTATAATCGCCGTCTGCCAGGGAGCCCAGGCAGGTCTGGATATTTTGTATATAGCTGTTTAAGCTGGTTATGGTCTTGGATAAGGCATCTGTCAGTATGGCGGTTTCATCCAGAGTATCGGATAATACCACTTCCTCTGTCAGATTACCTTCTGCAAGTGCCTGTAAACGTTTTGTCGCCTGAGCCAGGGAAACAGAAATCTTCTCGGCAACAGGAATAATGAATACTGCCGCAGTGGTCAATAAAATGATGGAAACCACAATAGATAAAATAATGGATAAAATTGCAGAACCCATAAATTCCCTTTGGGGGGCACTGACAAGTAAAGCCCAATTGGTTCCCGGAATGGGAGCATAACCTGCGTAATTGGTAACATGTCCCAGTTTCATAAGAGCAGATCCGGTCTGATAGGAAAGAATCTTGTCATAAATTTTCCGGTTTTTGGAAGAAGGATATAGATCGTAAATATTTTCCTGATCAATGACATTCTGAATATCCCGGTCACCGATGATCATGCCTTCTTCATTTAAGATGCAGGCACTTCCGGTATCTCCTAAGATCAGCATACTTAAGACATCGTTTAAAAGATCATATTTATAGCTTCCGATCAGATAGCCTACAGCTTCGCCGTCAACTTTTATGGGAGCGCCTACACAAAGCTGCAGTATTTCATTATCATAATAGGGTTCACCGATAACAATATTTCCTGTCTGGGTTAAATATGTATAATATTTGGTATCAGCAATGGAATCGGGAGCAATATCATCTCCGTATAATTTCTGTCCGGACAGATCATAAGCAGACAGCCAGACGAACTCGATCTGTAGTTTTACTTCATCTAAGCGTGCCTGTTTCTCAGCGTCATCAGAGGAAGAAACAAATATTTCTTCGTTGGAAAGATTGTACATTCTTTCTGTAAGAAGGTGCAGATTGGAGCTGATGCTCTGAGAAGCGATACGGGCTGTGATCTGCATATTATCCAACAAAACATTATTGGTGGAACGAACGCTGCTGATAGACATAATGGTCGTCAGACAGACTGCCAGGAAAATGGATACCGCCATAACATAAAAGATGATTTTCTTTTTTATGTTGTGGAATTTGTCATAGAATTTCTGCATAGTAAGATACTCCCTTAGAATGGTAATGATACACTTTTATTTTCATAAAAAAGTATAACAGCAGTATATCACAAATAGGAAATAGTGCCTAGTTCTATTTGTCTTTTCAACTTGTATTTTGTAGAAATGAAAGATAGTGACGAATGAAAAATAAAATGCTATTATTTTAATGATGGTTTTGTATGAAGAAACGGGCTGATTCATTATCCTGTCATGAGAAAAGCCTTAGGAATGAAAGAAGATTGAAGTTATGGACATGAATCTGTTTGACTATATGAGAGAAAACAAAATGGAAAAGGAATCCCCTCTGGCGGCACGGCTGCGTCCCACAACCCTGGATGAAGTGGTTGGACAGCAGCATATTATCGGAAAGGATAAATTGTTGTACCGCGCCATTAAAGCCGATAAGCTGGGCAGCATTATTTTTTACGGACCGCCGGGAACCGGCAAAACTACTCTGGCAAAGGTCATAGCCAATACCACCAGTGCTGAGTTTACCCAGATCAATGCTACCGTTGCAGGGAAGAAGGATATGGAAGAGGTAGTTGCAAAGGCAAAGGATACCTATGGGATGTATGGAAAGAAAACCATCCTTTTTGTAGATGAGATCCATCGATTTAACAAAGGACAGCAGGACTATCTTTTGCCCTTTGTGGAAGACGGAACAGTAGTGTTGATCGGAGCCACCACGGAAAATCCTTACTTTGAGGTCAATAGTGCCCTGATCTCCCGTTCCATCGTTTTTGAATTAAAGCCCCTGGATAAAGGAGATATTCTGACTTTGATCCACCGGGCTGTCTATGATGAAAAAAAGGGCATGGGAGCTTATGATGCGGTCATTGATGAAGATGCGGCAGAGTTTCTGGCGGAAATATCCGGCGGAGATGCCAGACATGCTTTAAATGCCATAGAACTGGGAATTCTGACCACAGAGCGCAGCGAAGACGGCAAAATTCACATTACCCTGGATGTGGCAGGCGAATGTATTCAAAAAAGAGTGGTCCGTTATGACAAGACAGGAGACAACCATTATGATACGATCTCCGCATTTATCAAGAGCATGAGAGGGTCAGATCCTGATGCGGCAGTTTATTATCTTGCCAGAATGCTTTATGCGGGAGAAAGCCTGACCTTTATTGCCCGAAGGATCATGATCTGTGCCGCTGAGGATGTAGGACTGGCAGATCCCAATGCCCTGACAGTGGCAGTCAGTGCAGCACAGGCGGTAGAGCGGATCGGAATGCCGGAGGCAAGGATCATACTATCGGAAGCAGTTTCCTATGTGGCAAGCGCACCAAAGAGCAATGCGGCAAATATAGCCATTGATGAGGCATTTGCAGAAGTAGAGCAAAAGGGCAATCTGCCTATACCCACCCATTTACAGGATGCACATTATAAAGGAGCAGCAAAGCTTGGGCACGGCATCGGTTATCTATACGCCCATGATTTTGACAAACATTACGTGGAACAACAATACTTACCTTATGAATTAAACGGAAAAGAATTTTACCGTCCGACGGATAACGGTTATGAAAAAAAGATCAAAGAACATATGAAATGGCTGAAAGAAAAGCCGGAGAGTAAAGTCCGAAACCGGAAAGAAGAGGATGGTACAGACCATAAATAGAGCCGGTTTCAGAAAGCGGAAGTTTTCGAAAAGAATGACAGATGAAAGGGAATAAGGTAGTTACTATGAAAAATAACCGCAGAAATCCCCACCAGCGCCTGATCATGATCTCTCTGGATGCGGTGGGAGCAAGGGATATTCCATATTTATGTACTTTGCCTAATTTTAAAAGGCTGTGGGAAAGGGCGGCAAAATGCGCCCATGTGCAAAGTGTATACCCATCCATTACCTATCCTGCCCATGTGTCCATTGTGACGGGAAAAAAACCGGTTCATCATGGGGTGGTCAACAATACATGCTTGCAGCCAAAACGTCCCGATCCTGACTGGATGTGGCAGAGAAAATTTGTAAAAGGGACAACCTTGTATGATGAGGCTTTGAAAAAGGGATGGAAGGTTGCCTCCTTACTATGGCCGGTAACTGCAAAAAGCCGGGTAACCTATAATCTGCCGGAGGTTTTTGCCAACAGACCATGGCAAAACCAGATCATGGTTTCAGCCTTAAACGGAAGTGCGTCATATGAACTGATACTGAACCATAAATTCGGACATCTGAGAGACGGCGTGCGCCAGCCGGCATTGGACAACTTTGTTCATGCAAGCGCTCTTTATACCATCAACCGGTATAACCCGGATATGATGATGATCCATTTTACGGATGTAGATACGAACAGACATATCTATGGTGTGTACCATGATAAAATAACAGATGCTCTAAACAGACACGACAAGCGTTTGGGGGAACTGATGGATGCCCTGGAGACAACAGGAGATATGGATAAAACAACGGTTGTTATACTTGGAGATCACTACCAGCTTCAGACAGAAAGGGTTGTGTACCTTAATTATTTGTTAAAGCAGGAAGGCTTTTTAAAATCCCAGGGAGACGTCATTACAGACTATACTTATATTTCCAAAAACTGTGACGGCTGTACTTATATTTATGAAAATCCTAAAAATAAACCAACCAGGGAAGATTTTGAAAAACTGACAAATCTGTTGGAAAAATGCAAAAATGATTCCATATATGGAATAGACCGCATATTTACAGGAAAAGAAGCGGGTGAGCTTGGAGCGGATGACACTTGTGTCTATTTAATAGAAGCAAAAGCACCTGTTTTTTATCTGGATGCCTGCCATACTCTTACAGAGCCTGTATCCCAGATGAAAAAAGGGAAAATGCGCGGCACCCACGGCTACCTTCCTGATAAGCCCGGTTATGAAACCTTCTTCATGGCATTTGGCTACGGCATCAAAGAAGGCGTGGAAATCCCCTCCATGCACCTTTACGACGAAGGTCCCACCCTTGCAAAAATAATAGGTGTTACTTTACCAGACCCCGACGGAAAATGCCTGACCGAAATTTTGACAATATAATAATATGTACCGCTACGACACTTATCCGAGCGAAAGCGTGTCCCCGTGATACATTTTATTTTATGGCAATTCCCGGCCGTCCTTTTATTTTTTATCTCACAACCCTGCTAAAACAATTCTTTCATAAGCAACGCATAAATATCTTCATTTTTCTTCTGCCAATGGTCGCAGATAGAAGCAGCCGTCTTTTCATCAGGAACAGTCAGCTTCAGTTCCATCAGAGCTTCGCCCCGTTCCATAGCTGACAAGAGGGTTTGATAGCTTCCGCCGGTAGTCCGGTAATACTGTCCCGTCACGGAAACTTCATTGCGCAGAGCAATGGAATTTTCTTTTAGATAAACATTGATTTCCTTCTTAATAGGTTCCGGAATGTTATTGCGGAAGAAATCCAGGGTAGAACGTCCTTCTTCGGTTAACATAAGTTGTGTCCGGTTATGAACGGTCTTGGAGGAGATCAGATGAATATCATGCAGTTCTCCGATAGCCTGCTGTAAGGTCAGATAATTGGTGTATTCCTTTTCCAAAATAAAAGCGTCTATCTGCGCCCTTGTTAAAGGAAAGGTAACTCTGTCAAGCATATACAATACAATCAATTTATATAAAGTCATAGGTTCTTGGGTCATAGTAAAACCTCGTTTTCATTTCTTGGAATCTGGTTGGTTTATAAGTCGTTTTTGAAGTCTTTTCCCTGAAATGCGCCTGTTTCCCTGCAAAGTTTGTGAAAGCTGTTTAATACATCCCGTTTGTTCAAACTCCACCCGGGTGCGATCAGCAGATCTTTTGGTCCATCACCGGTAATGCGGTGGATCACGATGTGAGGGTTCAAATGAGTCATACAGGAGAGGAGTATATCCAGATATTCATCTTTTGTATAAACAGGAACAAGCCCTTTTTCATATTCTAAAGCTAAATCTGTATCCTTTAAAATATGTAATAATTGGAGCTTCACTCCAAAAGGAACTGCATGGCTTACATAATCTATGGTTTTTAAAATATGGTCCCGATCTTCTCCGGGAAGTCCCAGGATTAAATGAACGATTACAGGGATATCCAGTCTTTTCAATTGCTCCATGGCAGTTTCAAAGACAGGCAGTGCATAACCACGCCTGATATAAGCAGCAGTGTCCTCGTGAATGGTTTGAAGCCCAAGCTCTATCCAAATGAATTTCTGGGGAAACTTCTGTTGTAGCTTTTTCAAAATTTCTAAAACTTCACTACCCAGACAATCCGGTCTGGTGGCAATGGAAATGCCAATGATCTTTTCATGGGACAGAGCGGTGGAATAAAGGGAATACAGCCATTTGGGGTCACCATAGGTTCCTGTATAGGCTTGAAAATAGGCGATAAATTTATCGCCTACTTTTTTTCCGTGAAAAAGGGACAGCCCCTTGCGGATCTCTTCATTTATATTGGCAGGTAACACAGGGGTATGGGGTGTTGAATCCGTTGATGCTTTATGGATATCAGTGGCAAATTCGCCGCTTCCGCCGTGGCTGCAGAAGATGCACCCACCATATCCGATGGTACCGTCTCTGTTGGGGCAGGTAAACCCGCCGTTTAATGCAATTTTATATACTTTTTCGCCAAATGTTTCCTTGCAGTAGTAATCCAGGGAATAATAAGGCTTTCCGTTCCAATCCTGTCTCATAAAATCTATTTAATATGTGATTTTACGGCTTCTGCCACAACTTCTGCAACCTTAGGATTAAATGCTTCCGGCATAATGTTGTCTTCGTTTAATTCTTCATCAGGAACCAGACCTGCAATAGCAAGAGCAGCAGCCAGTTTCATTTCTTCCGTGATCTGCGTTGCGCGTCCTTCCAGGGCACCTTTAAAGATACCGGGGAAAGCAACTACATTATTGACCTGGTTGGGGAAATCGCTGCGGCCTGTACCCACAACTCTTGCACCGGCAGCCTTGGCTGCATCGGGCATGATCTCAGGAACCGGATTTGCCATGGCAAAAAGGATGGAATCTTTGTTCATGGAAGCCACCATTTCAGGGCTTACGATATTGGGAGCAGAAACGCCTACAAAAATATCCGCACCCTTTAAAGCATCAGCAAGAGAGCCGGTTTCATTGTCAGGATTGGTGACCTCTGTCATTTTCTGCTGCATCCAGTTCAAGCCTTCCGTATCCTTGCTGACAATGCCTACTTTATCGCACATGATCACATTTTTGAAGCCATATGTAAGCAAAAGTTTGGTAATGGCAACGCCGGCGCTTCCGGCGCCGTTTACAACTACTTTACAGTCTTCCTTTTGTTTGCCTACGACCTTTAATCCGTTGATGATGCCTGCCAGAACTACAATAGCTGTTCCATGCTGGTCATCATGGAATACGGGAATATTTAAAGATGCTTTTAACCTCTCCTCGATCTCAAAACAGCGGGGAGCACTGATGTCTTCCAGATTGATGCCGCCGAAGGCGGGAGCGAGATAGGTAACTGCTTTAATGATTTCTTCTGTGTCCTGCGTATCCAGACAGATGGGAACTGCATTAACACCGCCGAATTCCTTAAATAATACGGCTTTTCCCTCCATGACGGGCATAGCAGCCAAGGGACCGATGTTGCCCAGCCCTAAAACTGCGCTTCCGTCGGAAACAACAGCTACAGTGTTGGCTTTCATGGTGTATTTATAAGCAGCTTCCGGATCGTTTGCGATGACCTTGCAGGGTTCAGCAACGCCGGGCGTATAGGCTAAAGATAAATCCTCTCTGGATTTTACGGGAGTTTTGGATACGGTCTCCAATTTGCCGTTCCATTTTTCGTGAAGCTGTAATGCTTTTTCATTGACTGTCATAGGTATTCCTCTTTTCCGATTGATCATTATGCAGAAAACCTGCACACTATTATTTATCATATAGTAAGTGCAGGTTTTTTGCAAGAATCATTCAGATTTCATAAAGTTATTTTTCTCAAGGCTATTCATGATTGAAGTACATGGTGATCTCGGTCAGAATACCATCCCAGAAGGTAAAGCTGTTTTCGGAGTCATCTCCGTTAAAATCTTCGTAGGAAACGGAATAATAAGACCCGTCTTCATATTCATAATCAGGTTCCACAGAAGCTGAATCTAATAATTCATCTTTTGTTGTTTCACCTAAGATAACCCCGTTTCCTATGGTCACAGTTGTGGAAGAAGAAAGGTAATCTGTATCAAGATTGATTCCGTAAATGGGGCAGTCGGAGATTGGCATGGACTTTTCCGTATCATTTATAAAATATACGGAAATAGAGTTATCATCATCTAATGCAAAAGTAGCCACTTCCATGTCATAGCTTTCAACCATAGTACTGAGGTCTGTGTCGGGAGTCATTCCTGCATCTAACAGATCATCATAAGTAACCGGGCATGAAAGTTTCGTTCCATTGATCGTAAAGGTTGTAGCATAAACATCTAAAGAAGTATCTGCATTATGTTTGGAAGAAGTATCATCTTTATCCTCGTCGTCATCATTGTCCCGGTCATCATCTTCGTCCTCATCCTCATCCCAATCATCTTCACCACCGGTTTCAAAATCGATCTGCAGCTCATCAGGAACTTTATAAGAAGGTTTGAAACCGTCTCCGGTAGAAAGGTCTTCACTTTCAATGATGGCAACAGATTTCATCATATTTGATATTTCTGACTGGGTAGGTCCTTCATCCGTACTTCCGATAACGGCAGCAATACAAACATCTTCATAAGCCAGAAGTGCAGCCTGACCTTCGAAAGAAGTTTTATTTACATCGATCTTTACACCGGAAAATACAATTTTGTAGAAGGTTGCAGTTTTTCCTGTAGACGGGCTTATGTCATCCGCCATGCAATATTTACCTTCGATTTTGCTCAAGTCCAGGGAAACAGCAGTGTCCTCAAAGTAATCGGAAAGGCAGTCTCTGGCATCAGTAGCAGTCATATCCTCTAATTCTGTCTCATTCATATTGCATAAGAGGACAAAAGTATCATCATCATAAAGTTCCAGTGTGTAATTGTCCACATAGCCTGTCAGTGTATCCGATTCTAAAATGTCATTTTCCACATGCATCATGGCATTGTTCAGATAGCAAGGGGTCATATCATCACTTTTAAACTGATATAAGGTGGCATCTGTGGTAGCAACAAAGGTTTTAAGTCCCGTACAGCCGGTCAGCATACTGAGCGACAGCACTGCTGTTAAGAAAACAGCATGTAATTTTTTCAATTTCATAATTTTTTCCTCCGCATAAATGGTTTTTGTTCTGGTACCAATAACACTTTTTAAAACAGAAAAGGGTTGCGCTTTGAAAAAAATTCTTTACGAAAAAAAAATCTTGTTGTATACTAAAGCAAGCAATTCAAACAAATCGTGCACTGAATTTTCTGAAAGTGAAATCCCAAAGGACATTTTTGATAAAGTATTGTAGTGATAGAAGTTGTAAAAGTAGTAATAAATAGCGGTTAAAACCGTTTAAGGAGAGAAATGATGAGAGAAAAATATGAATCACTGGCTTTGGCTGATTTGAAGGAAATCGCAAAAGCAAGGGGCATCAAGGGTGTTTCCACCATGAAAAAGTCTGAAGTGGTAGAGGCTATGCTGGAAGAGGACGAGAGGAGCAAGATCAGTCCTGAAAAGCTCAGCGACACTCTGGACAGCGGAGAAACCGCAAAAGGAATATTGGAGGTTATGCCGGACGGATTCGGATTTATCCGTTGTGCCAATTATCTGCCGGGAGAAAATGATGTATATGTTGCGCCCAGCCAGATCCGCAAATTTAATTTAAAGACCGGCGATATCGTAGAGGGAAATACAAGGGTTAAAACCCAGAATGAAAAGTTTTCCGCATTGTTATATGTAAAGAAGATCAATGGTTACCATCCCTCAGAGGCAGCAAAGAGATTTAATTTTGAAGATATGACTCCCATTTTTCCGGATGAGAGATTGAAGTTAGAGACTCCGGGTGCAAGCGTGGCAATGAGGATTATGGATCTTATGAGCCCTGTAGGCAAGGGACAACGTGGTATGATCGTATCTCCCCCCAAGGCAGGTAAAACTACCTTATTAAAGGAAGTGGCAAAATCCATTAAGAAAAATAATCCGGACATGCACCTGATCATTTTGCTGATTGATGAAAGACCGGAAGAGGTTACGGATATCAGGGAGGCTATTGAGGGACCTAATGTAGAAGTTATTTATTCCACCTTTGATGAACTGCCTGAGCATCATAAGAGAGTATCGGAAATGGTGATCGAGCGTGCAAAGCGTCTGGTAGAGCACAAAAAGGATGTTATGATCCTTTTGGACAGCATTACCCGTCTTACAAGGGCATATAACCTGACTGTTCCCCCAAGCGGACGTACTTTATCCGGCGGTCTTGATCCGGCTGCGCTCCATATGCCTAAAAGGTTTTTCGGTGCAGCAAGAAATATGAGAGAGGGCGGCAGCCTGACCATACTCGCCACAGCTTTGGTTGAAACAGGAAGCAAGATGGATGACGTGGTATATGAGGAATTTAAGGGAACCGGCAATATGGAAATGGTTCTGGACAGAAAGCTTTCCGAGAAACGGGTATTTCCTGCCATCGATATTCCCAAGTCCGGCACCAGAAGGGAAGACCTTTTGCTGGATGAGGAAGAACTTCAGGCTATCAATATTATGAGAAAAGCCTTAAACGGACTAAAGCCGGAAGAAGCAGTGGAAAAAATCCTGGATATGTTTGTCCGCACCAGAACAAACAGGGAATTTGTGGATATGGTTCAAAAAATCAAGTTTTTCTAAAAAAGAACTTGCATGACATAGAAATCTATGGTATGCTAATTAAGCTGTTTGTGAAAAAATGATTGATATTTAATATAGAGAGGTGAAAATCATGAAAGAAGGAATCCATCCTAATTACTATCAGGCTACTGTAACCTGTAACTGTGGTAACACATTCGTAACCGGTTCAACAAAAGAAGATATTCACGTTGAAATCTGTTCCAAATGCCACTCATTCTACACAGGTCAGCAGAAAGCAGCTCAGGCTCGTGGACGTATTGATAAATTCAATAAGAAATACGGCGTTCAATAATGATTTGATTAGAAAGGTTGAGATTTCACGTCTCAACCTTTTTCATTCCTATGGGCAATGGGTCAAAGGAGGTCTTTTATGGCAGAAAAAACCAATAAACGCTATTGTGGGATCGGCGGACAGGCGGTTTTAGAAGGCGTTATGATGAAAAATAAAGATCAGTATGCAGTTGCGGTCAGAAAGCCGGACGGGAAGATAGAAGTTAAGGTTGATGAGTATAAGGCAAGCGCAGGTGAGAACAAATTCTTCAATCTGCCTTTTATCAGAGGTGTTTTCAATTTCTATGATTCCATGGTATTGGGAACCAGGTGCTTAAATTACTCCGCCTCCTTTTATGAAGATGAAGAAAAGGAAGAAACAAAAGCAGACAAGGCTGTGAATAAGGTTTCCGACGGGAACAGTGAGGCAGTGTTCAGTTTTCTGACAGTTGCTTTGTCTATGGTAATTGCCATTGCTTTGTTTATGGTGCTTCCTTATTTTCTGGCGGATCTGCTGAAGGTGTATGTGAGAAATGATTCTTTACTGGCATTGCTTGAGGCGGTGATCCGTATTTTGATTTTCCTGATCTATGTAGTGGCTATTTCTCTGATGAAGGATATCCGCAGAGTTTACATGTATCATGGTGCGGAGCATAAATGTATCAATTGTATTGAGCGCGGCAGGGAACTGAACGTGGAAAATGTACGTAAGTCCTCCAGACAGCACAGACGGTGCGGAACCAGTTTTCTGCTCTTTGTGGTGTTTGTCAGCGCAGTACTGTTTTTCTTTATTCGTGTGGAAAGCCCTATTTTGCGTGTGGGACTGAGAATTTTACTGATTCCCGTTATTGCGGGCATAGCCTATGAGATCATTCGCCTTGCAGGAAAGAGCGACAATATTCTGGTGCGCATTTTGTCTGCGCCGGGAATGCTCCTTCAGAAGCTGACCACAAAAGAACCGGATGATGATATGATAGAAGTTGCTATTGCATCTGTGGAAGCGGTCTTTGACTGGAAACAGTATTTTAAGGATACTTTTGGGTATGATGTAGATGATGCGGCAGCCGTTAAGAAAGAATCTGAGAAAGTTTCCAGAGAACTGGAAGAGGAGTCATGAAATATAAGGAACTATACCTGATGGGAGCCGGATGGCTGCTGGAAGCAGGAATTGCTGAGGCAAAGCTGGATGCAAGGCTGCTCTTGGAATATGTATGCAAAACTGACAGAAATACTCTGCTGGTGCATCCCGATCTGGAAGTGTCGGAAGAACAAGAGAAAAGTTATGTAAACTGTATTCAGAGGCGGATGGAGCATATTCCTTTACAGCATATTACGGGAACTCAGGGGTTTATGGGATTGGAATTTTATGTAAACAAGGATGTGCTGATTCCCAGGCAGGACACGGAAATACTGGTGGAGGAGGTCATGCCTCATGTACATGACGGCATGAGTATTCTGGATCTATGTACCGGTTCCGGATGTATTCTGATCAGTCTGCTGCAGTATTCTAATGATTGTGCCGGTGTGGGTATAGATCTTTCGGAAAAAGCCCTGCAGGTTGCTGTAAAGAATGCAGAGAACATTTTAGGAAAAAAGGGAATGCAGGTTTCTATGGGAAATGTCCTTCCGGTAAATGGAGAAGTGCATTTTGTACAAGGAGATTTACTTGCGTCGTTTTATGAACTGCCGGGGCAGATGAAGGAAAAGAATGCCGGGGAAGCAGTACAGACAAAATGCTTTCAGACAGGTGTAAAATTTGATATCATGGTCAGCAATCCGCCTTATATAGCCACAAAAGTGATTCCAACCTTAGAGCCTGAAGTGGCGGAGCATGAACCGCTGATAGCATTGGACGGCAGGGAAGACGGATTGTATTTTTACCAAAAAATAATGGATTCTGCCGGAAAATATCTGGTAAGAGGCGGAATGTTGTTTTTTGAAATCGGATATGATCAGGGAGAAGCGGTATCAAGGCTTTTGATGGATGCCGGTTTTGCTGATGTACAAATAAAAAAAGATTATGCAGGTCTGGATCGGGTAGTATTCGGAACCTTTTTGGAGGATTAAGATGTTTGACAAGTTGGAAGATCTCATAGGACGTTATGAAGAATTGATGGGGCTTTTAAATGAGCCGGGCGTGGCAAATGACCAGAAAAGATTTCGTGAGCTGATGAAGGAACAGAGCGATCTGACACCTATTGTAGAGGCTTATAAAGAGTACAGGAAACGCAATCAGGATGTGGAAGATTCTTTGGCTTTGCTGGAAGAAGAATCCGATGAAGATATGCGTGAAATGTTGAAGGAAGAGCTGAATGATGCCAGAAAATCCATTGAAGAGCTGGAGCAGAAATTAAAGATTCTGTTGCTTCCAAAGGACCCTAATGATGATAAGAACGTTATTGTGGAGATCCGTGCAGGTGCAGGCGGGGATGAAGCAGCTTTATTTGCTGCAGAAATTTACCGTATGTATGTTCATTATGCAGAGAGCAGGCGCTGGAAGGTAGAACTTGCCGAGTGTGAGGAAATCGGTATCGGCGGTATGAAAAATGTGACCTTTATGGTAACGGGACAGGGAGCTTATTCCGTATTGAAATATGAAAGCGGGGTACATCGTGTACAGCGTGTGCCGGAGACAGAATCCGGCGGACGTATCCACACCTCTACCATTACCGTTGCAGTAATGCCGGAAGCGGAAGAAGTGGATGTTCAGATCGATGAGAAGGATATCCGTATTGATGTTATGCGTGCATCCGGAAACGGCGGACAGTGTGTCAACACAACAGATTCGGCAGTTCGTCTGACCCACTATCCTACAGGTATTGTTGTTTATTCCCAGACGGAAAAATCCCAGCTGCAGAACAAGACCAAAGCATTTGCCCTTTTGCGTGCCAAGTTATATGATATTGAGTGCCAGAAGGCTCATGATGCGGAGGCAGAAGCCCGCCGCAGCCAGATCGGTACGGGAGACCGATCTGAGAAGATCAGAACCTATAATTTCCCCCAGGGACGTGTGACGGACCATCGTATCAATCTTACTTTATATAAGCTGGATAAGATCATGAACGGGGATATTCAGGAAATCCTGGATGCTCTGATTGCAGCGGATCAGGCGGCGAAATTGGCTAAGATGAATGAAAATTAGGGCGGCTTTCGTAAAATTGGCAGTTGAAGAATGATAAAGCTGAGATATGGAAATGAGGTGTCTTATATCAGTGTTAGCGGCTGATATAAGGCATTTTTTATATTAAAATCCTGTGTGATAAGTTGAAAAGCGGCTGTAGAATATTTGGAATATGACTATGATTTTAACATGAGCCGATACACTTATAATGAATCACGACAAAAATAACAGATGATACGAAAAAAGCCGGGCATATTATGATAAAATCGATTTGTCCCAGATAATTTATGTGGCAGATATTGATGATTATATAGGAAAATCCGTAAAAAGTGAAATCGCTTATGCAGAAAAACCGGAAAAAGAAGTCATTTATTACAGTCAGTTCGAAAAATGCAACTGCCAGTTGACGAATTTCCTAGGGCACTTGCTGGTTGTCAACTGCGATTTTTGCTAAGGTTTTCCTAAGGATATCCTTTGCAGCAGAAAAATGAAACAAAATTACATCCCATTTGACAAATGGGGATCACAACAAAGAAAGGAAAGTAAATATGACTTTAGCAGAAAAAATTTCACTTTTAAGGAGACAGAAAGGATGGTCTCAGGAAGAACTGGCAGAAAAGATGGATATATCCAGACAATCTGTAAGTAAATGGGAGAGCGGACAATCTATTCCTGATCTGGATAAGATCATAAAGATCAGCGATATTTTTGCAGTAAGTACAGATTACCTTTTAAAAGAAGACAAAGAGGAAAATTATGCAGACATTGAAATAAAAACGTGTGATATGGAGGAAACCTCACGCAATGTTTCCATGGAAGAAGCCAATGAATTTATGGATCTGACCCAAAAACTTTCTTACAAAATGGCAGCGGCAATTGCACTTTTTGTTTTATCACCCATCTGCCTGCTGCTGTTGGGAGGAATGGAGGAGTATGGAAGAATTGCAATATCGGAGGATATGGCTGCGGGGGTGGGAATGGTTGTTCTCCTGATATTCGTTGCCATAGGCGTATCTATTATTGTACCGGCAGGTATGAAGCTGTCTAAATATGAATACCTGGAAAAGGAAAAGATTTTCCTGCAATATGGAATAGAAGAATTGGTAAAGGAAAGAAAAAAAGGATTTGAGACATCTTTTCAAAAAAGTATAGTTGCAGGTGTTATTTTATCGATCATCAGTGTAATTCCTATATTTCTGGCAGTAGCCATGAATGCAGAAGACCTTATATATGTATATTGTCTGGTATTGCTGCTTTGTCTGGTAGCCTGCAGTGCGTATTTATTTGTGAAATCAGGAATGGTTCAGGGTAGCTTTGAAAAACTTCTTCAGGAGGGAGAGTATGCTGTAGAGAAAAAAGAAATGAATAAGAAAATTTCGTTTTTTGCCACTGCTTATTGGTGCATAACTGTAGCCATATTTTTAGGCATCAGCTTTTATTACGACGCTTGGGGCAGATCATGGATCATCTGGCCTGTTGCCGGAGTGCTTTTTGCAGGAATTCAAGGAATTCTATTTGGAGTTCTGACTGCCAGACAAAGGAAAGCAGAGCGGTGATTCTGGAAATTTCAATTTAAGGATGATCTCCCATGAAAATAAGTCCTACGGTTCCGGGACCGGAATGAGCGCCGATGCTGGGACCGATGGGCTGAATCGTAAAATTGATGTAATCACATTTTTTCCTCAATGAGTTTTTTCAGATAAAGGGCATCATTTTCACGATCGCCGTGAATAATGCCGATGGCAATCTGCTTGTCAAGGTAACTTCTCAGAAAATCTCCTATCATATTTGCAATCATCTGTAAGGATTTATAAAAAAATGCAGTTAACGGAAAAACGTTAAGATATATTTAGAAATTCTATTGACAAGAAAAGAATTGTTATTTATAATACACGCAAAAGTAAGGAGATTTCATTCTTGCTTGTATGTGAAAATCTCAGTTCCGTTCAGGAACGATATACCGGTATATCCGGTTCCGGCGTTTCAGCCATATTTCACAAAGATGAATTGAATATTGGCTGGACAAATGGGAAATCCCTTTTGGAGCAGCCGGAAAGGAGTTATATGGGTAAAAAAGATACATATACAACCCCATATATTGCAAAGAGAAAGAGATTTGCAGAACTGGTAAATGTGAACATTTACAATGGAAAAGGAATCGTTAAGGAGGAAATGCTGACCAGATTGGGTGGGTGTTATCCGGCACTAAGCAGTCCGGCAGGAAATAAAAGACGGGATATTCTGATGGAGCAAAAAGACCCCAGAATCCGTTATGGCATAGAATTGGAAACGGAAATAGATTATGGAATGCCGGAACGGATCATGCTTTATGATGCCGGAGAATATGAAAGCCAGATCAGGGAAAATGACCAAAAGCATCGGGAAGATCGTTCATATGATACTTATGTTGAGAAGAAAAGCAGGATGAAAGAGACCGATCGGTTTGTTCCCGTTATTACCATAGTATTGTATTTAGGGGAAGGAAGATGGACTGCTCCGGATAAGTTAATGGAAATATTGGAAACATCCGGAGAATCGGAAGAATACTTTAAAGAATTTTTGCAGGATTATAAGATTCATGTGGTTGAGGCTGATCTTGTAAAACCTGAGGATTATCATACGGATTTGAAAGAATTCTTTTTGGCACTGCAATGCAGAAATGACAGAGGACGATTAAGAGAACTATTTCAAAGGGAAAGTTTTCAAAATCTGAGTCATGATGCGGAACTGGCAATTGCGGTTAATTTGAACCTGAAAACATTGATCGTAAAAATGGAAGAGGAGAATATGCCTATGTGCAAAGCGTTTGAAGAACTGATGATGGAGCAGGAAGAAATTGGAATGGAAAGAGGAATAAAAGAAGGAATAAAAGAAGGAATAAAAGAAGGAATAAAAGAAAGCATCAAAGCTTTGGTGGAAACCTGTAAAGAGTTTGGTGCGTCAAGGGAAGAAACTGAAAACAGAATTATCATGAAATTATCGCTTCTTCCAACAGATGCCCGAAATTATGTAAACCAATACTGGGGTGATATATTATGAGATTATTGATCAAGCAGAGAGTTTTTTCATGGACGGATTCTTATGACATTTATGATGAAAGCGGACGTGTAAAATATTTTGTGAAGGCAGAGCTGATTGCACTTGGGCATCAACTGCATGTCTATGACTGCAACCATAATGAAATAGGTGTTATCAGGCAGAGAATCATGACTTTTTTGCCTGCTTTTGATATAGAAGTAAATGGTATGATACGGGGATATATACAAAAGAAATTTACTTTTTTCTACCCTCAATATGAAATTGATTTTAACGGATGGCGGGTTGAAGGTGATTTTCTGGGCTGGAGGTATGATGTCTATCAAGGATGCAGTGCAATCATGCATATTTATAAAGAATTTTTTCATTGGGGAGATACCGATGCTGTTGATAGTGAGAATTCCGGTGATGGTCAGTATACCCTAAATATAAATTGGGGAGATACTTATGTTATTGATTTTGCAAATCCTGCTGATGAATTGATGGGATTGCTGTTAGTCATTGCCATTGATGCGGCAAATTGCAGCCGGAATAACTAAGTGAAAGGCATATAAGAAAGTAAGAGGGAATTGTAATGAATCATGGAAAGGGCTGGGGAAAGAAACCGCGTTTCTTAAAAATATTGATTTTGCTCTTTACTGTTTCTGTATCCATGACCGTTGTACCCTGTCATGCTGTCAATTCCCATGGTTTATTTGGAGAAATTACAGCCTTTTCAGTAAGTGAGACAGAAACGGAAAGCGAGGTCAGATCCGTTTCAGGGTCAGAGCATGAGGCAGTGCGCTCAAAGGGAAGAAATGTATTCCAGATTTATTTTCTGCTTATAGCACTTATTGTTGTTTTTATATGGCTCGATCATGTCCGAGAGCTTCCTGTTAAGGAAACGATCGTAACCTTAAAAATACGAATGAATAATTGAATCCTTTCTGCATTATTTTATGAACATTTGATATCAAATAAGGTCTCTATATCGAAAGAGGATATATAGGCATATGTGATAAATGCAGAGAGGAGAAAAAATGTTTGAACAGGATTATATTATGCGTCTGATCAAAGAGATGGTCAGAACGCTGTTAAAGCTGCTGTTTCAGATCGATGTTCCTCACCGACTGCCCGATCTGATGGAAGATCAGGAAACAAAAGAGACATTGGAACGTCTGCTTGATATGGTTGATGAAGGAAAGGTTGATGATGCAGAAAACCGATTGTATGAAATGTTGGATGGACAGGATTATCAGGGCCTGGAAGCTGCACTTTTATTTTATTCCTATTTAAATGATAAGGATGATGATTTCTTGCTGGAGCATGATTTTTGCAGGGAGGAAATATCCGCAGGAGTAAAAAATGCAGTATCCATGTACGGGCTGGACAGTATGACGGAATTGTTTTTGAATGATTGTTAAAAGATATAGAATAAATGCTGCCTTTGGGTCAGAAAATAATAGGACCATGCGAATTACAAGTATCAGAAGAAAGGTGGTATTTCATATGAAAAAAATAATTTTACTTGCACTCTTAACTTGTTTTATGGCAATGGCATCTGCCTGCGGGTTGGAAGAAAAGGCTGATGCACCGGAAAATGGTGAGGAGTTGGAGGCAGAAACAGGGGATTCGGAAGAGGAGACTTCCAGTGTTACGGGAACCATAGATGAGATTAAAGATTTTATGTTCACAATGAAAGCAGAAGACGGCAACTGGTATTCATTTCCTATTGAAGGCGGTACTCCTGATATCAGTGGTTTTAAAGTGGATGATAAGGTCACAGTAACTTATACCGGTCAATTGTCGACGGTAGATGCCTTTATGGGACAGGTGATTTCCGTAGAAAAGGCAGATTAACAAAAAGAGCTGTTGAAAGGCAGGTCTGTGCGATTAACGAATTGGTGCAGACTTAACTTTCAACAGCCCATTTTTTATAAGCTGCGGGATTTGTGGATAACCTGATGAAACTCTTTCGGAATATCCTTCTCCTCCATGTTTTTGTGCACAGCACAGGTTCCGGCTTCTTTTGCAACTTCATAGTACCAGTGCTTATAATTTAAGGTATCTAAGGTTTCCTGCATTTGTGCCATCTGCGCCAGTACTGCATCGCGCTGGCGGTCGATCAGTTGAAGCCGCTGTTCAATGGTGGAATCCCCTTCAATGCACCAATCGATAAATGTCTTGATATCCTTGATGGACATTCCGGTTTTCTTCAGGCATTCGATAATATGCAGCCATTCAAAATCCGAATCCTTAAACATGCGGATGCCGCCGTCGGAGCGTTCCACAAAGGGAAGCAGTCCTTCTTTGTCATAGTAGCGCAGAGTAGAAGGCGCTACATTCATTTTCTTTGCCATTTCGCCTACGGTATAAAGCATTATATTTTCTCCTAATTTTTTTATATAAAACCATTGACTTAAAGTTGACTTTAAGTTCTATAATCTAAAATAACTTCTAGAAGCAAGTATAATGTTAATTTGAAAATATGTCAATGAAAAGGAGTGGAAAGATGAGCTTTCAAATGTATATACCTACCAGAATCTTATTTGGTGAAGGGCAGCTGAACAATTTAAACATTCAAAAAATGCCGGGAAAAAAGGCATTGATCGTTATTTCCAACGGAAAATCCACCAGGGAAAACGGTTCTTTGGCAAGGACGGAAGAACAACTAAGATTAGCAGGAGTGGAAAGTGTTGTATTTAACGGGATCATGGCAAATCCTTTGAAATCTACAGTTATGGAAGGAGCAGCATGTGCAAAGAAAAACGGCTGTGATTTTATTGTGGCATTAGGCGGCGGCAGCGTTATGGACGCATCCAAAGCCATTGCGGCAATGGCGACCAATGAAGGTGATCTATGGGATTATGTAAGCGGCGGAACGGGAAAGGAGAAAGCCCTTGTCCATGAACCGCTTCCTATTGTGGCGATCACCACAACAGCAGGAACCGGCAGCGAAGTGGACCAGTACGGCGTTATTTCCAATGACGAAACCAATGAAAAGATCGGTTTTGGCGGGTATGATTCCTTATTCCCCAGAATCGCAGTGGTGGACCCTGAACTGATGAAATCCGTGCCGGCAGAATTTACGGCATATCAGGGCTTTGATGCCTTATTTCACAGTGTGGAATGTTATATTGCAGCGCCTGCTAACCTGATGAGCGATATGTATGCTTTGACAGCTATTGAGAACATTGGCGCATATCTGGCGCGTGCCGTAAAGGATGGTTCCGATATGGAAGCAAGAGAGCATGTGGCTTTTGCCAATACCCTATCCGGCGTGGTCATGACCATCAGCGCATGTACCAGCGAGCATTCCATGGAGCATGCTATGAGCGCTTATCACCATGAACTGCCTCATGGAGCGGGACTGATCATGATCTCCATAGAATATTATAAACATTTTATAGAGAAACATGCCTGTGATGAGCGGTTTGTACGTATGGCACAGGCTTTGGGCATGAAGGACGCAAAGGAGCCTATAGACTTTATTACAGCACTTGCAAAATTGCAAAAAGAGTGCGGTGTGGCAGACCTGAAGATGTCAGATTACGGCATTCAGAACAATGAATTTATGACCCTGGCTAAGAATGCCAGAGACACTATGGGCGGTTTATTTGCCTGTGACCGTGTACCGATGTCCCATGAGGAATGCGCCGGGATTTTTGAAAGGTCATATCGTTAATAAGGAAGCGCTGATAAAGAAGTAAAAAAACTCTTGATTTGTGATACCATATGCTGGTAGAGTGTTTTGTGCGGAGATTGAAGCATGAAATATGCTGCCGCAAGGTGTGACATAAGAGAGGTAGAAAAAATGATAGGACTTGGAACTTTGATCAATGTGGCAGGAATCATAGCAGGCGGCATTATCGGAATGCTGTTTGGAAGATTTTTAAGCCAGCGTTTTCAGGATACACTGATGAAATCCGTAGGCGTATGTGTTTTGTTTGTAGGTATCGGTGGAGCCATGGAAAAGATGATGGTGGTCAGCAATGACCGGCTCAGCAGCGGAGGGACCATGATGATTATCGGCAGCTTCGCCATTGGGTCATTGATCGGAGAATTATTAAATATAGAGCTGCGCATGGAGCAGTTTGGAGAATGGCTGAAAGCAAAAACCGGAAATGCCAAAGATGCTTCTTTTGTAAATGGCTTTGTTACAACTTCCCTTACCATCTGTATAGGTGCCATGGCAATCGTAGGTTCTATACAGGATGGCATTTATGGGGATTATTCCACTCTGGCATTAAAAGCGGTTTTAGATCTTTTGATCGTGATCGTTATGACGGCTTCCATGGGAAAAGGGTGTATTTTTGCAGCAATCCCCGTCTTTTTATTTCAAGGTGCCATTACGCTTTTGGCAAAGCTGATAGAGCCCCTTATGACAGAAGCGGCTTTAAACAATTTGTCCCTGACCGGTTCCATGTTGATTTTTTGCGTGGGCGTGAACCTGATCTTTGATAAAAAGATTAAAGTGGGGAATATGCTGCCGGCTATTATAATAGCAGTTATTTGGGCTTTTATGGCTAATTAGGAAGAACTGTGTGCAAAAAACTGCACATGGTTCTTTTTTTCATGAAGAAAAAAGAAAGTTATAAGGATATGTAATAGGATAGTGTAAAAAAACGAAAAACTATGGTAAAGTATCTTTAGATGGGAGGCATCCTATGTGGATTGTACTGGCATTGGCATCATCTATATTTGCAGCATTGACAACGATTTTGGCAAAATGTGGAATTAAAAAGACGGATTCTACAGTGGCAACTGCCATCAGGACAGGTGTGGTCATGGTGTTTGCATGGATTATGGTATTTTTTGCCGGTTCCTTTCATGATATCGGGAATGTGGAATGGAAGAGCTGGATATTTTTGATCTTGTCCGGCTTTGCCACAGGAGCTTCCTGGCTTTGCTATTTCAGGGCACTGCAGCTTGGAGAAGTCAATAAGGTAGTTGCTGTGGATAAAAGCAGTATCGTATTTACTCTGATCTTTGCCTTTGTGATCTTAAAAGAACCTTTTTCTTCTGCCAAAGGAATTGCATTGATCCTGATCACAGCCGGGACTTATTTAATGGTTGACTGGAAAAAGAGAGAACAAAATGCGGTTCATGATCCAAAATGGCTTTTATATGCCCTGGGATCTGCAGTATTTGCAGCTCTGACCTCTATTCTGGGCAAAATCGGTATTGAAGATGTGGAATCCAATCTGGGAACAGCCATCCGGACCGTAGTAGTGCTTGTGATGGCATGGATCATGGTGCTTGCAGGAGGTAAGAAGGATCAGGTCAGGGGAATAGAAAAAAGAGAATTGCTTTTTATCACATTGTCCGGTTTTGCCACAGGAGCTTCCTGGCTTTGTTATTTTAAGGCATTACATGATGGTCTTGCCAGTGTGGTAGTGCCTATTGATAAAATGAGTATTTTGTTTGTGGTCATTGCTTCAGCAGTGATCTTTAAAGAAAAGATATGGGGAAAAGCCCTGGGCGGACTTGTATGTATCGTGGCGGGGACGCTTCTTATGATAATTGCGTAAATGAAGGAGATAACAGGTGAAGATTTCCATTGAAGAAATTCCTCAGGGGGAAGAAGAGGAGATTATAATCAAGTGTCATGAAATGAATGATGAGATTATGGCATTGTTACATAGATTAAAGGTGTCAAAAGAGCAGTTGACGGGAATGCAGGGGGATGAGATTTACCGCCTCAGTCTTAAGGATATCTATTATTTTGATACAGTAGACCAGAAATCCTTTTTATATTGTGAAAACCAGGTATATGAAACAAAGCTGAAATTATATGAATTTGAAGAGCTTACGGCGGGAACGCAGTTTTTCAGGGCTTCCAAGTCAACAGTGATCAATGCCATGAAAATTTCCCATATCAAGCCTTCTTTCAGCGGCAGATTTGAGGCACATATGGATAATGGGGAAAAGCTGTTAGTGTCCAGAGGTTATGTTCCCCAGCTTAAGAAGATATTGGGACTATAGGAGGTACGTCATGGAATTACGGGATCTTATAAAAAAAATACTGGTCAGTTATCCTGCCATTTACGGCTGTTCTATGATGGCAACTTTTGTTTTTTGTCTGGTTTTCTCTAAGGAATCAGTTTTTGGAGTGGATTATTTTGGTCAGATGCTTATATTTTCACTGGCAGGAGATTTACCATCTCTTATATTTTATTCCAAAAGAGAACTGAGCCAGAAGGAAATGAATGTGAGACTTGTGATACATTTTCTTTTGCTGGAATGTGTCTTAATGGTATTTGGCAGATATCTGGGGCTTTACGAAACGGTTTTACAGGGCATATTCTTTTTCTTTATTGTCTTAGCTGTTTATGTGATCATTCGTGCCAGCGTTTTTTGTGACGATCTAAGAAGGGCAAAACAACTGAATGATGCTCTTGCAGAAAGAAAGCGGATGGCAAATCAGTAAATATTCTAAAATGATTTTCCACTGCATATAGAAAAGGGAAAAAGGCTTAAGAGGCTGCCGCATTTAGAAAATTTTATATATATCACGGAAACACGCTTTCGCTTTGATATATATAAAATTTTCTAAATGCGGCAGCCTCTTTTCCTAAACCTTTGCAACTTACGGGAAAAGAATTACAACTTACCGGAAAGAAAATGCAACTTGCAATTACGGATATTTACCGGATTTTTTTCATGATTTATATTTATTTCATGGAAGGGAGAGAAGTTCATGGAAGAGAAAAAATCAGCGAAAATCATTGAGGTAAATCATTTAGCCAAATCCTATGGCAATGTGCAGGCAGTAAAGGATATCAGTTTCTATGTGGAACCGGGAAAGTTGTTTGCTTTTTTAGGACCAAACGGCGCCGGGAAGTCCACGACCATCAATGCTATCTGTACATTTTTAAAACCGGATAAAGGAGAGGTTTTTGTAAACGGATATGAATTGGGAAAACAGGATGGAGAAATCCGGGATAGTATTGGCGTGGTGTTTCAGGAAAGTCTTTTAGACGGGCTTCTTACTGTGGAGGAAAACTTAAAGATCCGGGGCAGCTTTTATGGGTTGAAGGGTAAGGAATTGAAAGAGGCTGTGAAAAAAGCCTGTGATGTTACGGAAATGGGCAGTTTCTTAAAACGCCCATACGGAAAGCTGTCAGGAGGACAAAGAAGACGGGCAGATATCGCAAGAGCCCTTCTCCATACGCCAAAGATCCTGTTTTTGGATGAACCCACCACAGGGCTTGATCCGCAGACCAGAAGGAATGTCTGGGATACCATCAAAAAGTTGCAAAAAGAACAGGGAATGACAGTGTTTCTGACTACCCATTACATGGAAGAGGCAGAGGATGCCGATTATTGTGTCGTTGTGGATCACGGCATGGTAGCGGCAGCAGGAACTCCGTTGGATTTAAAGGAAAAATATGCCAGAGATAAGCTGCGGCTTATGTGCCGCGGTGAAGAGAATAAAAAGAAGTTAAAGGAGATATTTACAAAAGGAAAAATCGGTTTTACGGAAAAAGAAGAGCTGTTGGAAGTGGATTTACAGACCACTATGGAGGCATTGCCAATCTTGAAACTTACAGAGCCCTTTCTGGAAGGATTTACGGTGGTAAAAGGCTCTATGGATGACGTATTTTTGGGCATAACAGGAAAGGAGATACGGGAATGATCGCATTTGCAAAAAGAAATCTGAAATTATATTTAAGGGATAGATCCTCGGTTATTTTTTCTCTTTTGGCAGTGTTTATTGTCATAGGACTTTATGTGTTATTTTTGGGAGACGTGTGGACGAACGGGCTGAAGGAATTTGAGCGTGCCGAAGAAATGATGGATAACTGGGTCATGGCAGGAGTCTTGGCAATCACCAGTATGACAACAACCTTGGGTATGCTTGGAACCATGGTAAAGGACAGGGCAGACCGGATTGAAAAGGATTTTTTTGTGGCACCGGTCAAAAAGTGGCAGATCGCAGGCGGTTATATGCTCAGCGCATATGCAGTGGGTGTTGTTATGTCAGTGATCGCACTGGCAGCAGCAGAAATTTATGTTACTGTCAATGGCGGGGAATTGATGAGTTTACATAACATAGTGAGGACTTTGGGCATTATTTTGCTGAATACCTTTATGAATACGTCCATTGCACTGTTTTTGGTTTCTTTATTTCAAAGTATCAATGCCTATACAACGGCAAATATTGTGCTGGGCACTTTGATCGGATTCTTAACGGGAATTTATCTGCCTATCGGCTCTTATCCTGAAGGGGTACAATGGATCGTAAAGTTATTTCCTGTTTCCCATGGCGCTCTGATTTTTCGGAATATTATGATGGGACCGGTTATGGAAGAAGCTTTTGAAGGGGTTCCGGTTTCTGTTGTGACAGAATTGAAGGAAGAACTGGGCATCATCTATATATTTGGGAATACAGAGGTTTCCATGGCTGCAAGTATTGGAATCATGACGGCAGTCGCAGTAGTTTTCTTTGGATTGGCATGTCTGAATATTTCCGGGAAAAATCACGATAAATAGAAGGAAAGATATAGATAAAGTTTACTTGTTGTCAAAAACATTTTATAATTAGGTGAAAAGTGATAGCAGAAAGTGTAATGAAAGTTTTGGGGAGTACTTTATGGGATTAAGTGTGATCGCTGCAATGGCAGTTATCTGTGGAATCGCTGCAGTTATAATATGGATCTGTCTTTTGGTATTTAAGAGGGTATATCCTAGGCAGATCGGACAGGAAATAAAGATACTGGATATGCGCTGCCAGGAAGAGGCAGAAAAAGGCATCATCAGATGCAGATGTAAATGTTCTAAATATAGGGGATTTATTTTTGCATGTTTATTTGCATTGACAGGAGAATGTCTGATATATGGAAGTTTAATAATCAGTATTCCGAAAGGAAACGAATCGCTTTTTGTGTTTTTGGTCATGTGTATGCTATCTATTCCCCTTGTTATGATGGCAGGATATTATATACTCCTGTATCATAACGGACAGATGATTCTTGAAAGTGACAGGATTATCTATATCAATTTTCTGGGAAAATGTAAAAGCTGTCAAATTTCGGATTTGAAGGTTACACGTAAAAGCGCTATGGGCAATGGTTATGTTTATCTGTTTCAATTTCATAAGAAACGGATATACCTTTATGGCGGCGATAACATTCGGAGACTGCTTGTGAGGCTTGGGGAGCTGGCAATCTATAATGATCCCCTGCCTTTGGATACGAGAAACCTATATGAAGGGAAATGGGAGCCGGAACAAATGAAAAGAGGATAACATGGAAAACAGATTTATCAAGGAGATTAAGTTGGGAAAATCAATGCTTATAGAAGGAATTGAGGTGGCATATGGCTTTAATGCAGAAGGCGGTACGAAAAATCATAGCTTTTCCACCTATGAAAGAAACGGAAGAAGAACAGGTATATTGTGAATAAAAAATATTATTTCCATATGCAAGAAGTCTGCCTATGGAAATAATATAGTAAATACGCTTCCGCCGCCTTCGTTATCGGTAACCTCAATGACCGCATGATGCAGGGCGGCAATTTCTTTGGCAATACTAAGCCCCAGACCGTAATGCTCGTTTTGGGAATGTGACTGATCGGCGGAGAAAAATTTGTCAAATATTCTTTTTTTCATAGAATCAGGAATGCCTTTGCCGGTATCTGATACGGAAAGGCGGAGCCTGTCATGCTCCTCATATGCGGAAAGGGTGATCGTTCCTGATTCCGTATAACTTAGGGCATTATCTAAAAGGATGACCAGAAGCTGGGTAATGCGGTCTTTATCCAGTTTATAATGCTTCAAAGGCTGTTCGGGAAATGAAACATGGAACTTAAGTCCTTTGCCCAGAACAAGTTCCTCAAAACGATTATAACAATTAATGATGATATCAGATGGATCGCAGTCCTGAAATGCGTTTTTCTTTTTGTTTATTTTCATGTTTGCCAGCAGTAACATATCGTTGATCAAATCTGTCATACGCGAACATTCTGCATTTGCAATGGATTTATAATGTTCCAATTCTTCGCTGCCGGAATTTGGCATTGCAGAGAGGCTTGCCTTAATAACTGTAAGGGGAGACCTTAGTTCATGAGAGGCAACAGCAATGAATTCTTCCTGTTTGTTGTAAGCTTCTTTTACAGGAATGAGGACTTTTCTTACAAAATAAAAAGATATGATAAAAAGAACGATCGTTGCACACAGACAAACCAGTGAAAATTTCATACAAAGGCGGCGGATTTCCAGCTTTTCATTTAAAGTGGAATATAGCAGAATAACCGTATATGATTTTTCATGGTTTTGAATAACAGCATAGCTTATCCAATATTCAACCTTCTCATACTGGAATGTAGATTCGGAATGTACAGGGACTTTTTGCTGGACTGCATCATAATAATTTTTCCAATATTCAGAGGTTGAGGTAATATCCAGCCTGTCAATGATTGTCTCGGCATCTGGTATGGAAGCTGTCGGGTATTTTTGAGCATAATTTTCGCTTAACAGTTCAACATAAAATCCCTTGTCTGTAAATTGGGATATATTGGAGAAATTTATAATATCGCTCTGGTATAAATAAGAATAGAAATAGATAATATTATTTTCATATTCCAGCCTGTTTCGATTGCTGATATTTGCAGAAGTGATATAGGTATAAATAGCACATACTGCGACCATGATGATCGTTAAAAAAACAGACAGATATATGGTTAGACGAATTTGTAAGCTTTTAATCATTTGCATTACCGAATGAGAGCTCATAGCCTATGCCATGAACTGTTTTAACAGTAACTTTGCTGTGTATGGTTTTTAAACGGTTCCTGATAAAATAAATATAGTTGCCCAGATTTCCGTCATCAATATAGGAGTTTTCACCCCAGACATTGTTAATGATCGTATCTTTGGAAATCACTTTGCCGGCTTCTTTTACTAACACTTCAAATACCAATGACTCTCTTTTGGAAAGCTGAACGGCTTCTTTCCCGCACTGTAGTATATGGCTTTCTATGTTATAAGATATATCACCGTAGTGATAATCGGTGTTTGCAATAGGGTCTGTGCGTCTTAGTACGGAATGGATGCGTGCCATCAGTTCATCAAATTCAAAAGGCTTGACAATATAATCGTCAGCGCCGTTTCCCAAACCGTTAAGCTTATCCTGTAATGTTCCCAGTGCCGTAAGCATGATCACGGGAACAGAGATCTTATCAAAAAGAAATTTTTTCAGGATATCAATTCCGCTCATATCGGGCAGCATACAATCCAGAATGATAATATCAAATTTGACCGAAAGGGCTTTTGAAATGCCATCTTTTCCTGTATGACAAATAACAGAGTCGATGTTTTCTTTGTCAAATTTATTTTTGAGTATATGGCAAAGCTGAACATCATCATCAATCAATAGTAATTTCATGAGGCTTCCTCCGCGCTTATAATATCACATTATCCTTTGAAAAACATCAGATTATTCAAATTAGACAAAAATTAGATAAAAGTTAGATAAGAATTAGAAATATGAAAAATCAAAGAAAGTTATAATTGTTATATGAAAAAGAACCGTATGGCAGGTGGGATGGGTGAAATATAAAAACTTTGTGAATAGAAACTATCATTTTCTTTTTTTTGTGCTTCCCAGTGCTGTGGGAATACTTGTATTTCTCATAATCCCATTGCTGGATGTGGTAAAAAGATCCTTTTTTGGCGGAATCTCATCGGATTTTGTGGGTTTTGATAATTATAACACAGTGTTTACAAATGATGCTTTCAGGCTGGCGGTAAAAAATACGCTGCTATTTGATATGATAAGCCTTCCGCTGCTGATCGTTATTTCCCTGTGTATGGCGTATATTGTCAACAATATGAACAGTAAGCTGATCCGGTTTGCATTTCTGGTACCTATGGCGATTCCCTCCAATTCGGTAGTTACCGTATGGAAAATGCTTTTTGATGATGCGGGGATCATCAATGGTATCAGGGTTATGCTAAAGATGGAGCCGGTCAGTTTCCTGACAGGTCAGAATTCCTTGTATCTTCTCATCGGTACATATTTATGGAAAAATATGGGCTATGACATGCTAATCTGGCTGACGGTGCTGGAGATGATTCCAAAGGACATTTATGAGGCGGCGCGGGTAGATGGAGCAGGAAGCGTAAGGCTGTTTTTCAACATGACCCTGCCCAATATCAGGGGCGGTGCTTATACGATCACAGTGCTTTCTTTTGTAAATTCCTTTAAGGTGTTTCGTGAAATCTATCTGCTTGTGGGAAATTATCCCGATAACAGCGTTTATATGCTGCAGCATTTGTTTAATAACTGGTTTTCCAAACTGGATATCAATAAGCTGTCGGCAGCAGCATGCCTTACGGCAATATTTCTCTTTGCCGTCCTGGGGCTGATCAGACTTATCATATTGCCGCACAGAAAGGAGGACGCATGATGAAACTGATAGCCAGACTGATTGCTGTCATCGGCGCCATGATCTGCGTATTACCGGTTCTTGTTATAATCATAGGAAGTCTCATGGGAAATGCGGAATTGACGTCGCTTATAGGTCCGATTTTTGATGAAGGGGAAGGTTATGCTACATGGCGTTTCATTCCACTGTATCCCACCTTTCAAAATTTAATAGAACTGTTACTGGATACCCCTGAATATTACATTTTATTCTGGAATTCCATGAAGGTAGTGGCAACTATAGCCATAGGGCAGCTCGTTTTTGCTGTTCCGGCGGCATGGGGACTTGCCAGATACAAGGGGAAGTTTGGAAAAGTAATCTACACTGTTTATATTTTCTGTATGCTTCTTCCGTTTCAGGTAACGATGGTTTCGCAGTATATCGTTTTAAATTCCATGTCGCTGATCAATACCCATCTCAGTCTGATCCTGCCCATGGTATTTTCAACATTTCCCGTATTCATCATGTATAACTCCTTTGAGCAGGTGCCGGAGGAAGTGATGGAAGCGGCAAAGCTTGACGGAGCAGGCAGTTTTCGATTGTTTCTCAATATAGGAGTTCCCATTGCAGGAGAGGGAATTGCCTCTGCCATGATACTTGGCTTTCTAGAGTACTGGAACATGATAGAACAGCCGGTTGCATTTATTAAGGAAAAAAGCCTGTGGACATTGTCGGTATATCTTCCGGAATTTAATAGTGGGAATATAGGCAGCGCCTTTGCCTTTTCACTGTTTAGCATTATTCCCGCGTTGCTTGTATTCATCTTGGGGAGAAATGTACTGATAAGCGGATTATCCATAGAGGGAGGAGCCGGAAATGGCAAAGACAATAGCTGATAAATTCAGTATGCTCAGGCATAAACTGAAAAATTATAATAAATCGGGTATGATAAAGGCAGTAGGGATTTTTTTGACCGCGGTAATCGTGTGCACGATTCTTTCCAGATTTGCAAGCTCATTGCTTACACCTCATATAGAGACAACCAAAGCGACGACCCAGAAAATTGAGCATACTGTAGTTGCCACGGGAACCATAGAGGTGTCAAAGGAAGTCCCGGTTTATATTTATCCGGGAGTGCTGGTTGATGAGGTTATGGTAAAGACCGGCGACAAGGTTGAGGTAAACGCGCCCCTTATCAAATATAATCCGGATGCGCTGCAGACCCTGTATGATGAAGCAAGCCTGCAGATGGAGCTTTACAATGTCCGGCAGGAAAATATCTTTGATACGCGGGAGCTGAATGCCAGCATTACCAAATGCCAACGTGAAATAAATAAACTTGACAGCCTGTTAGCAAACAATGGAATCGTTTATTCAGATACCACAGGATGGGTAACGGCTGTAAATGTAATGGCAGGTGAATATTCTGCGGAAACAGCTGCATTTTATAAGACGGATAACAGCAGGGAATTTGAGCTCTTTGCAACCGTTTCAGAAAATGAGATGGATTATAAAGGAGCTCCGGTATATATCTATCCGGAAGTTTTGATCGACCAGGTTATGGTAAAGAGCGGAAGTAGGATCGAAGCAGGGACGCCCCTTGTAAAATATAATCTGGAGATGCTTCAGACCAAGCGTTATGATATGGCACTGCAGCTGGAACTTTATACCGCGCAGCTAAACAAGGATTATGATGAAATGGATATCGGTGCAAAAATCGATAAGTGTCAGAGTCAAATAGATGAATTGGATGAACTGCTGCAAAATGAAGGAGTTGTTTCTGCAAATTCCATAGGGCAGATAACAGCCGTAAATGTCATGGCAGGCGAATACTCTCCAAATACAGCAGCATTTTATCAGGTGGATACCAGTCAGGGATATGAGCTGGTCGCAACGGTATCCGGCGATAAGACTGCGTATATCGTTGAGGGAGAAAGTGCAAGAATTTTAACAGGTACAACAGAAGAAAACGGTACGATTTTATCCGTTGTACAGAATGAGGCAAATCCTGAGTTATATGATGTAAGATGCCGGCTTTTGGAAGATGATTACAGTGTTGGTATGACAGCAACCATTGTTTTTACACATCAATCGGATAGCGACGGACTTACAATACCCATCGAGGCTTTGAGAGGAGACAGCGCAGGAAATTATGTACTTGTAGTGGGTTATAAAAATGGAATTTTGGGAGAAGAGATGGTAGCAGATAAAGTAAGTGTAACATGCATGGATTCTAATGATATCTATGCAGTAGTAAGCAGCAGTGCTTTAAGCAGGGATGATCTTATTATAGTAAGCAGTGATAAATCTATTGAGGCTGGTGATGTTGTAAGATTAGAGGATTGAGGATCATGAAAAAGCGGATCGTAAAATGGATTGTTTTTTGTATCATGTTTTTTGTCATGGTGCTGTGTATGGGCAGAAGAAAAGAGGCGGGGCGTTATTATCATGGTAAAGAAAGCTGTCAGGTCCTAGATGGTATAGACGGTATTACTTATCAGGATATGGAAACAATGAAAGAAAATCAGGAATTTATTGTCGGCTGTTACAGCACATATCCGGTGCAGTCCATAACCGGGGATGGGCAGCGGAGCGCGAAAGTAACAGTGATTGCTGTAGATGGCGATTCGGATTTACTTTTCCATTCTTTTAACATTTTGTATCAGGGCGATGATGCCGGCTGCCTTCTGGATAAAGATACGATGTATGAAATGTTTGGAACTTCCGTCAGTGTGGGAGGAACGGTCACTTATGCCGGAAAGGAATATGTGGTGCGGGGAATTGTAGATGACCATATACCGCTTATGGTAGTCAATCTCCATGAGCCGGAGACAGTACAGGGGTCTGAAAGTGACCGGGAAATAAATGGAATTATCCTGGATACAGAGGGGGAGCTTTACCGTGGGCAATATAAAGAGAAAATAGAAAGTGCGTACGATATAACTGGAAATTCCTATTATATGACGGATTATCGGTCGTTTGCCAACTGGATCGAAACGCCGTCTAAGTGGTCTGATTTTGATTTCTGGGGTGATTATGCTCAGAATGTAAAAAACAGGCTGGAACATATGTTTTTTGAGAATAAAGAGGTGCCGGAACAATTATGCGTCAAAAATGGACTGAAATGTACCGGGTATCTGCTGATCGTGGTCATTGCCCTGATCTATATGATAGTCAGAGCTGTTAAGATGCTCGGAAAATATGGAGTCAATTCATGTGGATTGAAAATATATATAGGAAAATACAGGAGCGGAATAAAAAAGGAGGAGAAAGTATGCAGAAATTCATTAGAAGATTGATCAGCCTGACACTGCTGGTAACACTTCTTACAGGCTGTGGAACCGGCGGTAATGGAAAGGAAACTGATGAAATCAGTCAGATAGGGCAGGGCTATAATGAGTATGTGATTTCACAGATCAATGGGGCTGAGAGAGTATTCGCACTGAAAGAGTTGGGAGGAACATATGTTGTCTTAGGAGGCAGTCAGGAAGGTAAGGATATTATAAAATTCAGTTCAACAGACGAAGGGCTTAACTGGACGGAAGAAGAAATGAAAGCGGAAAGCCTGCTGCCGGAAGGAGCCTTTATTTCTGCAGCGGATATTGATGAGTCAGATAATCTGATCGTTGGATATGGCATAATGTCAGATGGCAGTATCAATGAAAGTAAGGTTGTGAGGATTTTACCGGATCAAACAGAAACTGAGGAACTTGCAGACTATGGGGACAAAAGGATATCCGGATTAAAATATTCCCCTGATTGCGAATATATCTATGCTTATGTTAATGAGGATATTCATAAGTTTGATATAACGGGAAAGGAAATTTATTCGGTTAATGTTTCGGAGCTTCTGGATTTCTGTGAAATGGATGACAGCCTGATGGTTCTTACGGAGAATGTCTTATATGTATATGACCGGGAGACAGGAAAGCTTTCCGGGGAGGATACCTATTTAAGCCAGGTGATGTCAGATGAAATCAGCAAAACGGCTACAGCTCTTGGAGCGGATAATTTAAGCTGTAAGAATCTGTTAAAGCCGGGGGCGGATGGCAGTGGGATGATTTATCTCATGCTTGCAACGGGAATCTATTCCTATGTGACAGAAGGATCATTATCCGTGCAGATGGTTCATGATACGAATAATAATTTCCAAAAAAATTCGACTACAATCTATGATTACATTGTTGATGCAGACAGCAGTCAGGATAACAGTGAAGTAAAGTTTGTTACCATCTGTTCAAGCGATGCCGGTATTCAGATTGCGGCATATGCGCCATATACACTGGAAACAAATATATCAGCATCGGAAGAGACTGTAGAAAATCCATATGCAGATGAACCGGAGGCAACAATAACCGTATACTCTTTAAGATATGCGGAATTTATGGAAGGAATGATCGGAATATTTGAAGGTATTCACCCCAATATTACTGTGGAATACAGATATGGGATTGATGATGAGAGCGGTATATCGGTAGAGGATGCGGTTAATGCGCTGAATACAGAATTGCTGGCAGGAGAAGGACCGGATGTGATCCTTATGGACGGATTGAATGTATGGAAATATACCGAAAGCGGAGTGCTGTTGGAGCTTTCTGATGTTTATGATGAAATTTCAGAAGAAAACCCCAATTGCCTTGAGGAAATTATTGCCGCATACAGGACTGATGAGGGAATTTATGCAATACCTTCAAAATTCCGGTTTCCGGTGTTGATTGCATCAAAGGATGACATCAATTCCATTACAGATATAAAATCCCTTACGGAATATATCAGAAACAGCGATAAACCCAATGAAGGAAATGATCTAAATATAATGAATTGGGAAATCCTTTTTGATATCCTGTATCCGGTATATTCCACAGATATGATAGATACGGAAGGCAATTATCATGAAGAGGAATTGGAGACATTCCTGAAAGACTTTAAGGAATTATGGGATGCCTTGCAGGAGCACACTACCCAGGAGGAGGTACAGCAATGGTTATCCGATGTTGCAGAGGACCCGAGGAAAGCACAGGCTGTCTGGCAGATGTTTCCCTTATATAATCAGGAATATTCAGGTCAGAAAATAGCCTTGTGCCAATTTGAAACAGCGGAGGGTATTACACAGTTTTACAGTATAAAATATAATGGCGTAGAAACTGGTGTTGATAATGAAAATATCAATTATGAATATAAAATATTCGGCAATGGGGAGAAAAATGTATTTATACCAAGTGTTACATTTGCAATAAATGCAAACAGCAATGAAAAAGAAGCGGCAGGAAGTTTTATAAGAGAAATGTTTGGGACCGAAATCCAAAAAACAACCTTTTCAGAAGAGCCGGATTATAAACAGGGAAACCCTGTCAATCTGGATGGTTTGGCAGGATTTCAGGAAGATATGACCCGTGGCGGAGCGACGCCGGGGGCTGCCACAGAAAGCTATGGCGGACAACGTGTAGCATGGTATATCTACTTCAGGCATGAAGGAACGATGGAAGAATATACGGATGTTTTAAGGCAGTTAAATTCACCTGCAAACGATGATATCCGGATCAGGCAGATGATCAAAGAAGGAATATCCGCATATATGGAGGATGGAGAAACCATTGACAGCACAATGGATAATGTGGGGCGGTATATAGAATTGTATATCAGTGAGTAATGAAAGAGTTGTAAACAGGGGTTATAGGATAGATAAGACCTTGGTGAATGTTATTTGGACTTCATCAAGGTCTTTTAATGACTATTTTGCAGAAATGTAATATAATGTTTAAAAATAGTTTTAACGACTGTATAATTAAAAATTATTGACAGATTACTTATATGATCGAGGCGTTATGGAAGACAGATTTATCAGAGCGATAAAAATTGATTGGAATAAAATAGAGCCTGACAGTTATCTCAGAGACATTCCCGCATTAAAGGGACTAAAGGAACTGACCTTTGATCATAATATTACTTTCTTTGTAGGCGAAAACGGTTCGGGAAAATCAACGCTGATTGAAGGAATTGCGGTTGCTTATGGTTTTAATGCAGAAGGCGGAACGAAAAATTACAGCTTCTCCACTTATGAAAGCCACTCAAAGCTCTATGAGGCGGTCTCGGTGGTAAAAGGCTTTGAAAGACCGAAGGGGAACTATTTTCTGCGGGCTGAGAGTTTTTATAATGTGGCAAGCAAGGCTGAGGATTATCGTGACAATGATCCTGCGGAAATATATTATGCCGGATATGGGGGAAAATCTCTTCATGAGCAATCCCACGGGGAAAGTTTTCTGGCGTTAGTGAAGGGGAACTTTACAGATCACGGAATCTATATTCTGGATGAGCCGGAAGCGGCATTATCCCCCCAAAGACAGCTTACACTGTTATTGGAAGTGGAAAGGCTTTCAAAAATGGGTTCCCAGTTTATCATAGCCAGTCATTCGCCCATATTGCTCGGCATTTCCGATGCAAAAATCCTGTCTTTTGACGATGGGGTCATTCATCCCTGTGAGTATCAGGATACGGAGAGTTATCAGGTAACGGAAATGTTTATCAATAACCGGGAGTATTTCTTAAAAAGGCTTTTGGATTCTTAAAATATGAAATTGATCAATAAAAATGAGAGGAGAAATGAGAAATGGCAATAGCAAACAGGAAGGAAGAATTATCCTATTCCATTGAAAAGGTGTGGAAGGTTGTTACGGATTTAAAGGACAGCTCATGGCGAAGCGATCTGGACAGAATTGAAATTCTGGAGGATGGCGTGAAGTTTGTGGAATATACAAAAGATGGTTTTGCCACAACATTTACCATAACCTGCTTTGAGCCTTTAAAAAGATATGAATTTGATATGGAAAATGAAAATATGAAAGGGCATTGGACAGGTCTTTTTTCATCGCAGGGAGAAAAAACGGTAGTTGATTTTACAGAAGATGTTACGGTTAAAAAAGCAATTATGAAGCCGTTTGTGGGTATGTATTTGAAAAAGCAGCAGGGCGTTTTCATAGAGGATTTGAAAAAGGCGCTTGAAATCAGTGAAGAATAAGGTGGACCTAAGCAGTATGTTGAGAGAAATTACAGTAGATATGTTGGATGAACTGGCAGAACTTTTTATGGGTGTATTTAATGATGAGCCATGGAATGATAAGTGGGATCTGTCCTTAGCAAAAGAACGGTTGAAAGATATGATGGATATGCCCAGATTTATAGGAATGGCTGAGTATCAGGAAGAAAAGCCTGTGGCATTGATCATGGGAAGAGGAGAACAATGGTTTGACGGTGTGAACTTTCAGGTCATAGAATTTTGTGTAGCAAAGCAATTTCAGGGACAGGGAATCGGAAGCAGGCTGCTGTCTGAATTTATGGATCATTTGAAAACGCATAATATCAGATGCTGTTATTTGTATACCATGCATGGGGAAAGAACCGAAGGCTTTTATGAAAAGAACGGTTTTGCAGTTGATGAATCCATGTGCCAGATGTATCGGATCATACCGGGAAAGCATGAGGGAGCAAAATAGATGAAAGTGGATGTTGGGGAACTATTTGAAGAATTGTCAAAATTGGACCAGGTGGAAGCCATTGCTTTGGGAGGCTCAAGGGCAACGGAGAAAAGTGATGAGAGATCTGATTATGACGTTTATGTTTACCGGACAGATGAAGTGCCTGATGAAGTAAGGGAGAAGATATTGCAAAAGTATTGTTCCCGTATGGAAATCGGAAACCATTACTGGGAGAAAGAAGATAACTGTACTTTAAAGGACGGGATTGATATTGATATTATTTACCGAAGCCTGGATGATTTTATGGCAGGAATTGAAAATGTCGTAACAGGAGGAAATGCGTCAAATGGGTATACCACCTGTATGTGGCATAATTTAAAGACCTGTAAGATCCTATATGATGAAAAAGGCAGGCTTTCAGTTTATCAGAAGCAGTATGAGATACCTTATCCTAAACGGTTAAAGGAGAACATTATTTGTAAAAACATGAATTTATTAAGCGGCTGTCTGCCCTCTTATGACGGCCAAATCAAAAAGGCATACATCCGAAAGGATGATAACAGCATCAATCACAGAGTGACGGAATTTCTGGCAAGCTATTTTGATGTTATATTTGCTGTAAATGAATTGACACATCCCGGTGAAAAAAGGCTGATGCAGTTATGCAGGGAACAATGCAGTATTTTGCCGGAGCATTTTGAGGAAAATATGGAAAAACTGTTTGCTGCCATGTTTCAGGGGAATGTTTGTGAAGCGATAGATGAAATGGTTCGGGAAATAAAAAAGATTGTTCCTATAGGTTATGAGTAAGTAGGAAGATCAGAAAGAGATCGAAAAAACGATTAAAATATATTGACATTTAGAAAAATGAGCTATATACTTTTTTCATAGCAATTCATTTGCTAAATATTTAAGTGAAAATTCTATTCGTCTGTCATTCTCTGACAGACAGAAATCTTTGGCATCTCGCCAACATTTTCACAGCACACAATTAAATGTTGGCAGAGCCGTATCATATGTTCGATAACTTAACGGCTCTGCCGGAACAGGAGGACGAATGAGTTATACGAACAAAACATTGGAACAATTAAACGTGATGGATGATTTTCTCATGAATGCAGTTACGGCGAATCCGGATGTAGGAGCACTTTTTTGCAGAACGGTTCTTTCGGTATTGCTGCAAAGAAAGATCGAGAAGATCCGAATCGTGTCACAGCGGGCAATTCCTGCAATGATTCCCGGACTCAGGGGAATCAGAATGGATGTGGAAATCGAGGAATTTGGGGAAGAAACGGATGTGCCGGTAAATGTTTATGATCTGGAACCGCATTTGCAAAAGGGCATCCATCTTCCACGGCATAACCGGTTTTATCAGGCAAAGATTGATGGGCGTTCTATGAAAAGTGGAGAAACGGATTTTTCAAAGATTCCCAATCTATATGTGCTGACGATTACCAATTACGATCCCTTTGGATATGATTATATGATGTATCGCATCAGAAATCGTTGTGAGGAAGTGCCGGAACTGTGGTATGATGACGGATTAGAATTTATCTATTTTTATACAGGTGGTCAGAAGGGTGGCAATGAAAGTATAAAAGCTATGCTGAATTACCTGGAAAATAGTGTTGAGGAGAATGCCGTAGATGATGCAACGAAGGAAGTCCATCGTTTTGTGGGGCAGGTAAAAGTTCTGCCGGAAGTGAGGATGGAGTATATGACTTTTGAGGATTATATATACTATGAACGCTTGGAAGCGGCAGAAGATGCTCATATAGACTGTATTATTGATCTTTTAAGTGAATATGGCAATGTGCCGGAAGAATTAAAAGAACAACTATCAGAAACAAATGACATAAAAAAATTAAAAGCATGGCACAAATTAGCTGCTAAGGCAAACAGTATTGAAGATTTTATGTCTAAAATGGAAACAATATTATAATCTTGTTTATGTGCAAAAAATTTGGATATAAAAAGTGGAGGAGAGTTTAATCTCCTCCAGGACCATCCTTTCTTGGACGGGTTGATTCCGGTAAGGGTTCTACGATGCCGGAAGAACTTTCGTTTTTATTTTCAGTCTTTGGCAGATCCACGCCGGGAATGTTCCCGTCATCATATGCGTTTTTTGCATTCTTTTTATCAGGCATAATGAATACCATCCTTTCCCTTTTGATATTTGTATTCAGTATGTGCATTTTTGGATTATTCATTCGGTTTCTGATAAAATCTGCCGGAAACCTGTTCGGTCTTCATGACATTTATAAAGGCATGGGGATCGGCTTCTTTAATGGCGCGGATGATCGGTTTGCTTTCCGCTCTGGAAACTACGGAATAGACAACCTTACGTTCCCGGTGTTCATAGGAGCCTTCCCCTTCTATGATCGTTGCGCCATGGTTGCTGATTTCGGCAATGGCTTTATAGACTTCTTTTGCACGGTTTGTAACTACAAATAAGGTCTGTTGCTGATATTTTTTGTAAAGCCCGTGAAGTACCTGAGTGGAAGCATACTGAAAGATAATGGAGTAAAGAGCTTTGTTCCAGCCAAACAGAATGCCTGCTGCAGCAAGGATGATCACATTAAATCCCAATACCACATTCCATGAATCGATTCCTTTCTTTTCCGACAAAAAGATTGCAATGAAATCCGTTCCTCCCGTTGTGGCATTCATAGCCAGACATAGGCTGATGACACATCCGTTAATAATCCCGCCAAATATACTGATCAATAAAGTATCATAGGTGATCACATATCCTGGGATCATATCTGTCAATATACTGGTTAAAACGATCATAAGGCAGGAATACAGTGTGAATTTTTTACCAATATGCTTAAATCCGATATAAACAGGAATTGCGTTCAAAATCAGATTGACCACCGTATAAGGAACAGAAATATGAAAAAACAGCTCTGCCGCCCGTTGTATGAGCAATGCCAGCCCGGTTGCTCCTCCCGGATACAGCCCGCCTGTATGCACGAAAGATTTAATATTAACTGCCATAACAACAGCTGCCAAACAAATCACTACAATTCTTTTTCCATCTTCCTTAAACTGAAATTTCATACCCAATCCCTCCTTTTTCCTTTGTCTTTTCATATAAAACTAAATTTTGCCAGCGCTCTGTAATAATAACTTGCCCAAATCTAAAGATATCAAACACCTAATCTGCTTTAACCATTATAATATATTTCCCCCAAAACAGCCAGAATTCCCGTACGGGAAAATGCTTTCTTTCATCTGCGCCGGTACACTTACACCACTAAAAAAATTCCCCTTACACTGACTTTTTCCTCCACTCTCCTGTTATACTCTATAGAAAGCTTTCTATTACAACCAAAGGAGGTGATACAGTGGATGAAGATTTTTTTCTGGTTCGACAGATCAAAAGCGGCAGGGAAGAATCCGTAGAGAAGTTCGTCAGAAAATATTATCCGTCGATTTTAAACTACTGCTACGGAAAAGTACGGGATCATATGTATGCCGAAGACCTGACACAGCAGACATTTTTAAATTTCTTTCAGGCGCTTAACCGGTATGAACACAGGGGCAAGGCAAAAAACTTTTTATATGTCATAGCAGGAAATCTTTGTAAAAATTATTTTGAAAAACAGGAAAAAGTTCCTCAGACATTTTTGCCGGAAGAATCCCGGGAGGAATTGCCGGATGAAAAGACTTTACATTTCAGTACAAAAATGGCAGAAGCGGTCAGCATTGAAGATGCCCTCATGCTTCTTTCCAAAGAGCAGAGAGAAGTCATTCTGCTGTATTACTTTCAGGAATTAAAAATCAGGGAAATTGCTGAAATTCTGGGACAAACCCAGTCCAATATCAAATATCGGTTAAAGGCGGCAAAAGAACGGTTGAAAGAAATATTAAGAAAGGAGGATTTCTTATGAAAAAAGATGATATTTCTGTTTTATTGAACACAAAGGGAAAAAATAGATTCGTCATGGAACAGAAGGAATTTGTACCTCAAAAATTGGAAGAAACCATTCTGTTATCCAAGAAAATCGTTATGGAAGAGCAAAAGGATAAAGAAGCAGGTATGCTGGAATTTGTTTTCGGACAGATGCGTTTTATATCCTGCGGGACATGGATGCTAAGGGTAATGATGTTTTTGGGAATGACTTTTGTGTTGTATGCAGTACATGGCAATGGGCGGGAGCAGATGGACCAGATCCTGTCAATATTTACTTCCATATTGGTTCTGTCAGGCATTCCTGAAATTTGGAAAAATATACGATTTCATGCCACAGATATAGAAATCTGTACCCGGTTTGGGCTAAAAAAGGCATATATGGCACGTTTTCTGCTGCTTGGGATGATGGATCTGTGTATGGCGACCTTTTTGGCAGTCATGGGAAACAGATGGCTGAGTGTTTCCTTTTATGAGATGGCAGTCTGGTTTCTGGTTCCCTATAATTCCACGCTGATGATCTGTCTCTCCATGACGGCATTTGCTAAACATAAGTCGGAATATCTGACGGAAGCGGTAGGTGCATTGTGGATGGCGGCAGTATACTGGCTGACCGGCTATGTAAAAATTTATGAGAAAGTGCAGCTTTTTTTGTGGGGAATCCTCCTTGTGGTTTCCTGTGTTTACATCGGTTTTGTCATAAGTAAGATCATGAAAAGTACCGAGCAATATCTGGAGGTGGAATATGTTAGAGATTGATGGAGTCAGTAAAAGATTCGGAGACTTTTATGCAGTAAAAAATATTCAGTTACAGCTGGATCAGGGAGTTTATGGACTGTTGGGAGCAAATGGTGCAGGAAAGACTACATTTATGAGGATGATATGCACTTTATTAAATCCTACGGAAGGAGAAATACGTTATAAAGGTGTCCCTATTATAAAGGAAGGAGAAAAGTACAGGAAGATATTAGGATATCTTCCCCAGGATTTTGGATATTATCCCCAATTTACAGCGGAGGAATATCTGCTTTATATCGCCGCTTTAAAAGGACTGAAAGAAAACTATGCAAAGGCAAAGACCAAAGAACTGCTGAAGCTGGTTTCTTTGGAAAAGGCAAAAAAGAAAAAGATAAAAACCTTTTCCGGCGGAATGAAAAGGCGGCTGGGAATTGCCCAGGCAATGTTAAATGATCCCAAGGTGCTGGTCCTGGATGAACCTACGGCGGGACTGGACCCCAAAGAAAGAATCCGTTTTCGCAATCTGATCAGTGAAATGGCAGAGGACAGGATCGTTTTATTATCCACCCATATCGTATCCGATGTGGAAAATATAGCCAATGAAATACTAATCATGAAGGATGGTCAGATCCAGACCACCGGACAGGTAGAAGAATTGACCGAAAAGCTGCAGGGAAAGGTCTGGAAATGCCTTATGACTCATGAGGAGGCGGCAGCGGCGGAAAGAGAATATCCGGTGTGCAACCGTAAAAAAGAAGAAGGCGGTATTTTGCTTACGATGATCTCTGAAAATAAGCCGGGGCTCAATGCCGTAACAGTTTCCCCTTCTCTGGAAGACGTCTATATGTACTATTTTGGGGAGGAGGTGTCTGCAGAATGAGAATCCTGAAATTTGAGATAAAGAAGATGTTGCGGAACAAAACATCTATGGTTGCCCTGGGGTTTTTAGTCCTTCTGATGCTGGGACTTTGTATAGGTTATATTTCAAGCAGCCGGTATGTACTTGAAGATGGCAGTAAAATCAAAGGAATTGGTGCAGTCAGCAGAATGAGGGAGGCAAAAAGCCAATGGAACGGTCCTCTTACCGAAGAAGTGGTTGCCGCCGTTATTCAGGAAAATAATGCAATTTATGCTGATTCAGCCTTTATGGGAGATGACGGATGGTTAACTGAAGAAGGGTATTCCAGACAACAGGGCTATTATGACATAAGAAAGCTGATCAATGATACTTACCGGACCAGCTTTTCAGATTATGATTATTTTACCATCAACCGGTTAAGCCCGGAAGATGCAGGAGATTTTTATAACAGGCGCACACAGATCTTTGATGAATGGCTGGGAAGAGAAGAAGTCTGCCAGCAGTTTTCAGAGGAAAAGAGGGCTTATATCAGAGAGCATGCATTGGCTGTTTCCACACCCTATGACTATGAATATGCCGATGGCTGGGTCAAGGTGAAGGAAATGAACGTTACCCTGTTATTTGCAGCAGTCATAGTGGTCTGCATCATACTTGCCTCGGATTTTGCAATAGAATGTCAGACTAGGGCGGATGCGATTTATCTATCCACCCGATGGGGAAAACGTAAAGGCAATCAAATGAAAATTGCTGCAGGATTTTTCCTTGCCACGGTTATTTATTGGAGCATAATGCTGGCTGGAGACGGGATTTTATTACTGGTATATGGAACTTCGGGAGGAAATGTTCCCATTCAGATGGAATTTTGGAAATGCCTGTATTCCCTTACCCATAGAGAAGCCTGGATTCTCGTTCTGCTCATGGGATATGTGGGCTGCATGATCATGAGCGGGCTGACCATGCTCATGTCATCCAGATTTAAGACCGCATTTGGAGCCATCATTTTGTCCTTTTTAATGATCATGGTACCTGCTATTGCACAGCAGTCGGTCATGGAACCATTTTGGCAGACTCTGTTGTCGCTTTTCCCCCATGGAGCGGTCATGAGCTATGACTACCTCACTTCTTATACATTGTATCAGATCGGAAGTAAGGTTTATTCGCCATATCTGGTCATTCCTCTGGTGCATATACCGATCACACTGCTTACCATACCGATCACATATATGAGCTTCCGAAAATATAAGGTCTGATCCATAGAGAAAAACAATGGCTGCCGTAATTTTTCTAATGCGGCAGCCATTGCTTTGTGCTATGATAGGGAAAGAAATCAGAACAAAAACGGAGATAACAAGTGATGATACAGGAAATCAAACCCAGAACATTTTATAATCAATTTCATGAAGAACGGATAGGAAAAGGAGATTCTATTATCTGCTTTCATAATGATTTGATTTATGTAAACCAAGAAAAGAATGATCTGGAATATATCAGTTATGAGGCATTCTGTACATGGCAGGAAGAAATGAATGGGACGGGAAAGCCGGTAAAAAAAGGGACAGGGGACAATAGCCTGGCGGAAAAAGAATTTCACTTTATTTATTTGTTTTCCATAGATGAGCAGAAATATTTTCTTTTGCGTGAAGATGTAGAATTGTCACTTCCCGGTTTTACATATTGCAAGATGTTTGATGTGCGCAGACGTGCGCCCAAATATCAGGTCATGGCGGCGTCCACTGCATGGCATTTGTATGTCTGGTATCGGGATAACCGGTTCTGTGGACGATGCGGGCAGGAAACCCTGGAGGATAGGGAAGAGCGGATGTTAAAATGTCCTCACTGCGGCAATATGATTTTTCCTAAGGTGGCTCCTGCTGTTATTGTAGGTGTCATTGACGGGGATAAGATTCTCATGACGAAATATGCCCACAGGGAATATAAGCGGTATGCGCTGATCGCAGGTTTTAATGAAATAGGAGAGACCATTGAAGAAACGGTGGAGCGGGAAGTGATGGAAGAAGTGGGGCTTCATGTGAAGCATATCCGCTATTACAAATCCCAGCCCTGGGGCTTTGATCAAAACCTGTTACTGGGATTTTTCTGCGAACTTGATGACAGCCACAAAATCCATATGGATGAAAAGGAGTTGGCGTTGGCTGAATGGGTAAGGCGGGAGGATATCCCCGATTATAAGGAACACTTAAGCCTTACCCATGAAATGATGCAGTTGTTTAAAAATGGTAAGGAACCATTATAACTGCTTTTTGTCCATGACTCTTAATGAGACAAGGTAAGAGACCACCAGTGCGGTCAGAGCTAAAAAGACGGATATCAGAATAAGAAATGCAGAATTTAAGGCAAATAAGTGATCCATCCATTTTGTCAGATCCACATGAAAATGTCCGGCGATTCTGGAAACGATCAGTCCCATGGCAAAAAGAACGCCGATCAGGATCATAATAAAGATTTTGCCGTTGTCTCCGCCGAATTTCAGCTGAATAGGAATCGTTATGGTCAGCATAAAAGTGAGAATGATATAAACCATAATGCTGGTCAACATAAAGTCTGAAAGCGGTACAAAAGAATTTTTTACAAAGCCGGATATCAGACAGAGCAGCAAAGCAAGAAACCAGCCGCCAAAACCGCAGAGCAGTCCAAAACAATATTTTTCCCGTACATAGGTCTTTCTGCTGACAGGCAGCGTCAGTAAAAAGGAAAGACCGTGGTCGAAATCATCATAACTGATGGATGTAAGCACAAACATAAAGGATATGATTGTTAAATAAGAAACCACAAAGGAGCCGTCCATGGTATCAGAGCCAAAGAGCATGAAAAAAGCGATACAGACTATTACCACCAGCATCCTGGCATTGGAAAATATCAGTTTAAAATCTTTGATCAGCAGACCTTTCATATTTTTTCTCCTTTCACTTTCAGCATGATAATATCGTCAATACATCCCTTTTCCACTATGACATCGGGATAGTTTTCCAGATAGAACTGTTTCTGGTCAGTCAGGCAGCGGTAACCGTAGCTTTCTTTTAAGGAACTGATCAGATAGGTTTTATCCAGCTTTTTATATTGGGCTTCGTCCACCTTGAGGGAAGCATAATCCGATAAAAGTACATCGGTATCTTCATGCAGTATGATCTCTCCCTCATGGATAAAATAAATATCATCACAAAGTCCTTCCAGATCTGTGGAGATATGGGAACTGATCAGAATGGCACGATCCTCCTGTTCCATGTATTCACGCAGCATTTCAAGTATTTCATCTCTTGCCACCACATCAAGCCCTGCGGTAGGTTCATCCAGAATCAGCAGTCTTGCCTCATGGCTTAAGGCAATCAAAACTTTTAATTTGGCACGCATTCCCGTTGAAAAATCTTTGATCTGTTTGTTTAAAGGAAGCCCAAAGTGCTCACATTGTTTTAGAAAATTTTCCTTCTGAAATTTATCATACATTGCCGCCATAACAGGAATGATCCTGCTTATGGTCAGAAAACCGGAAAAACCGCTGTCGGCAAGGACTACAGCAATATCCTGTTTGTCACGGTTTGTCAGGGCAGTATGGGGCTTATCAAAAACCGTGATTTCCCCTCCGTCAATGTGTACCAGATCCAGAATGGATTTAAAGGTGGTACTTTTTCCGGCTCCGTTCTGCCCGATAAAGCCGGTCACGCATCCGGCATTTACGGTCAGAGAGCAGTTAAGCCGGAAATTATCATATTGTTTTAAAACATTTTTCATTTCTAAGATCATCATGTTTCCTCCAAAATCAATTCAAATAGTTCCTTTATGTCTTGATTTGTCATTCCACAGATTCTGCCTTTTCGGATGGCCATTTCCAAATCGGTTTCCACCTGTTTTCGGTTCTCTTCCAGGAGCAGGTCCTGGTTTGCCGGAGCAACAAAGCTTCCCTTACCGTGCACAGTAATGATAAAACCTTCTTCTTCCAGATGGTCATATGCTTTCTTTACCGTCAACGCGCTGATCTTTAAGTCCCTGGAAAGAGTTCGGACAGAAGGAAGTATTTCTTCTTCTTTTAATTCACCCCTGACTATCAGTCCTTTGATTTGTTCCACAATTTGTTCATATATGGGCTGCATGGATGAGTTGTTGATCATTAATTTCATTGTTTCATCCTCCTATCTACAAACAGTGTATAACAGTATAAAACAGATGTCAACTGTTTTATACTGTTTATTAAAAAAGGGGGAAAGATTTCCCATCTATTTTATATTGAAAAAATATAAAAAAAGAAATAGAATAAAGCAAGAATAAATTCATGCACAATTTAGTGAAATTTGTCGATAACAATATAAAGGACAGATAGTCAGAATGTTTCAATATTATGTTTATAAATATTATTTCAATGCCGAGCACAGCTTCCGGAATCAAAGAGAGAAGGCACATTCCCATACTTTTACGGTTGTTTTGTATATTGGCGGCATTGAAAGGGGACAGGATATTCCTTTTTTTGAAATGGATGCCATTGTAAAAGCATATTTTACTAATTTCCGGGGGCAGTACCTGAATGCCATGCCTGAATTCGCAGGAAAGGAACCCAATATTGAAAATATGGGCGATGTTTTTTATGAAGCATTGTGGGAGCGGCTGAAAGAAGTGGGACTTGCTCTGTACCAATTGGATATTTCGGAGAATCCCTTATGTGTATATCAGGTTTCCGACCGGATTCTGCTGCCAACCATGAGCATGGAGGAAAGCGGGAAAAATTTTGAGAATATTCTAAAAAGAAAACGCCGGTTAATGGCATTAAAGCATAGATTGTGAGGATAGCAGAAAGCAGAGAGAGGACGAATGCAGATGAAAATATTTCGTGTTATGAAAAAAAGTCTTGCAGTTTTGACTGCATTTGTTGTTATGTTTGGAATCTACGTTACCGATGTGGCAGCACAGAATATACAGGCCTCTGATGGGGGAGCCCTGGAGGTAACTACAGATGGTACATTTGTTTATATGAATTATCAGGGACCCTGGTCAAATTATCTGGGAACACAGATCAGTGTGGCAGTCAATGGGGTTCCTGTAAACGGCTCCATGTCCAATATTGTTTTGAATACAGGCAATGGCGGAGAAGGCGGGATGTTTCAGGTGTATAATGCCTGGGGACAGCCTATCGGCGGGGCGGAAGGAACTGTACAAAATATAAATCCTTTGCCGGATTATGGTTATGGTTTCATGAACTGGTCCATTAAAATACCGGTCAGTGCCTATGGCGGAGAGGGAATTTCCACCATGTCCTTCGGATGGAACGGCGGCAGGGCGGAAGTAGCCATAAACGGAGAGGCACAAAACGGCGGTGAAGGCAAAGAGGACAATGATAATACAAAAGACAATACAGGGGATGAAGCCGGGGACAGGGACAGCAATCAAACAGACGGCAGTACCGGCGGAAGCCTGGCTGACGGAACGGTAGGCAAGGATGAAGGCGGCGAAGATACAGGCAGTACTGAAGGCGGCGGAGAAGAAAAACCTCCGGTTGTGACTTCGAAACTTACTGTGGACGGATATTATGGGGAATGGTCAGGTTATCCCAGAACAGAAATTACATATAACGGTAACAATACACATTCGGTTCATATGGGGCAGCTTGCCATCGAAGGAGACAGATTATATGCCCATTTTTCCATGAGCGACTTGTATACGGCGCAGATGAAGATCCAGATTTGGAATCTGCAGATCAACGGCAATACATATCCGTTGCAGATTTTGCCGGTGACCCCAAGCGGCGATATCGACTGGAGCAATTCTGGAACCAGCTGGGGAGAAGGAACTCATACGAATTTTGATGTTTTTGTAGGCTATTACCCTTCCTGTGACGGGGATGTGGCATTTACCATATATGATGAAGCACATACTATGGAAGGGAAAGGGGATGAAATTGAATTTTCCTTAAGCCTTGAGCGTCTGTCGGAGATTACGGGAGTACCGGTAGATCAGATGTCTACAATCCGTTTGAACAATCCCAATATTGGCGCAGAAGGTGTGGAAATCTCGGGTACACCTACAGGCCCCTGGCTGGGAGCTTTGGCGGCATTGATCATTGCAGCTGGATTTTTGGCTAAGAAAAGAAAGGATGATAAGGGCTTATCATGAACTGGTTTAGCATTTTGATCTTTATCCTTTGGATATATCTGCTGACCGTACAAAAAAGAGGCAAGCTTGATTTCTGGTATTTTATCACAGGTAGTGTTGGATTCTTTATTTTTTCCATTATATGGATAGAACCTATAGTCGTTGGTCCTATGCAGAAAGCCGTTGCGGCGGTTTCAGGCATATTGGGTCAGTTGACAGGTCTGTATGAATCATATTTTCAAAAAGGGATTATTTTCATTTCTTCGGGGGGAACAAACCTGTCTTTGTATATCGACTTTGAATGTTCGGGCATTATCGAAACAATGGCTTTTATTGCTTTGTTGTGGTTTTTTCCTGTGTATCGGTTATATGAGAAGATCGTGGTCAGCATTGCAGGGGCTTTGTTGATTTTTGCTTCCAATGTTTTAAGGATTTTTGTTATCTGTTTTACGATCTATTGCTTTGGGGGAGAGATGTATTTCCTTGCCCATACGATTATCGGCAGACTGGTTTTTTATGCATGTACCATAACATTGTATTTTTATGTATTTACCAAATCCCAGATTATCAGACAGAAAGTGGGTGCGTTCCGTTATGAAATTCATAAGTGAGTTTTTTCATAGCTCCATTTTTTTCTGGGCGGCTTGGGTCATCATTCCTATTATCATGGAAGTGATTCCTACGGTTGCGGATTTCTTTATTCTGTTAAAGAAAAAGGTATTTCAAAAAAAAGCGGAGAAACTTACTTTTCTTCCGGAAATTACCCTGATCGTTCCGGTTTATAATTCAGCAGACAGCTTGTACCGCTGTATCCGGTCTATTTATGAATCGGATTATGATAATGATCAGATTTATATTTTGTTAGTGAATAATATGAGTACCGATAACAGCTTTGAAGTGTTCTGCAGGTGTCAGAAGGAATTTCCGGAATTGACTATCAACTGGGTAAATTCCAAGCAGGGAAAATCCAAGGCTCTGAATCTGGCTCTGTTCAACAGCTATGGAAAATATATTATCCATATTGACAGTGACGGGATGCTGCAAAAAAATGCTTTGCGCAATATGGTAACGAAGTTTGAACAAAATCCTCAGATTCATTGTATGACGGGTACTATTATGACAAATCCTGAAATGGTGGATGGGACGAAAGGATTTTTTAAGCGGCAGTTTCGGAAACTGGAATTTTTTGAATATTGTCAGGCATTTTTGGCAGGGAGGAATTTTCAGTCGGAATTTAATAATATTTTTACCTTATCCGGAGCATTTTCTGCTTTTCGGAAGTCTTCTATTCTGAAGACCCAGCTGTATAATACAGATACGGTCTGTGAGGATACCCATGTTACTTTTCAGATCAGGGATTCCCGGAAGGAAAAGGTAGCGCTCTGTAACAATGCGATCTTCTTTGTGGACCCTATTGAGGATATGAACAGGCTTTATATCCAGAGACAGCGTTGGCAGAGAGGTGAATTGGAAGTCATGCATATGTTTATGCAGAAAAAGATGGAGCCGGTCAAGGGGTTCTTTTCCGATTTTGTCATAAGGCTGATCATGTTTGACCATACCTTCGCTTTTCCGCGGATGATCTGGTATTTTGCCCTGATCTGTCTGGGATTTATCAATTATCCTTTCAGTCTGATCATCCAGTCTGTGGCAGTTATGTATCTTTTATATGTTTTTGCTACGGTTTTATTGTATTTTTGTATTATTTTGTTTTTGGCAGATTTTAAGGATCTGAGACGATATTATGCAAGAAAATGGTATCTGGTATTTTTCCTGCCCCTTTACAATTTTCTGATATTCTGGTTCCGGTTTGCGGGCATTATCAATTCCGTAAAAGGTGCTACGACCTGGAGAATGCGGAATTTTACCGAGGAGCTGGAGATTGCAGAAGATATCATCCGGCATGATTTTCTGTGGCTTACCAGGCTGCTGGAGGTTTTGCGGAAAGAAGTGAATATAAGGGAAGAAGAGGTTTAATAGTAATTTTTATGGAGGACAAAGATATGAATCGGAATAACATAAACCCAAAGTTATATGTAGTGCTGCCTGCCTACAATGAAGAAGAAAATGTGGAAAAACTGGTAAATGACTGGCTGCGTTTTGAGGAGAAGATTCGCCACAGATTTTATCTGGATACCAGGATCGTCATCGTCAATGACGGAAGCTGCGACAAAACCAGGGAAATCGGAGAGAAAATGGAAGGGTTGTTTCCCAACTGTACGTTGATCAACCATGAAGTCAATAAGGGGCTGGGAGAAGCTTTGAAAACAGGAATTTTTTATGCGGCGGCAAAGGAAGACTGTGCCTGTGTATGCGTTATGGATTGTGATAATACCCAGAAACCCAGGTATATCGGAGGAATGCTTCATCGTATGTATGAAAGCGGTAAAAATCCTGATGTAGTCATTGCATCCAGATATTGCAAGAGATCAGAAGTGCATGGAGTGGCAGGATACAGGCTGTTGACCAGCCAGGGAGCACGGTTGGTATATGAATTGATCCTGAGAGTTCCCGGGGTCAGAGACTATACCTGCGGCTATCGTCTTTATAAAAGAGAAATTCTGCTGGAGGGAATGGAAAAATACGGAGAAAAGCTTATTGAAGAAAGCGGATTTACCTGTATGGCGGAATTGCTTTACAAGCTGTACCGGTCAGGAGCAGTGTTTATGGAATCTCCATTTTCCCTTCACTATGAGGAGAAAAAAGGAACCAGTAAGATGAAGGTACTGAAGACTGCGGTAAATAGTGTAAAACTGGCTTTTAGTCTTCGGTTTTCAAAATAGTCAGGATGGAGAACTGTTTATGAAAAAAATGATTTCTTTGTTTGCGGACAAGGAAAAGCGGATGCCGGCGGTATTGATCCTATGTTTTCTTGTTATTGCAGCAGGAGCTGTTTTTATCGGAAACGAACTGGTGCAGAATGAGGTATATTATGTCAGGGAATATGAGAATAGACAACAGGAGGAAACGGAGCTTTTGGGAGCTGCCCTGGAGGGCAGGAGCCGGGAGGAAATGATCGGGTTTATCCGCCAAAAGTTTCCGGTGTCCGGCAGCAGATGGGTATTTTTGTACGATGAAGAGAACGTGGTTTTTGCCCAAAATGATACCACTACCAGGAATCTGAATTCCCTTTCGGAAACAGAAAGTTTTCTTGCTTATCTGGAAGATCAGGAGGAAATCCTGACAATTAGCGGTGCTTTTTTTTCCGATGAAGGAGAAAGTCTTTGGGTGGGCATTATTACAGACAGGGATCATGCCTTATCCGCTGCTAAGGTTACTAAGCATGAAATTTATATAATACTTTCTGTTTCTCTTCTGGTGCTTATTTTGGCAGGAGGTCTGATTTTTGTAACGGGGCTGTTAAATGCCAGAGATCGCAGTCTGGCGAAGGTAAATGTGGAATTGACGAAAAGAAATGAACAGTTTACGGAATATGAGGAAGAAGTGCGGCAGGAGGAAGCGGTTATGAATGCCCAGATACAACAGGAGTCTCATGTGAGGAATGTATTGGGCTGCTACGATATGGATGTGGTCAGAGTGCTATTGCAGAAGTCTTCTGATACTGCCCTGTTTCCCATTACATTTCTCTTTGCCCGGGTAGTGATGGAAGAACGCTATTATGGACGGGATGAAATTTTCAGTATGATGAATTTTATCAAGGAACGGTTGAAAAGTACCCAGATCATGGCAGAAGTGGGCAAAGGAAGATTTGTTGCCATTCTCTATAAGACCGGTCTGCAGGAGGCAGAGAGGCAGAAAAAGGAAATTCTTGATGAGTGGGAAGCATCCTCAAAAAGCAGAAATTTAAAAATGGAATTGAAACTGTATCCGGTCCTGGAAGGGGAAGATCCTCTGAAGGTTTTTGAAAAGAGCGGGTTTGATGATAACTGAAAAGGAGCAGGGGTATGCGTTATAAACAATATAAATTCAAATTTTATCTGAATGCCAGACATGCTATTTATATGAATGGTGTCAGGGGACAGGTACATCCTCATACATGGGAGATTACCTTAAATGTGATTAAGGACAGGGATGAATTTGTAGAGTTTCATGTGCTGGAACAAAAAGTAGAGGAATTTATGGATCGTTTTCAGGATCAGCTTTTAAATGACATTAAGCCCTTTGATGTGATCAATCCCACTTTGGAGAATTGCTGTGAGTACTTTAAAGAACAACTGGTGGAGATCCTCAATAAAGAGGGCTGGATATTTTTAATGATGGAAATGAGTGAGACTCCTACCCGCTCCTACGTGATCAGCCTGATCGATGAAGGAGAAACAGGGGAAATGCAGTCTTTAAATTCATTGACAGATATGTTGCTGGAGGAAATTAAGGGTGCCGATAAATAATGAGAAGCAAGGCGGCTTGAAAAAGTCTTTATCCCCCAATTTCATAATGGCGTTTAGCCTGATACTGCTCTTTGGAATCAGTGCTTTCTATGTGGTTTTCCTGAAGAATAAGGGAATCCAGCCTTCGGGAAATGATATCTGGGGGCATCTGTTTAAATCTGATGTGATGTATGAGAATATCAAAAAAGGAAACTGGTATCCTCTTTATGAAAGCAGCTGGTACAATGGTATCCAGCTTTATCGTTACTGGGCGCCTCTTCCTTATTACCTGATGTCCCTGCTGCTGTTTTTGTCAGGGGGAGAGCTGGTCACGGCATATTATTTATTTGCAGGCGTATCCCTGTTTTTCGGAGGGATTCCTTTTATCCTTATGGGAAAGAGAGGAGAAAAGCCGTGGATGGGGCTTTCCTTTGCCTTACTTTGGTTTTTTATGCCGGAAAATTTCAGAGTATTTTTTTGCGAAGGAAATCTGCCCAGAATGCTTACGAGTATTGTGATTCCCTATTTGATCTATTATTTCTGGATTTATATCAGAGAAGGTAAAAAGAGGGCATTGATTGGCGTTATGTTAACTATGTCCATGATCACTCTTTCTCATGTGATGATCGCTGCTATGATGGGTGTGGGCACATTTCTGTTTCTGTTGTTTGACTATCATAAAAACCGGGGACTTCACCGGGCTGTCTGGATTTTAGGCAGTATGGTGTGCGGAATTATGTTAACTGGAATATGGCTGATTCCGGCACTGTCGGGAGGAATGGTCTCCATGAATCCTGAATCCAGTTCCGGGGTCATGGCATCTCTTATGTATGATCTGTCCGTTTCCTTAAATCCCATGAACCGTATCAGCGGGATCACGGATACTTTTTATTATGGCATTGCCGTTGTATTTTTGTCCGTGGCAGGTATTCTTCTGGCAGAGAATAAGAAAAAAGCGGGATTTGTGTTGTCACTTGTAATATTGGCACTGACCACTCCGGCGCTTTTGCCGGTCTTAAAGAAAATGCCTTTAAACCAATTGTTTTGGATGATGCGCTTTGCTACCATTGTCTATGGATTTTTCTTTTTGTCCATGGTGGAATGGAAAAGCCTGAAAAGGAAGTATGGGGTGTTAGCTGTTTTGATCCTGCTTGCAGACTGTGTGCCTTCCCTGATGTTTGACAGATATCTGACAGAGGCATCATATAATGCGGTAGTTAATACGGATGCGGTTAAGGAACATACAGTTCAAAGGGCTGCAATTATGGATTTGAGCAGCCTGGGATCCTACCCTTCCTATGAGCTTTGCAGAGGCGTTGATGCAGTGGATTATACCTATGGCTGGGCATGGCAGGGAGCGGCAACATCAGAAAATATCGTAATGCTTAATACGGCATTGGAAAACGAGGCTTATGTTTATTTGTTTGACCGATGTCTGGAGATGGGAAATGACACGGTTCTGGTATTCAAACAGTTTGTAGGGAAAAATGGGAAAACCTATGAAGACCTTTTAGCAGGCGCTGCCGCAAGCGGCTACAGGCAGGTGGGAACAACGGATGTTGCTTATTTATTCAAAAAGGATACCCCGGATTCTTTTGGGATGGTCACCAGATACCAGGGACTTGCCCTGGGCAGTTATGCCAATATTATGACTTTGTATTTTCCGGCTTTTACAGAAGGAAATTCCGATTATGTGGATGATTATACCTTAGAAGAGCTTTTAAACTATGAAACCATTTTTTTAAGCGGTTTTTCCTATCATGACAGGGATGCAGCGGAAAAACTGCTGCAGGAGGCTTCAGACAGGGGCGTGAGGGTTGTGATCGATATGACCCATGTGCCGGCAGATGAAACTACCAAACAGCAGACTTTCTTAGGGGTAACGTCCATGGCGGTTACTCTTGAAAAACGCTTTCCTATCTTGAATTACTATGACCGGGAAATACTGACTGCAGGATTTTCCGAAGAAAATGCTACATGGAATACAGGATATCTGACCGGCAATATGGATATTGTAGGAACTTTTTCTTTTGAAGGGGAGGAACTGGTTTTTGCAGGAAAGAATTCTGATCATGACAATATTTGCTATTTGGGTTTAAATCTGATGTATCATGTAACGGAAACCGGAGATGAAGAAGTAATAGAAATGATGACGGAGTTACTGGGAATTCCGACGGAGCAGCTGCCTCTGAGGACCTTGGTGGAAGTGGAATATGAGGCGGATGCAAAAGGAATTACGATTTGGGCAGAAGAAGGCTGTGAGGATGCGGCGATCAACACTACCCTGGCGTATCAGGATATCTTTACATCTGCCAGACAGATAAAGGAGCAAAACCATTTGCTGCAGGTTGCTTCGGGGGAAACCAGAATCAACTTTCAATATCCTCTGTTCATTCCGGGAATATGTGTCAGCATACTGGGGATGCTGGCAGCAATTGGCATTTTGACAGGGGAAAAACCTGACAACAGAAAATAAAATGCAGAACACAAACGAGAAAAAGGATAGATGACCTCATGGAGAAAAAACGTAAAATAGTTCTTGTCTTCGGCACCAGACCGGAGGCGATCAAAATGTGCCCCCTGGTAAAGGAGCTGAAAAACAGAGAAAAATTTCGTATAATAGTATGCGTTACGGGGCAGCATAGGGAAATGTTAGAGCAAGTGCTTTGCAGCTTCTGCGTGAAGCCGGATTATGATCTGAAAATCATGGAGCAGGGGCAGACCTTGTTCGATATTACGGAAAAGGTCTTAAAAGGCATGAAGGAAATTTATGCAAGGGAAAAGCCGGATATGGTATTAGTTCATGGAGATACTTCCACAGCTTTTGCCAGTGCACTGGCAGCATTTTATATGAATATTCCTGTAGGACATGTAGAAGCGGGGCTGCGCACCTATGATATTCATGCACCATATCCGGAAGAATTTAACAGACAGGCAATCGGCAGCATTGCCGCCCTTCATTTTGCACCTACAGAGGCGGCGGCAGAACATTTAATACAGGAAGGAAAGAATAAAGAGCATATTTTTATAACGGGGAATACTGCCATTGATGCGCTGCATACTACGGTTTCCAAGGATTTTTCCGATCCCGTATTGGATGAGATAGACAGATGGACGGGCGACGGGAGGCTGATTTTGCTGACGGCACACCGCAGGGAGAACTTAGGGCAGCCTTTATATGATATTTTTGGAGGAATCAGGCAGGTGCTTTTGGAGCATACGGATTTGAGGCTGGTGTATCCTGTTCATTACAATCCACAGGTCAGAAAGGCAGCGGATGAAGTGTTTGCCGGGATGGACAGGGTGCGGCTGATCGATCCTATGGAGGTTGTGACGTTCCACAATCTTATGGAACGCTCCTTTTTGATCCTTACTGACAGCGGAGGTATTCAGGAGGAAGCTCCTGCCTTGGGAAAACCGGTGCTGGTATTGCGGGATACTACAGAGAGACCGGAAGGTGTAGCAGCGGGAACGCTGCGTCTTGCAGGGACGAAAAAGGAAAATATTTATAAAGAATTTAAACTTTTGGTGGAAAATCATGAAATTTATGATATGATGAGTCGGGCAGCAAATCCGTATGGAGACGGAACAGCCAGCAGACAGATTGCAGATATATTGGAGAGGGAAGCTTATGAATGATAAAAATAATAAGGAACCGGTTTTTATTACAGACCTGATTGCTGCGGAAGAGGAAGAGAAGAAAAAACAGGAGGAAGTCAGCGAAGAAGATATTGAAAACATGCTGGCGATCCTGGAAAAATTCGGAAATTCCGATATCAGCAGATTAAATGTAGCAGTGTCAGAAGATGTAAAAGCAGGAAAGAGCGCAAAGGCATATCATCACGGCAGATGTGATGTGGGAAGCCCATGGGCTAAAGGCGATGCTTTTGACGTGCTGGAAGATGCAGGCAACGCCGGATGCAAATAGTTCGGAGGAGAAAGATGTCAGAATTTGAATGGAAGGAAATTAAGGAAGAAGACGAGGAATTGTTTCAGGAATTTTATGAAAAGGAACAGTCAAGGAGCTGCGAACATTCCTTTGCCAACAACCTTTTATGGTCTCCTTTCTATGGAACAAAATATTGTATCATAGACGGAAGTCTGGTTTTTAAATCCGGCAGGGAGGAAATAACAGTCAGCTTTCCCATTGGAAGGACTAATACAAAACGGGTTGTGGACAAGCTGATTTCCTATTTTGAAGAGAAGGAACAGCCCTTTTGTATGCATTTGGTAACTCCTGAGCAATTTGAGCGGCTGGAGCAGATGTATCCCGGAAGATTTCAGATCCGGTATGAAAGGGATGCAGCGGACTATGTGTATGAGTCTGAAAAGCTGATTTCCCTTGCTGGGAAAAAACTTCATGGGAAGAGAAATCATATTAACAACTTTATAAAAAACTATCCTGATTATCAATATGAAAGAATTACAGAAAAGAATAAGGAAGAGTGTCTTGCCATGGCACAGGAATGGCGGGTGCAAAACGGCTGTGATTCAGACCCGGAAAAAAGTGCCGAATTTTGTGTGACCTTAAGAGCATTAAAAGAACTGGAGCAGTTACAGCTTGTAGGCGGGCTGATCCGGGCAGGCGGTAAGGTAGTAGCTTTCAGCATTGGAGAAAAACTCTGTGATGATACCTTTGTGGTGCATATTGAGAAGGCATATGCGGACATTCAGGGAGCATATCCCATGATCAATCAGCAGTTTGTTCTTCATGAAGCATCGGAATATACTTATATTAACCGGGAAGAGGATACGGGAGCAGAAGGCTTGAGAAAAGCCAAACTGTCTTATTATCCGGCATTTTTGCAGGAAAAGGGAACTGTTACCTTCAAATAGCAGAACTGTTTTAGGATTTATTCATTTCTGCAAGCTGTTTTGCTTTATATTGAGTGGGAGTACACTTCATATATTTGCGGAATAGTTTATTAAAGTAGCTGCTGCTGTTAAAGCCTACACTGGATGCCAATGTGGAAATGGAATCGTAGGAAGTGCCGTCGCAGAGCATTCCCGCAGCGATGAAAATGCGGTATTTCATCAGATACTCAAAGGGAGTCATCTTCATGGAACGTCTGATACAGCGACAGCATTCACTTTTGCTTACATGAATGGAGTCTGCAATATCATCAAGGGAAATGGGTTCCGCATAATGCTCTTCAATATAGCGGATGGCTTCTTTGGCACGTGCTTCATCCATGCTTGTCTTTGACCCGCGGTTTTCCACAGGAGTGATCCTGTTTGTGCGCCTCTCAAGCAACAGTATCCAGATATGAATCAAATATTCCCTGGTATATAGTTCATAACAGAATTTCTGCTGGCTGTTGACCTGAATGATCTGGTCCATGAGTTCCAACACGGTTTTTTGAAAGTCGTCTTCTCCGGATAAGGAAAGGCTTGCCAAAGCGGTATTGCTGATAATAGGATGCAGATAAATGGAACATAGCTTTGTATGACCATAGGAGAATAAAAATGTCGGATGAAAAACGATGGAGGTATAAATGCAGTTGTCATATCCTTCTGCAATATGATAGGAATGCAGTACTCCCTGATTGATCAAAAGTCCCTGTCCTGCCGTGAGAATGTAAGTGTCATCACTGACGCAGAATTCTCCGCCGCCTTCTTTTACCAAAACAAATTCCAGCTCGTCATGCCAGTGCCATCTGACCATTTCCATATACATATTTTTCAAGTTGATTTCATATACTCCAACGGGATATTCAAAGTCTCCATGATCCTTTAATTCCTTGAGATTATCCCCAACAACAATATTTTCTTCGGAATGATTGTGTAACGCTTCATTCATGATATGATTCCCCATTTACTTTTAATCCTCTTTCATACAATGAATTGTTGTAAACAACACGATATTGATAATTATAGCATTATATTAGCCTGAAGTAAATCTGTAAGAAAGGAAGCGGGGGAGATAGGAAAGGAAAGCCGGGGGAGATTTCGTTGTCATCCTATGGAAATTGATTTATAATAAAGTTTACATATATCAGCGAAAGGAAATGTTAAGGTGAAAACATACGAAGCATTGCGCCGGCAATATAAACAGTTTATTTATCATGGTTTTGAAATAGCGGAAGAACCGGGAAAGGTCTGTCTGACTTACGATTTTGAAATTCCCGGTCTGTCATCTTTTGCGCCTGTATGGGAAATTCCATGTCATAAAGAGGATTTAGGAGAGGACGAGACTTTTTTGAATATGGTCTTTTCTTTAGGAATGGTAGAGCTGATCAGTTATTGGAAAATTGCCTGCCCTAAGGAGGTCATCATAGAGCCTTACGGACTTTCCAGGGAGCAGATTGCATGGTGGAAGTCTTTGTATTTTAACGGTTTGGGAGAATTTTATTATACAAACGGCATAGAAGAAAATGAAAGGGATTTCATGACCATTGTGGCAGATGAGGAGGTCTGGCTGCCTGAGCGCAGGGATGGAGTATCCATGGAAAATTCTTTGGAAAAAAATTCCGCAAAAGGCTGTCTGGTGCCCGTAGGAGGCGGAAAGGATTCTTCGGTTTCCCTGGAAATCCTGAGGAAGTGGAAGGAGCATAATTTCTGTTATATTATTAATCCCAGAGGCGCTACATTGGATTCTGCTGCGGCAGCAGGATATGGAGAAGATCATATCATTGCTGTAAAGAGAACTCTGGATGCCAATATGCTGCGTCTGAATAAAGAGGGATATTTAAACGGTCATACCCCTTTTTCGGCGATCGTGGCATTTTCGGCTGCCATAACCGCTTATTTACACGGACTTACCTATATTGTATTGTCCAATGAATCCAGTGCCAATGAAAGCACAGTGAAGGACAGTTATGTAAACCACCAGTATTCCAAAAGCTTTCAGTTTGAAAAGGATTTTCATGAATATGAGGAGAAATATCTGGGAAGCGGCACATACTATTTCAGCCTGCTGCGTCCTTTAAGTGAATTTCAGATCGCAGCTTATTTTGCGGGACTGCCTGCATATCATGATGTATTTAAAAGCTGCAACGCAGGCAGCAAGGAAAATATCTGGTGCGGTAAATGCTCCAAGTGCCTGTTTGTATGGCTGATCTTATCGCCCTTTTTGTCACAGGAGCGGCTGGCAGAGATTTTTGGAACCAATATGGCGGAAAATCCGGAAATGGAGCAGTATTTTGACCAGCTGATCGGATTATCCCAGGAAAAACCCTTTGAATGTGTGGGAAGCCGTGATGAGATCAATGCAGCAGTTACTCTGACCATCAGGGATTATCCCAAAGAAAAGAAGCTGCCGTATTTATTTGAGCATTATAAACAAATGGGGCTTTATGAAAAAACGCTGCCGGTCTGTGACAGATATTTTCATTATTATGATCATGAAAACCTGCTGCCGGAGCAGTTTGAAGCGGTATTTGTGGAAGAATTGAAAAAGAGGGGCGCATATTGTGATTGAGGCTGTCAAAAAGAGAATTGAAAATAAAAGAGTGCTGATCTTAGGCTTCGGACGGGAGGGCAGATCCACCTTAAAGCTGTTTCTGTCCGCAGGGGGAGCAGGTGAGCTTGCCATAGGAGATGTAAAGGAAATCGATCTTTCCCGGCTGGCAGAGAGCGATGAAACATTTGCGGATATGGATTTATCGAAGATCGTACTCCATTGTGGCAGGGAGTATCAAAAGGTCATAGATGATTATGATCTGGTCATGAAAAGTCCGGGGATCGTTTTGGAAAAGCCGGCAGAGGAATATGATGCAGAGATTCTTTCCCAGATGCAGCTTGTGTTTGAGGTATACCGGGACCGGATCATCGGCATAACCGGAACGAAAGGAAAGAGCACCACAACAACGCTTTTGTACCATATTTTAAAAGAAGCAGGAATGCCTGCAGTTCTTGCAGGCAATATCGGGATTCCCGTTTTTGACATTCTGGATGAGATCAGGGAGGATTCCGTTCTTGTGCTGGAATTGTCCTGTCATCAATTGGAATATATGACGGTTTCGCCTAAGCGGGGTGTTCTGCTCAACATTTATGAAGAACATCTGGACCATTATGGGACCATGGAAAAGTATGTAGCTTCCAAGAAAAAGATTTATGTAAACCAAACGAAGGGGGATCTATTATATGTTCATCCTTCTGTTGCTCCCCAAAGCGGAGTTTATAAGGGAAAAAGCATTCTTGTAGATGCAGTCAGCTGTTACGGCCATGCCGATGAGGAAAAAGACAGAATAAACAATGAGGAAGTCCTTTTGCAGGGAACACGGATCGTTTATAAAGAAAGGACTTTTGACATTCCCACAGAAGAAATCAGCCTGTTGGGAGCGCACAATTATCTGGACATTGCCTTTGTATATGGCATCTGTTGTGATATGGGGATCAGTGATGAGCAGTTTTTAAGCGGACTGCGGTCCTATGTGCCCCTGCCCCACAGACTTCAGTTTATCGGAACAGTAGAAGGAATTTCTTATTATGATGATTCCATTTCCACCATAGACGAAACAACCATACAGGCATTGAATACCATTGAAAATGCCGATACAGTATTGATCGGGGGTATGGACAGGGAAATTAGTTATGTAAACCTTGAAGAATACCTTTCGCAGTCAAAGGTTGCCCATATTATTTTAATGGAGGCTACAGGAAAGCGGATTTATGAGGAAATCATGAAAAATATGCCGGACTTTCAGGGAAAGGAAAGGCTTTATGTGGTAGAACACCTGAAAGATGCCGTAAAGCTGGCAAAGGAGATTACCGCAAAGGGCGGAAGCTGCATTTTATCTCCGGCAGCAGCAAGCTACGGAATTTTCAAAAACTTTGAAGAACGGGGAGAATGTTTTAAGGAACTGGTATTGGACCGAAATGATACAAAATGATGAAACAGGCAGAGTGATCATATGGCAGAAGCAGCGTACAAAAGCCTGTCAGGGAGGAACTAAAAATGAATGTTACATGCAGAAATATTTTATCATTGCCTTATGCCAATCAGCTTAAGCCTATTGCAGGAAAAGAAGGCATGGACAATGTGATATCCTGGGTATACTGCATGGAAGATCCTCACTATGTGGACTGGCTTAAGGGCGGTGAGCTGGTTTTGATCACCGGTCTGGTCACAAAAGAGCGGGAAAATATGCTTCTGGATCTGATCAATGCCCTTTATGAAAAAAACGTGGCAGGAGTCATTATCAATCTGAGCTTCTATATTAAATCCATTCCCCAGGCAGTGATTGACAGAGGAGATTTTCTGGGGCTTCCTATCTTTGAAATGCCGGAGATGATGCGCATCGTGGATGTGAGCCAGAGCATATGCTTTGCTATTTTTAAGGAAGAAACAGCCCAATATGATGTTTCCATTACCTTATTCGGCATCCTGTCAGGAAGCAGGCTGACCGCAAAGAGGATCAGCAGGCTGGAAGCGGCGGGATATCAGCAGAAGGGAAAGTATCGTGCCGTTGTATTAAAGATCATGGGATTTGAAAACAGCAGGGTTTCCCACGAACAGTTATATGATGAGGAAACCTGGGAACGGGAATTCCGCCGCCTGGATCAGGTGATCAGAAGCTATATGCAGGCGGAAAACTGTCTGACCACATCAGATGAGGAAAGCTATATCTGGATGGCTCCCATAGACGAGAATCAGGATATTTGGGAGTTTGCAGAGGATTTTATCCGTTATCTCCATGAGAAATGTAAAAAGACCAGATATCAGGTGGGGATCGGAAATGTATTTTCTGATCTAAGACAGTTGAAAAACAGTGTGGAAAGTGCCCAGGAAGCCATCAGGATCGGTTCTGCTGATGGGGCGGAAAAAGAGTTTCATATTTATGATGATATGATCGTGCTGCGGCTTTTTGAAAAATTTCAGGATAAGGATGAACTGATGATGATCGCGGCACAGGTGTTAAAGGAATTGCTGCTTCCTGAAAATGAAGAACTGCTGCAGACGCTGATGCAGTATGTAAAATGCGGATTTCATGCAAAGGCGGCAGCAGAGCAGCTGTATATTCATGAAAATACCATACACTACCGGTTGAAAAAGATTGCTTCCATGCTGAAAATTGACTTTAAAGATCATCGTGATATGTTTCATTTGACCTTAGCTGTTGAGATCGTGAGTGCCTGCTCGTCATAAATTGTGGTACAATAACAAAAAATAAAATTGAAATTGTAATAAAATCACAAAATAAAAAATAGTTTTATAAAAAAAACAACCCAAAAAGGCAAAATAAATAAAAAAATATTGTGGGTTTTGTCTAAAATTGACAAAAAAATTTTAATTCAGGGAAAAGAGAAAGACGAAAAATTTATTTTTTCTTATTTTCTGAGGCTGACTTGTAATTCGGATTTGTTTCCATATAATGAAATACAAGCAAAGGAGCTGACAGGTAATGTCGGCTCCTGATTTTATTTTAAGGGGTGGTAACCATGAAAAAATATAAGATCGATGGGTCTGAGGCAATCTATGAAGAGTTAAAAGAATATCTGCCGGGCGGTGTGGGAAGCTCCTTCCATAAACCAAAATACAGAGATTATCCCGTTGCCATATCCTATGGAAAAGGCTCCAGGCTCTATGATGTGGACGGTAATGAATATATTGATTATATTGCGGGCTTCGGTCCCATGCTTTTGGGATATGGACCGGAAAACGTAAATAAAGCGGTACAGGAGCAGTTAAAATCGGGTTCCCATTTTTCCGCACCTACCATGAAAATGCTGGAGTTATCCAAACTGCTGACGGAAGTGATCCCTTCTGCTGAAATGGTCTGTTTCCAAAATTCCGGTACGGAGGTTGTCATGCAGGCGCTGCGGCTGGCAAGGGCTTATACGGGCAAATACAAGATCATAAAATTTGAAGGACAATATCATGGATGGGCTGATGAAGAAAAAGTAACTACTACGGCTTCCACCGTTGAAGAGCTGGGAGACAGAGAGCATCCCAATAAAATACTGGCGACTAAGGGCATGAAACCAAACAGCGCCGACTGGCTGATCTTAGCGCCATGGAATGATCTGGATTATCTGGAAAGGATCATGAAGGAACAGTCAGATGAGATCGCAGCGCTGATCACAGAGCCGATCATGTGTGACTCCGGTCCCATTCTTCCCAAAGAAGGATTTTTGGAGGGCTTGAGAGAGCTGACAGACAAATATGGTATTGTGTTGATCTTTGACGAAGTTATTACAGGCTTCCGGGTTTCCTTAGGGGGAGCCCAGGGATATTACGGAGTAACGCCTGATATTTCCACCTTTGCCAAGGCGGTGACAGCAGGTTATCCCTTCGGCGTGGTAGCCGGTAAAAAAGAGATCATGAGCTGCGGTGTGCCTTCCTCAGGCACCTTTAATGCAAACCCTATCGGTGTGGCAGCAGCACTTGCCACGATCCGAGAACTTCAGACTCCCGGGACCTATGAGCATTTACAGGAAATCGGCAATGCGCTGGCAGCAGGATTTCAAAAACTGGCAATCAGGCATAAGATCAAAATATATACAAGAGCCATTGGCGGCATCTTTGTCCTGTACTTTGGTTTTGACGAGGATGTGGATGATTTCAGGGACTGGCTCACAAAGGCAGACACAGAGTTTTATGAGGAATTTGTAAAGCGGTGTGAGGAATATGGCGTACGGTTTACGGATGACCGGGGCAGGGAATATATTTCCACAGCCCATACTATGGAAGATGTGGATAAGACCTTACAGGTTGCAGATATTGTGTTAAGTGAGATGCTGGGAGACTAAAAGGTCAGGAGGTGGTCAGATGAAAGCATTTACCTATTATAATCCGGTAAAGATCTATTTCGGTGTGGGAGCCATAGAAAATCTGAAACAGGAGCTTACTGACTGCGGAGAAAAAATCCTGCTGACCTATGGCGGCGGCAGCATTAAGAAAAACGGCATTTATGAACAGGTGTCAGGGATTTTGAAAGAGGCAGGAAAGACTGTTTTTGAGCTGTCAGGCATCATGGCAAATCCCAGGACTGACAAGGTTATGGAAGGCGTGGAAATATGCAGGCGGGAAAAGATCGATTTTATCTTAGCCGCAGGCGGCGGCAGCGTCATAGACTGCTCCAAGGCAATTGCCACAGTTTCCTGTATGGAAGATCCGGCAGATTTCTGGAACCGACTGTTTGTCAATAAAGAGAAAACGGATCAGGCAATTCCGCTTGGAACCATACTTACCATCCCTGCAACGGGAAGTGAGATGAATACGGACTGTGTCATTACTAATTGGGAAGAACAGTTGAAATATTCTTATTCCAGCATCCATCAGTATCCCAGATTTTCCATTCTGGACCCTGAATATACCTATACGATGCCTAAGAACCAGTTGATCTATGGTTCGGTTGATATTTTATCCCATATATTTGAGATCTATTTTTCTAAGCCTGATGAAAACAATGTCAGCGATGATGTGGCAGAGGCTTTAATGAGAAATGTCATGGAAAATCTGGATACGGCTTTACAAGATCCCCTGGATGAAAACGCCCGGTCCAATCTGATGTGGGACTCCACCATGGCATTAAACGGCATTATCCAGGCAGGCAAGGAAGAGGACTGGATGGCGCATAAAATAGAACATGCTTTATCGGCATTTTACGATATTCCCCATGGGGCAGGCTTAGCAATCTGCCATCCCGCTTATTTATCCTATATCTGTCATAAAGCACCGGGAAAATTTGCAAGATATGCGGTCAGGGTCATGGGATGTGATCCCAAAGGAAAGACCAATGAAGAGCTGGCAGAGGAAGGCATTAGAAAGACCCGGGAATATTTTAAAAAGATCGGGGCACCCGTAACATTATCCCAGGTGGGAATCCCCGCAGGCGCAATTGAAAAGATCGTAGAAAAAATTCTACTGATACCGGCAAGCTATACAACACTGGATCGGGAAGATCTAAAAAAAATCCTGAACAGTTGTATATAAGGAAATGTGAAACAAAAGGGAGGAATCGATATGCAGCATAAGAGATTTGTGGTAACCATCACCAGAGAATTCGGCAGTATGGGACGTCCCATTGCCAAGAAAGCCGCAGAGCTTCTGGGCATTGAATGCTATGACAGGGATATTGTGGAAGAAACTGCCAAACGAATGAACATGCCTTTATCTTCCGTATCCAATCTGGAAGAAAGTGCAAAAAATACCTTTTTTGGCATGAAGTATCCTTTGGGCATGGGTACGACGGATGTACAGGACAATATCTTTATTGCACAGCAGAAGATCATTAACCAGCTGGTGGAAAAAGAGTCCTGTATCATTGTAGGAAGGTGCTCGGACTACATTTTGAAAAATATGGAAAATGCAATACATGTTTATATTTATGCTTCCTTTGAGGACAAGCTGAAAAACTGTGTGGAGCTTCTGGGAATGAAAGAGTCGGAAGCTAAGAAAATGATCAATGATGTGGATAAGGCAAGAGCGCAGTATCATAAACATTATGCAGGATATGCCATGAACGATCCCAGGTACAAGGATCTTTTGATCAACTCCCATTTGCTGGGTGTGGATGGGACGGCGGAGCTTTTGGTGGACATCATCAAAAAGAAATTCCTGTCTGAAGAAGAATAACAGGTATTATGAAAAAGAAATAAAACTGAAAAGTGCAGAATAAAAAGCGACGGGGCTGATCAGGAGATAAGTCCCGTCTTTTTCATTTTCCAAAATGCTGGAAGAAAAAAAACAAGCTTTCTCATAAGTATGAAGGGAGGAGTCTATATGGCTTTATTGGAGATCAAAAATCTTTCCAAATCCTTTGGTGATCTACAGGTATTAAGGGATATCAATTTGCAGGTGGAAAAAGGAGAAGTGATCGTTATCATCGGTCCTTCCGGTTCCGGCAAGAGCACTATGCTTCGCTGCTGTAATCTTTTGGAAAAGCCTACGGGCGGCGAGATCGTATACAAAGGTGAAGATATAACAAAATTAGGTAAAAAAGTAAAGAATTACAGAAAGAGCGTAGGCATGGTGTTCCAGAGATTTAATCTGTTTACCTTGAAAACCGTTTTGGACAACATTACGGTGGCGCCTATGCAGTTAAATAAGCTTTCCAAGGCTGAGGCGGAAGAAAAGGCAATGGATCTGTTAGATAAAGTAGGGTTAAAGGCAAAGGCAGGAGTCTATCCTGAAACTCTGTCAGGAGGTCAGCAGCAGCGTGTGGCAATTGCCAGGGCACTTGCCATGGACCCGGAAGTGCTGTTATTTGATGAACCTACTTCCGCATTGGACCCTGAGCTGGTAGGGGATGTGCTGGAGGTTATGAAAAACCTTGCCAAAGAAGGCATGACCATGTTAGTAGTAACCCACGAAATGGGATTTGCCAAAGATGTGGCGGACAGAGTCATCTTTATGGATGGCGGCTATATTGTGGAAGAGGGCAGTCCTGATGAGATATTTACCAATCCTAAGAATCCTAGAACACAGGCGTTCTTATCCAGAGTGTTAAACAAGTAGAGGGAGGAATGACTTATGAATTTACATTGGGCGAAAGCGTTTCAACAATTATTACCCAGCCTGGGAAAAGGCATAGGCGTTGTTTTATATGTTACGGCGCTGGGGTTTCTGGGAGCATTGGCAATGGCATTGCTTTTAGCGATCGGAAGAGTCAGCAAGAGCAAAATATTAAACAGGATTCTGGTATTGTTTATTGAATTTATCAGGGGCACACCCTTATTGGTACAGTTTTTCTATATTTATTATGTAATTCCCATGCTCATTGACGGCATTGCAGGAGCCTTTGGGGCGGAAACCCATGTACAGATTTCCGCAACCCTTTCCGGTATCATCGGTTTTGCCATTAACTACGGCTGTTATATGTCTGAAGTCATCCGTTCTGCGATCCTTTCCATTGATCCGGGACAAAGGGAAGCCGGACTGGCACTGGGATTTTCTGAATCACAAGTGTTATTTAAATTTATCATTCCGCCGGCAATCCGGAATTCAGTTCCGGTATTCGGCAATTATCTGGTCATGATGATCAAGGATACTTCCTTACTTGCAATGATCTCCGTACAGGAGCTGCTGCTTCGTGCCAAGACCTTTGCGTCCCAGACATTTTTAACAGTAGAAGCATATACTATCGTGGCGATTGTATATCTGATCTTATCAGTACCCCTTTCCAGACTGACAGTAGCTCTGGAAAGGCATTTAAAACGGTCAAGAATGAAACGTTCTTAAGCCCTGGGGCATGAGGACCGCTTCTTGAAAATACATAAGAGAGAGGAGAAAACATTATGAAAAAGAAATTATTATCGATGGTATTGGCAGCTGTATTGACAGCAGCTATGCTGACAGGCTGCGGCAGTGAAGGAACAGAGGAAACAACAGCACCAGCAGAGGAAACGGAAGCGCCTGCGGAAGAAGAAGCAGAGGCAGCAGAAGGAGAAGCCGAAGCTGAAACTCCGAAAACAGACGGTGAGGAATCTGCATTATTAAAGGAGATCAAAGACAGAGGCTATATTACCATCGCAACCTCCAATGATGCGCCTTTCTGCTACTATGATGTGGATACCAATGAACTGAAAGGACTTGATGTAGAAATCCTTCAGGAAATCTGCAACAGACTGGGCATTCCGGAAATTCAGGCTCAGGTAACGGATTTCTCCAATATGCTGATCGAATTGAATAACAAAAATGTAGATATGGTGGCAGATGCCATGTATATCAAGGATGAGCGTCTGGAAGTAGCATTATTTACAGATGTATGGTATACAGAAGGTGAAGCGATCACCATCAGGACCGATTCAGAGTTTACCACTAAAGAATCCTTAAAGGATGCAGTGGTAGGAGCACAGCCCGGTACAGCCTTCTATGAAACAGGTGAACAGTGGGTAAAAGAGGGCAAGATCAAGGAGCTGGTAGGATATGAAAACCAGGCAACCCTGATGACAGCCGTAAATGCAGGAAAAGTTGATGCGGTCATTACTGACGGTATTGTTTCCGGTTACACCATTTCACAGGATTCCAGCCTGGAATTAAAGTTAATGAGCCCTTATGATGCAGAAGCTGTAGGAAGAATCGGTGCCGCTGTCCGTTTTGAGGATGCAGACTTCCTTGCAGAAGTAAACGGAGCATTAAATGAAATGAAGGAAGACGGAACTTTAATGAAAATTCTTGAGTCCTATGGCTTAACAGAAGATTACTTTATCGGTGTGGAAGAAGGAAAAACAGAGAACGTACAGTAAGCACTCTGACAATCTGATATACCCATCAGGCGGAAAAAGAGAAAGACTTGTTCTAAAGGCAACTGCCACTGGAAACAGGTCTTTCTTTTTGCTATAATATTGTCGTTTTCTCTGTAATGAAATAGAAACATAGCTGGTTTACAATGAAAGGAATGGATATAAAAATGGAAAATCAGAACAGCGATTTTACAACAGGAAGTATACCGGCAAAGCTGGTGAAATTTATGGTGCCCATATTCGGTGCCCTGGTACTGCAGGCAATGTACGGAGCAGTGGATCTGCTGGTGGTAGGCTGGTTTGGCACAACAGCAGGAATTTCTGCCGTGTCCACAGGCAGCAATATTATCAATCTGGTGGTTTTTACCATTACAGGTCTGACCATGGGGATCACAGTCCTGATCAGCCGGTATCTGGGGGAAAAGAAAGAGGAACGCATCGGCAGGGTATTGGGCGGTGTCATTTGTTTCTTTCTTGTTTTGTCAGTTGTTTTAATGATACTTCTTCTTATTTTTTCCAGACAACTGGCAGTTTTGATGCAGGCACCAAAGGAAGCGGTGGAACTGACCTCCCTTTATGTAAAGATCTGCGGCGGGGGGATTGTTTTTGTAGTAGGCTATAATGTGATCAGCAGCGTGTTCAGAGGTCTGGGAAATTCCAGGCTGCCCCTGATCTTTGTGGCGATCGCCTGTGTCGCCAATATTATCGGAGATCTGGTGCTCATAGCAGGCTTTGGTTTAAATGTGGCAGGAGCGGCAATTGCAACGATTTTTGCCCAGGCGGTCAGTGTGGTCTTATCCCTGGTCATTATCAGAAAACAGAAACTGCCTTTTACCATGAAAAAAGAAGACATCTGTTTTAATCCGGAAGTAAAACGGTTCCTAAGGCTGGGAGCACCCATTGCCTTGCAGGAGTTTTTGACCAATATATCTTTTCTGGCTCTATGTGCCTTTATTAACAGGCTGGGGCTGGAGGCTTCGTCGGGATACGGCGTTGCAAATAAGATCGTGAGCTTTGTCATGCTGGTTCCTTCCAGCCTGATGCAGTCCATGGCATCCTTTGTGGGACAAAATGTGGGAGCCGGAAAAGAAAAACGTGCCAGGCATGCCATGTTATGCGGTATGGCGATCGGCGCAGGCGTAGGTATTTTTATTGCTGTATTTGCATTTTTAAAAGGGGATCTGCTGGCATCTTTGTTTACCAAAGACAAAGCCGTTATCGTTCAGGCGGCGGCTTATTTGAAAGGGTTTGCCCCGGAAGCGGTAGTTACCAGTGTGCTCTTTAGTTTTATGGGATATTATAACGGCCATGAGAAAACCATTTTCGTTATGGCACAGGGCCTTGCACAGACCTTTATGGTAAGGCTGCCAATGTCTTATTTTATGAGTGTCCGGCCGGGGGCTACCCTGACCATGATCGGATGGGCAGCACCTGCTGCTACCATATTCGGTATTATCATCAATTTTGCATATTATCAAAGATTCAGGCGCAGGATTTGGGACTCAGAGAAGATCTAAGATAATTGAAATTCTTGTGTGACTATGGTACTATAATGTTGTGCTTGATGAAAAAAGGGGATCGGATATGAAATATGTGATACATTATGATGTGGCAGGAGTGATCATCCTGGCTACAGTTATGCTTCACTTTTTTTATAAAAAAACTATCAATACGCGCCAGACCAGAGCATTTTCATTTCTGATCTGGACAGCGTTTATATCTAATGCGTTGGATTTGATCACCATCTATACCATTGAACATAGCGGGCACGTCAATCTGTTTCTGAATTATCTGCTCAATGAAGCATATCTGATCGCTTTTAATGCGATCCCTGTTATTTATTTTATTTATATTCTTCTTACCATTAAATCGAGAGAAGGTCTGAACCTTAAGGAAAAGGTATCCCTGGGAATTCCCATTTCCATTTCTGTTCTGTTGATCCTTATGACACCATGGACAAAAGGAGTTTTTTATTTTGATAAAAGTAAGGTCTATCTGCATGGCAGTTTTATGCTGGCACTTTATGTCATTGCGATTTTTTATATGGGATCATCATTGATCTATGCCATAGTTTATCATAAAAAGCTGACGGGACTGCAGAAGGCATCGGTTTATTGCTATACTATTTCCAGCCTTGTGGCGATCATTGTACAAATGCTCTCTCCAAAGCTTATGATTATACAGTTTGCCATTGCCCTTTCCGTCATGCTGATCTATCTGTCCATGGAAAATCCGGAGGATTATTCGGATAGACAATTGGGGATTTATAACAGAATGGCATTTTTGGAAATGCTTTCTTCTTATATTGAAAAGGAAAAACATTTTGATGTGCTGGGATTGCAGGTAGAGGGATTGAAATATATCAGCGAGACTCTTGGTGTTGACAGTGAAAAACAGCTGCTAAAAGAGATTGCAGAATTTCTCAATGATGAGGCAGGACATAAAAAGGTGTTTTATTTATCAGGCAGTTGCTTTGTGGTCATGGCAAAGGCTTCTAAAGAGGAATGGGAAAGGCTCATGGGAAAAATACATGAACGATTCCGATGTTCTTTTTCCTGCAAGGATGTGGAGGTTTCCCTATCCGTGCCCATGTGTATGATCTCTTATCCGGATAGCGCAGGCAGATTGGAAGATGTGGTGGATATGATCGGTTATTCTCTGGTTCAGGCGAGAACGGCAGGAGATGAAGTGGTCATTTATCCCGGAGAGGATATCCTGAAGGATGGCAGAAGAGAACAGGAAATTCTTCAGATCATGAAGCAGGCGCTGAGAGAAAAGAAATTTGAAGTATACTATCAGCCCATCTATTCTGTAATGGAGAAACGGTTTGTTTCTGCAGAGGCATTGGTCAGGCTGAAACATTGGGAGATGGGATTTATCAGCCCGGAAGAATTTATCCCGCTGGCAGAAAAAAACGGGCTGATCCTGGAAATCGGAGAATTTGTGTTTCGGGAAGTATGCCGTTTTATGTCTGAAAAGAAAATATGGGAGTATGGCATTGAATATATTGATGTGAATCTTTCTGCTGTTCAGTGCATGCAGGAAAGATTACATGAAAGTCTGCTCCGGATCATGGATGAATATCATCTGGAATACCACTATATCAATTTGGAGATCACGGAACCGGATTTTCCAATACAGCGCACATTATCAAGTATCCGTTTCATACCATTAAACTGGATAAGTCCATGGTATGGTCCGCAATGGAAAATTCAAAAGCCATGTGTGCCTTAAAGCACACCATTTCCATGATCAAGGATATGCAGATGGAGCTCATTGCAGAGGGTGTGGAAGATGCCGGGCAGGCAGAAAAGCTGACTGAAATGGGATGTGATTTCTTCCAGGGATATTATTATTCCAGACCTGTATGCGGAGAAGCGTTTATTGAACGGTTAAGCTGATCCGGGGCAACATTTGAGGAAAAACACCATAGCATAAAGAAAAGAAATACCGGAGAAAATGTATGCCGGAAAATCAAAAAGCGGAAAATCTGCTAAATCTTTCTTTAGATGCTACACAAGAAGAACGTATGGCTTCGCCTGTTTTGAGGGCAGGAACCGATAGGGATAATGAGCAGTGGGAGGTTATTGTCAAATTTCACGGAGACATATCAGGAATTTCCGGAGGGGATATTCATGTGGAGATCCTGTCGGCAGGATATGCGATCATAACCCTTCCCAAACGGTATATAGAGGCGTTGGCTGCATTGGAGGAAATAGAGTTCGTGGAAAAGCCCAAACGGCTTTATGCCAATGATGCCGCCGGCAATTTTGCAAGCTGCCTGTACAGAGGAACCGGACTGGGAAACCGATACCGGGGAAGGGGCATATGTATAGCTGTCATTGACAGCGGATTGTCTTTTGAATTACCTGCGTTCCGCAATGGGGACGGGACCACAAGGGTTTTGTATTATTATGACCAGACCCAGAACAGAGAATATACCAAAGAGGAACTGGATGCCATATTATTAAATGACAATACGGGGGAAAACGGAACAGAAGGAGAAAACGGAAGTGAAGCCATGAGACCTTCGCCGGACAATTCCGGTCACGGCACGGCTGTTGCTGCTATTGCGGCAGGAAACGGCAGAAGGGCTGACGGCAGCGTGGATGTAAATCTCATAGGAGTGGCGCCGGAAGCTTCTTTATTGATCGTGAAGCTGGATACGGGGGCAAACAGCAGCTTTCCTTTAACAACCTCCCTGATGCGTGCCATGGACTATGCAGTCAATAAGGGCGTGGAGATCCAGATGCCCCTTGCAGTTAATTTAAGTTTTGGAAACACTTACGGAGCCCATGACGGAACAGCGCTGATCGAACGGTTTATCAACAACATGGCGGAAATCGGAAGGACGGTAGTCTGTGTGGGGAGCGGCAATGAAGGGGCAGCAGGCGGCCATACAGCCGGTGTGATCGGACAGGGGGAAAGAGAGCGGGTCATAGAATTTACCATAGGGAGCTATGAGCGGGAATTTAACCTGCAGCTATGGCTGAATTTCGTGGACAGTTATGAGATCCTGCTTCAGTCGCCGGCAGGAGACAGCTTCAGTTTTCATTCTTATACAGATATGGGCAGGACCATCAGGCGAAATCTTGCGGAGACATCCTTGCTGTTTTATGTAGGGGCACCCCAGCCCTATAGTGTGAATCAGGAGGTGTTTCTGGATTTTATCCCGGACAATACTTATGTAAATCAAGGGGTCTGGAGAATGATCCTGCGCCCTACCAGACTGGTATCGGGGAATTACAGCCTTTATATGCCCTCATCACAGATCAAGGGGCAGGATACCCGTTTCCTGCGGCCGGTACCGGAACAGACCCTTACCATACCGTCTACGGCGGAAAGAGTCATTACGGTGGGAGCTTATAATCCTGTCTATGAAGCCTATGCGGATTTCTCCGGCAGGGGATTTGTCACAAGGCTTTCCGAAGGATATATCAATATGGTCAAGCCGGAGATCGCGGCACCGGGGGTAGGAATCCTTTCAGAAAATGCCTATGGGATTCAACGGCTGGACGGAACCAGCTATGCAACCCCTTTTGCAACAGGAGGAGCAGCGCTTTTGATGGAGCGGGCGATTTTACAGGGAGAAGATCCCTATCTTTATGGAGAAAAAATGAAGGCATGGCTGTGCCGCCATGCAAAAAGCCTGTCGGGGACAGGGGAACTGCCCAATGACAAAACAGGCTGGGGCGGTCTGTGTATAGCCGATAACTGAAATTTCAAAAATTGAAAGCGGCTTTAGATACGACAAATATGTGAATGGAGGAATACATATGAAAAGAAAACTATGGAAGACAGCAGTGTGTGTTGCGGCAATTGCCGGAGTTTTGGCAGGCTGCGGCAGCGCCATGGATCAGCCGGATGATCTTGCTACCAATGAGGGATATCTTGAGGAAAGGGCTGAAAAAGATGCTGTGGACACAGAGAATGAGGGAAATACGGCAGGAATTTCAAAGGAAGATATCAAAGTAGGCGTTTTGTATATATCGGACCCCGGTGAAGGAAGCGGTTATTCCTATACCCATGACCTGGGAATTTTGGGAATGCAGAATAATCTGGGACTTTCCGATGAGCAGATCGTGCGCAAGATCGTTGATGATGCTGATACTGAAGCAACCAGAGAAAGCATTCAGGAATGTATTGATGAAGGATGTAATGTGATCTTTACCACAAGCTGGGGGTATATGGAAACTACGGCAGAGATGGCAGAAGAATATCCTGATCTGTATTTTTCCCACGGAACGGGCTATCTGTCCAATGGAAAGAATTTTAATAATTATTTCGGCAGAATCTATCAGGCAAGATATTTAAGCGGTATTGTGGCAGGAATGAATACCACTGCCAATAAGATCGGATATGTGGCAGCAATGGATTCCAGCAATTCAGAGGTAACAGGAGGGATTGATGCTTTTGCCATCGGTGTGGAATCGGTGAATCCGGATGCAGAGATTTATGTGGCAGTAACCAATAGCTGGTATGATCCGGAAGGAGAAGAGGCTGCCTCCAGAAAGCTTTTGGATATGGGCTGTGATGTGATGGCACAGCATTGTGATACGCCTTTTCCCCAGACACTTGCCCAGGAATATGGTGTGTACGGCATCGGCTATAATTCCGACATGAGCAAGGAAACGCCGGATTCCTGTCTGTGCAGTGTTATCTGGAACTGGAGCGCTTATTATACATCTGCAGTAAAAAGCATTATGGACGGAAGCTGGGACGGAAGCAATTATTATGGGGGAATGGCGGAAGGACTTGTGCAGATCACAGGGCTGGCAGATTTTTGTGCCGACGGAACACAGGAAAAAGTAGATGAAGCCACAGCAGCAATATTGAATGGAACCAATCATGTGTTTGACGGGGTGCTGGAAACCAACACAGGAGAGACTGTAGGTGAGGAAGGCGGCATCCTGGATGATGCTGCTATTACCGGAGGCATTAACTGGTACTATAAAAATGTTGTTGTAGTGGAATAGGGGGATGACTATGAAACTTACCATTAAGAAAAAAATTTTAACCTGTGCCCTTGTGCCGGTTTTCGTGCTGGGCATTATCGTGATCATTATTACAGCTACTTATGTTAAAAATTCCGTTATAGACCAGGTGGAGAATTCCCTGCGGGGAACGGCAGTCGCCACACTGGCTGCCTATGACCAGAATTCAGGTGCCTATCTGGAAGCGGAAAACGGAGATGTCTGGAAGGGCAGCTATAACATTTCCCAGTCGGAAAATCTGGTAGATACAATTAAAGAAAAATCGGGAATGGATGTTACCTTCTTTTATGGGACGGAAAGGATCATGACATCAGCACTGGATGAAAAGGGACTGAGAATACTGGGCAGCCCGGCAGGAGATGTGGTCACAGAACGCGTGCTGAAAAACGGAGAGGAATATTTCAGCGACAATATTTCCATGGACGGGACCATCTTTTATGGTTATTATGTACCGGTATATCAAAGCGGAGACAATTCGGCTCCCATCGGGATGGTATTTGCAGGAATCAACAAGGAAGAAACTTATGGCAGCGTCATCAGCATTCTTAATGTGATCGTATTTCTTGTTCTGGCGGTAATGGTCATTTGCACGGTGGTTGTCAGCATCATAGCAGGGACTATGACCAAAGCATTAAAGACGGGTATTTCCAATGTGGAGGAGGTTTCATCAGGCAGGCTAAATGTGGAATTTTCCAACAGGATATTGGAAAGAAAAGATGAAATAGGAGATCTGACAAGGGCAATTGAGCATTTACAGACGGAGCTGCGCAATATTATCGGCGGCATCAGTGAAAGTGCAGAAAGGCTGACAGAGGCATCCCACAGCCTGAACCGGACCTCTCATGAAACCTATGAAAATATCAATAATGTAAAAAATGCCGTGGACATTATTACTGACGGAGCTACCACACAGGCAGAGGATACGCAGAAGGCTTCTGATAATATGGAGCGTATGGGAAGTCTGATCGTGGAAACGGGCAACGAGGCAGAAGATCTGAATGCCAGTGCGGATACCATGAAGACCTCCAGTGACAAGGCAGCTGTTACCATAGAGGAACTGAAGGACATCAGTGAAGAAGTAAAGAGAGCGGTTGCAGCCATTGCAGAGCAGACATTGCAGACCAACGAATCGGCAAAGAGAATTAAGGAAGCATCGGATTTTATTTCGGATATTGCCTCAGAGACCAATCTTTTGTCCTTAAATGCCAGCATTGAGGCGGCAAGAGCAGGAGAAGCGGGAAGAGGCTTTGCGGTGGTGGCATCCCAGATTCAGAACCTTGCAGAGCAGTCCAACAATGCCAGCGGCAATATTGATCAGATCGTAAATACTCTTATGGCAGATTCGGAGCTGGTAGTAAATACCATGGCGCATGTACAGGAGGTTATTGACAGACAGAATGCCCATATTGAAAGTACGGAGAAAACCGTCAGCGGAGTGATGAAAGAAATCGGTGTTTCCATTGAGGGCATTAAGCGGATCGAAAATAAAACAAAGGAATTGGAGAGTTCCAGAAAAGAGATAGAGGAGATCATTACTTCCTTATCCCATATTGCTGAAGATAATGTTTCGGGTACGGAGGAAACCAATGCTGTGATCACTCAGGTGGCGGACAGCTTCAGAAATGTGGAGGATTCGGCAGAAAATCTGAAGAATACAGCGGATATGCTGGCACAGAATATGGGAAGCTTTCAGCTGTAAACTGCCTTTGTTAAATACTTGTTAAGAAAAAAAGATACGGGGTTAAGGCATAGTTAAAATCGAGAAAAACCGATAGTAATTCCTCTGGCTGTGTGATACTATCCTAAGGATTTCAACAGGATGGAGGTTCTTAAAATGCCAGGTATTGTAACATACATTTTAGTGGGATTAATGGGAATTATGGGTGGTCTGACATCTTTATATCTGTTAGTCAGCATACCGGTACTGCTTGTATGGAAGATTTACAGAAAGATCAGATACGGCTATTCTCTGTATTATTAAGATTTGTTATTTGGGGAAATAACGGAAGAAAATAGAATCTGCGGCTCCGGGCTTGTTACCGGAGTCCTTTTTATTCAGCATCGATTTCAAATCTTGCATGGAACGCCCTGTTGGGCTATATTTTATATAGGCTGCCATAAAAGGAGATCAGTATGAAAATGAATGTCAAAAATGGAATTTGGCACAATTGTATTATAACAGTTGTTATATTGGGGATCGCATCGGGGATCTGCTTCTTTTTGCAGAGACTGGCATCCACAGATACCCATGTTCCGTTGATTTTTGTATTGGCAGTATTGTTCATATCCCGGTTTACACAGGGGTATGTGTATGGTATCGCAGCATCTGTACTGGCAGTAGTAGGTGTTAATTTTGTGTTTACATATCCTTATTTTAAATTTAATTTTACTATTACAGGATATCCTCTGACCTTCCTTGCCATGCTGGCGGTGGCGGTCTGTGTCAGTGCCCTGACGACCCAGATCAAGCAGCAGGAGCAGATGAAGCTGGAAATGGAAAAAGAAAAAATGCGGGGTAACCTGCTCAGGGCTGTTTCCCATGATATCAGAACACCCCTTACATCTATTGTAGGTTCTGCGTCAGCTGTTATTGATAATTATCAGGTACTACCCGATGATAAAAAGCTGGAGCTGACTGAGGATATCAGAGATGAAGCCCAATGGCTGATCAGGATCGTGGAAAATCTCCTGTCGGTTACCCGGATCAACGGGGATAATACCAAGATCACTACCAATCTGGAGGTTGTAGAGGAGATCGCAGGCAGTGCGGTGCAGAAGTTTCAAAAAAGATTTCCCCAGGTTCAGGTCAGGGTCAACATTCCCAATGAGGTACTCCTGGTGCCTATGGATGCCATCCTGATCGAGCAGGTTCTTGTAAATTTGTTGGAAAATTCCGTACTGCATGGTAAAACAACGAGCGTTATTGAAATAAATATTATCAGGCAGGAAAGAAAAGTCCTGTTTGTGGTGGAGGATGACGGACAGGGAATCAGAGGAGATGTGCTTCCGGTCATGTTTGAGGGAGGACTTCATGAAAACGAGGATTCCGATTCCAGACGAAACATGGGAATCGGGCTGTCGGTATGTATGAGCATCATCAATGCCCATAAAGGAGATATGCGTGCGGAAAATAAAGCGGGAGGCGGAGCAAGGATCATATTTTCCCTTCCCATGGAGGAGGAATAGTATTTTATGGAAATCAAGGACAGAATTCTGGTAATCGAAGATGACAAAAGCATCCGTAATTTTTTGCGGGCGGTGCTGGAGGCAAATCATTATGATGTTATGATGGCGTATACGGGAACGGAAGCCTACAGCCTGATCACTTCTCAATGTCCCGATCTGGTGATCCTGGACCTGGGGCTGCCGGATATGGATGGTATGAAGATTTTAAAGGATGTCAGGGAGTGGTCTTCCATGCCCATTGTGGTAGTTTCTGCAAGAAGCCATGAAAAGGATAAGGTGGCGGCGCTGGATATGGGAGCAGATGATTATATTACCAAGCCCTTCGGGACCTCGGAGCTGTTAGCCAGAATACGTGCTGCTATCAGACACACCAGAACTGCAGCAGCCACACCGGGACTGGGACAGAGCGGAACCTTTGTTTCAGGAGGATTTCTCATAGATTATGATAAGCATAGGGTATTTGTGGATGGAAAGGATGCAAATCTGACCCAGAATGAGTTTAAGATCGTGGCGCTATTGGGAAAATATGCCGGCAGAGTCATGACCTATGATTATATCATGAAGGAAATCTGGGGACCGAATATGAAAAATGACAACCAGATCTTAAGGGTAAATATGGCAAATATCCGCCGGAAGATAGAGAAAAATCCTGCCCAGCCCCAATACATTTTTACGGAAGCAGGAGTGGGATATCGTATGGTAGAGGCGGATTAGCAGTTAAGAAAATGTTAAGGATGTCTTTTGTGTGTAGAAAAAGTCAGGTGTATTTCTTATAATAACAGTAATAAAAGGGAGTAGTTGACAGACTGTTTTTTGATATGACAGGATGTTTGCGGGGCCGTCAGTACGATTACAAGGGAGTAATCCGGTCCGTGACTAAGCAGCGAGACTTTTGTTGTAATTTCATTGCAGCAGAGGCTCGCTTTTTTTGCCTCTTTCTGCAAAAAAATATAAGGAGGCAGAGTATGGAAATTTTATTGCAATGTTTGTTACTGGTGTTGGGATTTGTAATGCTGGTCAAGGGTGCTGACTGGTTTGTGGATGGCGCAGCGGGAATTGCCGACCGCTTTGGCGTGCCGCAGCTGGTGATCGGTCTGACCATAGTAGCAATGGGAACCAGTGCGCCGGAGGCTGCCGTGAGCATTACGGCGGCATTAAAGGGAAATGCGGGGATCACCATTGGAAATATCGTAGGGAGTAATATCCTCAACATATTGATCATATTAGGAATAACATCTGCTATTGTTTCAGTGGCTGTGGCAAAATCTACGATCCGTTTTGAAATCCCCTATATGCTGGGGATTACCCTGCTGCTTTTGTTTATGGGGTATACAGGGAATGTGGTAACTTTTGTGGAAGGGCTTATATTGTGGGCTGCATTTCTGGCGTATTTATTTTACCTGTTTCTGATGGTAAAGAAAAATAAAGAAGAAGTGACTGGGGAAAAGAAACAGATGCCCTTGTGGCGGCTGGCTTTTATGGGAATCTCAGGTCTGGTGCTGGTGGTATGGGGATCTGATGTAACAGTGGATGCGGCAACTGCCATTGCAAAGGTCATGGGACTTGGTGACCGCTTTATCGGACTGACCATTGTAGCTCTGGGAACTTCCCTGCCGGAGCTTTTTACTTCCGTTTCCGCAGCCATCAAAGGGAAAGCGGATATTGCTATCGGAAATATCGTAGGCAGCAATATTTTTAACATTTTATTTGTAATCGGGACAACAGCATTGATAACACCTGTTGTATTTGAAGCGGATTTTCTTATGGATACAATAATTGCCATAGGATCAGGGGTTTTGCTGCTGCTTTGTGTATTGCGCAAAAAGAAGCTTACAAGAATTCATGGAATTCTCATGCTTTTGTGCTATGGCGCATATTTTGTCTATTTGTTACAATAAAATATGATACGGGGTCAATGAGAGAAACATACAGTCCATGACGATCCCCGGTATGAAAGGTTATTTCAAAGGGAAGGCAGAAGAGGAGGAAATACATGGCATTAGGAATCTTACTGGTGGCAGCAGTGATTTGTTTGTGTATATTGGCAGAAAAGTTTTCAGGAAAATTCGGTATGCCTGCGCTGCTGCTTTTTATGGGAATCGGTATGATCTTCGGTAGCGACGGAATTTTAAAAATTCCCTTTGATGATTATAGTATGGCAGAAAGGCTATGTACCATTGCTTTGAGTTTTATTATGTTTTACGGCGGCTTTAACACCAAGTGGAAGGCTGCCAAAGAGGTTGCGGGAAAGGCGGTATTGCTATCCACTTTAGGCGTTGTCATTACCGCCATGCTCACAGCCTGGCTCTGCACCATGTTTTTGGGATTTTCGTGGAAGGAAAGTTTTTTGGTGGGAGCGGTTTTATCCTCTACGGATGCTGCCAGCGTCTTTGCCATTCTCAGAAGAAAGAAACTGAATTTAAGAGACGGAACGGCTTCCCTGCTGGAAATGGAAAGCGGTAGTAATGATCCGGTTTCCTATATGATGACTATTTTGGGAATCGGTATGTTAGGCGCCGGCGATTCCGGAAATCCTGTAATTATGATCGGGATGCAGCTTGTGCTGGGCATTATGATCGGTATTGGAATTGCCATGGCAGTTATTTTGATCATGACAAAGACCAGCCTGGTATCAGATGGCCTGGATACTATTTTTATGATCGGTATGGTAATGGGCTGCTTCGGTTTATCCCAGCTTTTGGGCGGCAATGCTTTTTTAAGCGTTTATCTCATGGGGATCATTGTAGGTAACAGCAGGATACGCAATAAAAGCATTCTTGTCTCTTTCTTTGACGGAGTGACAGGGCTGGCGCAGTTTTTTATTTTCTTTTTGTTAGGACTTCTGGCATTTCCCCATAGGTTTCCGGATATTATATTACAGGCACTTGCCATTACCGTATTTCTTACTTTGATTGCAAGACCTGCTGCGGTATTTTTGCTGCTAAAGCCATTTAAATGCAGCACCAGGCAGTGTATGCTTGTTTCCTGGGCAGGACTTCGAGGGGCAGCATCCATTGTGTTTTCCATTTCGGTAATCGCAGGCAACGCGGATCTGTCACATGATCTGTTTCATATTGTGTTTATGGTTTCCCTTTTCTCGGTTGCCATTCAGGGAACCCTGCTGCCCACAGCCGCCAAAAAGCTGGATATGATCGATGAAAAGGCAGATGTCAGCAAGACCTTCAACGATTATCAGGAGGAATCGGCGATTACCCTTATGCGTATGTATATACCCAAAGGGCATAACTGGGAAAACAGGATGATCAAGGATGTCAGCATGCCTACAGGATCTTTGGCACTGATGATCAAGAGGGGAAAAGAGACCCTGATTCCCAGAGGAGATACTGTAATATTGGCAGAGGATAATCTGATTTTAAGCGTGCCTTCCTATGAGCCGGGAGAGCAGGAAAATCTACAGGAGATTCCCATTGAAAAGGGACATTCCTGGTGTGGGAAACGGATCGAGGAGCTGGATCTGCCGGATCATGTTCTGATCGCCCTGGTCATGAGGGGAGAGGAAAATCTGATTCCTGACGGACAGACCATGATCCTGGAAGGCGATATCGTAGTATCTTATCGGTAATATTTGCCGCACATACTTATCTTTGGATAAAAATGTAACAGATACCCTTAATTCCCCCTTTTTTTCATTAGAAATATGATATTTTCAGCAGAATATTTATAGTCTGCTCATGAGGATGTTTATATAATAGAGTCAATCTAAGGCGCTAAAGATACAAGATGTTCTGTTTAATATGGAGGGAAAGTATCATGAAGAGATTTGAAGGGTATCAGAGAGGGATCAATCTGGGAGGCTGGATTTCCCAGTGTAACCGTTATGAAAAGGATTATTATGAATCATTTATCGTAGAAAAGGATATTGAGACGATTGCAGGATGGGGACTGGACCATGTGAGGGTTCCTGTTGATTATCAGGTTTTGGAAGATGAAGACGGAAATTATATGGAAGAAGGATTTGGCTACATTGCTGATTGTATTGGGTGGTGTCAGAAATATCACCTGAATATGATTCTGGATCTGCACAAGACGGCAGGGTATGCTTTTGATGAGAGAGAGGGAGAACCGGATGCTTTCTTTTATGATGAAAAGCTGCAGCAGAGGTTTATCCGCCTTTGGCAGGAATTTGCAAAGCGGTTTGGAAGGTTTCATCAGATGCTGGCATTTGAGCTTTTGAATGAGATCGTAAATCCTGATGTTTATAAGGAATGGAATGCTATTGCAAGGAAAACTGTGGAGGCAATTCGTCAGATTGCGCCGGATAATTATATTTTGATCGGCGGAGTGAATTATAATAGTGTGACCAGGGTCTCACAGCTGGATCTGCCATATGATGAAAAAATAGTTTATAATTTCCATTGTTATGAGCCTTTGGTATTTACTCATCAGAAGGCATACTGGGTAGAAGGAATGACAAAGGATTTTGATATGGCATATCCCAGTACCTTGGAGGAATACAGAAAAAAAAGCGATCAGTTTGCCAAAGAGGCAATGGGTGCCATTTATGCAGAGAACTTAAAGGGCATCGGAATGGAATTGTTTGAACAGCTTTTTAAAGAGGCTATTGAAACAGCAGAAGAAAGAAATGTTCCTTTATACTGCGGAGAATATGGCGTTATTGACCAGGCGCCTTTGGAAGATACCCTTCGCTGGTATCAGGATATTCATGATGTATTTCAGAAATATGGAATCGGTCATGCGGCATGGACTTATAAAGATAAGGATTTTGGCTTGATCGATGAGCATTATGAGCCTATCAGAGAAAAGCTGATAGAGTTATTGTAAAGAGTTATCATAAGGTACGTGAGATACAAAGGCACCGGGCAGAAGATTCTGACCGGTGTCTTTGTCATGAGTGGACATTGAAATATAATGTTATGTAAACCGCGGTATGTGGTCAAAAGAACACGGGGGTAAAGATTGAAATATTTTGTGGGAATTGTTATGATAATTTATAATGATCTTTTAAAGGAGAAAATTTGAGTCAGCGTATTTTATACAATGGATTATTGTATGAAGCGGATAGGAGGAAGCAGACCTTGGATACACTTTCCAAAAGACCGATCTTAAAAAACAAGTATTATTTATATTTGACTGAATTTTTTGCAGGGATGGCGGTCATGGCAGTGGAGTTGGGAGCCAGCAGGCTTTTGGCGCCTTATTTCAGCTCATCCCAGATCGTATGGACCATTATTATCGGAACCATTATGATCGCCATGGCTTTAGGCAATATTTACGGTGGAAGGAGTGCAGATAAAAATCCTGATCCGGACAAGCTGTATGGCAGAATCCTTATTGCGGCGGTTTGGATTGCGGCAATTCCTGTAGTGGGAAAATATGTGATCCTGGGTATTTCAGCTCTGCTGATCGTGACCGTGAATACCAATTTTTTGATCTGGGCGGCATTTCTTGCATGTATGGTCATCTTTGTGTTTCCTTTGTTTTTACTGGGAACGGTCACACCTTCCCTTGCAAAATATTCCATGGACAATTTAGATGATAATGGTAAAACTGTGGGAACTTTAGGAGCTTTCAATACCATCGGAAGTATTATCGGAACTTTTCTTCCTACCTTCGTGACCATTCCGGCTGTGGGAACGGCAGTGACGTTTTTGATCTTTTCAGGAGTTTTACTGATTTTGGGACTGGTATATTTTATCAGCGCAAAAACCAATGTGGTAAAAAGTGCTGTATCGGCATTGGCGTTTATTCTCTGCGGAATCTTAGGGTGTTCCGGCAGTTTTGCTTTTTGGGAAAGCAATCTTTTATATGAAGGAGAATCTGTATACAATTATCTTCAGGTTAAGGAAACGGAAGATGATGTTATCTTGTCTACCAATGTATTATTCGGGGTTCAGTCCATTATGAAAAAAGATCAGGGATTGACGGGAATGTATTATGACTATGCCATGGCAGCGCCTTTTATGAGCGGCAGCATGGAAAAGGGAGAAACTACGGATATTCTGGTATTGGGCATGGGAACGGGAACCTATGCCACCCAGTGCCGGAGATATTTAAAGGATGTGACTGTGGAAGGGGTTGAGATCGATGAAAAGATCACAGCGCTTGCAGGAGAATATTTTGCTCTGGACCCGGATGTGAAGGTCACCACCTATGACGGCAGGGCATATCTGAATGCCATTGAGGAAACCTATGATGTGATCATGGTAGATGCCTATCAGGATATTACCATTCCTTTCCAGATGTCTTCAGTAGAGTTTTTTTCCATGGTCCGGGACCATCTGAAGGAAGACGGTGTGATGGTTGTCAATATGAATATGAAAGGCGGCGGGGAGGGCAATATCAATCAGTATCTTTCCGATACCATTGCGTCCGTATTCGGCAATGTTTATACAGTAGATGTGATGGGTTCAACCAACAGAGAACTGTTTGCATCTGACAATCCGGAAATGGTAAACTTATTAAAGAGGAACATGACATTATCAGATAATGAGGAAGTATCCGCCATGATGGAACGGGTAGATGAAAATCTGACGGCTTACGAAGGCGGAGATTATATTATGACCGACGATAAAGCACCTGTGGAACTTTTGGGAATGCAGGTGATCGATGGGCTGATCCGGGAAGAAATCGGATATTATAAAGAGATATTCCGGAAAGAAGGTATTAAGGGAATTTTGAATCAGGTATAAGGAAAACCAGACAGGCTTTGGATGGAAAAGGAGAGTCATATGATCTTAAATACAGGTAATCGGACGGATATTCCTGCCTACTATAGCGAATGGTTTTACAATCGGATTAAAGAAGGCTTTGTTCTTGCCAGAAATCCCTATTATCCGGAACAGGTCCTAAAATATAAGCTGTCACCGGAGGTTATTGACTGCATTTGCTTTTGTACCAAAAACCCGGGTCCCATGCTTGACAGGCTGGATGAGATCAAAAATTTCGGGCAATTCTGGTTTGTGACCATCACTCCTTATGGAAAGGATATAGAACCTTATGTGCCGGATAAAGAAAAGGTGCTTTCAGACTTTTGCATATTATCAGAGCGGGTAGGAAAAAATGCCGTCGGCTGGCGGTATGACCCGATCTTTTTATCAGAACAATATTCCATGGAATTTCACATCAGCGCTTTTGCAAAAATGGCAGAGCGCTTAAAAGGAAAAACAAACCAATGTGTCATCAGCTTTATCGATCTATATGAAAAGACAAAGAAAAATTTTCCCGGCGTTAAAGCGGTTTCCAGGCAGGATGCGGTCATACTGACCAAAGAACTGGTACGGATAGCCAAAAAAAATGAAATGAAAATCTACACCTGTGCAGAAGGAGATTATCTTGCAGAATACGGTGCCGACTGCGGCGGCTGCATGAGAACAGCGGTCATAGAACGAGCCATAGGCTGTGCTTTAAATATACCCAAAAGCAAAAAATCCTCCCGGGAAACCTGTAACTGCCTTTTAGGCAATGACATCGGCATGTACAACACCTGTCCCCACGGATGCCTGTACTGCTATGCAAATTACGATATGAGCATCGTAAAAGAAAACCTGAAATCCCATAACCCTTTATCGCCCCTTCTGGTGGGCGGCATAAACCCTGAAGACAATATCAAAGATGTCAGACAGGAAAGCTATATAGACAATCAGCTGCGTCTGTTTATTTAGAATGGGATGTTAATCAATATCGGGGAATGGGTAGAGGAAAATGTACTCAAATCTAAAGAAGAAGAGGAACAAAAGTGTTTGAAAAAAAAGACTACATCTACAGCGAAACCATGGGCGTCTGCCAGATAGCGGATATTGTAAATCTTTCCGCAAATAACCGCGTTGGAATCCCTGTGCCCTATTATCATTTAAGATCAGTTTTTGATAAGAGCAAAGTGGCATACATTCCTGTGGAAAACCACCAGGTGAATTTGCGCCCGTTGATTACAACAGAAGAAGCAAAAGCAATAGAGCCGGCTGATCTGGAAAAACTGGATGAAAAGAGAAAAGCAGAAGTTCGTTTTGTATTAGAGCAGGAACAGAAAGCAGGAAAATGATGCAGAAATTGAAAATGATTGCCCAAATTCATACAGATTTTCCGGAAAAATTCGGAATTCCCAGGCAAAGCGGTCTGGTAAAAGGGGCGAAAGGAACGATCGTTTTTGAGCCGGAATATCGTAGTGCAGAAGCCTTCCGTGGACTGGAAGGCTATTCTCATATATGGGTGCTATGGGAGTTTTCTGAGGCAAAAAGGGACCATTGGTCTGCCACGGTAAAACCGCCAAGACTGGGAGGAAAAAAGCGGATGGGCGTTTTTGCAACCAGATCACCCTTCAGACCGAATCCTATCGGAATGTCGGTGGTGAAATTGGAGAAGATCCTGATGGATGAAAACCTGGGTCCCATATTGCAGGTTTCCGGTGTGGATATGCTTGACGGCACACCGGTCTATGATATTAAGCCGTATCTTCCTTATGCGGATAGTTATCCGGAGGCAACAAGCGGGTTTGCGGGAGAGGTTTATGAGCATGTGTTGGAGATTTGCTTCCCGGAAAATCTTTTGGAAAAGGTGCCGGAAGCGTTGAGAGAAAGCCTGACAGAAATTTTAGAGCAAGACCCCAGAACCGCATTTATTGAGGATGAAAGCCGCATCTGGGGTGTTTCTTATGCCGGATTCAACGTGCGTTTTACAGTAGTGGGGAACCGTTTGACGGTCTGTGAAGTGGAAAAATTATAGATTTGTTACAATAGTAATTATGCAAAAATGATGCTTTGTTATGTAATAATCCATGGTGAAAATATAATTATGATTTTTTATGCCAATCGGGAAACGCCTTCAATACATATTCCAGAAATATCCGGGCAGCAGGGGAAAGTTTGGTAAAGTCCGTACAGGCAACACCCATGTGGATAGAGCATGGTGGGTCTAAGGGGATTTTTACTACATCTGCTGTCCTTCCCAAAGTGATCAGTTCATTCATAATACTCATACCGATGCCCTTTTCGATCATGGAAAGGGCTGAATAGTTTTCTATGGTTTCATAACTCATTTCCGGTTTCAGATGTTCCTTTTTAAATAATTGTTCCACATCAAAATCATGTCCGCTGGCAGGCATGATGATCTCCTCTTCCAGGCAGGCGCTTAAAGGGTAGGAAGCATCTTTTGCGCGTTTGTGGGTTAAAGGCAGAATTGCAAGCATAGGGTCTTCCTGTAACAGAATCCATTCATATTTTGTGTTCTCCTGATAGCTCATAAAACCCAGATCCGCCATGTTCCGGTCCAGGTTTTCGGCAACCTCCTGCCAGACTCCTTCCATGATCTTAATGCGGATGTTGGGATAATCCTTTTTAAAATCCCTGATGATTCCCGGCAGCCACCGGGAAGCGATACTGGAATAGGAAGCCAGTACCAGTGTACCATAATGGGCACCGCGGATTTCCGCCGTAGTCTGGGCAAGGTTTTCTTCCCATTTTACGATTTCCCTGATGATCGGCAGGATCTTTTCTCCCTCTTTGGTAGGGCAGACGCCTCTGGGGCTTCTTTTCAAAAGAGGAAAGCCCAATTCTTCTTCAATGGAATTCATCATATGGGTAACTCCCGAAGGAGTATAATTCAGTTCTGCCGCAGCCTTTGTAAAGCTGCCCGTATCTACTGCTCTCAGCAGAATTTTATATTTCTGTATATTCATATCCGATTCCTCCCTGATATTTTCAAAATTTATATGACGAAAATAATACCAAATATGAATGCATAACCCATCATGTCATACTGACATATTGAAAAAGTATTGTGAAAAAGTTTCACAATAAAATTGAAAAGTTGTCGTTTTACTTAATACATGTACCATTGTATAATGCACTCAGGATGAAGTCAACCCCACAAACAGACAGGGGTGGAAAAGAGGAGAGGTTATGAAAACATTTCAGGTAGTTCCAAAGATTTCCATAATGGATAGTGCTGAGGAATTTGTACAGACTTTCCGGCTTTCGGAAGAGGACCTGATCATTACCAGTTCGTCCACATGGAATGTATATTTCAAAGAAGTAAAAGCAGGTCAGGTAATACTGATCCGTAAGTATGGCAGCGGAGAGCCTACGGATGAAATGGTGGAAGCCATTGCCGCAGACATACAGAAGCCTTATAAGCGGGTAGTGGCAATTGGCGGCGGAACAGTCATTGATGTGGCAAAGCTCTTTTGTCTGGAAAAAGTAACGCCGGTTACGGATTTATTTGATCATGTTTTTCCGGCAGTCAAGAAAGTGCCCCTGGTCATCGTTCCCACCACCTGCGGAACGGGCAGCGAGGTAACCAATATTTCCATTCTGGAGTTTAAAAAGCGGCATACCAAATTCGGTCTGGCAGATGATGCCATCTATGCAGATGATGCAGTGCTCATTCCGCAGCTTTTGGAAGGACTTCCTTTTGCAGTATTTGCTACAAGCTCCATTGATGCGCTGATCCATTCGGTGGAATCCTATCTTTCACCAAAGGCTACGGCAATTTCGGAATCTTTCAGCTTACGTGCTGCCAGAATGATCCTGACCGCTTACAAAAATATAGAAAAAGCAGGAGTGTCCCGGCGCACGGAAGCCATGAAGGCAGAACTGAAAAATGTACTTACTGCCTCTGCAATGGCGGGTATCGCCTTTGGCAACGCAGGCTGCGGTACAGTCCATGCCATGAGCTATCCTTTGGGAGCTAATTATCATGTTCCCCATGGGGAAGCCAACTATGCCATGTTTACAGGGGTGTTTGATGCCTATATGGAATATGAACCTGCAGGAAAGATCGCCGTGTTAAATAAAGAGCTTGCGGACATTCTGGAATGCCCTGTGGAAGCGGTTTATGAAAAGATCGAAGAGCTGTTAAACGGAAGCATATTACAAAAGAAATCCCTAAGTGAATACGGATTGCCTAAAACGGAGTTAAAGGAATTTGCAGAATCTGTGATCCATAACCAGCAAAGGCTTTTGGGCAACAGCTATATACCTATGACGGAAGAGATGATTTTAACCATTTATGAGAAACTTTTCTGATAAAGGGCTAAGCCCGGGATATGGAAAAGAACGAAGATACAATAAAAAATTACCATATGACTTTCCGGATCTGGAAAGATAGAAAGGAAGAGATGACCATGTCAGAATTAAGAACAGCATTACCAACGATTAAAACAGCAGCACTGCCGGGACCAAAGGCAAAGGAAGTCATTGACAGAAGGGCGGAGGCTATGCCGGGCGCCATTAAATGCAGCTATCCCGTAGTCATTGAGCGGGGCGAAGGCGCTATGGTAGAAGATGTGGACGGCAATATTTTTCTTGACTGGGTAGGCGGCGTAGGCGTGCTCAACGCAGGATATTCACAGCCTGAAATGATCGAAGCTGTTAAAGCGCAGTCTGAAAAATATTTCCACGCCATGATGAACATTATGACCCATGAAAATTATATTAAACTTGCCGAGATGATGAATGAGTTCATGCCGGTACAGGGAGATAAAAAGAAGACCATGTTTGTCAACAGCGGTGCCGAGGCAGATGAAAATGCGGTAAAGATCGCAAAATCCTATACCAAAAGACCTAACATTATTGTTTTTTCAGGAGCTTTCCACGGAAGAACTGCCCTGACTATGGCGATGACCAGTAAAAAAGCCTATGCTTACGGCATGGGACCTATGCCTGACGGCGTGTACCGTGCGGAATTCCCCTATCTGTACCGGGCTCCCAAGGGATTTACGGAAAGTGAAGCCATCGAGTATTATACAAACCGTCTGGAAATGGTATTTGAAGAGTGCTCTGCACCTGATTATGTGGCTGCCATTGTAGTAGAACCTGTACAGGGCGAGGGCGGCTTTGTTCCCGCTCCTATAGAATGGGTAAAAGCAGTACGTGCCATTTGTGATAAACACGGGATTCTTTTGATTGCAGATGAGGTTCAATCCGGCTGGGCGCGTTCCGGCAAGATGTTTGTTTCCCAGTACTGGAAAGAAGCAGGCTGTGCCCCTGATATTATCGCAACGGCAAAATCCATTGCAGCAGGCATGCCTTTGTCAGCAGTAACCGCAAGAGCGGAGATCATGGATGGGGTGACTCCCGGTGTCATCGGCGGTACATTCTGCGGAAATGCAGTTTCCTGTGCATCTGCCATCGAGACCATTAAATTTATCCAAAAGAATAACCTTTGTGACCGGGCTCTGGAAATCGGAAAGAAGGTAACCGGTTTCTATAAAGGACTGGCAGAAAAATATCCTGTTGTAGGGGATGTGAGAGGAATCGGCGCCATGGTCGGTACGGAATTTGTCAAAGATCCTATGACCAAAGAACCTTATCCGGAACTGGTTTCCAAAATGGTTGCAGCAGCAGCGAAAAAGGGTCTGATCATTGAAAGTGCAGGTATCTATGGAAATGTTATCCGTTTCCTCTGCCCGCTGGTTGTGACTGATGAGCAGCTGGAAGCAGGATTTCAGATCATGGAAGAGTGTCTGAAAGAGTGCTTACAATAGTGAATAAAAGCAGGTATCATTGAACAGGCGGATATAAAAGCCACAGCATGTTTGAATTGCTGTGGCTTTTTTGTATAAATGCGTAAATGATTAATTCAAATGATACATTATTGGATAATATGAAAGTCAGGTGAAATAATCACAAATAACGTTGACAGATCCGGAAACACATATTATAATTCAAGTTATATAACTGCAATTATATAACTCGAATTATAAAAGGGAGATAATTATATGCCAAAAGCAAAGATCACAAAGGAAATGGTGGTAGAAGCTGCCTTTGAAGTTGCCAGGAATATGGGGATTGAGAATGTCAATGCCCGTACAGTTTCAGAAAAACTGGGGTGTTCAACACAGCCCGTGATGTATCACTTCGCAAGGATAGAGGAAATGAAACGCGCTGTATATGAGAAAGCTGACCGCTTTCATTCGGAATACCTGATGAATATCGAAAAGCCTGAGGAAGGTATTATGCTCGGTATCGGACTGAACTATATCCGATTTGCCATACGGGAGCCGAATCTGTTCCGCTTTCTTTTCCAATCGGGATTTGCAGTGGAGAACAGCCTGCTTGAGATGGTGGACAGCGAGGAACTTAAACCCGTTCTTGATATGATGAGCAGCGCAATGGAAATGACTATGGAGCAGACAAAAAATGTATTTGTGACGATTGCGCTGTTTGCTCACGGTTATGCGAGCATTATTGCAAATAACTCACTTGAATATGATGAAGAGCTTGTGGCGGCACATTTGGAACGCGCTTATCGCGGGGCAGTGCTGGCAATACAGGAGGAAAAGAAATGAAGAAGCTGTATGAGAAAAATGAATTGTGGTTCGCAATCTTATGGATCATTTTATATTGTGCCGTGACTATCCCCGTAAGGGGCTCGCTTGGTGATGAAAGCATTGTCATGACGGCGGTACTGGCATTGATTGCGGCAGGGATATTTGTTTTCATTAAAAAGTATCATCTTGAGGAAAAGTACGGACTTTGTAAATGGAAAGGCAATGCAGGAGATTATTGTTTTTTTATTCCCATGCTGATCTTAATGACGGGAAATCTGTGGGGCGGATTCGGAATGTCATATAGTGGTGCAGCGCAGGTATTTGCTACCGTTTCCATGCTGCTTATCGGATTTATTGAGGAAATGATCTTCCGGGGATTTTTATTCCGAATTCTCCTGAAAAAAGACTCTGCACCTGTAGCGGTCATTATTTCAGCCGTAACATTTGGCATAGGGCATATTGTCAATCTTTTTGCGGGACAGGCGAGTATTGAGACAGTCGTTCAGGTACTCTTTGCCATCGCATGGGGATTTATATTTACATTTGTATTCTATAAGTCAGGCAGCTTGTGGGTATGTATTATGGTTCATGGGCTGGTTGATGTGTTTTCAAAATTTGCGGCTCCCAATGATGAGATGATGTGCGCTTATGTATATATGGGAGCAACCATTGCGGGGGCTGTTGGATATTGTATTTATTTAAGCAGAAAGCCTGCTGTACTGGAAGGTAAATAGGGAAAGAAATGGCAGATTAATGGGAAAAGGGCTAAATATGTCATAGTGAAATGCCGATATACTATAAAGATAATTTTATACCTGCTAAGGAGAGCGCTCAAATTCAACGGATTGAAGTTTTTGTGCGTTCTTTTTGTTTGCAGGAAGGTTATCGGGAAAAAATAAAAATACACCACTTGGACCTTTCAGGAAAGTGGTACGGTCCCGAATGACAGAAGGATCGTGGAAAGGAGTAACTATGGCAGTAGGGGCAGTACAAGGGGGATATGGGCAAAATACATATACCTATCAGAGCACAACTACTGTGACAGAGGAATTTTATTCGGAAATTTCCTTTGGGGCACAGGAAACAGATGAACAAAATGACAGCCAGGTGATCGGGCTTACTATGATTCCTTATGGAAATACCAATGTAAGTTATGGCATGAAAGCACAGTATGCAGAGGAGTCCACGGCAGAAGATCCCGTTGTTCAGGTAACATCTAACTATGGCGGGAAGACAGTTTCTTATAAGGTACATGTAAATAAAGTTGATCCCAGGAATGCCTCCCAGCTTGAAATGTTTGCGCTGCTTTGTTATGCAGATGACCAGGGAATTTCAGATGGCGGTACTTTTGGCTCTTATCATCAGATGAAGGTTTATGGGGAGAATGCCCGGATGAACGGATATTGGGAAGGAAATCCGGATCTTGATTCTTTTGTGAATGCAAAATATGACTGGTGTGCCATGATGATCCGCATGCAGGATGATTATTCAAAGGCAGGCATTTACAGCCAGTTTTTGAAATGCCAGAAGCTTGTGGAAACAATGTCCGGTTTCAGCCTCAGGTTTGTGGATTTTGAAAATATGGAATGGGAAGATAAATCTGCCCGGATGTCCCTGCATTATGCAGGTCCAAATGTACCCCGGGAAGTGGCAAAGGCATGGCTTGAGGCGGCAGATGAAACAGGCGCAGACGGAATGGGAATGGATGATAATGGTATGCTTACTCATATTTCTTCCATGATGCTGCAGCGTATACGGAAATGGCAGAAGGGAGAAAACGGCAGCGGGGATCTGCTGGGGGATTCCATAGAATCGGCACTGAAAGCCGCAAAGGAAGCTCTGGATGATCTGGAATATCCTCTGACAGAAGAAATAGAACGCTCTCCCGAGGTGCAAAAGGAATTGGAAAAGGAAAAAGAGTTTTACAAGTCCTTTATTGCAAAATTGGAAAAATTGTCAGAGGAAAAGGCAGCATCCGGTCAACCGACGGAAGAAGTTGAGCCTGAAAATGACCGGGAGGAAACAGCCTCTCACAATGATGACAAGCCAAAAATAAATTATATGGAAGTATTTCGGGAGATGATGGAAGAAATATTTTCCAAAATCTTAAATGGCGATACGGAGCAGACCTTTCAGATCGGAGGCGCTTCCTTTACATTAAAGGAATGGGATAAATTTTTGGATAATTTTGATGAAATGGAAGATGACATCAGAGAACTGAAAAGAGAAGAATGGGAAAAGAGAATGAAAGAGGCACAAAATATGCTGTTATCCGAATCTACCCAGTGTACTTATCCGGCTTCTGAGACAGGAGAAGAAGATATCAAGTATATTACATGGTATACAGAAGATGGAATCTTTTGCAGGAGGGCAGGACAAAGCGAAGGATATGAGTGGTCCATACCATTTAAAAATTCCGGGGACTATCAGAAAGTCTTAAAGTTTTTGAACAGATTTGACCGGCATGACAATCTCAGATTTGCTGCCCGTGAAAGCTTCTGGCAGGATTTTCTGGATGGAAAAATAGAGTAAGGAATAGTTTGGATCATAAAAGTAAATAAACGGCGCAGATGGCAAAAGAGATGGCAAAAGAGACGGAGAAAGAAGCTGCAGGCAAAGGCTCCGATCTGCCGGACAGTGCAATGAAAGGTAAGTATGAAAACGTGGATATTCGTATTTAAATCCAGCCTTCGGTAAAAAGGAAATAACAGTTGATGATATGAAGCAGAATGGATACAGTAATGAAAATTAAAGGAAGTGAAAGAAAAAGCCGATAATAAATTATAAGAAGAAAAGCGAAATAGAAAAGGATTTCAATCAATTGATCAGGGAGGATTACAGGATGAGGATTGATTCGTATACTGCTTCCAATGCAGGAGTTGTTAAAGGAAATCCCTCTGCAAAATCCGGAGATATTGCAGGCAGAAAATATATGAGCAGGGTAGAAAAGGGAGAAAAAGTAAATCTGTTTCAGGAAGCAAAAAACAGTGTGGCGGTGGAAATTTCAGAAGAAGGAATTGCGCAGTTAAACAGAAATGCCATGGAAATCAGGAATGAAGATCAGGATATGGTTGTCTTAAGCTATGAAGAAAAAGTGATACTATTAAATGAGTCCGCAAAGTCTGCGGGAAAACTGTATCGGATCATTCCCAACATTCAGACTAATGACAAATTAAGAAGGAGTCTGCAGGGAGCGGATGAAAAGATTGTTAAGGGTGCTTATTCCATTATCGAAAACAATTTAATCCCCCATAATGTGGGAGATCTGACAGAGGAGCAAAGGCGGGAAATGATCTTTGTCGGTCTGGAGGAAGCAAAGTTTCTGGCGAAAGGATTGGATGAAGATAAAGCCATTCTTTTTATGGATGCCATGAATACTATTGCAAAGTATGGAATCAATGGTAAAACGGATGAGCAGGGCAATGTGTCTTATGACATCCGATGGGGAGCATTGGTGGGAGCGCCGGATGATTACGTCAGTTCAGGAGAGTTCATGAAAAGGATCGATCCTGAAAAGTATCAGAATTATATAGCAATGCGGGATGAAGCTTTTGCCCGAAATGATGAGCTGCTCATGCAAAAGGCTGCAAAATATCGCATTGATTGGGAAATAGATGCGAACCGGAATAATCCCAAAGCTTTTGAAGATATCAGGAATGAACAGGTGACCTGGAAAAAGAATGTGGACAACACAAAAATAGAGAGCACCTATGATCATACGGATAAATCGGATATAGATTCTTTTATGAACAGCATTATGGAACAAAACATGGTTTTGGACGGGAATTTTCTGCAGAGAAGTTTGCAGGAATTTGCCCGGATTCTTGCAGGAGGATAATCATATGCAAATAGGAGGAATACAGGCTGCGGGAGGATATCCCGGAACACAGCCGGCTGTAACAGAGGCGGATGCCGTTACAAGAAATATTCAGAGGCAGATTACGGAGCTTCAAAAGAAAATACAGGAATTGTCTGAAAATAAGGACCTGAGCTTAGAAGAAAAAATGAAGAAGCGGCAGGAGTATAATCAACAGATCATGGATCTGAATATGCAGCTTAGGCAGCATCGGTTAGAAATGCGGCAGGAAAAGCAACAGCAAAAGGAGCCTGCCATGGATGAAATGCTGGGCAGTAAGGAAAACTCAGAGCAGGAAAACGCTGCAGCGGAAACGGGTTTTACCGAGGCAGGGGCAAAGGCTCTGGTTTCAGCACAATCTGCAAAGAAGCTTTCCCATGTACAAGGGCACGTTGCTGCTGAAATAAAGTCGAAGATCCGCACCCTTGCTTCAGAGATCAAAGAGGATGCTTCCATGGGAATTTATTCAAAGGAGAAAATAGATGCATTAGCTGATCTGGAGGAAAAAAAGGGAAATGTGGAAAGAAAGCAGATAGGGCTTTTGGCAGAGGCGGCTGATGAGATGGCAGAGGCAGCAGAAAAAGACCGGATGGAAGGCGCCCAAGAACCGGCAGATAGTAAAAATGATGAGGACGAAAAGGAAAATTATCTTTACAAGTTGGAAAAGGGAACTGAAGAGGAAAAGGAAAAATCTACAGTGCTCCAAACAATTGACATCAGACTTTAATGTTATGTCAAAGATTAAAATGTACTCTCTCAGGCAGGAAAGAATTGACAAATACTGCTGTAGGGGAGTACATTTTTAATGTGCATAAACCGGACTTGCCTGCAAAATATCAGAGTAAGGACAGTTACTCATGGAATCCGGTTTTGTAAAAGATAACAAAATATAGGACAAAAGGTGTGGAAGAAATTATGGAAATGAAAAATGAAAATGGATTTACCTATATAGAAGGCGGTGTATGTGCTGCCAGAGGATTTTCAGCAAACGGACTGAACTGCGGACTGAATCCTGATAAAAACAAAAATGATCTTGCATTGATCTACAGCGAAAAAGAATGTGATGCAGCAGCAGTTTATACTTTAAATAAAGTAAAGGGTGCACCGATCCTTGTGACAAAAAGAAATCTAATGAAAACAGGCGGAAAGGCAAAAGCGGTCATTGCCAACAGCAAGAATGCAAATACCTGTAATGGGGACGGAGAGGCAAAAGCAGAGAGAATGTGTCAATTGGCAGCAGGGGAACTGGGAATACAGCCGGAAGAAGTTATAGTAGCATCTACAGGAGTGATCGGACAGATTCTTCCCATTGAGCCTATTGAAACACATATCAGGGAACTGGCAGATGGGTTATCTGCTGCTAACCATAAAAAGGCAGCAAATGCCATTATGACCACAGATACCGTTATGAAGGAAGTGGCAGTAGAATTTGAAGTGGGCGGTTCTCTTGTAAAAATCGGCGGAATGGCTAAGGGAAGCGGTATGATCCATCCAAATATGGCAACTACTTTAAATTTTGTGACTACTGATGTGTCCATTGACAGGGAACTGCTTCAGGCAGCATTGAGCAGGATCGTTAAAGTTACTTATAACTGTCTCAGCATTGACGGAGATACTTCCACCAATGACATGGTCTGTGTGCTGGCAAACGGAGAGGCAGGAAATTCCCGGATCTCAGAAGAGGGGGAAGACTATGAAATCTTCTGTCAGGCTCTTTATCTGGTATTGATGAATTTGACCCGTATGCTTGCCAAAGACGGAGAAGGAGCTTCCAAGCTGCTGGAATGTACCTGTAAGGGAGCCCCCGATCAGGAAACAGCCATCATTGTGGCAAAAAGCGTGATCCGTTCACCCCTTCTGAAATGTGCCATGTTCGGAGAGGATGCTAACTGGGGACGTGTGCTTTGTGCCATTGGATATGCGGAGGCAGATTTTGATATTGACAAGGTAGAAGTAGACCTTGCTTCTGTAAAAGGAAGCATCCATGTATGTGAAAATGGCAGCGGTGTGGCATTTTCTGAAGAAGAGGCGGCAGATATTCTGGCTGCTGATGAAATCTTTATCAATATTGACCTGCATCAGGGAGAAGCACAGGCAAAAGCCTGGGGATGCGATCTGACCTATGATTATGTAAAGATCAATGGAGATTACAGGTCATAGACAAAAGAAAATTCAAGGCAAAAACCATAAAACTTGACAAAAAATTGTCAATTGTCTATAATGAGTACCATGGACTTGGGCGGGAGACAAAGATGTCGAAAGTAGTTATACGATGGCAATTTGTATTCTGCCTGTTTTTATCCAAATTTTATATGGGAGGAGACTTATTATGAAAAAGTCATTAGCATTATTGTTATGCGCAACTGTATTAGCAGGTATGTTAGTTGGCTGCGGTTCTGATGCAGCAGAGGAAACAAACACAGAAGCTCCTGCAAATACAGAAGCTGAAGCACCTGAAACAGAAGAAACAGAGGGAGCAAAATCCGATAAGACCTGGGTTATTGCAACAGATACTGTATTCAAACCTTTTGAGTATACAAACGAAAATAACGAGTTTGTTGGTATCGATGTGGATATTCTTGCAGCAATCGCAGAGGACCAGGGATTTGAGTATGAATTACAGAGCCTTGGCTGGGATGCAGCAGTAGCAGCAGTTCAGGCTGGTCAGGCAGATGGTATCATTGCGGGAGCAACGATCAAACAGGAACGTATTGATTCCGGCTGGATTTTCTCCGATGGTTACTATGATGCAACTCAGACATTTGTAGTCGGAGTAGACAGCGACATTGCAAGCTTTGAAGATCTGGAAGGTAAGAATGTAGCTGTTAAAAACGGTACAGCAGGTGCTGATTTTGCAAACAGCTTAAAAGATCAGTATGGATTTACAGTAACTGTATTTGAGGATTCACCTACTATGTATCAGGATGTTATTCTTGGCAACAGCGCAGCTTGTGTAGAGGATACACCGATCATGGCAGCTTCAATTAAAGAGGGCGGTCTTGCACTGAAGATTCCTGAGGGAATGGAAAGTGAAGGTGCTCCTTACGGATTCGCAATTATGGATGAAGCAGATCAGGAATTACTTGATATGTTCAACGCAGGTCTTGCTAATATCAAAGCAAACGGCACATATGATGAAATTATTGATAAGTATCTGAAATAATCATGATCTTGAAGCAGACGTGGGAATCCTTATGAGGGGTTCTCACGTTCTTGCTATAAAACCCCATATAAAATAAAGAAAAAGGAGATAAAGAATGATTTCTATTATTGAAACATATGGCATTATGCTGTTGAGATCTTTAGGACAGACAATATTGCTGACCTTGTTGTCACTGTTTTTTGCCATGATCATCGGATTGATTTTTGCTTTGATGAATGTAGGAAGAAACCGTTTTTTTAATTTTATCGGTACAGTTTATGTAGATGCGGTCCGCGGTGTTCCGTTGATCGTACTTGCCTACTTTATTTATTTTGGTGTTCCTGCGGGAATCAAAGCTATGGGTGTACAGGATTTCCGTTTATCGGCCCTTCAGGCAGGAACGGTTGCACTTGCCATGAACTGCGGTGCTTATATGGCGGAAATTATCCGTGCCGGAATTGAAAGTGTGGATAAAGGGCAGATGGAGGCAAGCAGAAGTCTGGGATTATCTTATGGTAAAAGTATGAGACAGGTAGTGCTTCCCCAGGCAATCCGTACCATGATCCCTTCCATTATCAACCAGTTTATCATTACCTTAAAGGACACATCCATTCTTTCCGTTATTGCTTTCCCGGAACTTACCAATATGGGTAAGACCATTGCCGGAAATACCTTTAAGGTTTTACAGACCTGGACCATTATAGGTCTTATGTATATGATCGTTATCGTTACTCTCAGTAAAATTGCCAAGAGGATTGAAAGGAGGGTAAACCGTGGAAGATAGAAAAGTGATGGTTCATGTTGAGAACTTAAAAAAGAACTTCGGCAAATTAGAAGTGTTAAAGGATATCAGTATTGATATTTCCGAGGGAGAAGTTGTTGTTTTATTAGGACCTTCCGGAAGCGGTAAATCCACTTTCCTGCGCTGTTTAAATCAATTAGAGGTTGCTACCAGCGGTACCATCATTGTAGATGATAATGATGTAACGGATAAACACACAGATATCAATAAGGTCCGTGAAAATATCGGAATGGTATTCCAGCATTTTAATCTGTTTCCCCATAAGACTGTTTTGGAAAACATTATGCTGGCTCCCGTAGAATTAAAGCTGATGACCAAGGAAGAGGCAAAAGATAAAGGCATGCAGCTTTTAAAAAGAGTTGGCATGGAATTAAAGGCAGATGCTTACCCGTCCCAGTTATCCGGCGGACAAAAACAGCGTGTGGCAATAGCCAGAGCCCTTGCCATGAATCCTGATGTTATGCTTTTCGATGAACCTACATCAGCTTTGGACCCGGAAATGGTAGGAGAGGTTTTAAGCGTTATGCAGGAGCTTGCGGCAGAAGGCATGACCATGGTAGTGGTTACTCATGAGATCGGTTTTGCAAGAGAGGTGGCAGACCGTATTGTATTTATGGACGGCGGCTACATTGTGGAGCAGGGAACACCTGAGGAAGTGATTTCCCATCCCAAGGAAGCCAGAACTATTGATTTCCTGAATAAAGTATTATAGGAGCGTGTGCCCATGAAAAAAATTATTACAATCAGTCGTGAATTTGGTGCCGGAGGCGGCGAGATCGGCAGGGAAGTGGCAAAAAGACTTCATTATGAATATTATGACAAAGCAATCATTTTAAGGGCGGCAAAAGAATCCAATATTGATATGGAAAGCATTTTAAAATGGGATGAAAAAGTTCCTGTTAATTTTGGCTTTGCACAAAGTCTGTTTGATTTTTATAATAAGCCTTTAAATGAGAAATTGTTTGAAGTGCAGCAGCAGGTGATCCGTAAGATCGGAGAAAAAGGCAGTTGTGTTATTGTAGGAAGAAATGCCAATACCATATTAAAGGAATTTGATAGTTGTCTTCATGTGTTTGTACATGCAGATCCTTATTGGCGCTTAGAGAGAATGAAGGAAAAGATGCCGGATGCCACAGAAGCGAAGATCAGTGAGGAGATCCGTGCCATTGATAAGGCGAGAAAGAAATATTGTGCTTACTATACCAATACGGATTTTGGCGTGGCGGATTATTATGATATTTCTTTAAACACTTCCTCTCTTGGAATTGAAACCTGTGTGGATACAATCTGCAATATTGCCGGAATATAGAAACGATAAGAAAAGAGGTCTGTTCCCGTTGGAATGGATTTCTTTTTTTATAACAAATTTTTGTATGTGAGGAAGTAAAGTGCACCCTTGTAAGGTACATGAAAGACCCAACCGGATTCTGGCACATTTTATTTTTCGCCTGTATCATAGTTTTACTAAGGATGTATTATACAAATGGTGATTTAATTGAAAAATGCAAATGAGAAGAAAAAGGACCGGACGGAAAGACTAAAAGCAATCCGTCTGCTTCTGGGGTTTACACAAAAACAATTCGCAGAGAAGCTGGGAATGAGCAGGGAAGGGTATCAAAAGCTGGAGCGCGGAGAAAACAATATTTCCATGGAGGTTCTGGAAAAATTGAAAACAGTTTACGGAATATCTGCTGATTATCTTTTGTATGGAGATTTTCAGGATGGAGAGCAGATATGGTGTATGCTGAAAAACTGTTCAGAAATCACAAAACTGGAGATCATGATAAGGCTGATCAGTTATTTTACTGCATCCAGAAAGATTTTGTTTTCCGATTCGGAATTTGATCTGGAAACCTTCTTAAGAGAAATAACGATGCGGGATGATATATCCCAATGATCAGAGGTTATGAAAAAAGTTCTGGTTGTGGATAATGATCCGGCTGTCAGGAAAATTCTCTGCCGGATCATACAGACATGCGATGATACGGCATGTATTTTTCAAACTGCTGATGTAGCAAAGGCTTATCAGACAGCGATCACCAATGATATTGAATTGATGCTGGTGGATATGATGCTTGACAAAAACCGGCCCGGGGATATATCGGGACTGAAATTTGTAGCAGATATCAGAAGAATCGAAAAATATGCTTTTATTCCCATAATCATGGTATCGGCATTGATGGATGATAGTTCCCACATATTCCGGGAACTTCACTGTTATGGTTTTTTGGAAAAGCCATTTTCGGAAGAAAGTGCCGCCAGGCTCATAAAGGATGCCATGAGATTCAGGATGGAAAAAAGGATAAAAAAATATATATGCTTCCGCCAGGGCTGTGTGATCTGTCCCATGCGCATTTCGGAAATCGTCTATATTGAGCACAAACGCCGTCAAATGTTTGTCCATACCATCAGGGAGATTGTTCAGATTCCCTATCAGACCTGCGCAAAGACCATGGAAGAACTTGGGGACAGCGGTTTTGCTGTCTGTGCCAGAGGATTGATCGTGAATCTGGAATATATTCAGTCTTTGGATACCATAAATCAATATATCCTTTTGAAAAACGGGCATGGGAGATTAGAATTGGGCAGAGGATATGTAAAGATCATAAAGGACATTTTCAAGCAAATGTAGGAAATGGCAAACGAAAGAAGTGATTATAGATGCCCTTTTTCGGTCAGAAAAGACCAATGATATGAAGAAAGAAGTGAAAATACAGACGTGATTTGCCAAATCCTGCATACAGTTTACATAACTGCAACCCCATTATAAGATGAAAATCCATCAATGTTATTTTTATGGCTTCAGATACAGGAAAAAAGGAACGAAATACATGCTAAGAGGTTTTCCTATGGCGAAAATGTTTTTCAGGACAAAAATTGAGAAACAAAATTTCAGGAAATTGTTTTATTGGAAGTGCTTTTTTGTTATAATGAAACGGTCGGAGGACTTACTATGAGAAAAAATAAGGGAATATTCGTTGGAGTTTTAACTGCATTGGTGCTTACTGCCACAGGATGCGGACATAAAGAAGGCGAAAATATACAGGCGGGGTTTGCGGCTGTTGAACAATCTGATTATGCTAAGGCTATGCAGTGTTTTGAACAGGCTGTTGTATCCGGTGAGGATCTGGAACTTTCATATAGAGGAATGGGCATTACCTATCTGGGTATGGCAGACTATGACAATGCCATAAATGCCTTTGAAAAAGCATTGGATAACGGCGGAATCTTTGCAGGAGATTTAGAGCGGGATATTAATTTTTATATGGCAACGGCGCTGTACAAAAACGGACAGCTTCAAGAGGCTGAAGAATTGTTTGATGCCATTATTGACAGCGATAAAAAGAATGCAGGTGCATATTATCTGAGAGGCAGCATTCAGATTGCATCAGGAGATTATGAGGGCGGCATTTACAATTTTGAAAAGGCAATGGAATATGCAGATGATACCCATGCCATGAAAATTGATATTTATGAAGTGCTTGCGGAAAATGGATATGAGGATAAGGGCAGGGAATATCTGGTGCAGATGCTGGATGAAGAAAAGAATTTAAGTGATTATGAGCAGGGGGTCATTTATTTTTATCTGGAAGATTATGACAATGCCAGAAATCACTTGGAAATAGCCAAGCAGTCTGTAAAAAAGGAAAAAGGAAAAGTTGTTTATATGCTGGGACGTACCTATGAGCAGTTAGGTGACAGCAATTATGCGGGAGTTTTGTATTCTGAATATCTGGAAGAAAATCCGGAAGATGCGCTGATATATAATCAATTGGGATTATGTAAACTGGAAGCAGAGGATGCGGATGCTGCCATTCATGCTTTTGAAGCTGCCTTGAACCTGGGGGATTCCTCCATGACGCAGACATTAAAGTACAATCAGATCGTGGCATATGAAGAGGCAGGAGATTTTACAAAGGCAAAATCACTGATGGATGCTTATATCATGGCATATCCTGATGATGAAAAGGCATTGAGGGAAGCGGAATTTTTAAAGACCCGGTAAGGGCAGTATGAATGGAATGCAACACACTTTTGTGTGGACTAATCTAAAAATAGAAAATACAGGAGAACAGAGAAATGATCAATCAGTTAGTATCAAAAATCCAAAAGACAGGTGCTCCCATTGTGGTGGGGCTGGACCCTATGATGAAGTTTGTGCCGGAGCGTATTCAGAAAAAGGCATTTGCGGAATTCGGCGAGACCTTGGAGGGTGCTGCAGAAGCCATCTGGCAGTACAATAAGGGTATTGTGGATGCGGTATATGATCTGATTCCTGCAGTAAAACCCCAGATTGCCATGTATGAGCAATTCGGAATCCCGGGGCTTGTGGCATTTGCCAAAACTGTAGCTTACTGCAAGGAAAAGGGACTGGTCGTTATCGGGGATATTAAGAGAGGCGATATCGGTTCTACTTCCAGCGCTTATGCAACAGGACATTTGGGAAAAGTTACAGTAGGTTCTAAAAGTTATTACGGCTTTGATGAAGACTTTGTTACGGTCAATCCTTATCTGGGCTCTGATGGCGTAAAGCCCTTTATGGATGTGTGTAAGGAAGAAAAGAAAGGCATTTTTGTATTAGTAAAAACCTCCAATCCAAGCAGCGGTGAGTTTCAGGACCGCATTCTGGAGGATGGAAAGCCCTTATATGAGCATGTTGGCAAAATGGTGGATACCTGGGGAAGCGAGCTTATGGGTGATTCCTACAGCTATGTGGGAGCTGTTGTAGGCGCTACTTACCCGGAAATGGGTAAGGTGCTTCGTGACATTATGCCGAAAGCCTATATTTTAGTACCCGGATACGGTGCACAGGGCGGCAAGGGCAAGGATCTGGTTCATTTCTTTAATAAGGATGGGCTGGGAGCAATTGTTAACTCTTCCAGAGGTATCATTGCAGCATACCAGAGCGAGGCATATAAGGATACTTTTGGACCGGAAAATTATGCAGATGCGTCCAGAGCGGCAGTGCTTGCCATGAAAGAAGATATTGCCCAGGCATTAGCATAAAATATCAGGTTTAGACTGAAGTAAAGGAGAATGAAGGATTATGGAAGCATATAAGCAGGAATTTATTGAATTTATGGTTGATTGCAATGTATTGAAATTCGGAGATTTTGTTACAAAGAGCGGACGTAAGACCCCTTTTTTTGTGAACACGGGATTTTACCGTACCGGCGGACAGTTAAAGAAACTGGGCGAATATTATGCAAAAGCGATTCATGATAAGTTCGGATTGGATTTCGATGTACTTTTCGGACCGGCATACAAAGGAATTCCGCTGACAGTAGCAACAACTATGGCTATCAGCGATCTGTACGGAACTGATATTAAATACTGTTCTAACAGAAAAGAAATCAAGGACCATGGGGATAAAGGCATTCTTTTGGGAAGCCCTATTGAAGACGAGGACAAGGTTCTTTTGATCGAGGATGTTACTACAGCAGGAACATCTATCGGAGAAACCCTTCCCATTATTAAGGCACAGGGAGACGTCAGCGTCTGCGGTCTGGTTGTCAGCGTAGACAGATGTGAGCGGGGAAAAGGAGAAAAAAGTGCCCTTGCAGAGATTTCCGAAACTTACGATATGGAGACCACTGCGATCGTTACGATGAAAGAAGTTGTGGAGCATCTCTATAATAAACCTTATCATGGTAAGATTTACATTGATGATGCTTTAAAAGCGGCAATTGACGCATATTATGAACAGTATGGTGTAAAATAGAAAGGGAGAGCGCAGATGGAAGAAAAAGTATACAAAACAATGACCAATTCAGGAGCTTTAAATATTACTTTGGGAATCATAACCATTGCAGCAGGAATCGCAGGAGGCGTTCTGCTGATCATCAGTGGTGCAAAACTTTTATCCGGTAAATCCAGATTGTTATTTTAAGGAAGAAAGCCATGGGTAGAAAAAGTTATATGTTTACCAACAAGAGCCATTCAGACAGAGGAAAGATGTCTGCGGCTCTGGGGCTGATTTCCACTGTTTCCATGTGCCTGGTAATCTATATTTCTTATAGGCAGGATGGAGGTTTGAATCCCAAACTGGGGGCGGCGGCTTTTTTTGCGCTGCTGTTTTCTCTGGGAGGAGAAGTATTGGGGATCATGTCCCGTCTGGAAAAGGATAAGTTTTACTTATTTCCCAATCTGGGAATTATTTTAAATACGATTGTGATCGTATTGGCAGGATTTTTATTATATTTAGGAGTGAGTGGTATCTGATGGAAGAAAGATGGAGCTTGAGCGTTGACAGAATAAGGGAGATCGAATCGGAACCGCAGTTAAAAGAATCATTTGGGAGCTACTTTAGGCAGGTGGCTTCTTTTCTTTTGAAAATTGCAGACTTATATGAAAAACAGTCAGATTTAAAAAGTGAAGATGTGTGGAATGAAGAAACGATTCAAAGCCTGTATGCAGAGTTGGAAGAACGAAGTTATGTAAACTCGTATACAAACCCTGCTTATGCGGTTTCCCGTTTTGGCGAAGAAATGGGAAGGCTGCTTTCCTTTGTATATGCGGAAATGTATTCCTTACCTTCTTATGTGGCAGAAGGAGATCAGTTTGAAATACTGATCCGCTTTGAATGGTTTGTGGAGATTTATTGCATCTTTGAAGAAAATGAATATGAAAGTGAAGTGCAAAAATCCAATAGGAAAGATGAGCAGGAGGGATGCGGGGGCAAAGGTATCTGTAAAGAAGCGGATCCGGAGCCAAAATCCGGAACCCTTTATGAAGCTGTATGGGAATGCTGCTACTGGTTTATCAGTGACTATCTGGATGTGGAAATGGAAAAGAGAGTGGGAGAAAAGGTAGATCCTTCCTTTGATTTTGCCTACCGGCTGATCATGGAATCGGACTTATCGGATTTAAGCTATTTATACCGCTATGGAGAATTTATTACGGATAATCAGATCAGGACGGCTGAACTTTTAAATGAAATGCCCGAGGAAGAGCTTCAAAAAATGGCGGATACCTATACAGAAGGCTACCGCATCGGATTTATCAAGGGAAATAAGGATATATCCAAAAAAGAAGTGGTAAACATCATCTATCCCATCGGATTTGAAAAGGTCATAAAGTTAGCAATTGCTAATTTTGATAAAATGGGATTAAAAGCCGCTCTTATGAGAACGCCTCATTCGGTTTTTCATAAGCGGGGAACTGCTGTCAGCGGATATTACAGCACAAGCCCTAACAGGCAGTTTGATTATGACCACAGAGAGGATGATGCCCTGTTTCTGGATAAAAAGCTCATAAACCGCAAGCTGGAAGTGTTGAAAGAAGCTTATATCAAATATGAGGAGATCGCTGCAAAGCATGGCGGTCCGGCATGGATCGAAGTATTCGGAGAAAAGAATTTTGCTCCGATTGATAAGCCGGAGGCATGCCATTACAGCGAAAAGCAGCAGAAGCTGGCAGTAAACTATGCTGCCCAGTCCGGGAAGATCATTAATACTTACATTCCGGGAGAAGAAAGAAGTTTTACCATCATTGCCTATCCCATTCCGGAAATCGGAGAAGACTATAGGGAGATCATGAAGGAAACCATTGCACTGAACACCCTGCCTTATGAGAAGTATGAAGATGTACAGCAGATTTTGATCGATGCGTTGGACCTGTGTGAATATGTCAGAGTCCAAGGTATGAATGGCAACCGGACAGATTTGAAGATTGAGTTATGTAAACTTGAGAACCCGGAAAAGATGACCAAGTTTGAAAACTGCGTAGCGGATGTGAATATTCCTGTTGGAGAGGTTTTTACTTCTCCGGTATTAAAAGGAACGGAAGGCGTGCTTCACGTAAAGCGGGTCTACTTAAGGGATTTATCTTATGAAAATCTGGAGATTTCCTTTAAAGACGGCATGGTAGGGGACTATAGCTGTACAAATTATGAAGATCAGGAACAGAATAAAAAATATATAAAAGATCATGTATTACAACATTATAACTCTCTCCCGATGGGAGAGTTTGCCATAGGAACAAACACCACAGCATATGTTATGGGGCGGAAATATGGCATTGAAGATAAGCTTCCCATTCTGATTGCGGAAAAGACGGGACCCCACTTTGCCGTAGGCGATACCTGTTATTCCCATGCAGAGGATGTGGCGGTGTTCAATCCTGACCAGAAGGAAATCATAGCAAGGGATAACGAGATTTCTTTGTTAAGAAAGGATGAGGAAAAGAAGGATCAGGCGTATTTCCAGTGCCATACGGATATTACTATTCCTTATGATGAGCTGGGAAGGCTGTATGGAGTGACGAAAGAGGGAGAAGAAATCGACTTTATCATAAAAGGAAGGTTTGTACTGCCGGGAACGGAAATGCTGAATGTTCCGCTGGATGAAAATGTTGAAACCGGATCGGATTGAGAACGGCGGAGACATAGAAAATTAAGTAAAACAGTTGCACTAATTTTTTATTTCTTGTACACTATAACCGAATGTAAAATTTAGGAAAAGGAGTGGCAATATGGCACAGGTTGGTATTGTTATGGGCAGCGATTCCGATATGCCCGTTATGAGCAAAGCAGCAGATATTTTGGAAGAATTGGGAATTTCCTATGAGATGAAGATCATTTCCGCTCACAGGGAACCGGATGTATTTTTTGAATATGCGAAGACCGCAGAAGAAAAGGGATTTAAGGTGATCATTGCAGGAGCAGGAATGGCAGCCCATTTACCGGGTATGTGTGCCGCAATCTTCCCCATGCCGGTTATTGGTATTCCCATGCATACGACTTCTTTGGGAGGAAGAGATTCTCTTTATTCCATCGTACAGATGCCTTCCGGGATTCCTGTAGCTACCGTAGCGATCAACGGAGGGGCAAATGCCGGACTTCTTGCCGCAAAGATACTTGCCACTTCCGACAGTGGATTGCTTGATAAATTAAAAGCATACTCAAAGAAGTTAAAAGAGCAGGTTGAGGCAAAGGATGCCAAATTACAGGAAGTTGGATATAAAAATTATTCCAAATAAGAACTCAAACCGGCGACAGATTTCAGGCTGATGCCGGAATAAATCAATAGACCTATTCAAAAAGCAGAGGAGAAATCACAATGGATTACAAAAAAGCAGGCGTTGATATTGAAGCGGGATATAAGTCCGTAGAATTGATGAAGAAGCATGTAAAAGAGACAATGAGACCGGAAGTATTAGGCGGTCTTGGCGGATTCTCAGGGGCATTTTCCATGGAGAAGTTTAAAGATATGGAAAAACCTACTTTGGTTTCCGGTACTGACGGTGTAGGTACCAAGTTAAAACTCGCTTTCCTTTTGGACAAGCATGACAGCGTAGGTATCGACTGCGTGGCAATGTGTGTTAATGATATCGCATGCGCAGGAGGAGAGCCTTTGTTTTTTCTGGATTATATTGCCTGCGGCAAGAATTATCCTGAAAAGATCGCGGATATCGTTAAAGGTGTAGCAGAAGGCTGCAAACAGGCGGGCGCGGCACTGATCGGCGGAGAAACTGCTGAAATGCCCGGCTTTTATCCGGAAGATGAATATGACCTTGCCGGTTTTGCAGTTGGTGTGGTAGATGAAAAAGATCTGATCACAGGTGCAGACATCAAACCCGGAGATGTGCTCATCGGCATGGCAAGCTCCGGTGTACATAGCAACGGTTTCTCTCTGGTAAGAAAAGTATTTGAGATGACCAAAGAAAGCTTAAATACTTATTATGATGAACTGGGTAAGACTTTGGGAGAAGCGCTGATCGCTCCCACCAGGATTTATGTAAAAGCATTAAAGAGCGTAAAGGATGCAGGCGTTGCCATGAAGGGCTGCAGCCATATTACAGGCGGCGGATTTTATGAAAATATTCCCCGTATGCTTCCTGATGGCGTATGTGCCGTAGTTAAAAAAGACAGCTACGAAGTGCCTGCAATTTTTAAATTGCTCCAGGAAAAGGGACAGATTGAAGACAAGATGATGTACAATACCTACAATATGGGTATCGGTATGGTTGTTGCAGTTGATGCAAAAGATGTGGAAAAGACTGTGGAAGCCATGAAAGCAGCAGGGGAGACAGCCTATGTGATCGGTACTGTGGAAGCAGGAGAAAAAGGAGTTAAATTATGCTAAAGATCGTTGTTTGCGTATCCGGCGGCGGGACCAATTTACAGGCGATTATCGATGCCGTAAATAGCGGGACCATTACCAATACGGAAATCGCAGGGGTTATCAGCAATAACCGGAATGCTTTTGCCTTAGAGCGTGCAAAACAGGCGGGGATTCCGGCGGTATGCGTATCCCCCAAAGATTATATCAACAGGGATTTATTTAACGAGGCGCTTCTTAAAACCGTAAATGAGATGAAGCCGGATCTGGTGGTACTTGCCGGTTTTCTGGTAACTATTCCGGTAGAGATGATCAAGGCATATGAAAACCGGATCATCAATATTCATCCATCCCTGATCCCGTCTTTTTGCGGTGTGGGATATTATGGGCTGAAGGTACATGAAGGTGCCCTTGAGCGAGGGGTAAAGATTTCCGGTGCCACGGTGCATTTTGTGGATGACGGAACGGATACAGGTCCCATTATTCTGCAAAAGGCTGTGGAGGTCAGACGGGATGATACACCCAAAGCTCTACAGCAGCGGATCATGGAAGAAGCGGAATGGAAGATACTGCCTCATGCCATCGATATGATCGCCAATGGTAAAGTTCAGGTTAAAAACGGTAAAGTTGTTATAACTGAATGAAAAACCTAATCCCCCAGCTATGCTGGGGTGAATGGAGTGAGCAGTAGCGTGTAGGATAACAATAAAAAGCCTCCTGCGTTACAATGAGAAAGGTATCGCAAGCCAATCTCAAAACAAAGGAGGCGGTCCTCAAT
>JAGBEV010000052.1 GCA_017936785.1 Lachnospiraceae bacterium | reverse complement strand
GTTTAGCTGCTTCTGTAATCGATCCTGTTTCAGCCACAGTCACAATGTATTTTAATTGCTGTACAGTCATTTGTTTTTCACCACTAATTCTAATCTTTCTAATTCCCAAATATAATTTTTAGCATCTTCACACCATCAAATTTCGATTTATTGTTTTGTCCGATGCAGTTATTTTAACATTTGATAATTAACTTTGCTATGTTTTTTCGCAAAAGCACAACGCAATTTTCTTTCTCCGGTCTTTTATCACAATTCCACTTTACGGACAACTATGAAAGGAAAGGAACATATTTTCGTTGATTTCTGATTAGGTCTTGCATATAATATAGACTTAAAGAAGCACTGCGACAAGCGATTGGCTTTTGTGAAAATTGTTTAAAGGTACTTAAAGCAACCGTCACTTGCCAGAGTGGCGGTTGCTGCTTTTTACAATTATCATAATGGTATCCTTGCCCGGCAAATAGGAATTTTACTAATCACCAAACATATCAACTGTTAGAATTGCAATAATCCATCTTCATCATACTTAAAATCCGGTCCCCATGCAACTTCCCAATAATATCCATCCAAATCAGCAAAATAGGCATGGTATCCACCCCAAACCATCTCTATAAAATCTGATTGCCTTTTCCATACTTCTTACGCCTAAACAAACACAAGTAATCTTATTCATGCTAATACCTCCACAACTCCCGATTGAGCTTTCCCTTTTAATCATATATTTTCATTATTGTATCAGATATGGTTTTTATTATTTTTGAATATTCAATATTTCCCACGAAATAATTTTTACTCTTAAATTGATTCCACATTTTTTCCGTCTCTGTGCTTTCAGAAAGATTTTTAAGCTCTGTATCCACTTTTTCTTTTGAAAATATAGTTTCACGTTTCTTGCATGTTGAATCAAATGCCTATCGATAAATATCCCATGAGAACTCCAATTTCTGCACTATTTCATACAGATCATAAAAATCTCTCATTCTTGTATTTGCCAATCCCCGATTTATGATTGTCTGTGACTTTTCAGCAAGAAGCGTCTCAATATTATATGTATTTAAACATATATCTCTTTCTTCAAACATTAGCGGATATTTATACTCTATTGCTCCCGGCGTAATGGCATCATCTGTTGATACATCTATTTTTATGGGTTGTTTCAATTTTTCAAGCAATGCCTCCATATGAATGCAGATTCCCGGATAATCAAATTCATCCATGATTGTTTCCATATCTACTATTCGGAATGATATGTTATCCTCCAATGGTATTTCACATATTTCCATTACTATTTTTCCCAACTCGTCTTTCGTCAAAGGAAGTGCTCTTACTGTAGTATCAATGTCCATAGTCGATCTTAAGTTTATGCCAATAAGAGAAGATACCAGCATTCCACCCTTTAACACAAACTGATCCTTATATTTTGATAATGATACCCGTTCTAAAAACCGTTCCATAAAAAATATCCTTATCATAGCCTGTGCTACCTTGCAGTTTCCTTTAGAGATATTTCTTACCTTTGCTTTAAGCCCGGTAGCAGATTTTATCATAACATCACCTCCACATATTTCATTATTTCATCCCTGATTTTTAATTGTTCCCCATACAACATAAGTCTCGACATATCCTTTGTCTTGTCACGCATAAATGTTTTCATAGCTGTCTGAAACTGTTGCACCTCAATATTTCCCCTGTTTTTGATAATATCACAAATACATCTTTCTTTATTGTATGTTCTGACCATATTCCCATAATTTGTTTCAACTTCCACAATACCTAACTGATATATTGCAGGCTTTTCCTGATGCACGATCACACCTTTGCTTCTCAATCGTGTCTGATTGAACCGGGGTGGCACTGTAATACAAATATCTGTATATTCCCTGTCTATCATACCATGTAAATACAGAGCTGTTTCTCCTGAGTAAATAATCTTAGGATTACAGACTTGAAGGATATACAATTCATCTGCCCATGTATCCTGTGAAATATAAATTCCTTTTGCAACTTTTTCCAGATTATTCTCACGCACAAATTTTGCCAGATATGTTCTTGAAATGCCCTCTTTTTCTACTTGTGCTGTAAACAAATATCCATTATTTTCCTGTAGTAAGTTACTCATTTGCTCGTATTTATTCATTGCTTCACCGCCATATTTAACAAAAGTGTAGATATTATATCATTTATCTACACAATTGTAAACTTTCTCTATTTAACTTTCCCGTCTGCGCATACTTATATAAATCGCCACATGATAATCCGCTACATGACTATTATCATTATCATATTGTTACCGGTTTTTGATAATATAATCAGCTATAATCATATCCCAACAAAGATACTTTTCTTCAATCTTGCAGGAACTGTCAGGGCACTCAGATGTAAGTATCACAATGAATGTTTATACTCACTTAATAAAAAAGCACCTAAGTGCTTGGCATAGCTTTCTCGGCAAACTAAAATTTCATTTAGTGAATTTTGATGATAAATCTCCAATAATGTTATTGTATACTAAACTTCCATCAAGAATGGTTCCAAATGTATCAACCCAGAACGGTATATAGCCACATCTGCTTGCCACCATCTGCGAACCAATATTCGTCACAGAAGCAGAATAGAATGGAATAATATTTCGTGCCAATAATTCTCTGGTCAATCCCCTCACTAAATATGTTCTCAATCGGGCATTTCTATATTCTTCCATAACATCTATACCTATTTCCCACACACCATCTGTTGATGATCCTGCGGCACCTGCTACTCCAATAATTTTATTATTGTCCCTTGCAATATAAACAGCTTTTGTTGATGTAGAACCATTTTCATCAAATGCCAAAGAATTTTCAAAACCAGTCAATCCAGCAAGAGATAAAATATCTCTGTCAAAAAGATACTCGCACTCATAATTCAATGATAACAATACATTTTCTGTATAATTATCATTAGGAACATAATGTATTGTCTGTCCATAAACCAAAGGAAATTCAAATATTTCATCTCTATTCTTACTTTGTAAAAGTTCTCGAACCTTATAATGCAAATCTTCTGATGTGCAAACCACAACACAATTTCTATAGGTTAGTATTTTAATATATGGTTGTTTTGCATTAAAGTTAACAGAATATACTGTTGATTTTCCATTTAATTCTTCTGAACTGCAATAAAATTCCTTTGACAATAATTCTTCAATTTTTCTTTTAATAATTGCTTTCATATTCATTCCTACAACTCTCGGTTTATTGTTTTGTCCGATGTAGCTATTTTAACATTTGACAATTAACTTTGCTATGTTTTTTCACAAAAGCACAATGCGTTTTTCTTTCTCCGATCTTTTATCACAATTCCACTTTACGAACAACTATGAAAGGAAAGGGACATATTTTCGTTGGCTTCTAATCGAACCCTGCATATAATATAGACATACAGAAGCACGGCTACAAGCGGTTGGTTTTTGTAATGGCTAAATTTAAGTTTTACTTAAAACAACCGCCACTTGCCAGAGTGGCGGTTGCTGCTTTTTACTATTATCGTAATGGTATCCTTGCCCGACAAATAGGAAGTAATATAATTATTCTTTCAAAAAATCTACTATAGCATTTTTAATATTTTGTGGCAAAACATGCATATGACCGCTTCCTTTTAATTCATAGGTTCTACAATTTATAAAAATTCGTTTTGCTCTTGATAAAACTTTTTTAGCCGGAAATAAACAATCCTTTTCAGAAGCGATAACAAGCGTAGGTGCATTATAACCGGACAACTTTTTTTCTTGTATGTTAGTAGGCATACCAACTTTAGTTTTTACATTATCAAAGCTATCTTTTACTATATCTAAAGTATCTTCATCAAGAACAGTTTTATCTAATGCCATGTATAAAGCTGTCCGTATAAGATATTTCTCTTTTTTTGTTATGCGGTATTGCAGCAAAGGTATCATCATTTTTATTGATGATACAGGTAAAGCATTATTTATTCCAGCAGGAACAACCAAGACCGCTTTTTCAACCTTTTCCGGGGCAACACATATTAGTTTTGCTAATACTCCACCACCAAATGAGCCACCGAAACAAGGTATTTTATCGTATCCCAATTTATCAATAACTTCACTTGCCCACTTCCCATAATTGCAGCCTATAGGTGATAAGCATACTTCATCGCTTTTTCCATGATGTCCGATTATATCAACCGCATATATATGAAAATCTTCTAACAGAAATTGGCACATTAACAAATTATATGCAGATGTACTGTTCCCACCATGGAAAACAAGTAATGGAGTTTCATTACTATTTCCAATCTCTACTATATGTGTTTTCCCAAATGAAGTCTTAACATAAATATCTGAAAATGATTTTCCTAACTTTAATAACATTCTATCATACAATTCCAGCGATTTTTCTCGCCCATCTTGTGTCTTATATATACTCATATAGTTCCCCCACAAATCCCCAGTTACTTTTCTGCTTTTTACATAGTAGCTATATCATCATAATTCTCTTTATAATTATCAAAAGCAACAAAAGGCTCTTTCGCGTTTTCTAATAGATATAGCAGCGTTTCTGATAAAACTTCTGCATGGACACCTATCATTCGATAATTAGGTGGCTGGCTGTTAATATATATAATACTTCCCCATAGTATTTCACTTAATTCTCCAAACAGCTCTTTGTCAAATTGCCCAAAGTAAGATGCTTCTTTTAGTATCTTCAGGCATATAAAAATTTCATCAAACTTATGCCGCATATCTTCCACATTATGAAAGCCATATTTTAAAGCATACCGATAGCCATTAGAAAAGTTTTCTGTTTTTCCGGCATGGACAGATATTTTCAATCTTGCTTCTTCTACTGTCACCTTAACTATCCCCCTTATAACTCCCGATTTACTATTTTGTTCCGTGCATTTCTTTTAATATTTGACAATTAACTTTACTGCTTGTTTTTATAAAAGTCCGGCGCATTTTGAATTGCACCGGACCTTTTTATTTTACAGCCTTATAACAGTTCTTTTAAAATCTGATTTACCATTGCCGGATCAGCCTTACCCTTCATGGCTTTCATGGTCTGACCTACCAGAAATCCGATCGCCTTCTCCTTGCCGTTGTGGTAATCTTCCACGGATTGGGGATTTGCTGCAACGATTTCCTCAATGGTCTTGCGAAGAGCGCCCTCGTCATTGACAGTCTTTAAGCCCTTTTCATCCACATATGCCACAGGATCAATGTCCTCATTAAACATGACCTCGAACACTTCTTTTGCCACAGAGCTGTTGATCTCTTTCTTTTCCGTCATCTGAATCAGTGCAGCAAGATGTTCCGGGGAGAAACGGATGTCCTCCGGGTCCATATCCTGTTCTTTTAACAGGCGCATGGTCTCAACCATCAGCCAGTTGGAAACCTTCTTGGGCTGATTACAGATCGCCACAGTCTCCTCGAACAGATCCGCCATTCTCTTGGATGCGGTAATGATCTCAATATCATATTCAGGAATATCATATTCCTCTTTATAACGAGCCATTTTTTCCGTGCGGAATTCCGGCTGTTTTGCCCTGATGCTCTCTAACAGCTGGTCGCTGACAATGATCGGTACTAAGTCAGGATCAGGGAAATAACGGTAATCCTGGGCATCCTCTTTACTTCTCATGGCATAGGAGGATTCTTTGGTATCATCCCAGCGGCGGGTTTCCTGAATCACTTCTTTTCCATCCTCGATCAGGTCGATCTGTCTTGCCCTCTCACCCTCAATGGCGCGGGCAATGGCTTTGAAAGAGTTTAAGTTTTTCATTTCCGTACGGGTTCCGAATTCCTTTGCTCCCACTTCACGGACGGAAAGGTTTACATCGGCTCTCATGGAGCCTTCCTGTAATTTACAATCGGACGCACCTAAATACTGGATGATCAGACGCAGCTTTTCCAGATAAGCAATAACCTCGTCGGCACTTCTCATATCCGGCTCCGATACGATCTCGATCAGGGGCACGCCGGAACGGTTAAAGTCCACAAGGGAAGCATCTTCCCATTCATCATGGATCAGCTTTCCCGCATCCTCTTCCATATGGATTTCATGGATGCCTACCTTTTTTGTACCTTCTTCTGTCTCGATCTCCACATAACCGTTACGGCAGATGGGCAGATAGAGCTGGGAAATCTGGTAATTCTGAGGGTTATCGGGATAAAAATAATTCTTTCTGTCAAACTTACAGTTTCTGGTAATATCACAGTTGATAGCAAGACCTACTGCAATGGCATATTCCAGTACCTGTTTATTTAACACCGGAAGGGACCCCGGCATACCGGTACAGACCGGGCAGGTATGGGTATTGGGCTCTCCGCCGAATGCGGTGGAACAGCCGCAGAATATTTTGGTTTTGGTAGCAAGCTCTACATGAACTTCCAGACCGATGACGGTTTCATACTGTTTTGCCATTTATTTGCCCTCCTTTGCAAGTGAAAATTTACCTCTTGCCTGCTCATAGGAGTAAGCAGCCTGAATGATTTTCTTTTCGTTAAAGCAGTCGCCGATCAGCTGTAAGCCTATAGGCAGACCGTTTTTGTCCACGCCGCATGGTACGCTGATGCCCGGCAGTCCCGCCAGATTGACGGAAATGGTATAAATATCTCCCAGATACATCTTAATGGGATCGGATAAGGAAGAACCGATCTTAGGTGCAGTGGTAGGTGCACAGGGACCTAAGATCATATCATATTTGGCAAACGCCTCATCAAATGCTTTCTTGATCAATGCCTTTACTCTCAAAGCCTTTAAATAATAAGCATCATAATAACCGGAACTCAGTACAAAGGAGCCTAACATAATACGGCGTTTTACTTCCGGTCCGAAGCCCTGGGAACGGCTGCGCTTATACATCTGGTGCAGCTCATCACAATCCTCGGCACGGAAACCGTATTTTACACCGTCAAAACGCTCTAAGTTAGAGCTTGCTTCCGCCGCCGCAATGGTGTAATAAGTAGGAATGGCATATTCCACTAAGGAAAGATCAAATTCCTCTACCACAGCACCTTTTTCTTTCAACAAATTAGCCGCAGCTAACACTTTTTCTTTTACATCTGCATCCAGGCCTTCTCCGAAATAATCTTTGGGAATTCCGATCTTCAAGCCCTTTACATCATCTACCAAAGCTGAAGTAAAGTCTGTGTCTTTTCTTTCCACGCTGGTAGAATCCTTCAGATCGTGGGATGCGATAGTTTCCAAAATCGTCGCACAGTCGGTCACGTCCTTACAAAGAGGTCCGATCTGATCCAAAGAAGAACCATAAGCGATCAGTCCGTAACGGGAAACCGTACCGTAGGTAGGTTTCATTCCCACTACGCCGCAATAGGATGCGGGCTGGCGGATGGAACCGCCTGTATCGGAACCCAGTGCATAAAAACACTCATTTGCCGCAACTGCTGCCGCAGACCCGCCGGAAGAACCGCCCGGTACATGGTCTGTATTCCAGGGGTTTTTGGTAGCTCCGAATGCAGAGGTTTCCGTTGTGGAACCCATGGCAAACTCGTCCATATTCGTTTTACCCAAAATAACGGCTCCCGCCTTCTCCAGATTGATGACAGCCTCTGCCGTATAGGTGGGGATAAAGTTTCCTAATATCTTAGAAGAACAGGTAGTCAGCATACCTTCCGTACACATATTGTCCTTAATGGCAACGGGAACACCTGCCAAAGGTCCTGTCAGTTCTCCTGCTTCAATTTTTTTCTGCACTTCTTCCGCTTTCTTTAATGCTCCCTCTTTATCTAAGGTCACATAGCAGTTCAGCGCTTCTTCGCTTTTTTCTATCTGTGCCAGTACCGCTTCCGTGGCTTCCACCGCAGTTACTTCCCCTGCTTTTATTTTTGCTGCAAGCTCTACAGCCGATAAATCCAAAATATCCATTTCCTGCAGCCCTCCTTAAAATGTGCTGGGCACAACAAACATGCCCTCTTTTTCTTCCGGAGCATTTTTGATGATATTTTCCCTGTCGTCTCCGTTTGTTACCACATCTTCCCTGAATACATTATTGACAGGAAAAACATGGCTCATAGGCTCAACCCCTGTGGTATCCAACTCGCCTAATTTGTCAATATAGTCAAGCATGGAAGCCATATCTTTTTTCGCCTGCTCTTTTTCCTCGTCAGACAGCTCCAGCTTGGCAAGAATTCCTACGTAATCGATCGTTTCATCTGTAATTACATTAGCCATTTTATTACGTCCTTTCCATCATAGATACAAGACCATGATCATTTTTGCATTCGCCAAACATCTGTTTCCCAGTTATCCGGCTCATTGCTTTCACTCTATCAGTTTGAGAACATATTTTGTGTTCATCCCAAAGAATCTGCCAGCATATAAAAACCCGGGACAAATATTACTTTGTCCCGGGGCGAATTCTTTTCCCGATCACGGCATCACCCGCATGATGAAACACATATTTGTCTCTACTACCGCAATTTGTCTGGAAAAATAGTAGCATACTTACGGGGTTTTTGCAAGCATCTTAAGGTTTTATAATGCTTTTATAAAAGAATAGACCATCCTTCTCTTACATACTTTCTGCAATTTCAGCTATTTGCTCATTTTCCATATCTGTCATGGATATCCGCACGAAGATACAATTCATTTTTCTTTCTGAATCTCCATCATATTCATAGATCGGCTCCGTCTCACGGAAAAATTCTCCCAGATACTGCTTCTCCCAGACACCTTCCCTCGCCAGATCAAAATTTTCAACCTTTAGTTCCTGAAAATCAAGGTTTCCCGTATCCAAAGCCATATTTTCCACATACTCCACCTGTATTTCCAGCATATTCCCATCCTGGTCTCTATAGGTGATCCAAAAACCATCAACCTGTGCCAGCACCTCTTGCGGAAGAATGTACTCATAGGTAATCTGTCCGTCTTTGGTCTCATTCTCTGTAACCTCTGACTGTTCCAGAATCTCTTTTGTGATGTAATAAGAAAGACTGGCGCTTTCAAACTGATATCCATCCGGAACATACGATGGAATCTGCATTTCAAAACCGGCATTTTTTAACAAATCTTCCAGTTCCTTTTCACTTGAAACAGAGTAAACATTTGATTGGGATTGACTTCCTGTATCTGTTTTGGAATAAATATATACATTCCAATCCTTTTCTGATATCTGCTCACTGCTTTCTTCAGCATCCTTTTTACTACATGCGCATAAAAAAATTAAAGCCATTGCTAAAAACAGAACTTTTAATATTTTCTTCATAGAAACCTCCCGTCATCCGAATCATCAGCTGGTATATCGTTTTTCAACATTTGCTGTTATTGATAATTGCAAACCGGCCTCTGTGGTTATGGTTGCACTGGAATTAGCTCCGATAGCATATAACCGGCTGGAGCTGACTGTTCCAAAACCTGTATTATAAGAAAAGGTATTTGATGCAGGTGTTTTCGTATCACTGTAGCCTGAAGTCCCTGCATTAATGGCATAGTACACTTTTCTATTTGACAAAGTGGTATTTCCTCTTAATTGCGACCAATAACCAGATACTTTAGTTAAGCTGGCTGTTGACGCATTAACAGAATATGTTATGGTAATAGATGCTTTCCAATATGTATTTGAATCAGAACCTGTTGATTCCGATCTCGTTATAGGAGGCACACGATCCACATAGCTTGCAGTTCCGTCTTTACTGATCGCAATAATTGCCTCATATGTTTCCGTAACAGTTCCATCATCATGATATGCGCTTAACTGTACATTTTGTTCCATCTGTGTCATGGGAATTTCAAATATTTCCCCTGTTGCTTCATCTCTTATACTGACACTTCCTACATATGCAGCTTCATCTTCAGTTTCAATTTCATCAGCCCCCACAGCAAACGTTACGTTGCCAAACATAACTGAAAGTATCATTGCAAACAAAAATAAAGACAATAATTTTGCTGCTATCCAAACTTTTCTTTTCATCATAGCTAACCTCCTAATATTAATTTTTTATAAATTTTCAAAAAAATTTATAGAAAAATTTTATCATACCTCTTTTACTTCTTCAATTTATTTTCATCGCGTAAAAAATACCCACCTTTGTAGTCATTCATTTAAAGGTGGGTATTTTATCTGATTTCATAATTCCGCCGGACTTCAATACAATCCAGACATGGGAAAATAAACGGTTATTTACTTTATTCCGGAATCCCATATTATAATTTTATCAAACAACCTGAATTCAACACTATAAATGCTGATGCTTTCATTCTCAACATGTTTTTCCAGACCGCTTTCTGCATCCCAAATATAACTTCCTTTAAAGTATTCATACTCTATGGAATACCCCAAACCTGTATATTTGATTATTTCAACATCTCCATAAATAACGTCAAAGAACGATTCTTCTTTTCTTTCACTTACTGTAATGAAAGGTTTTTCCAACGAATCCATTGAATCTATTGAATTCATCAGACGAAAACAGTCTATACCCATAAGCAATACCCAGCATAAAATAATGGCTGCACCTATACACAGGGTTATTTTACCTCTTTTTTTCATCAATCTGTCTCCTGAATGTTATTGTCTCTTTGCCATCATCTTGACCAGATAGTAAAACTCCTCTTTATATTCATCATCAATATCCAGTTTGGAATAAGTCTCCATAATTCCTTCCAGAGTAGCATTCCCTTTGTTAGGGCTGTCAGATAAGATCATGGCAAATTCCGCAGCAAGAGATGCAAATACATAGTCATCACTGGGATTTTTGCTCCAGTCTCCTTCATCCACCACATAGGATTTTAACTGAGATTCATTTTGCCCCGGCTCCTTATAACGGATTTTTACTGTTGCAAATTCATCATCGTAAAGTATATCTTCTTTATCTTCATCATCTTTTCCGCTCTGATATTTTAAAGTAATTTCATCCTGGCTGCCTGTGGGAATGATCTCATAAAGTGCCACTACCGTATGTCCTGCGCCGATCTCTCCCGCATCCTTGGTATCATCATTAAAATCCGTTGCTTCCAACATTCTGTTTTCATAACCGATCAGGCGGTAAGCGTTGACCGTAGCCGGATTAAATTCCACCTGCAGTTTCACATCTTCCGCAACCGTAACCAATGTGGAACCCATTTCCTCTACCAGCACTTTTTTAGCTTCAAATAAGGAATCGATATAGGCATAATTTCCGTTTCCGCAGTCTGCAAGCCGTTCCATATTGTTATCTTTGATATTTCCTGTTCCGAATCCCAATACGGATAAGTAAACGCCGCTGTCTCTTTTTTCTTCTATGAGCTTTTCCAGTTCATCCGGCTGGGAAACTCCGATATTCAGATCCCCGTCTGTAGCAAGGATCACACGGTTGTTACCACCCTTAATAAAATTAGCTTCTGCTAATTGATATGCTCTCTGAATGCCGCCTTCTCCATTGGTTCCGCCGCTGGCATATAATTCATCGATCGCCTGACAGATTTTATCCTTTTCACTTCCTTTAGCTCCTTTTAAAACTGTTTCTACACCGCTGGCATAGGTAACAATGGATACCTTATCATCTTCACCCAGTTCATTTACCAGTTCTTTAAAGGATTCCTGTAGCAGCGGCAATTTATCATCATCAGACATAGAACCGGAAACATCCAGAAGAAATACCAGATTGCTGTCAGGCGCTTCACTCATATCAATTGCCTCAGTGCGCATTCCCACCATCATCAGATGATGTTCTTCATTCCATGGACAGGGGCTGATCTCTGTTGTCACCCCAAACATCTCTCCTTTTTTGGGATACTTCAGGTCATAAGAAAAATAATTGATAAACTCCTCAGCTCGAACTGCATCAGGATTGATCTCATCCAATGTATAACCGTCTTCTATCATTCTGCGGATATTAGCATAGGATGCAGTATCCACATCTGCCGAAAAAGTGGACAAGGGCTGTGCTGTGGTAATATAAAATCCGTTCTCTTCTTCCTTTTCATATTCTTCACTATTTGGCTCGTAACAATAATCCCGTATGGGACCGCAATCATCTGCATAGCCATTGGTAACTGCCGACTCTGCTGCATAAGAATCTGTCATGCTGTCCCATTCTTCTCCTGCCGGTGCTTCATAATAACCATCCTGCACATATTCCTCTGCAGGTTCTTCCATTTCCGTCTCCTCTCCATAAGAGTCCTTTGCAGGTGCCTCTTCAGCAGATCCACAGCCTGCAAGTAAGCTTGCAAGAACAGATGCCGTCAACAAAATTACCAGACCTTTTTTCCCCATAACTCCTCTTTTCATATTGATCCTCCCCCTTCTCTTTCTCAAAATTTTCTCTTTTTCTTCTGTTGATTTCTTCATAAAAAAGCTCCTCCTTTGCTATACCCCGGCACATTACACGGATATTTCGTGTTTTATTGTCTTATAGTATAGATACGGAAGAGCTTTTGCTTATTTATGGTAATTTTTCAATTTTTTGTAAAAAACATTCTCCCACGGCAGGATCTTCCTGCTCGCCCTGACTTCCCGCCGGAACCACCACCAGGGAATATGCTGCTTTTCTTTCAATACTTATGTTTTGTTCTTCCAGACTGTCACACTGTTCCCCTGTGAGATAAACCAATAGAGTGCTGTTATCTTCCAACCGGAATGTATAGGTATATACATAGCCTTTTTCCTGCATGGTTTCAGATGCTACAGATATTTTAGTAAGGGTTGCCCTCTGTATTTCCAATGCTTCCCCCTGGCTATCACTATCGTAGTTTAAGGTATCCGTCTTTTCTGTGCTGTCCGTTTCAGTTTCTCCATTCCATTGTACTGCTTCTTCCATGGATTCCTCTGTACGCTCCTCTGCCATCACTCCATCGTCCGCCGAGTCAAACATATAGTCTTCTGCCTCTTCTGCATATTCCTCCGGACTTTCAGCGGCTGTTTCTCCACAGGCAGACGCTTCCGGTTCATACATTTCTTCTGTTATAGCTGCATTGTCCATTGACTTACTGTGCATCTGCATGGCTCTCATACCAATGACCAGAACACACAGACAGGCAGCCACAGAAATTGATGCTCTCATAATGTAAATAGTTTTTCGTTTCCTTTTCTCACGATCTTTGTGTCCGTCATTTTCATTTATGACTTTTTCATACTGTTTTCCGGCATCCGTTTCCGCTGCCGTCACAGTATCCATTTCTTTTTTATTTTTAAGGTTTGGCTCGATGCGGGACCACAGATCGGGCATATCGGACTCTATATAGTTTTGATATTCTTCATGAAAATCACGCTTCATAGCCACACCTCCTTAATGTTTTAATAGCTTCCCTGTATCGCCAGGTAACAGTTCCCATAGGAACTTCCAATGTTTTTGATATTTCTTCAAATGTCAGATCACCTATGATCTTTAAATGGACAATTTCCCGTTCCGCAGGCTTCAGCCTATCCAACGCCTCCTGAATGCTCATATTGGAAACCGCTTCCTCCGCCGTGGAATCCCTGCCTTCATCCTTTCCGGCAGATACCATGGGATTTCCTATACTTTTTCCATCACCGGACTTTCCCTGTTCGGAGACCGCATTCTCAAAGTCCCATTCACTTGTATCTACGGGAATCTCCCGCCGGTGCGCCCTGAGATAATCGATTGCCATATTTCTGGCAATCCTGCTAAGCCATGCCCTGTGCCCTGTTCCCGGCACATATTTGTCCGCAATATCCCACAGCTTAATAAAAAACTCACTGGTCACATCCTCTGCATTTTCCCGGTTTCCAAGTATTCCAAGAATCAAATGGAACAAAAATCCTGCATAGGCAATATATATTTCCTTCAAAGCCTCTTTATCGCCCTGCCGGATGCGCTCCATGCACCGGTCAAAAATCTGGTCTTCCATTGTGTTCCCCTTTCGTCCTCATAGTAGATACGGTTGATACCGCCTTAATTTATGGTTCATTTTTATATACTTTTTACTGAACTTTTTGTTCAACAAATTTTAACATATAAGGAGTTGTATCACAATGACTATTAAATAAAACTGTCGTATTGCCATTCTTTTCCCACTCAGCTCTTTTATTACATCACAGTTTTTAACTGTAAAAAATCCCCACAGTTCATACTGACCTGTGGGGAAAATCATATCTTTGAAACTGTCAAAAATATTCTTTTTCATAATTTACCAATGCATTATCTTACAATGCCTTGATCCTCTTAATAGCTTCCACCGTATTTTCATAAGAACCAAATGCCGTCAGACGGAAATAGGTCTCGCCGCTGGGTCCGAAGCCTGATCCCGGCGTACCCACCACATTTGCCTTCTCCAGCAGATAATCGAAGAACTCCCAGCTTGTCATGCCGTTCGGGGCTTTTAACCAGATATAAGGCGCATTGACACCGCCGGAAACGCTGTAACCTGCATCTTTCAGTCCATTTAAGATGTATTTTGCATTATTCATATAATATGCAACCTGTTTTGCCAGCTGCTCTTTTCCGGCAGGAGAATAAACAGCTTCGCCGGCACGCTGTACAATATAAGGCGCACCGTTGTATTTGGTTCCGTGTCTTCTTGCCCACAGGGAGTGCAGCATCACATCCCCGCACTTCAAGTCTTTGGGGATAACCGTATAACCTAAGCGCACGCCTGTAAATCCGGCATTTTTTGAAAAGGAATGCAGTTCAATGGCACAGGTTCTTGCACCTTCACACTCATAAATGCTGTGAGGCACGTCCTCCTCTGAAATATATGCTTCGTAAGCCGCATCATAAATGATCACAGAGCCGTTTTTATTGGCATAATCCACCCACTCCTGAAGCTGCGCTTTGGTAATGGTAGACCCTGTAGGATTATTGGGAAAACAGAGATAAATAATATCCGGCACTTCCTTTGGCAATTCCGGTGCAAAATTATTTTCTGCCGTACAAGGCATATAGATCACATCGCTCCATGTCTCGCTTGCAGGATCATAAGTGCCTGTCCTTCCTGCCATAACATTGGTATCCACATAAACAGGATAAACCGGATCACAGACAGCAATCTTATTATCTGTTGCAAAAATCTCCTGAATATTGCCGGAATCACACTTTGCCCCATCGGATACAAAAATTTCATCAGGCGCAATATCACATCCTCTTGCCTTATAATCATTTTCCGCAATGGCATTTCTCAAAAACTCATATCCCAGGTCCGGTGCATATCCATGAAATGTTTCTGCCTTCCCCATTTCATCAACAGCACCGTGCAGCGACTCAATAATGGCAGGAGCCAAAGGCTGTGTTACATCCCCGATTCCCAGCCGGATGATCTTCTTATCCGGATTAGCCTGCGCATATGCATTGACCTTCTTTCCGATAGTAGAAAACAAATAACTTCCCGGCAATTTTAAATAATTGTCATTAATCTTAAACATGTCCATTCTCTCCTTTATATGTAATGTAATTAAAATTATTTCTTTCTGATATGTTTTAACTCTTTATCCCCGCCAGTCTATGTCTTAGATCTCTCCTTCAAATACCGTTGCCGCCGGACCTGTCATATACACCAGATTTTCTTCTCTGTCCCATTCAATTTCAATCTCTCCGCCCAGCACCTTTACCACAACTTTATTTTCCGTCAATCCATTTAAAGCACATGCCACTACCGTAGCACAGCATCCGGTTCCGCATGCAAGGGTTTCTCCCGTTCCACGCTCCCAGACACGCATATTTACGTGATTTCTGTCCACAACCTCTACAAATTCCGTATTTGTCCTGTTGGGAAAAACTTCATGATTTTCAAAAGACGGTCCCACAGCGGCAATATCCAGATCTGCCACATGGTCCATGAACACCACTGCATGGGGATTTCCCATGGAAACACAAGTCATGCGATATTCTTTCCCATTAACAACAACAGGCTCATCAACAGACTGTTCCATGGAGCTGATGACCGGCACTTCCTTTGCCGTTAAAATGGGTGCACCCATATTTACCCTGACAGTGCTTACGGCTCCGTTCTCCACATTCAGATCCAGGTATTTTACTTTGCCAAAGCTGGCAATGCTGACCTGGGTTTTATCCGTAAGTCCCTTATCATACACATATTTCCCAACGCAGCGGATGCCATTACCGCACATCTCTGCGCGGGTTCCGTCTGCATTATACATTTCCATTTCAAAATCTGCTTCTTCTGAAGGATTGATAAAAATCGCTCCATCTCCGCCAACGCCAAAGTGTCTGTCACTGACCATTCTTACAAAAGCAGGTTTGTCTTCGATTTTTTCCACAAAACCGTTGACATACACATAATCATTTCCACAGCCGTGCATTTTTGTAAATTTCATAATATCCTCCAACTAAAAACTCTCGAAAGAATCCCCTAATTCTTTATCTCATAACAGCCAATACCATCTGAGCCGTTTCCACCATTCCGGTACTGTTATCCATACTGGTCTTTTGTATATATCTATGTGCCTCTTCTTCCGTCATGTTATTACGATTCATCAGCAAAAGCTTTGCTTCGTTGATCAGCGCAATCTCCTCAGGATTTCTCTGCTTAGGTCTTTCCCTCCGCTTTCGCCGCTTATAAGCAATGGAACTGCTCATCATCTCTACTGTATTGATCAGGTCATTCATCTTAAACGGCATGGACAGACATACGATATCCTTGTCCCGGCACTCCATCAAAAATCTCTGGGATGCCATTAAAAGCATTTCAAATCCCTGTGGAAGATTGTCGTGCAACTCAGAATAGAGCATATCTGCCAGCTTATATCCACAAATGACAATGCCGTCATTGAGATCATCCGCCTGTGCCAGAGTCTGTGCTCCGGAAGTACAGACTGCTGTAACGGAATAACCGCTTCTAACCAGCAGATTTTTCATATTCTTCGCATCATCCACCTTTGGAAGAGCTACAATAATACTGGTCACACGTTCACCTCCTATCTGTGCCTGTATATAGCTTCTATGGCTTTATACTTTCACAGCAGGATCAGTATCTGTATAAATATTTGTCCACCTCCCACTCGGAAACCTGAGCTTTATATTCATTCCACTCCTTTACTTTATTTTCAATATATTTGTTATATGCATGCTCTCCCAGAACTTCTTTCATAAAAGGATCTGCCTGAAACGCTTCGATTGCCTGGAACAGATTATCCGGCAGCATTTCTATACCTGCAGCCTTCCTCTCATCTTCTGTCAGGTCCAGTACATTACAGTCCACACTTTTTGGAGGCTCGATTTTATTTTTAATGCCGGAAAGCCCTGCCATCAGAGCAACAGCAATGGCAAGATAAGGATTTGCCGCCGGGTCCGGACTTCTCAATTCAATTCTGGTATCCTCCCCTCTTGTAACCGGAATACGGACCAGATGACTTCTGTTTTTACTGCTCCATGCAGTATAGATCGGCGCCTCATATCCGGGAACAAGACGCTTATAAGAATTTACCAGGGGATTAAAAACAGCAGTCATTCCTTTTATATGCTCCATCAATCCTCCAATGAAATAATAGGCTTCTTTGCTAAGTCCTGACTCATCTGTTTCATCCGCAAAAATGTTTTTCCCGTCTTTCATCAAGGAAAAATTCAGATGCATGCCGGAACCATCACAGCCTGCCTTGGGCTTTGGCATAAAGGTTGCATGAAGTCCATGGCGTTTGGCGATGGTCTTAACCGCCAGTTTAAAGGTCATAATATTGTCTGCAGTCACCAAAGCGTCATCATAACGGAAATCAATTTCATGTTGTGCCGGTGATACCTCATGGTGGGAAGATTCGATGACAAATCCCATTTCTTCCAGTGTTAATACCATGTCACGTCTGGCATTTTCTCCCAGATCCACAGGTCCGAGATCAAAGTAGCCCGCCTGTTCATGAGTAACTGTGGTAGGATTTCCTGTTTCATCCGTATGGAACAAAAAGAATTCGCACTCCGGTCCCACATTTAATGTAAGCCCCATATCTGCAGCTTCTTTTACGGCTTTTTTCAGCACATATCTGGGATCTCCTTCAAAAGGCTTTCCATCAGGAGTGTATACATCACAGATCAGCCTTGCCACTTTTCCCTGCTGGGGTCTCCATGGAAATACTTCCAGGGTGTCATAATCAGGATACAGATACATATCCGATTCCTGATCCCTTACAAATCCTTCTATGGCGGCTCCGTCAAACATAAATTTATTATCCAGCGCTTTTTCCAGCTGGCTGATGGTTACCGCAATATTTTTTAAGGTACCAAAAATGTCCGTAAACTGCAGACGGATAAATTCCACATCCTGATCTTCACACATACGGATCACGTCTTCTCTTGTATATTTCTTCATTTCAACAATCCCTCCTGTTCAATCACAAAAGGGCATTCTTCCCCTATAGAAGAACGCCCTTGTTCTTTCCTATCATAACAACATGCCTGCCGCTTTGTCAATTCCAAAACTTCCTGTCATAATTCCCATTCTTCTTCATAAGTTATACAAATGAACTACCAAAGGAGTTTTCCATGCAAAATAAAACCAAAATCGTTGTCCTTCACATGAAAGAATTAATATACACTGCTATTTTTGCGGCACTGGCAATTTTATTTATCATCCTGCTCGTTTATATGTTCGGCAAAAAGGATTCCGATGAAGCCATGGAAACAATGGCACAGGCTTCCTATGTGCCCGGCGTCTATACAACCTCACTGACCCTTAATAACAATGTCATTGATGTGGAAGTTGTGGTAGATGAAAACCATATTAATTCCGTACGCCTTGTGAATATCAACGAAACGATCACCACCATGTTCCCGCTGGTGGAACCGGCATTTGATTCCATTGCCGGACAGATCTATGAAGGAGTGGAGCTTTCCAACATTACCTATGATGAGGAAAGCCGTTATACTTCACAGGCACTGCTTCAGGCAATACAGACTTCTTTGGATAAAGCGTCAGCCGCCAAGGTTTCCCAAAATAACATGTAATTCTTCCAGTTCCTCAAGCCAGATATCTCCACAGGCATCGGAAGGCATGCGCAGATCCCCTCTGGGAGATACCGCAACGCTTCCCACCTTTGGTCCGTCTGGCAGACAGGAACGTTTAAACTGCTGGGCAAAGAATCTGCGGTAAAAGGTCTCAAGCCAGTGATAGATCGTCTCTGCATCATAATCCTCTGCAAATGCGGACAAAGCAAGTCTGAATACTTTCATGGGAGAAAATCCGCAGCGAAGCATATAGTATAAGAAGAAGTCATGGAGTTCATAAGGTCCCACCAGATCTTCCGTCTTTTGTGAGATTTTTCCGTCCTCCGGCGGCAAAAGCTCCGGGCTTACGGGTGTATCCAGCACATCCTGCAAGATTTTTTCTAATTTATCATCCCCACAGGTATCAGCATAAAAATGCACCAGATGGCGCACCAGGGTTTTGGGGACTCCTGCATTTACTCCATACATGGACATATGGTCTCCGTTATAGGTCGCCCATCCCAGAGCCAGCTCCGACATATCTCCTGTTCCGATGACCAATCCACCTGTTTTATTGGCAATATCCATAAGCACCTGGGTACGTTCCCTTGCCTGGCCGTTTTCATAGGTCACATCATGACAGGATTCATCCTGTCCGATATCCCTGAAATGTATTCTTACAGCTTCCTTAATGTCCACTTCCATCAGGTCTGCCCCCAGTATTTCTGACAACCGGCAGGCATTATCATAAGTCCTGTCCGTAGTTCCGAAACAGGGCATGGTAACAGCCTTGATCCCCTTTCGGTCAAGTCCCAGCAGATCAAATGCCTTGGCAGTAACAAGCAGTGCCAGAGTTGAATCCAATCCCCCGGAAATACCGATAACAGCAGTCTTTGCATGGGTATGTGCCAGCCGTTTCTTTAATCCGAAAGACTGGATGGATAAGATTTCCTCACATCTGATCCGGCGTTTTTCCTTATTCTGAGGCACAAAAGGCTGTTTTGCAAAGGTTCTGTTAAGAACCGTTTCCTCTCTCACAATGGCAAAAGGCACCATCATATATTCCCTGTCGCTGACAGCCGCATAGCTGTTCATGCGCCTTCTTTCAGAACGCAGTCTGTGTATATCAAGATCCGTATAAATATTCTCACAGGTAAATTTCTTTACTTCCGCCAGAACCGTGCCGTTCTCTGCAATGATATTATGTCCGCCGAATACCACATCCTGAGTGCTTTCACCTTCAGCTGCATTAGCATATATATAACCGCAGATCAGCCTTGCACTTGTGGATTCCACCAGCATCTTACGGTATTCATCCTTTCCAACGATCTCATTGGAAGCGGACAGATTCACAATAACATTGGCTCCTGCAATAGCATGTGCCGTAGAGGGGGGATCAGCCACCCAGATATCCTCACAAATTTCACATGCCACACACAATCCCTCAATGGCATCGGAAGTAAATAAAAGATTGGTTCCGAAAGGAATTTCCTCCCCGTCAAAATCCATCATGACCGGAATCCGGTTTCCCGCCGCAAAATGCCTTGTCTCGTAATATTCTCCATAAGCCGGAATAAAGGTCTTTGGTACAAAACCCATGATCTCTCCGCAATTGATCACGGCTGCCACATTATACAGGCGGTTTTCCCGTTCCAGCGGCAGTCCCACAAATACAAGAGCATCCACTCCGTCCGTATGTGCCGCAATGATCATCAAGGCACGTTTTGCTTCTTCCAGCAAACGTTCCTGCAAAAACAGGTCATGACAGGTATATCCCGTAATACAAAGCTCCGGAAATACCATGATCTTGGCTTTATTCGCCTCCGCTTCATCAATACATTCACAAATTCGTTCCGCATTATAAATGGGGTCAGCCACTCTGATATGAGGGGTCAGCGCCGCCACTTTGATAAACCCGTTCTGCATATGGTTCCTCCATGATTCTCTTACTGATTTTATCCTGTTACTGATAATTATTTATGTTATTTATGTTTTGCTTTCTTTAATAAGGCTTTCAGTTCTTCTACCGAAAAGGTATAAGCGCTATTGCAGAAATGACATTTTACTTCGATCTCCTTACCTTCGTCTATCATCTCCCGGATATCCTTTTCTCCGATGCTGATGATCGCCTTTTCGATTCGTTTTTTATCACAGTTACAATAAAATTCCGTAGGAATGGTATCCGTAATTTCCACATCCATCCCATCCAGCAAAACGGCAAGCATTTCTTCCGGTGTCTTTCCCTCATCCAGAATAGATGTCACAGAGGTGATCTTCGCCAGATTGCTTTCCAGCTGCTCTATGGTTTCCTCTTGTGCAAAAGGCATGAGCTGGATAATAAATCCTCCAGCCTGCTTAACAGTATTGTTTTTCTCCATAAGTACACCCAGTCCTACTGTAGATGGGATCTGCTCGGAGGTGGCAAAATAATAGGTCAGGTCCTCAGCGATTTCTCCGGTCTGCAAAATAGTCTGTCCAACATAGGGTTCTTTTAATCCCAGATCCCTGATAACCGTCAGCATACCGTTTCCTATTGCTCCGCCTACATCCAGCTTGCCGAGAGCATTAGGCGGCAGCATCACATCAGGAATATCCACATACCCCTTAACTCTTGCCGAAGAATCCGCTGTTACCGTCACTTTGTGCATGGGACCGTCTCCCTTGATCTGCAAGGTCAAAAGATCTTTTTCTCCCTTTAACATAGTCCCCATCATGGCGCCTGCGGTCAACAGTCTGCCAAGTGCCGCCGTTGCCACCGGACTTGTCCCGTGTGCATTTCTGGCATATTCTGTCAGATTTCTGGTGGTTGCGGCAAAAGCCCGGATCTGTGCATCCTTTGCCGTTGCCCTTACAATATAATCCTTCATATCTGTCCACTCTTTCCTTTTTCTCTTGCAAAAACATAGATGCGTTCACTTTTTTCATTCACTTCTCCGTGAGTATCCGCATCCATAGCCTTTTCAAAGACCATCCCCGCCTTTTCTATGATATCCTGCATTTCTTCCAGGGTATATCCCCGCTGGTAATGGACTTCTTCTATTTTTTCAAATAAACGACCGCCTTCTGCCGGTTTAAAAACAGTCAGATCATATTCATTGATCCGGCTCTCCTCATCATAATCATTTTCCCAGATAAAGCTGCCTTCTTCCCTGTTTTCCGCAATAATCCTGTCCCCAATGATCTCCCGGTATTTATAATCCGTGTTAAAATCAAAGAGGAAAAGCCCTTCCGGATCGAGATAATTATTCACAAGCCGGAATACTGTCAAAAGCTCCTCCGGCTCAGTAATATAATTGATACTGTCACAAATGCTGATGATGGCAGCCACCGTTCCATACAGTTCAAACTCTCTCATATCCTGGCACAGATACAAAATATCCAGACCGGACTTTTCTTTTTTCTCCATGGCAATATCCAGCATATCATAAGAATTATCCACGCCGATCATATCATATCCTTCTTTTGCCAGATATTCCGTAAGTGTTCCTGTCCCGCACCCTAAGTCCAGCACCAGGCCAGACTCTATTTTATGCCCCTTTAAGCTGTCTTTGACAAATCTGCCCCAGTCTTCATAGGGTGCATCATCCATAAAAAGATCATATACACCTGCGAATCCGCTGTAGCTTTCCATCCCCTGCCTCCGTTATCTTTGGTTTACTCTTCACCTAACAGTTTTGCACCCATAAATCCCAAAACAAAGGTAACTGCGCTGGTCAATATTGTGACAATGCTGATAGTGCCGAATTGACTCATGAGGATGATGGCAAAAGGAGACGCCACGATCAGACCGATGATCGCCCAATAAGCCAGCAATGGACATTTTTCAAATATGATCTCGATCAGTTTTGCGATCACAACAATTCCCACAACAATGCCGATTCCCATAGGGATCAAAACACCACAGCACTGCAATAATACAGGAACATCAAAAGCTACCAGTGCGCGGAAAAAAGTGCTGATCGTTTCAATGATTGGCTGATAATAACCCATGAGCATCAGGATCATGGAACCACTGACACCGGGAATTACCATAGTTGCGGAGGCGATAACGCCTACTCCAAACAATTTTACCACATTCAATACACTGAAGGATAAATCTGCACTGTTGCCTTTCCCTTCGCCCACTGCCGCCATACCAACTACAAGGGCAAAAAACAAAACTGCTGCCACAATATGGGAAAGACGGATGGTGTTTCCTTTTACCTTTTTGGCAATGGCAGGAAGCCCTCCCACAATGAGACCGATAAACAACAGATTGGTCTGTGCCGGAAAATGGGCAAAAGCTGCTTCAATCACAAAACTTAACCCCACAAGGGCGACCACCATACCGATGCCGATAGGGATCAGAAACTGAATACTCTTTTTAAATTCTTTAAAAATATGGGTTACACAATGGATCAGCTTGTCATAAATTCCCATGGAAACTGCCATGGTTCCGCCGCTGACACCGGGAATAATATTTGCCAAACCGATTACTGCACCTTTCAAAATGCTCTTGATCAAATTTTTCACCTTTTTCTCCACCTTTTCATTATTTTATATAGTTTCTCAAAAACTCCAGCAAAGTATCCATCTCTTTATCAGTACCGATGGTAATCCTCAGATAGTCTTTCACACGCTCACCGTTAAAATGACGGACATAAATATCCTCCCTGCGCAGCGCCTCAAAAAGCTCTGCTGCATCATACTTTGGATGGGTTGCAAAAATGAAGTTGCTCATGGAATCCTGGAACTCAAATCCCAGCTCCTTTAATTCCTTTTTCACCCGTTCCCTTGTATTTACGATTTTTCCCACGATTTCTTTAAAATAAGCATCATCCCTGACAGCTTCCACTCCCAGAGCCAGGGTCGTCTGGTTCATGGTATAAGAATTAAAGGAAAATTTCACATCATTTAAATATTTGATCAGCCTTTCATTGCCCATGGCATAGCCGATTCTGATGCCTGCCATGGCACGGGATTTGGAAAAGGTCTGTACCACCAGCAGGTTATCATATTTGTGAATCAGGGGCAGGGCGCTCTTGCCGCCAAAATCAATATATGCTTCATCCGCCACCACAATGACATCCGGATTAGCAGAAAGAATATCTTCAATAAATTCCGGCTCCACCAATACTCCCGTAGGCGCATTGGGATTGGGAAAAATAATACCGCCATTTTTCTTATTTAAATAGTCTTCCTTTTTAATGTGAAAATTATCATCCAAAGGCATTCTTTCATAGGGTATTCTCAGCAGATCTGCCCACACATCATAAAAGGAATATGTAATATCCGGAAACAGAATAGGGTCTTTTCCGTTAAAAAAGGTCATGAAGATCATGGCAAGCACATCATCGGAACCGACGCCTACAAATACTTCCGTATTTTTCAATCCAAAATAATCCGCCAGTGCATCCACCAGTACCGACGCAGTGGGATCGGGATACAGGCGGAGCCTGTCCGTATCAAATTCCTCCATCGCTTTCCTGACCCCCGGTGCAGGCGGATAGGGACATTCATTGGTATTTAATTTTACCATATTGGGTCTGTTGGGCTGCTCGCCCGGTGTATAAGGTACAACTTTTCGTACTTTGTCTTCCCAGCTCATTTTACATTCTCCATGTTGCTTCATTATTTTTCTTATTTACATTTCCATATGTTATAGTTTTATCCTTTATATTCCATTTTGACAATATTCTTATTTTCCCTGCTCTTTAAGCCGCAGAATACACAAAGAATCTGTCTCTTCCATACATTCTACATCATATCGTTCTGCAATCCAAATACCAAACTCATTTTTAACAAAAAATTTACTTCTGTCATCTACCGTATTCTTTGCCAGAAAAATTACTGTAGGCTGTTTTTCCGGATAAAGAGTGAAATAATCCACCCATTGTTCATTAAAAGCCGGTGTGCTGATGGTAGTGGGTATTACGATCCTGCCGTTGGCATAGAGATTGCACAAGCCTTCTGTTCCCATAAATAACACCTGATCTTTATCTGTTGTATGGCTTTGAATGGTCTCATAATCATCCGTATATCTCACCTGGTCCTCTGTGGGCACATAAATTCCCGCCAGCGGACCTTCTTCCACTTTGGCAAGGGGCTTTGATATATCTCCCGGGACATATTCCGTATTGCGCATATAATAACCCTTGCACATGATCAGGCTTAACAGGAATAAGACCGCTCCTCCATACGCCAGCCCCTTCATGGCAGCTCCGGTCTTTTCTGATGCCAGAATGCTCAATGCCACAAATACAAGATTGCCTATGACCAGATAAGAACTGCTGGTAACAGGACCCACATTGGAAGCCAGCAGGATTCCCAGAAAAGCTGCCAGAGACAGCCATAACAGCCAAATCCACAGCTGTTTTACACACCTTTTCTTCCCTGACCCATCCTCTGATACATCCTCTGCCGCTCCTTTCTGTTTTCCATACAGGCTTTTCCAAAAGCAGAATGCCATTATAAACTGAATGATATATCTGACCTGTAAACGAAAAGGTCCCCAGGTAACAAATATTCCTGCAAAAGCAATCAATGCTGAAACCATACCTTCAAAGACTATACAAAGCAGCATTCCAAAGGAAAGCGTTCCACAGGTTTCCTCAGCGCACATACGTCTGTATATCCATCGGATGATAAAGGCTGCCGCCAGAGACGGTACAAGAAGAATTGCCGATTGTATCAGCACCTCTGCCCATTGGGACACATACAAGCCCAGCTTGGTTCCCAGATCATATTGGTGGGAGCCATCCATAAATACCTTGGGAATTGCCTCCAGCAATTCTCCGGGCGTCATATAGCTGAAAATACAGCCAAGGAATATCAAAGCTGCTATGAGGCAGCCTCCTGTGAGACAGCAGACATCCAGCCATTTTCCTTTCCCTTTTTTCCAAATAAGCAAAATCACCGCTGCAGGATAGACCACAACCATTCCCGGATATGCCAGTACATCCAGAGCCAGTATCAATCCTGCTCCAAAAAGCCACCGTTTCTGCCATTCCCCGCCCCTTGAACTGTCTAATATGTGCGCTTTCCACAGGCAAAATACAAATAAGGTAAAAAACCATAGCTGCTGCATGGAAAAATCCATGCTTACCATCCACTTGGGAAGGAAATTATAATAGATCAATGCCAACAGCATAGCTGCCATGGAATGCCTTGGTAATATTTTTTTCAGTAAGCTCCAGACAAGCAGGGAAACCGCCAGATGAACAATGGTGGTCACAACTCTCATATACAAAACCACTCCTGTCATAGAACTTGTTAGCATATAAAAGAGCTTCATAAACAAAAAGGGCATCAGAAAAGAAGTCTGGTGGACTTCCCACATATCCGCAAAAAGCCTATCCCCCTGCAGGACTCTGTAAGGAATTGCAAGGGCATAGGCCTCATCAATATCAAATCCGGTCAAAATTTTGGTCACGCTTGCAATGACAGATAGAATTACCAATATACAAATGATGATTTTCTGTATAGATATGGTTAAACCGTTTTTCCCTTTCATTACAGCGCTACCTTCCAAATTTTTCATGGAAGTATTATAACACGGGAACAGGGCTTGTTCAACGAATGTTTCACCGCACCATTCCTGTTTTCACTCTAAATACTGACCGAAATTTCTTCTTCCAGTTGTTCCCGCAGGGCTTTTCCGTCAAGATAGACCATGACAAAACCGGGAGCTTCTTCTTTTATAAAAGATGGATGGAATACAAAGAGATATTTTCCTGTACCGTGAGTACCCAGCTTATTATCAGGAACCTTAATCTGCCATTCCTCATCCTGCCGGCAGACAGGCAGACGGCACAATCTGATCTTTTCTTCCTTTTCTCCTATACCATATACAACACAACTGTACCGCAGCCAGGAAAGAAACAGATACAGTATCAATCCCACCAAGCCTGCCGCAAACAGCAGAAGCAGCACTGCAAGAATACCCTTCTGAACCGGTTCTTTACCTTCATAAACTTCAGGCTTAAGTTCCTTCACCTGATCTTCTTCGGGCTTTTCCAATGTTTCTTCTGCCATTATGGTTTTCCTTTGAACCGAAGGGCGGAAGTTCTTGCTTTTCTCCATAGCTCCTTTTACCAGCGAAGCTATCTTTGACTTCCTGACTTCTCCAGAGCTTCCTGTTTCTTTTCCGTTACCGGTATCAACTGAGTTCCTGCCATCTTTTTCTTCAGGGGTATCTTTTCCGGCGGAATCATCATTACTGCTTACCGTCTGTTCATTGCCGCCCTTTTCTGAATCATCTTTGTCTTCTTCCTCCTTCTCCCTGATCAGATCTGCTTTTAGTGATGCTTTGCTGCACTGATCCAGTGCATCTCTCACCGCCACCTGATAAATGCCGTTTTGTTCTATTACTGTATAAGGTTCTGCCTGCCAGGTCTTTCCACCATCAAAAGAATACGGCTTTTGTGCAAGTCCACAGCCTCCCTCATTATCTTCTGCGGTAACAACGATCCTGACTGTTCCGTCTTCAGTTTTTTCCGCCTGGAATTTTTGAATGACCGGCGGATTCCGGTCTACAAAGAGACGCCCTGTGCTTTCCTTACTGCCATTACCTGTCATATCTTCTGCAATGATTTCATAAGCTTCTCTCTCTAACCCCGGCGTTTCAAATATAACACTCGTTTTTTCTTTGCCGTCACGGTTTTCCCATATTTTTATTACTTCTCCCATTGGGTCCAAAACCTTAATCTGTTTTATGCCGGAGCATGTATCAAGAACTGTTACCTCCAATGAGGCTTCTGTAGACCAGATAATTCCTCCCACATTTGCCGTTTTTCCATTTTGTTTCTGTTTATATTGAATAACAGGCGGTTTATTATCTATATTGTTTACTTTTACAGATTTACTTATCTGATTTCCCAAAGCATCCCGGACCTTTAAAGTGTATGTGCCGTTTTCCTTTATTTTCAGTTCCCGGTCTGCGGTCCATGGTCCGTCGTTCCAGGAAAAAGGAAGTGCTGCCAGACCACATCCTGTATCATGTGCATCAACTGTTATTTGATTTTCTCTGCACCATTCCTTTTCTGCTGTTTCCAGAGAATTCATAACAGGTGCTTGTGTATCAATGCAGCTTACAGTAACACTTTTCAGATCGCTTTCATTTTTTAATCTGTCATATGCCTGCATCTGAAAAGTGCCGTTTTCAACCACTTGATAGTCCGCTTCCATGGAAGAAGCACTTCCGTTATTTGTCTGTTCCTTTAACAGCATGCCATTTTGGAAGAAACGGATTCCTCCCGGTCCCGACTGGTCATCTCCGGCAACAGCCTTCACAGCTGCTTTTTGAGACCATGTCTTTCCTTTCACCTGAACAGTATTTCCAACAGGCACTGCGCTGACCTCTAAAGAAGGACCTGTAATATCCACTTTTGACATATTGGAAACCGGCACATTTCCCAATTCCTGATAATACCAGATATGGAACCTGTCACCATATTCATCGGATATATGCAGATAGGCGCTGGGCGCAGGCTGATAACCATAAGCAATATACGCCGGAAGCTCCTCTAAGCTGTTTATCCGGAATGTACAGCTGACAGTACCGGAATCGGCATCACACCGGATAATCTGCTGTCCATCAGGCATACTGCCAAGACAGATCGCTCCATCTTCCCAGATCATGCCGCCCGAGTGATGATAACCAAAACTGCAGCCCCCTGATACATTCAGTTGATTTCCCATATAAAAATATCCTCCAAGGCTGTTGTCAAAGGCATTCCATGTCACACCGGAAATAGTATAGGTAACCTCATAGCCCCCCAGATCATGAAATCCGTTTACCTGAAGATTTCCATAAGCGGGCACAATGGTAACTGTTCCGCCCCTGGCGGCTCCGGTCATGGAAAAATTATATGCTTCTGCTTCCACTGCACCTTTCCAAAGCCAGAGGGCTCCTATTAAAAACACCATGAGCAGTCCCCTGCCCAAGTGCATGATTGCATTTCTTTTCTTCATAGTTTGCAATGTTTCCTTTCTTCAATTTTTCTTTTGCCCCGAATTACTTTTATCCGGCAAAATTTGTAGCACAAAAACAGCCTTATACAATCATAGGCACCAACTCATTTCTTTTTTCATAAAATCTTTGGAATTACGGGCGATCTGCCCTGAGTCCGGAAAACCCGGAAAAGAAACTGCACTGAAATGTGCGTAAACAAATATAACATGGCATCGGAAGCTTTGTCCAGTGCCATGTTATGGATTTTTTAATTTTGTGAAAATTGACTAATGCTTTGGTCAGTCCCCTTTATATTCAAGAACTCCCGTTACGTAAACCTGGTGGCGGATAATCTCCATAAAATCATCCAGGTTTTCTTCTGTCACATAGTAACCAAAGCCCTGGGCGCGGATCGTATGCTCATCACCGCCGTTTTCCATAATATCCATAATGATATTCCCGGCCTCCGGAGTAAAATGGCTGGTCTCAAAATAGTAATCATTGTTCATGGAAATCTGATTATAACCGCTGAAATTGTAATAAGGCGTCACATGTGCCAGTTCCTCCAGAAAGTCCAGATATCCCTTATCCACCGCTCTTTCATAAGTTGTAATATATAAAGGATTGGTAAAAACAGTCAGTTCAATATCATACCGGTCACACAAGTCCTTAAACATTTGGATTTCCTCTATAGCTTCATCAATTCTGGGCTCATAATAATCTGCCCAATATGCCTTTGTATTGCTTTCGTCAAATGTTATATCCAGGTTTAAGTTTTCACACCCAGTAGAATACATCCGTTCCCTCAGCGCTTCTGTATCTCCCTCATAGTCCATGATCACGGAAAGCGATTCAATAGTGGTAACAGTATCCAGATAAGCTGTATAAAAGTGGAGCTTATCTCCAATGGTCCCCGTATAAGGATAAGGTTTCCGGTACAACTGCCCATCATGATATGCCGGATTTACCAAAAAGGAAATATTATCAATGCTCAGATAAACCTGTTTGGGAATCTCTCCCTGGGAAATCAAAGCCTGCAGCGTTTCATACTGTTCCAGGGGAAGCCCCTCGGAGTAAGAAAAATTGTACCAGTTACCCTCAGGCAGTCCGGATACATCTATAAATCCGGCTCTGGAGGAACCGAATAAATAGGAATCATATTCCTCTTTGTGGTCCAACACAAATTTCGTCTTAATGTAATTTTTGTTAGGCTCCACTCCGTTATCTCTGATACTCTCTGCGTGAAATACATTATAAGGGTCCACCCATACATTGAATGGAATTACCGTCAGAGCAAGCAAAATCAGAAACAACAACAGCTTCATCATGAATTTTTTCATGCCTTCTCCTTAAACTGATGATTAGAACTGGAAATAAATAAACTGCTGGCTGGCACCATTATGCAGATGAAATGCCAGGATGACCGAAGCTGTCACAAGGTAGATCAGCCATCTGACAGGCGCTTTTAACCGGTTCATCTCCAAAAGCAGATCTTTTTTCAATGATGCGGCATCATAAACCCATAACAGCCCCACCGAACAGAGGATCAGCCAGAAATCCTGCCTGATCATTCCCATCTTATGATAAGCAAGCAGCGGGTCCAGATTGTATCCCATATACCGGATCATATAAAGGGCATCCTGTAGATTGTCCGCACGGAAGAAAATCCATGCGATACACACTGCCCCGAAAGTTATTATAACACCCGCTATTCCAGGTATCCTCCATTTGAAATGCTTTTTATAAAAGCGGTATATCATCTGATATATTCCGTGAAGGGCTCCCCAGACCAAAAAGGTCAGATTGGCTCCATGCCAGATCCCGCTTACAAGAAAGGTTGTTAATAAATTAAAATATGTTTTAACTTCCCCTTTCCTGCTTCCGCCCAGAGGAATATAAACATAATCTCTCAGCCATGTGGACAGGGAAATATGCCATCTGTCCCAAAACTCTTTTACATTTGCTGCAAAATAAGGACTCTTAAAGTTCTCCATGGAAACAATGCCGAAAAGCCTTGCAATTCCCACCGCCATATCGGAATATCCCGAAAAGTCACAGTAAATCTCAATGGTATAAAATACTGCAACGATCATGTAGCTGATTCCCATATAGGCACCCGGTAATGCAAATACCTGATCCACATAACGTGCCAGAGTATCTGCGATCAGCAGCTTTTTAAACAGCCCCAGCAGGATCAGGCGCATACCATAAACTGCCCTGTCATATTCAAATTTTTTTTCTTCCTTTAATTGGGGGATCAGCACATCCGCCCGGTTAATGGGACCGGATACAATGTCGGGAAAAAATGCCAAATATAAAAATAAGGGCACTGCCTTTTTCTCAGGAGAAATCTTCCCCTTATACACATCCGCCAGATAACTGACCGCCTTAAAAATGTAAAAGGAAATCCCCACAGGAATTACCATGGATTCCGAAATTCCCGGCAAAAATCCCGCATACTTAAAAAATGCCAGCAGGGCAATTTGAACAGTAACACCAGTTATGAAACATATCTTATTGCAATAGATTCCCACCAGATAAGTAAGCAGGGATACACACAGCAATAAAACCACATATCCCGGGGAGAAGGTCATATAAAACCCATAGCTGACCAAAAGCAGCAGCGGCATCCGGTATTTATTTGGAACTGCCCAGTAGATCATAAAAACAATGGGCAGAAAAACGGCAAATGCCAGAGATGTAAACTGCATCTTATAAATTCTCTCCGTTCCTCTTTATAACCTCTTTGTACCAATAAGCGGAATCCTTCAGTTTCCGTTCTCCGGTCACATAATCCACATAGATCAATCCAAAACGTTTGTCATAGCCGTTAGCCCATTCGAAATTATCCATAACGGACCACTGCATATAACCGATCACTTCCACTCCATCCTCCACAGCCTTTTTCAACTGTAAAAGATACCGGTTCAGAAAATCAATCCTGTAAGGATCATGAACCTTCCCATCCAGATAAACAAAATCATGTCCCGCCATACCGTTCTCTGTTATCAAAATGGGCTTATGATATCTTTCATACAAAAATTTAGGTCCATAATACAGCGACTCCGGTACAATGGGCCATCCCATATTTGTTTTGGGACATCCTATATAACAATTGGAAGGATAGGTCCCCTCCTTTTTTACTGCCTTGCTCTCATAAATATTGACACCATAAAAATCCAGAGACTGGGCGATCAGCGACAGGTCTCCCGGCTTGATGATATCAGGCGCATCTTCAAATATCTCATATGCCCTGTCCGGATAATCTCCCAGAAAAACCGGGTCCCCAAAGAGGCTGTTGGAAAACAGGGCGGAATCCTTATGGAAATCAAAGCTGGCACACCTTGCCTCCTCCAGCGCTTCCGGTGTATTGTCCCTGGGGGTAAAACAGGGACCTGTAGGCGCCATGCCGATTACCGGTTTCACCTTCGCTCTGCTGCGGATAACCTGCACTGCCTTTCCATGAGCCAACAGCACATGGTGTACCACCTGAAACTGCTCTGTCAGTGAAGCCTTGCAAAATGGCGGAAACTCTCCGGTTCCATATCCCAATCCCAGAAAGACCTGGGGTTCATTAATGGTAATCCAATATTTCACCCTATCGGACAGTCTATCCACAACCTGTCCTACATATTCCGCAAACCATTCCGGGGATTCATCATTGAGCCACCCGCCCTTTTTTTGAAGCTCATAGGGATAATTCCAGTGAAAAAGCGTTACCAGAGGCTCTATTCCGTTTGCGATCAATTCATCTACAAGGGCAGAATAAAAATCAAATCCCTTTTCATTTACCGAACCTGTTCCCCCGGGCATCACTCTGGGCCAGCTAATGGAAAAACGATAGTATTTCAGCCCCATTTCCTTCATCAGGGCAACATCCTCTTTAAAATGGTGATAATGATCACAGCCTATATTGCCGCTTTCTCCAAAGGCAATATGCCCCGGCTCCCTTGACGCCATATCCCAGATGCCCGGTCCCTTACCGTCTTCCCTGTATGCGCCTTCCACCTGATAAGCAGCCGATGCGGCTCCCCACATAAAATCTTTCGGAAATCCCATTTTTTGCTCCTTTCCGCAACAAAAACATCCTGTCGCAAAAAATCTGTGTACAGGGCAGGAAAAATATTCCTCCGCTTATGACGGTTTTTCTTGCCCTATACACAGATTTTTCTTGCCACAGATTATGTCCTTTTTTACTTATTCTTCTTTGTCATCATCCGCTATGGCTGCAGAAGCGCTTGCAGATACAGCCGCTACGATCACCACTACGATAATGACCACCAACAAAATCAATGCTAATATTCCTAATAATCCAAACATGGTATCATACCCCTTTAAAACTTGTATATTTTATTATAACACAGGCATTTCTAAAAGGAAACCGTTCCTTTATCAGATGATCTCCATTCTCTTTAAAACATCTTTGGTAACCACCATGGCTTCACAGGTAAAGTTAATGACCATATCATCTTCTCCTGCAATATCCAGTGCTTCCCTGATTCCTACAATGGCACCCTTCCACTGATCCTTAGTATACCCTTTTCCAAACTCAAGCCAGTCGGTAAACAACGGAAGATAATTTTTTCCGTTATTGGCAGCTTTGGCAAATGCCATATCTTTGCCATCTTCCCCCGCCGGCTGCATGGGAACTAAAAATCTTGCGGTCTTTACCATTTCAAACAACTCTTTTTCCTTTTTCTGGAGAAATTCCAGCTTTCCTTCATAACGTTTCTCCCAGCGCGCTTCACCTAAAAATTCATTTAAAGCAAGGCGCAGGGCAGGATTTTCCACAGGCACATTTTCCGGTTCCAGTCCGCTGTAATCCCTGGGGGGCAGAAAATCCGCCCTTGCAAGGACTCCAAAAGCATCATCATAAAAAACCTTGATTTTTTCCAGACCCAGATAGTAGAAATATGCAAATATATTCATTCCGAAGGTGGCTGTACGCTTCTTTGGTCCGTATTCTTTTACGGTCATAGGCTTCTGATAATGCAGCCTGTCCCCTTTGATAACCTTTTCCACCACTGCCGGAGATACAAACAGGTCCGTCATGCCGTCATGCACATAAGGGCATCCGGTCTGAGGGTCCAGGATAAAATACCAGTTCTCCTGCTTTTTGGCTTTCTCCAATAACATTTTATCTTTAAATTCTATAACATTTGAAACTCCCATAGCTTCTCCTTTCCCATTTCCTTCTTATTTTACATGAGGTTGTTAAAATAAGGAATAGGAAATTTTAAAAAACTTGTTTTCAGGCATGAAAAAAAAGCTTTCACATATATTTGAAATAAGTAAATTGTTATGGGGATATTTTATTTTGAATAAAACAGCTGTTTTAAAAAGAGCATGCATCTGTCTTGCCGCCCTTTTATTCCTGTTTGCACTGACCATGAAACTGAAGGGAGAAATTACTGTAAGCAATACCGTCAATGGCAGGGAATTGCCCATTTACTGTGTAGAAACCGATGAAAAGAAAATTGCCCTGACCTTTGACGCAGCATGGGGCAATGAAGATACAAGGCAGATCCTGGAAATTCTAAAAAAGCATAATGTCCATGTTACTTTTTTTATGACAGGAGGCTGGGTGGAAACCTATCCCGATGATGTAAAGGCTATTCTGGCAGACGGGCACGATCTGGGCAACCACAGCGAAAACCACAAAAATATGTCCCAGTTATCCGACAGCGAATGCAAAGAAGAGCTGCAGAAGGTCCATGATAAAGTAAAAGAACTGACCGGATACGAAATGTTTTTGTTCCGCCCGCCCTACGGCGATTATGACAACCATGTCATAACCAATGCCAGAGAACTGGGCTATTATACCATCCAGTGGGATGTAGACAGTCTGGACTGGAAAGATTATGGCGCCAACGACATCATTGACCGGGTATGCAATCACAAAGCCCTGGGCAACGGTTCCATCATTCTATGCCATAACGGTGCCAAATACACCGCCCAGGCACTGGACACCCTGATCACCAGACTGGAAGAAATGGGATATACCTTTGTTCCTCTTTCCCAAATGATCTATAAGGACAATTATCACATGAACACAGAAGGAAGGCAGATCAGGGATTAACTCTTGGAATACCATTCTTTCGGTATCTGCGCCAGAATGATGCCCCCAAAGATCAAAACACATCCTATTGCCTCATGCACGGAAAGCGCCTCATGTAAGAGCAGCCATCCTGCCAGTACAGAAAATACGGACTCCAGACTCATGATCAGAGCAGCAATCGCCGGATTGAAATTCTTCTGCCCTATGATCTGCAGGGTATAGCCCACGCCGCAGGACAAAACACCTGCGTACAGAATCGGTCCCCATGCACGGCAGATATCCGGTAACGAAGGGTTTTCCCTTATAAACATGGCGGTTCCTGATAAAATGCCGCATACAAAAAACTGTATACATGCCATTTTTACGCCATTTGCTCTGGGAGCAAAATAATCCACACAAAGAATATGTCCCGAAAACATAAAAGCACATACCAGTACATAAGCATCTCCTTTTGTAAAGGAGGACTCCCCCATCATGGTCAGGAAATAAAATCCCACCATGGCAAGGACTACACTGAACCATACCAGGATTCCACACTTCTTTTTAAAAAACAATCCCAATATGGGTACAAGAATAATATAGATCGCTGTAATAAAACCTGCCTTTCCTACAGTGGTGTACTGCATTCCTATCTGCTGGGCTCCTGAGGAAATAAATAAAAGAGCGCCACAGCATATACCGCCCACAAGAGTCATGATTTTTTCTCCCCGGGGACTGCCTCCGGCTGCATTTCCTTTTTCTTCGGCTTTCTCCAGCCTGCCCAGGATCAGGATCACCGGAACCAAAACTGCGGCGCCAATTAAATTACGTATGCAATTAAATGTGAAAGGCTCCACATATTCCATTCCCACACTTTGGGCTACAAAGGCAAAACCCCATATAGCTGCAGTGATTGTCAGCAATATGGGGTTTTTAAAACTTTTCTTTTCCATGATGTTACTCTCTTTTGTCAGCAAATCTCTTTAAATTTTCTCTTTGTTTAAAGGAAACATAGGTCTCAAGATCATTGGCACATTTTAAGATCCTGCATCCGATGATCAGCCGTCCCTGTTCTCCTTCTTTTTTCCGCACCACCGAACCCTGCATCCTCATCTTCTCGCCATATCTGCCGGGAAAATTCAGCCAGACCACGGAAGTCTCATCATTCCATTCATTGATATCCGTCACAAAGGAAAAGCCCGTAAGACTCAGATCCCTGACTGTTACATTCAGCCTTTGGGATGTGCCAGCCATTTCCGCAATTCCCTGCTCTCCTACAAATATCCTGAATGCATCCCGCCTATTGATGCGTTTTCCTTCCTGGCTGCAGGCAATGGCTAAATAAGCCTTATCCTGCATGCGCAGATTTTTAGCTGCGCATCCCCGAAACTGCATGGGTATGTCATCCTCTTCATCCTTTACGATCACGCTGATAGATATACCTTCTCCACTTAAATCCAGCACTTTTCCTTCATGGCTCAAAGGCTCCATCAGTGCAATGCCCTTGACCATCTGCTCCACCACACTATGAAACACCCAGTCATTCTGCCGTATCCTGACCTCAATATCAATCTCAGTTCCGGCTGTCAGTTCGCCAAATTTCATATCAAGCCTCAATTCTCTCCCAGTTCAACAACGTTCATAAAGCTGCTGTCCGGCGAACTCCCCACGTCCCTTTTTCGATAGTATATCATTTCTTAACAGTCTTGACAAATAACCTTTTGTTTTTTTGTGCAATTTTTTATTCCCATTTTTACCTGTGACTATTTCCACGTATTTTTATTTTTGATATAATAATATGGTATAGAAAAATCAAGGGGATTCCATGGGCATCCCAGAGGAAGAGGGAAGAAAAATTATGATCGTATTGGTAATTATTTTAGCTCTGCTTCTTGCCGCTTCAGTTTTTTTCAATCTGAAGCTGTCAAAGAAACAGCCACCGGCAGTAGATTCCGTTCAGACTGCCACGAAAGAAATCTTAAACCATGATGTAGGCGCAGTTTTGATCGTTTCGGACTCCGATCAGATTCTTTATTACAACAACGAATTTGAGCTGCTGTTCCCGAAGATCGGAACCATGAATGCCATTACCGAACAGCCTGCCATGAAAAAGCTGTTTGCAGCTAAGGAATATGTTTCCGAGGAGCTTTCCAAGATTTATGAGATCCGTTCCGAATTGCTGTCAACGGACAATTTCAGCGGCCGTTTTGTCTGGCTGACTGATATTACCGGTCATTACAAGACCAACAAAAAACTGCAGGAATTAAAGGATATGGCAGATGCAGCAAATAAGGCCAAATCCAATTTCCTCGCCAACATGTCCCATGAGATACGTACACCTATCAATACTGTTTTGGGTATGGACGAGATCATCATCCGTGAGGCGACGGAAAAGCCCATTATCGGTTATGCGGAAAATATCCGGGATGCCAGCACCACCCTTTTATCCCTTGTCAACGACTTATTGGATTTCTCCAAGATCGAATGCGGCAAGATGGAAATCCTTCCTGTGGAATATGAAATCGCAAATGTATTATCCGAGATCATGAATATGATCGAGATCAAGGTTGCAAATAAAGGTCTGGAATTCACACCTGTTATCGCAGAAGATATCCCTTACCTGCTCTATGGTGATGATGTAAGGCTCCGCCAGATCATTATCAACCTGCTGACCAACGCGGTGAAATACACCAAAGAAGGCAGTGTGGTCCTGAAAGTCGACTGGAAAGAAGCCGGAGATTCCTCTATCAACCTGATCGTATCCGTTACCGACACAGGTATCGGTATTAAAGAAGAAGATATCGACAGACTGTTCGTCTCCTTTGAACGTATTGAAGAGAGGCGCAACCGCAACATTGAAGGCACAGGCTTAGGCTTAAGCATTACAAGACAGCTTCTGGAATTAATGGGCAGCGATCTGAATGTCCGCAGCGATTATGGTGTAGGTTCTACTTTCTCCTTTGTATTAAAACAGGGAATCCGGGACCGCAAGCCTATCGGCAAGTTCCGCGAGAAATATGCTTACAGCCGTGAAAAACACAAAAAATACCGTACTACCTTTGTGGCTCCCAATGCCCGCATCCTGGTAGTAGATGATAACGCAATGAACATTTCCGTTGTGGAAGGTCTCTTAAAGAGCACCCAGATCAAGGTGGATAAAGCCTCCGGCGGTCTGGAAGCACTGGATCTATGTGCTGAAAACTTCTACGACCTGATCTTAATGGATCACATGATGCCCAATGTTGACGGTATCGAAACATTGCATCGCTTAAAGGCAACAGAAGGACCTAACCAGGATACTCCTGTTATCGTTCTCACCGCCAATGCGGTTTCAGGGGCAAAGGAAATGTATGAAGCCGAAGGCTTTATTGACTATATGTCCAAACCTATCCAGGGCAAGCCATTGGAAGAAAAAATTCTGGAATACCTGCCTGAAAACCGCTATGTGCTGGTAGAATATGATAAGGTGGAACAGGATATCTTCAGCAAACTTTGGAAGTCCATTGCAAATGAGATCGTAGCAGAATATCGTTTCAAATATATCGATGTTCCTTCCGCTGTAGAATCTGCCGAAGGAAGCAAAGAAACCTTCCGTTTCCTGCTGCAGTCCTTCCATGACAATGCTTCTAAGAACAAGAAGGACATTATTACCTCCTATGAGGCAGAAGATTACACCAACTATACCATTTACGTTCATGCATTAAAGAGTACCTCCAAAATGATCGGTGCTCTGGAGCTTTCCGAAAAATCCAGACTTCTGGAACTTGCCGGAAAAGAAAACAAGATTGATTACATAAAAGACAGTCATGATGAGGTCATGGTATTATTCGACCAGGTAATGGAAGAGATTACAGATTATCTGAATAAGGTAAAACCTGAAGAAGAAGAGACGGAAGAACCTGTAGTGGATGAAGAAGTTGCTAAGGCTTTGGAAATCGCTAATAACCAGGAATCTTAAAAATCACAGGACAAAGAAAAGGCTGTGTCATTTTAAAGCGACACAGCCTTTTTTATATTCTCATTTATAATCCATCCAATTCACTTTCTTCAAAATACGCCCTGATTCTGGCAAGTAAACTGAATTTTCCGATTGGTTTTAAGATATATCCGCTGGGATCTAACTTCAGGCATTCGGAAATCTTATTGCTGTCTGAAACACCTGTCAAAAAGAACACCGGCAGGTCTTTCAGGTTTTCATCCTGACGGATGATTTCCAAGGTTTCTTTGCCGTTCATTCCCGGCATAAGATAGTCTAACAGCATCAGATCCGGTTTCTGGCTGCGCAGACTGTCAATGGCGTCTTTTCCATTGCTTACCATCGTAACCCGATAGCTGTCTCTCAAAAAAGAATACAGCAATTGCAGCATGTTCTGATCATCATCCACTACTAAAATTCTTTTTTGACCTTTCATACAAATCCCCTCCTGCCTTACAAACATAGGCATATTGTAGCATATCTGTGAATGCCTTTTCAATTCATTGTATGTAAAATTTCTATAATTTTCATAGTCCTATATTCCCATGTATGGTACTTTTTCGCCATTTCGAATCCCTCATGGGCGATTTCCTGCATCTTGCTCTGGTCTTTCAAAAGACTATCTGCAATTTCCGGTAGCTTATTTATATTTTCCAGGGAATAGATTGCCGCATTTTCGTTCTGCTTTAAAAAGCCGTCCAGATAGCCGGAGCTGTCCGTCAGGCATAAAGCTCCGTTAAGCATGGAGTTAAAAATCCTGTCATGGGCTCCTTCCTTAAACCAGGGCATAACGTTCAAAGAAATCTTTCCATCGCTGATCTTTTCAAGGCATCCCAGTGAATCCAGGCTTCCGCCTATGATGACATTTTCCTTTCTGCCACATTCCAGTTCTTCCCATCCGCTGCCAAACACATGGACCGGATAACCTGCTTCTGCCAGAATCCGTACTGCTTCCCCCCGGAAGTAAAACCGGATATACATATCCAGAAAAATCATATTTCCCAAGGTTTCCCTGACCTCATCATGGGAAGCCTCCGGTATTTCCATAAGCAGATGTTTTCTTGCCACATCCTCCAAAAGACTTGCCGGATGTGCCTTTAATTCCTCCAAGATCCCCATATAAAACCTGGTGTATTCATCTCCCGCACGTTCTATGTATACGTTGAAATTCCCGGGACGTACATAATTTCCTGTAAATACAATATCCATGGATCTTTGGGAAATTGGTTTATAATCGCCCGCCGGATACAGGGAAGTCCCTGCAAGAGGAAGAAAAGGCCCTCTTTCTATTTCAGGGAAAAATTCCTCCATATATTTTTCATGATTGCGGTCAATACTGATGTGAATATAACGCTTTGGCATTTTTGGAAAAAAGCGATGATAATAAAAAGGATGATCCACGACAATATTAATACAGGGAATATGAAAAGTATCCCAGATATATTCCTTCTTCTCCTCATCATAAATGACTTCACTTTCCCCGCATAAGCCATGGAAATTAAAAGTCACCACTGCCGCATCACCTTTTGCAATAAATAGCAACAGTTTTTTAATACTGCCTCCCACATTGCCATAATCATAAAAGAAGGTCTCATATCCTTCCCTGATAAAGGTCTTTTCCATCTGCATGGAAAAATAAGCCGTAGTCTCAATATCGCCTTTAAACAAAATAATACGCTTGATTTTTCCACCTGCCATAAGTTCTACTCTTCCTTCGTTTCGTGATATTCTTTTTCCGTATTGACCTTCCAGAGCACGCTCTGGTCTTTCCTGCCTTCTTTGATCAGATTCACTGCTTCTATGGCTGTAAGCATGGAATGATCCATATTATTATATCTGTGCTGTCCGTTTCTTCCCACGCAGTACAAATTGGAAAATCCCTTCAAATAATCTTCCACCTTGTCAAACTGCCCGTAGGTTCCGAAATAAGCCGGATATGCCTTTTTTACCCTGATATGGGTAGCATCTAAAATGTTTTCCTTTTTGACCACATGAATCTTTTCCAATTCCCCTGCGGCAAAAGCAATGAACTCTTCAGAGCTCATATTCCACATCCGGTCACCTTCGTTGCAGAAATATTCCAATCCTACCCAGACCGTTTTTTCATAATCTTTGGGCATATAAGGAGACCAGTTATTAAACACCTGCAATCTTCCTATTTTTACGTCTCTTTCCTGTATATAGATCCAACAGTCAGGCACGATATTGCCCACTGTCTTCATCCTGGTCTGATTGACGATCTCCAGTTCCTTTACCAATAGCCCTACGGTAATAAAATCCCTGTAAGGAAGCCCCTTGGCAACCTCTTTTACATCCGGGGGAATATCCACTGCTTTCTCTTCTTTTTGGTCCATGGCCTCAAACAGATCCTTAATAGGCATGGAAGAAAAATAATAATCTCCCTCATAAAGTCTGTCGCCGGCATATACTCCTGTTACTTTTCTTTCCCCGTTTTCACAGGCTGTCCTGATGCCGTCTGCCTTGGTTTCCATATGAATTTCTCCGCCCATTTTACGGATTTCCTCCGCCATAAGCTCCCAAAGCTGTCCCGGCCCTTTCTTAGGATACATAAACTGTTCGATCAGACTGGTTTCCGAGGACTGCTTATTTTTGCGGAAGGGTTTTGTGATCAGCTCCACAAAGATCTTGCCTAAGGATAATCCCTTAACCCTCTGGGCTCCCCAGTCCGGAGCGATCTTTGAGGGATGAATCCCCCATAACTTTTCCGTATAATCCTCAAAAAACATTTCATATAAAGGCTTTCCGAAACGGTTAATATAAAAATCCTCCAGGGAATTTTCCTTCCGTTTAAAAATGGAAGAATACAAATATCCGCAGCCTGCCTTTATAGTACGCACAAAGCCCATATTGATAAAAGTCTGCGGTCTCATGCTGATGGGATAATCAAAAAATCTGCGCAGGAAAAAAATCCGGCTTACCCGGTTTCTTACCAGAAATACCCTGTCCGTCTGCTCCGGGTCCGGTCCTCCTTCCTCCAAAGGCATATCTCTTCCCAGAAGAATATCATCTTTGGAGGGACTGCCCTGAAGGGGCATCAGCTCCTCCCATATTTTTTCCACCTGTTCACTTTTTGTAAAAAAGCGGTGACCGCCCAGATCCATGCGGTTGCCTTTATATTCTGCCGTTCTGGAAATGCCTCCGATATAAGGGGATTCCTCCAGAATAACCGGTTTAATATCCGTTTTCTTCAATAATTCATATGCTGCTGTCAATCCTGCAGGACCGGCACCGATAATGACTGCCTTTTTCATTCTTCTCCTCCCGAGAACAAGTACATGCCCTCGCCTTCATAAATTACATAATATTCATCTTCATATACCTTTACGGCATCCTGCATAATGGTAATATCTCCATTAAACAAAGCAGGTTCCTCTGTTCTCGCCAGAAGCAGGAAGGTCTTTCCCTCATGATATCCTTCCTTATAGTAGTATTTGGGACTGAGCCACTCATAAGGAGCAGATACGCCATCCTTTCCTCCCAAATGTCCCACTTCTATATTTCCATTGGATAAATATTCCGTAACGCTGGAATTCCAGAAGGTAGCATAGCCGAAGGTATAGTTATTTTCCTCCAAAAACTCCATATAGCCATATCGTTTTTCACAATCGTTGTACTTGGTATCCTGCCACAATTCCCCATATAGGGAAGCCAACACCGTTACCACCGCAAGTATGGTCAATACAGGTTTTATAAACTCTGTTTTTTCCACAGCCTGCTGTAAATAAATACCAATTAAAATCACTCCGATCACATAGACCGGAAGCCAGTAGCGGTACTGCTGCAATACATCAGTAAATACGAGCATATACCAGTTGAGCAGGAACAAAGCATAAAAATAATATAAAAACAGACGTTGTTTATCATCCAGAATTTCATATCTGTGCCTGGTCAGATAAATCACCACATAGATCAGGAACAGGAAAAAGGCAAATTTCACGGCGTTTACCATGCCAAGAGGCGTAACCACACCGATTTCCCTGTAACCGAAAAACTCAAGCATCAGCTTTATAGAATTTAAAAACCGGTCCGGCACCTCTTTCAGGGGAACAAAGCTGACTGCCTGACTGTCAAAACTGTAATTTGCCGCCAGGACAAATTTATTGATCAAAAATCCCATTCCTGCAAAAGCTGTCATCACAACAGACAGAAGTAATTTGGAAAACAGCCCTTTCTCCCTTTCCTCCCTGTCATCAAATCCATAGGAAAAGCAGACTGCCGCTGCCAAAGGCAGATACAGGCTTGCCAGATACCTGAGCCCTGACAGCCCCAGTATTAGTGCACCTGATGACAGAATCCCCATTCTTACCCATTTCCATCTGACTTTTTCTGCCGGCTTCCTGTAAAAAAATTTCAATACCAGATAAGTACAGATTACCTGAGAGGTATAGAAGTTTCCCAAAAACATCATATCCAGATATTCGTTGGAAAGAGGCGCTAAAAGCAATGCCATAGCCAGATACATATAAGCACCCTTCAGCTTAAATTCCTTTGCCGTAAAATAAAACACCACAGCCAGCAGTATATCATAAATGATAACGGAAATAAGCTTTACCGTTCCATAATCAGAAAAAATCCAGAACAAAGGTGTCATAACAAGCTGTGTATAAACAATTCTGATCTCCGTAGAATAATACCAGTTCTTAGACAGCAGACCGCCTTCCTCAGACAGCAGCTTTGACAGGATCACTTCAGCCGCCATGTCGGAGTGCATCAGGTTGTCCGGCCAGAAAACGAAAAAAAGTATCAAAAACAGCAATGTTATAAAAGCCAGTGCCATGGCAGCGTATTGAAATATTGAAGATTTATTTTTCCAAAATCTCATTTCTTTTATCCTTCCAAAAGCAAGTCATACCTAATAAATATGTTATCTTTTTATAGGACTTTTGTCAATGAAACCTGCCTTTTTCAAGCCCAGGCTTCTGCATTTTGTTGCAGTTTTCCTTTAACTATACTAAAATACTTATCAGATATGAGAATCGAGGAGAAACCTATGATCATTTTACTTTTACTAATATGTACCGCAGCTCTTGCCGTATACATCCTATTGCCCAAATTCAGCGGCACTTATCAGGTATTTACGGATATCATCATCGAAAACGTTTCCGGCAGCGGTTACAACAAATCAGGAGAATTACAGCTTTTCTGGCTGATCTTAGCTGCCGGCTCCGTTCTTTTGCTGTCAGCATTGCTGATCTTTTCCCATTTCACAAAGAGAGCCCGGATTTCTTCTGATTCTCTTTCAGGCAATCTGTCTTCCAATGTGATCACGGATATGTCAGATTACCGCAATCCTCTTTTCGGAGGACTTTTGATCTTTCCTTTTCTCGCCTATCTGGTGGTATTCGGGCAATTCAGCCTGCCTTTATTTGCAGGGCTGGTTATTTTCATTTTATGCTACAGCTTTTGCCGGAAGCTGACCGGACAGATCCTGCTGACATTTGTTTTAACTTATTATGCCCTTTTATCCCTCCTTACCATATTGGTACAGTTTACAAAGGCAGTGAGATTATCTTCCGTAACTATTTATTTACTGACTTTGGCTTTGGGCACACTTTTTGCCCTGATCACTATCATCGGGCAGAACAAGAATTCCGGAAACGGATTCGGCAGACGTCTGCTTTTGATCCTCCAATGTATCCTTCCCGGATTGCTGGTCCTTTGGCTGGTTGATGATTATCTGTATCAGGGACAATTGATCACCGTTCCCTATGCAGCAGGATATGTAGTATTCTTTTTCTTTTTTATGGGTATTGCTTTGATCCTGACCATAAGACAGGCATTCCGCTTTTGGAATAAAAATGAAGACTATATCATCGGGGCAATTACTCCCATTCTGATTTTTGCTTATCATTCTTTCTCCGCTGCGCCTATGTATGCCCAGCCGGACCAGCACCATCACGGTGAACAGATGATCCCCTGGAACCAGATCTTTGTCCACGGACAATCCCTGTATGATGAATATACACCTGTTTCCGGATTGTTCCCCTTTGTAAACGGATTTATCCAGCATGTATTTCTGGGTGGAACCGTAACGGATTATTCACCTGCAATTTCAATAACTATGGTTATTTTTTGTATCATTACCATGTATCTGATTTATAAGCATGTGGGCGGAGGATATGCCACAGCATTTGCGGTGCTCTTTACCCTCCCCAGCTACAACAGGCAGTATATGGTCCTTCCTGTGTTACTGCTCTTAACTTTACCCGGCTTATTGAAGAAAAAAAATCTTTGGATACAACTATGGATTCTTACCTGCTATCTCAGCGGGCTTTATTATCCTCTTTATGGCGCAGGACTGTTAATAGGCACTGCCCCACTGGGAGTTTATCAGCTGATCACCTATATAAGAGAAGGCTCTTTTAAAAAAGACCTGAAAAAGCCGATCTTTTATATAACATGGGTTATATTATTTTTGATCGTAACCTGGAATATTCCTCTGCTATCAAGAATGTTAAAACACACTTTAACTTATTCCTCCCAGACAATTATGGCAGACGGAATCAATTTGTTAGGGCAACAGGCTCCTGAAGCCTTTTTGCCTTATCTGTCTTCCCATAATACCATACGCCAGGCATGTTATATTTCCTTCCGTTTCCTGCTGCCCGTTGCAGGCATTTGGATTTTTGTATACCTTATTTATCATGCTCTTCATCATCGAAAAAATCTGAGACTGGCACTGATCTTAAGTTCAGGTGCCATTGCCCTGATGATATCATACACTTATACTTTGGTCCGTGCGGATCTGGATAAGATCCTTTCCCGTACTGCCATGATACTCATTGCTGTTACAGGAATGTTCCTGCCCATTATGCTGATTCATTATGGCAAGACTCTGGTCAAACGATCCTCTCTGGCTCTCATCATCGGAATTTGTGCTGCTCTGCCCATGATGATCTATATGCAGACCTCCTGGAGCAAATTTCCCGATATGTGGGTATATCCTGACGGAGAAAGCCGGATCGTCATGGATGATGGCGCAAAATTGTATTCCTATTATAAAGTTCCGGAAACCTTTCTCAAATCAGAAGATACCGGGCTTTCCCAACAATACCAGGCACTTTTGGGGCACGGCTTCATGGTAGCCGATCAGGTCTCCTACATTACGGATTATGCTGCTGTCATAGAAAAGTGTCAGTCTGTCAGCGATGATGTGGCGTACATGGCATTTGACGGTCAGGGCTTTTATGATTATCTTGGTGTAAAATGCTCCGCAACAGGTTACATTTCTGCCGCCAGAAGCTATGAGGCACAAAAAGAAATATGGGATACCGCTTCCGAAAATCTTCCGGTAGTATTTTATATACAGCCCCATAACAGCTACTATATCTTCCGCTTCATGTTAGATGCAGGCTACATCTATTGTACAGAGGATGCGGCATTTTATCCTCCGGATCTGTATGCCCGGATTTATGGAGATGCTGAAGGCGGAGATTATCGGGAAGCCGTGGTTTCCTCCAATTTCGGATTAAGCCCGGAATCCTTTGCCGCTTCCCTGGATTCTTTACAGGATATTTTTATAAATGATGCTGCCAAAAGCCTTTCTGCCGGAAATCTCCCCGACAGTTTTTCCGGCAGCCAATATGATTTCCTATATGTGGAACTTGCTGATGATTTTTCCATTCCCCAGGTGATTCCTGATGCTTCGGTTTTCACCATTACCTGGTCGGACGCAGAAGGCAATACCTTTGAAGGGGCACAGGTAGAATGTCTCTTAAAAGACGGAAAGCTGTTGATCCCCATGGGTATGAACGGGGCCTGGCTGTTGTCGGATATGGATGATTTTTCTTTGACCATTACAGCGCCTGACAACGGACCTCTCCTTTATGAAACCACATACAAAAAGCTGAAGGCTTCCGAAGAAGATTCAGCTTTTATAAAAGATCTATGGCTTATGCAATTAAATATCAACCGCAATTAAATTTTCCCTTCTCATATATGCCAGCAAAGGCTCCAGATATTTGGGATCTGTCCAGTCGCATTTTTGCCCTGCTGCATTCACTAACGCTTTCTGCCATGGCTCATATGTAGAAGGGTCCTGTTTTTTTATCATCTTCTGCAGCATTTTACACAATGTTCTGTCTTTTAAGGACATTGCTTCTTCATCCCACATTCCCCGACAATAGAAACAGGGAAACTTTTCCAAACCTTCCGTCAGATTGTGTCTGCATATTTCCTGAAAAGCCCCCTCTTCAAAGGGAGAAGCTCCAACACAAAACAGAATGATTTTTTTATTTTTCAGAATTTGGACGTTTTTCTTCAAAAAGGAAATTCCACCGATGCCTGATGCGTAAATACCGCCGCCAAATATGATCACATCAAATTCCTTCACTTTTTGTATATCTGCCTTCTTTGTTTCCATACATTCAAAACCAGTCGCCTCTTTCAGCCAGTCAGCATACTTTTTCGCTGCGCCGTATTTTGACCGATATAATATAATTCCGTTATTATTCATAGAAATCTCCTTTATAAGACCTGCTTTTCATCTTTAACAACCTGATCTAAAAATGCCTGATATGCCATTTCCATCTGCTTATGAACTTCTTCCTGCCCAATTCCCGGCGTTGTATTGGCAAGGATCGCTCCCATGCCCACATTATAGATAAGCATATTCAAATGAAGAGTACGCGCCCCGGATATACTGATTTTTAAATTATTTGCAATAAACTGTGCCACCTGGGGATTTGTTTCCGATTCATACAATTCATCGAAAGAATGAATCTGACCTCTTTCATTCATAAGGAACATTTTAAATACATTCGGTTCTTCCTTTGCCAGTTGAATATATGCATAACCCGTACTCCTGAAAAAATCATTTTGATCAGCATGCTCACAGATGTATTCCTTTAAAAAGCCGTCCGCTTTCTCCATAACATCTTTTCGTAATCCGTCCATATTTTTGCAGTAACTGTATATGGGCTGTACGGAACAACCTAAATTTTCTGCAATATCTTTTACGATTACTCTCTCCAAACCCTTCTTCCTTGCTAATTCAAATGCTGCTTCAACTACCATTTCTCTTGTAATTTTTTGTTTTGGCATTTTTCCCTCCATGTGAAGACCATATAAACATTTATTATATAATAGTTTTATATAATTTTTTTATATAAAACTATTATATTTGTTCTATATGTGTTTGTCAATGCAAAACATAAAAAGGCTTTGGAAAGAATATTTTTTCCTTCCAAAGCCTTTTATAATACTTCCATATTTTATTTACTGAAACACTTAAGCGGTGATCAGTGTACCGGTCTTTCCTTTGATGGCTTCTGCCGTCTTCTGAATGGAAGTGATCAGAACACTTCCTTCCGGCACTTTTTCCAGATAGGCAATTGCCGCTTCAATCTTAGGAAGCATATCCCCTTCCCCAAACTGTCCCTGGGCAATGTATTCCTTTGCCTGTGCAACAGTCATGGTTCCTATGCCTTCCTGATCCGGCTTCTGGAAATTCTTATAAACCTGCTCAACTCCCGTTAAGATAATGAGCTGATCTGCCTTCAGATCCGAGGCAAGTTTGCCTGCAATACAGTCCTTTTCAATGACTGCAGATGCGCCCTTTAAGGCATGCTGCTGTTCGATAACAGGGATACCGCCGCCGCCGCAGGCAATAACTACCTGGTCTGCATCAGCCAGGGTCTTAATAGCTTCTATTTCCACAATATCAATAGGTCTGGGCGCTGCCACAATACGGCGGAAGCCTTTTCCCGGCTCTTCCTTGACATAATTGCCTTTCTTCACTTCCACTTCCGCATCCTCAGCGCTCATATAGCGTCCGATCAGCTTCTGGGGCTCATAAAATGCCTCATCATAAGGATCTACGGTAACCTGTGTCAAAATAGTGCTGACCGGCTTGGAAATGCCTCTGGAGAGAAGCTCCGCACGCAGGGAATTCTGAATATCATATCCCACATAACCCTGGCTCATTGCCGAGCAGACACACATAGGTGCCGGGCTGTAATCAATATAAATTCTGCGCAGCTCCGTCATAGCTTTATGGATCATGGAAACCTGAGGTCCGTTGCTGTGTGTAATGGTCAGCTGATAATCCGCTTCCACCAGATCCGCCAATGCCTTTGCCGTATCCTTAACGGCATCCCACTGTTCGGAAATAGTATAGCCTAATGCCTCATGTCCCAGGGAAACTACTACTCTTTTTTTGCTCATATTTCTACCCACTTTCTGTGTTTTATCTTTCATATTTTAAAAGTCTTCTGCCACTTATGTTTAAGGGCATGCTATTCTTTATTTTCTCTTAATAAAGATAGATAAAGTATAGCAAATCGGCGTCTGAGACGCAACTTTTTATCCCCATTTTCCATCAGGACCGGAACACGCACACAGCCGCTCCGATCATAATACAAAAATCCGAAATATTAAAAACAATATTCCTGATCTTTTCATTTTTTACATTAAATCCGAAATAGTCTACCACATATCCCCGCACCAGCCTGTCATAGGTGTTGGAAAATGCCCCGCCCAAGAGCACGGATAAGCCTGCTTTTAATAAAGCCTTTCCTTTCATTCCCAGGGTAAGCACAAACAAAATACTGCATGCCAGACAAAGTCCCGCAGATAGCCCTTTGATAAATTCCGGACGCTTCTGTCCCAGATTCAAAAACGCCCCATGATTATGGTATTTGGTCACATAAAGTTTACCGCCCAGAACAGGCTTTCTCTCGCCTTCCGTTCCGTTTTGTTCCCTTACCTGCTTAATCACTGATTCCACTGCTGCGATAGCAATGATGATCCCTATAAATATCATTTGTTGTCTCCTTTATCCAGGCAGTTTCCTACAGCCCAGCCAGCACTTCAAACACTCCTGACAGATTCAATGTTCCGTACCCCCATTCTCTGGAGGGATAATACATTTCCGGGCGCCTTTTCGCCCCGCGTATGAGATAATTCTTTACACTTGACGTATTGACCAGAGGGTCATGACCTTCCACTACCGCCCATTGTAAAAAGCACGCTGCCGCTCCTGTCGTAATGGCTGCAGACATAGAGGAACCGGTTTCTGCAATCAAAGGTGTGGGAATATTTACTCCCGGTGCAGCTAATGCCGGCACGATCAGACCATTGGTAGAAAATCCACGTCCGCTGTTTAAATAAAAACTGCCGTCAGTGCTGTTATAGGTGGATACTGCCATGGCTTCCCTGCTATAGGCAGGCTCCGTCAAAGTATGGTAAGGACTGGAACGAAGAAAATACGTATCTCCTTCCAGAAAATTACTCATAGGAAGCCATATGTGAAAACCACCACCGCCGCCTCTGATATTGACCCGGATTTTCCAGATTCCGGATAAAGGATTCACAAACCGCATGGTGATCAGCTGCTGTCCGTTCTGCTGTTCCACCAGATTATATTTTACTGTAATTCTGGTATTTGAATAGATAAAAGTATAATCTGCACTCTGTCCGATCCTGTATGGGATCTCGGGAATACTCTCCCCATTAGGACTTGTAATGGATACTGTATAGATTCCCGGTATCTGCCCCCACAGTTCCATCCAAAATCCCTGTTCTCTCTGTCCCACCAAAAATTCTACTTCCTCATTTACACTGTCTCCGTTGGGAGGAAGTACCAGATTGCCTTCATAATGTCCGGCAGCATTCCCTTCATTTCCGCCGCCGATGACAATACAATGGCTTCTTCTGCTTGCCAGTTCATTCAGATAACGAGACAACAGAGAAGATCCGTCATGGGCACCCATGGTAGTCCCCAGTGCAACACAGGTGGCAATAGGTCTGCTGAAAGCTACCGCAAACCGTTCCAGATATTGCAGCGCCATCATAATATCCGTCTCCTGATAGCAGGGTACATCAGGCGGAATCTGATAAAATCTGCGCAGATAATCTTTTGCCTGTTTTAACTTTACGACCACAAAACTTGCCTCAGGAGCCGCCCCCAGAAAACCGGTAGTCCTATCATAGCCTCCTGCAGCCCCTGCAACTTTCGTTCCATGACCGATTTCATCAAGGGTCAGCAAAGGACCGCCCTCTTCCAGATTGGCGTCGATATCCTCTCTGGTAAATTCTGTTCCATAAGAAAATCCCGCCGGAACCTTTCCTTCCTGATTGGTCTGATCCCAGATTGCCAAAATACGGCTGGAGCCGTCGCTTCTGCGAAAAGAAGGCAGTTGATACCGTATGCCCGTATCAATAATGCCGATGATCACATTTCTGCCCGTCAGTTCCAAAGGCGGTCCGCTTACCGCCAGAATTCCCGCTTCCGATAAAGCGGTCAGATTCGGTACAGTTCCCAAATCTGCCTGTAGTTGTGTAATTCCGCCTGAAATATCCGTATCCTGTATAAGCCCAAAACATTTGGGAATATACTGATAGCGGTACTCCACACTGTCCAAAGGCAGCGCCTGAGATGCCGCCACATGTAATATTTTAAGGTTCTCCAAAAGTGTTTGTTCACAATAATCAGGGTTTTCTATCCTGCCCTCAAACAACACTTCAGGGGAAATGTCAACATCAACCAGAATATCCAGATAATCATTGGATAAGATCCGGTTTCTGCAATCCTGTATTTCAATATCCATACAAAACTCCGCGTTTTTTACTATCTTATGCCTAACCGCGGATCTGTATGATAGGACCGCCTTTCCCCTCAATATAATCACCGGTAATGGTGACACTTCCGATATTATCATCTTTAGGAATCTCATACATGATATCCAGCATAAATTCCTCTATGATGGCACGCAGCGCTCTTGCTCCCGTATCCTTTTCCATTGCCTTTTTGGCAATGGCACGCAATGCGCTTTCATCAAACTGCAGATCCACCTCATCCAGAGCCAGCAGCTTTTGATACTGCTTCAGAATCGCATTTTTCGGCTCATTTAAAATGGAAACCAGCATATCCTCCGTCAGTCCGTCCAAAGTAAAGATCACCGGCAGACGCCCCAGAAATTCAGGGATCATGCCGAATTTCTTTAAATCCTCAATGGTTACCTTGCTGTGAATATTCTTTTCTTTATCAAAAGCGTCTTTTAAGACAGCATTAAATCCGATAGAGCTTTGTTTGGACAATCTCTGCTTGATGATCTCGTCCAGATCCGGAAATGCTCCGCCGCAGATAAACAGGATATTTCTGGTATTGATGGTCGTAAGGGGGACCATGGCGTTTTTGCTGTTAGCGCCTACAGGCACTTCAATATCCGCTCCTTCTAAAAGCTTTAACATTCCCTGCTGTACGGATTCACCGGAAACATCCCTGGAATTGGTATTCTGTTTCTTGGCGATCTTATCGATCTCATCAATAAACACAATTCCCATTTGTGCCTTGTCCACATCATTGCCTGCCGCTGCCAGCAGCTTGGAAAGAACGCTTTCAATATCATCCCCGATATATCCGGCTTCTGTGAGGCTGGTTGCATCGGCAATAGCCAGCGGCACATCCAGAAGCTTCGCCAGAGTTTTCACCAGATAAGTCTTGCCGCAGCCTGTGGGTCCGATCATCAGCATATTGGATTTTTCGATTTCTATATCATCCATGGTATTGGTGGCAACCCTCTTATAGTGGTTATAAACCGCCACGGAAATAACCTTTTTGGCTTTTTCCTGTCCTACCACATATTCATCCAGGCTGGCTTTGATCTTGTGGGGCGCAGGAATATTCTTAATATCCAACAGAGGCTTATCCGATTTCTTTTTCTTTTTCAGTTTCTGTTTATTGGGGATTCCCCCATCTCCCTGAAGGTCACTGATATTCACAAAACGGATATTGGGAAAGCCGTTTTTGTAATCCCCGTCTCCGTCGCCGAAATCAATATTATTCAGCCCGTTTAACAGATTGGGATCGTTTAACATGCCCTGATAATCAAACTGGCTTACTGCATCCATGGTCTTGTGCATACAGTCATTGCAGACACAGATATGATTGGGCATCTTAAACTGTTTGCCCGTTACGCTTTCGGGACGGCGGCAGATAAAGCAGACGTTTTCATAATCATCATCTGCATCATCTCCTGTATGATTTTTTCCGTTACCGTCCTTGTCAGAAGGCGCTTTTTCTTCCGTTTCTTCCTCAGTCAGCTCTTCCTCCTCTTCAAACTCATCTTCGAACTCATCATCAAAATCGTCCTCAGAGGTCTCAGTCTTTGCCAGTAGGTCTTCCGGCACTTCATCCTCATCACTGCCTGTAAATTCCGTTCTGGTCACTCCATGGCGGGCAATACTTCCCTTATCCGGGACCGATTCAAATTCCTCTTCAAAATCATCCTCGGAAACTTCTTTTTCCTCATCATAGAAAACTTCATCTGCCATGGTTTCCTTGTCATCATTGTCAAATCCAAAAATATCCGTCATTCTCTTCCTCCAAGTGTAACAGTCAGTTCTTCTTCCTGATAACCGCTGTTGCTGCGCTTTAATATTTTAACGGTAACCTTCGTCCCTTCTTCATAGAAAGAAAGAGCCTCCGAAAGTTCATCCATATTTCCCACTTCATAATCATCAATAGATAACAGGATATCGCCTTTCCTGATACCCGCTTTTTTTGCCGGCGTATCCGCAAATACCTGTGTGATATACATTCCCTTGGACAGATCATAACGCTCCAGCATTTCTCCTGTAACTGCCATTCCGCTGACACCCAGATATGCAGTAGTTTCCGCCTTGTGAACAGGACGGGTCTTTTTGTTCATCAATTCCTGAATAATGGGCTTTGCAGTGGAAATAGGAATGGCATACCCCATACCTTCTATGGTGTAATCCGCAATCTTACTGGAATTGATACCCACTACTTCACCTCTTACATTTAACAGGGCACCGCCGGAATTGCCGGGATTGATCGCCGCATCGGTCTGGATCAGATATTTCACATCCTCCCGGTCATCGTCAGTATTTGCTCCATATAAGGGTCCTTCTTCATCAGTATAAGAACGGTTCACCGCACTGATCACACCGGTCGTAACCGATTGACCGTATCCTAAGGCATTTCCGATTGCAATGGCAGGCTCTCCTACTTTTAAAATATCGGAGTCCCCTAATGTGGCAATTCTGATAGCATTTTTGGTTGCCGGATCAAGTTCACCGACATCTACAGAGATCACCGCCAGATCCATTTTTTCATCCGTTCCCTTTATGGATGCAATGGCAACGGAATCATCAATAAACTGTACTGTCAGTTCCTTGGAATCCTGTACCACATGATTATTGGTGGCGATCAAAAGCTCCGTCTCATTTTCCCCTACAATAATGCCGGAACCGCCGCCTTCTGTCTCATAATCATAGTGATATCCCCAAAAATCGTCTTCTATGACATAAGTGCTGAAAATAGAGACAACACAAGGCATTACATTATCTACTACCTGGGTTACATCTGTTACCACAGTCTGACTCTCTGCCGTCCGTTCTGCGATCCTGATATCACTATCCTCCTGAACAGTCTGATCTTCATCCTCCGTCTGCCCTCCGGAGCCTTCAGACTCCGCTGTGGCTTTCTCTGTTTCAGTTGCCTGGACCGTTGACGCAGCTTCCCGGGAATCAGCCATGTTTCCATTTTGAGGAAAAACTGACAAAATAACCACAATGATCAGACCTGCCGCCAGACCGAAAATAATTCCGCCCACCAGGCTGCCGCCCATTTTCTTTAATTTGTCAGAGTCCCCTTTATTTTCCCTTTTTTGTACTTCATACTCTTCCATCGTATACCACCATCTTATACAAACAGCTTCTTTTCCTATTCTACAGTTACGGATTTTGCCAGATTTCTCGGCTTATCCACATCACAGCCTTTTCCTACGGATACATAATATCCAAACAGCTGCAGCGGAATGATCGCCAGGGAATTGGTAAAGTACGGATTCGTCTCAGGAATATAGATCACATAATCCGCCGCCTTTTCCATTTCTATATTGCCTTCTACAGTGACCGCCAGCACAAAAGCACCTCTTGCCTTAACCTCTACAATATTGCTGATGGTCTTTGCAAAGAGCCCCGGCTGGGTTGCAACTGTAGCCACCAAAGTCCCCTCCTCGATCAGCGAAATGGTTCCATGTTTTAATTCTCCTGCCGGATATGCCTCAGAGTGAATATAGGAGATCTCCTTTAATTTCAAAGACCCCTCCAGGGAGATGGCATAATCAATACCTCTTCCGATAAAGAAAATATCTCTTGCACCGATATAACGGTTTGCAAATCTCTGAATATTGTTTTTATTGGACAACAGCATTTCGATCTGATCCGGCAGCTTCTTTAAATCATCCAGCATCTGTCCAAACTCATCATCGGAAACGGTTTTCTTTACTCTGGCAAATTTTAATGCCAGCAGATACAGGGCGATCAGCTGCGCACTGTAAGCCTTGGTGGTGGCAACTGCTATTTCAGGACCCGCCCATGTATAAAGCACGCTGTCCGCCTCTCTTGCAATGGAGCTTCCTACCACATTGACAATTCCAAGAACCTGAAATCCTCTTTCTTTGGACTCTCTCAGTGCTGCCAGAGTATCAGCCGTCTCTCCCGACTGACTGATCACTATGACCATGGCTCCCTCTTCCATGACCGGATTGCGGTAACGGAACTCTGAAGCCAGATCCACTTCCACGGAAATCCTGGATAATCCTTCCAAAACATACTTTCCCGTAACTCCTGCATGATATGCGGAACCACATGCTACAATATAAATCTTTTTGATCCCGGAAAGCTCCTCATCACTCATATTCAATTCATCGATGACTACCTCGCCATCCTTGATCCGGGGCATCAGGGTATCTGTAACGGTCTTTGGCTGCTCATACATTTCCTTTAACATAAAATGCTCATAGCCGCCCTTTTCCGCTGCATTGGAATCCCACTCTATAGTAACGGATTCTTTTTGTATTTCCTCTTCGTCCACTGTGTAAAAATGCATATGATCTTTTCTCAGACGGACAATTTCCTGATTTTCCACATAAGTTACCCTGCGGGTATATTTGAGAATAGCAGGAACATCGGAAGCGATAAAGCAGCCTTCTTCATTCTGCCCTACGATCAAAGGCGAATCCTTCCTTGTTGCGAACAATTGGTCCGGATGCTCTGCAAAGATCACCCCCAAAGCATAAGAGCCTTCTACCCTGTGAAGTACCTTGGTAATCGCCTCCAGGGGATTTCCTTTGTAATAATAATCCACCAGATGGGCAATGACCTCTGTATCCGTTTCTGATACGAACTGATACCCCTTTTCCTGAAGCATTTTGCGCAGGACAATATAGTTTTCAATGATACCATTGTGAACAACAGCAATGGTTCCTGTACCGTTATAATGGGGATGGGCATTTACAGTACTGGGTGCCCCGTGGGTTGCCCAGCGGGTATGTCCGATTCCCACACATCCCGGCATGGTCTCCCCGTTATGGGTCATTTCTTCTAATATTTTCAGCCTTCCTGCCGCCTTCACAACATTGATCTTCTTTCCATCAAAAACCGCCATTCCTGCCGAATCATAACCTCTGTATTCCAGTCTGGCAAGCCCATCTAAAATGATGGGAGCAGCCTGTTTGTTACCGATATAACCTACAATACCACACATACTTATACTCCTTCTTTTTCCGGATTTTTTCCATATCCTTTGGTTGCATCTATTTTTGCAACATCTCTTTTCAGTTCCCGTTTCTTCCAGTACATCGGATCGGATGTGTATCTTAAAACCCTCTTATCGGAAAGCCTATGGTAATTTCTTCCATAGCGGAAGCCCAGCCATTTGGCACCGCTTAAAACTATCAGTCTTGGGATCAGACGTTTATATCCATGATTCCATAAATATGCCATGGTCTTCTTTACCATGCGCACGCCTTCCCCTTCTGAGGAAAGATTTCCAAAAATCTCCGGATGATCAGCCTGTGAAACTCCCAGATCAAAGTTTCTATGAAACTGCGCTTTTGGCGAATAATTATGGGAATGATAAACCCTGGCATCCGCACAATAAGCAATCTTATTTCCCGCCTTTGCCGCCTTTGCCGCATAAACCATATCTTCATTAAAGATCGCCTGGTTTACAAAACCTCCCAGCTGATCAAAGGTTTTCCTGCTGTAAGCAGCGCAGACATCGGAACAGAAATAAGTCTTTATGCCCAGACGCTGTACGTCTCGCTCTCCCTTTAAGCAGGACTCCTCCGGATAATTAAAAGATCTGGTAAACCGTTCAATAGGATTGCAGTCCTCTCTTGGAAGCTGCCTGGCATATGAAACTGCCGCCCTGCCTTCCACAACAGGCTTCAGAAGATTTTCCAGAAGATTCTCATCTGCCGGAACCGCATCCTGAGTCATCATCACAAAATAATCCGCCCCGGAATGTGCTACCCCCTTATTCCGGGTAGCCCCATGGTCAAATTCCCATTTTGAATGATGGTATACTTTACAATTACTGTATTTCTTAAGGAAATCACTGCCAAAGATCAACTGGTCAAAATATTTTTCCTCGGTATTCATAATAATAATATGCGACGGCTTCAATGTCTGATTCGCCAACATATCCAAAACGCTTAAAAACCTCTTATCCGGTTTATAGGTTGGGATGATCACATCCACTGTATACATAGTAACGCTTCCTTTACTGCTTGCTGCCTTCATAATCACGATTATCTTATTATATCAAAAAAAGGGGACTGATTAAAGTCCCCTTTGCAATTTATCTTATGCTCTATTCTATTCCGAACCGCCGCCATTATCCGGTTCACTTTCCACTTTACCTGTTCCTGTATCCGATCTGATCTTTTCAGCATAATTCTGAACAGCCTGTGAAGGTTTATAATCACCCACATCGTCAAATAAGAACTCATGCATAAGCAGCACATTGGTTTCCAGATCTACCGGGATAACACTGTCTCCTGAACCTTTCAGAACCTTGGTTGTTCTGTATTCCGCAACAGGAAAGCCGCTGGTATCCACAATCTCATAGGCTCCAATATCCTTTAACAGATCAAGGATTTCAGACAATTGCAGACTGGTCGCTGTCTGCGGAAATACCTTATTGGCGATCTTGTCCAATTTTGCAGGGTCCTTCAATGCCAAAGCCTGTGCTTTATCCGCAAGAGCCTGAATTACTTCACGCTGTCTTTCCGCTCTCTTATAATCATCTCCTGCCGTATAACGGATACGGCAATAGGAAACAGCCTGGATACCATCCAAATTTACCATACCTGTCTGTGTCAGTTTTGTATAACTCCTTCCCAAAGACTGGGAGGTTTCCACCTGATAATTATTTAAATGTTTTAACTCTTCTTCATCCACATCGATTTCAATGCCGCCCAAGGCATCTACTGTATCAGCAACTGCCGCCCAGCCAACTGTTACATAATCGGTAATATTCAGATCCCAGTTCATATTGAGCATATTGATCGCCTGTTTTGCCCCGCCCTGGGAATAAGCAGCATTTGCCTTACTATAGGTATCATTTCCCAGATTCAGATAAGTATCACGGTATACGGAAGCCAGTTTCACTTCTTTCGTTTCTTCATTTATGGATGCAATGATGATAGTATCAGAAAGTGCGCCTTTTCCCAGATTATTATTTCTGGCGTCCACACCAAACAACGCAATATTGCGGTACCCCTCCATATGTCCGCTGATGTTATCATTAATGGTTACATCCTCTTCATCTACCAGAAGTCCTTCTTCCTCCTGATTGGTAATGATCTCATCATCATTGATCTCTGTTTTATGGATAACATCTAATTTTGTAATAAAATACAATGCAATGATCAAAACAACAACAACAACTGCTTCTATAGCAAGAATTGCTGCCTTTTTCTGTTTTCTTCTCCTGCGCTCAGCCTTTGTCATTCTTTTTCCGGTTGATTTGCCGGAGGTTTTCTTAGTTGCCATAGTCTTTTACTCTTTAATCCTTTCTTCCATCAATATGCGTTCTTATTCACAAATCCTTTAAATATGGTCAAAAACAGGATCTTAAAATCCAAACCCATAGTCCAGTTTTCAATATAATACAAATCACAGTCAATACGCTTTCTAATAGAAGTATCTCCCCTGTATCCATTGACCTGTGCCCATCCGGTAATTCCCGGTCTCACCTGATGTTTGATCATATATCTGGGAATCTCCTCTTTAAATTTCTCCACAAAGAAAGGTCTTTCAGGTCTTGGTCCCACCATGCTCATATCCCCTTTAAAGACATTAAAAAACTGAGGAAGCTCATCAATGCTTGTCCGGCGCAGAATTCTCCCTACCCTGGTAACTCTGGGATCATCCTTGGTCGTCCAGCACTTCTGCTCTTTGGAAGGCTTCTGCACTTCCATGGTGCGGAATTTGTACATTTGAAAAGGCTTATTATGCAGCCCCACTCTTTCCTGCTTAAAGATAATCGGTCCCTTGCTGGTGCATCTGACCAGAATTGCCGTGATCAGAAAAACCGGCGAAAACAAAACGATGGCAAAAACAGATCCCACAATATCCACAGCTCTTTTTGCCATGCTGTTCAGCGTATTGGTCAGAGGTACATGACGGATATTGATAACAGGAAGCCCGTTCAGATCTTCTGTATAAGGCTTGCTGGGAATCACGCTGTTGTAATCAGGAATAAATTTCGTATGGACACCGGACTTTTCACACAATCCTACAATCCGTTCCAGCATGTCATAATCCTTCAGGGAAAGAGTAATGGCAATTTCATCCAGCTTATTTTCAGGCAAAATAATTTCCAGATTACCGATACTGCCCAGAACCTTGACTCCCCGGTAGAGAGTCCCTCTGGGTATATGGTCATCCAGCACCCCACGGACTACATATCCCCATTGGGGATTCTGCATGATCCGGTCAATATACTGCTCTGCCGCTTTGGAATATCCAACCAGAAGAACATATTTGATATTATAACCTTTTTTCCGAAAAGACCTCAACAGCTTGCGGATAAAAATCCTGGTTCCGCTTTGTCCCATAATATTCAAGGCACAGAATATGAAGATCATACCACGGGAAAAATGCTTTTGATCAATAATATACAAAAAACTGATAAAAAGGATCAGTCCCACTGTATTTGCCTTGATAACATTGACAACATCCCTTTTGGCACTGGAATACCGTTTGGAAGTATATAAATTAAATAAATGATTCAGGATCAAATAACCGGGAACAATAAAAATCAGTGCACTAAAATAAATTCCTGCACCTAAGGTTCCTGTCAGCTCTGCATCTTTCCAAAGACCGCTCTGAAATCTGATCAGCCATGCAAGCGCATAAGCCGCCGCAATCACGAGCGCATCCAACACCACATGAAGCCTGTTGAAATATTTTTGATTATCTTTTATCAAAGGAAATCACCTTATTTCATATACAATCGCTATTTTACCTTATTTCTCCAAAAAGGGCAACCATTTTAGGTCATATTCTTAATTTTTCCTTAACATTTTTGTAACATTATGTCGTTTCAAAAGTTTAGTTTCTGCCCCTTTTTCACTACTTTAACCTATAAAACGGCGTATAGTATTCCACCAGAGAAAAAACTGAATTTTTACATAATGAAACAGATTTTTTATGTGAAAAGAAACCTTTTTTTGCCTTCCTTTTGCAGAAAAGCTCAAAGAAATTCCTTTTCCCAGCCCTCTTAAATACACTCCTCCAAAGCCTTTTAATACAAAAAACATGATCTTAACAAAAAATCCCGCAAGCAAAAACGGCAGGTTGAGAATGATCTGAAGAAAAGGCATATTTTTAAAAATGAGATATATACTATTTTTTGCAGATAAGTCGATTTTAAACTTGTTATATCTGGAACCTGAAAAACCACTTCCCGCATGATAGACTACTGCGCTGTGGCAATAATAATTGCGGTATCCCCAGATCAATGCCCTATAGCCTATGTCAATGTCCTCCAGATAGGCAAAATGGTTTTCATCAAATAAGCCGATTTTTTCAAATGTTTCCCTGCGGTAAATAGATGCTCCGCCACAGGCGGCAAACACTTCTCCATCCCTGCCATAATGGTCTGATCTTTTCCCCTTTCCCAGTCCGAATGCCCAGCCCAGAGCACAGTACAGATCTCCGCAGTCATCGATCACATCAGGCTGTTTCAGGGAAAGCATTTTGGAAGATGCCGAAAAAGCTTTCGGATGTTTGTCCATAAACTGCTCAAGTACCACTACAAAATCTTCCGTTACTTCCGTATCGTTGTTCAGCAGAAGGACATATTCTGTGTTTGTCCGTCTGATCCCTTCGTTCACAGCGCCACAAAAGCCTGTATTTTCAGAAAATTCTACCAGTTTCAGCAGATTTCTGCTTTTGTACTCCCTTGCCGTCTCAAGACTGCCGTCAGTAGAACCATTGTCAATGACCAGGATTTGAAATTCTCCCTGTTCTTTTGCTTTTAAGAGTTTTTTTATGCAATTTTCCAGATACTTTATTCCGTTATAATTGGGAATGACTACCGTCGTTTTCATAAAACTCCTTTATTAACATAATTCGCATAAAGCCTTGAATTTTTGACAGCATCCGTAAAATTCATTCAGATATTCCGTTCCATATTTCATATGATCTGAAATATTTATGAATCCTCATTTACCACAAATTCCGGATCATATACCAGTTTCATCCCCGAAGCCAGGGCTTTTTCAAGGGTACAGTCCAAGTCAGGACGCAGGCGCAAAGCTCTTGCATCCGCCCGGTCTGCATCCATATAAAGAGAAGCACGGTGCATATAACCGCTGCTGTTTTTCCTTAATCCCTGAAACAGCTTCAAAGCTTTGGAATGCCCTTTGCCATCTTTATATATAAGCTCCGGTCCCCCGGCTACGATTCCCTTTTTAAGCACCCTGCCGCAGACTGCAGCAACATCTTTCCTTACTGCAAATATATCCGGCGTATAAGAGGTTCTGTAAAATCCCAGATGGGGGCTGTCTGTCACTTTCACCTGCTCTGAAATACCTGTAAGCCGGTAATATTCCTCCAACGCCCTTCTTCCCGCATCATAGGCATATCGCTTGCTCTCCGTATTTCCTGCCGTAGAGCCTTCATGGCACCTCCAGTGATAAAGCACTTTTGGTACATGTAAGATCCTGTTTTCATGATCTTTAACACTAGCGGCATCTATGTCTTTTCCGTTCTCCATTTCCAGCCGGGCTGCAAGCCGCAGCACCAGATCATAATCTTGTGCGCCGTCAAATTCCTTCCGCAGCTTCAATTCCTTCATAACAGAGGCATTTACCATAAGAAAATGGCAGATATAATTATTGGATAACAATAAATCCAGATTAAAGTCGGGCTTAAAGTGTGGCTCATAAAACCGCTCCATAGAGCCGTCGCATTTATCTTCATCCGAATAGACCGCCAGAACTGATTCCCTGTTGTCCGCCTGATTAACGGCTTCCACCATGGAATACAGGGCATCTTTGGTCAAAACATCATCATGATCCAGAAGCGCGATATATTCCCCTGAGGCTTCCTCAATGGCTCTGTTTGTATTTTGGGATATGCCCTCGTTTTCTTTCAGCCTGATATACCGGATTTTGCGTGCATCCGGATAATCCTGCGCCCAGTCCTCCAGCAAACAGTCTTTTACTTTTTCGCTTTTGCTGGCATCCGCAATCAGCAGTTCCCATTTGCCATAGGTCTGCTCCTTTACGCTATCCAGCAATTCCTTTAAAAACCGTTCATCTGTCTCATATGCAGGAACCACGATGCTGATCAGAGGTTCATAAGAAAATTGTTTATTTCTCTGCATTTCCTGTTCCTGCTGCATCTGTTCAAAAGACACTGGCTGGCTCCATTCCTTACAGCCTTCATAGGAAGCAGCAGAAAGCCACATTTCATCTCTATGTTTCTTATCAACCCGTTCCATGACAGCGTCAAAAGCTGCCTTCACGCCATTTCTCTTAGCATAGGCAACTGTTTTTTTTACAGGACTCCCCGCCCGTTTCCACACCCTGACCAACAATGTGATCAACAAATAGGCGCCCAGAAAATACCCAATCAGGTACAGCGAATAATAATACATAAACAACCGGGACGGTGCGGTCAGGAAAACAAGAGGAACCTTGACCAGCGGAAGGGAAAGCATAAAAAATCCATGCCACCTGCGCTTTACAAGGCAGACTGCCCATACAGCTAACAGGATACCAATAGGGATCAGGGCTGTATAGATCACGCCGTATCCGGCTTTCTTGCATTCATAATCACCTGATTGCCGCCATTCCAATACCTTGATGACCGTACTGCGCAGCTCATCATGAAAAGGCTTAGTTCCTGCATAGGAACGGAAGGTATCATAGTTAGCTACTCCTTTTGCAGTAAAAAGCTCTGTGGTATTCTGAAGCAGATCCACGGAATGGATAAAGCAGTCCCATCTCTCTCCAAGAAATGTTTGGGGGAATTTCAGGATCAGCTCATAATAAGCACTTTTAAATTCCCCATACTGACTGTCCGTGTAAGTTTTCTGGAAATCCGGTTCACTCCAAAAAAGGCTGATCCCGCTTTTTCCTTCCTTTGCTCCTGCCACGGCAATTTCCACGTCAATGACTTGGTCGATAGCCTCAAGCTGTTCTTTGCAGTCCTCTCTTCCGTATGCCTCATTTACCAAAGGCACTAAGGGCAGCACTACACTGGTCAGGTCATACTGGTTTCCGCTTGTCAGCTTATCCCCTGCAGTCTGAGGCACAAACAGACACAAGGCGCATGCTAAGTAGCCGCAGATGATCTTTACCAGACGCTTTCTTCCAAGCTTCTTTACAAATAAAATTACTAATAACAGGGGAAACAGAATAAAATAATATACCGCTTCCGTTCTCCATACGGTAACCAGACCCGCCAGAATACAGATAAAAATCCAGGAATCCCTTTTCCGTCCCTGCAATTTTTCATCTGCCCTTTCCTCTTCCGAAGTCTCCGACATATTCCCGATATTTTGCCGCTTCTCCCAAATGAGCACCAGCAAAAACAATTCCATAAATCCGTAAAGGCTCATACGCATAGGATACAGATTGGAATCCAGCACCGGGAAAAACAGACAGGGGATAAACGCCAGAATACCGGCTTTGCCAAACCTTTTTACAAAAAAATTGATCATATATCCCGCCATCAGGGAAATGAAGGCACATTGTACGATAATGACACCTGAAGGAACAGGTATCAGCATCAGGGAAAATACATAAAACAGGCTGGTCAGATAGTTTTGCCAGAATACGGGCAAAAGTTTCACAGCACTGTTTAAAATGCCGAATTCATCCATTCGCCAGATACCGGGCCAGACTAAAAGCAGCAGTACCAGATTGATACAAAAATAAATCAGTGTATACTTTACAAACCGCCTGTCAGCTTTGGCAAAAAAGCGGTAAAGTCCCTGATAAATTCCCACGAGCACAAGCAGAAAAACAGCTTTGGCCCCATAGGTCATTGCTGTTTTTACCATCTGCGTCACATTGGACAGATCCCACATCACATATTCAAAGATCAGATGATCCGTAAAAAAGGTCAGAATCCAATGGAGGAATGCGATCATCAAAAAAACTTTATTCAGTTTGTGCAGGACGATTTTGCCCTTTTGCCTGCTTTCCTGACTGTTTTGATTTCTCATGCCTTATAATTTTCCTTAAAATAATCCAGTTCTTCCGGCGTGCCCAGCACATGGACCTTGTCATAATCCACGATGGAAATGCGCACATCTCCGCCTTTGCTTATGAGATAATTATAAAGGGGTGCCACATATTTCTCACCCTTCTCCAGTTTTTCATCGGAAGAATAATACTCTTCATACAACTGTTCATAAAGCCCGCAGGTTTTAAAATAATATGCACCCAGAGTACAATTATCGGAAATCCGGGTCTTCTCCCGCACTTCCACTACTTTGCCGCTTTCATCCAGCTTTGCAAAACTCCAGTGGTCGCCCTCTGCATGGAAACAGGGGATAAAGCCGTCTCCTGCGATCTGGGAAGCATTCATTTCTCCCGCCTCTACATAGGTATCGATATTGTAGATCATCAGAGAATCCTCTTTGTCCCATTCCCTGCTTGCCAGCATGGCAGTGGTAGCCTGTCCGTCAGTCAGATAATCGATCTCAATGACTTTTACATCCTGAATACCAAGCTTGCCGCAGGTCTCTTTAATAAAGCCCGAGGCATCATCTTCTTTTCTCACAATAAAAATACAGGTATTTGCTTTCAGATCAAAGCCCTCCAGACTTTCCATGGACCATTCAAACAAAGTCTTTCCATGAGCCTCGATCATATATTTGGGCACTGTATAGCCCGCCTTTCTGAACCGGGAACCGAGCCCCGCCATAGTGATCACGATCGTCATACCGTTACCTCCCCATCATGTGCCATTAAGGATACTCCAAAGACACCTTCTATTTCTTTTACTTTTTTGATCAGTTCCGTCCCGTCGCCGGGCTTGCATTCCACGATCAGGTTCAAGCCCTTGTCCGAAAGATTCCGGGATTTCACACTGCATACACGGCTAAACTGCCCCACTGCTTCTAAAACCGCCTTTTCCGCCTCCGGCTTATCTGCACTGACAACTAAAAGAGATGCCGCTTTTCCTACAGGCGTCAGCTCTAACAAAAACAGACCAATGGTAATGACCAGACTGGCAAGAAATGCAATGGTATACATATTTGCCCCGCAGATAATGCCGATACTGATGGACCAGAACAAAAATACCAGATCCATAGGGTCCTTGATCGCCGTTCTGAAACGTACAATGGAAAGGGCACCCACCATACCTAAGGAAATAACCAGATTGGACTGCATTGCCAGAATGATCGCCGCTGTGATCACTGCGATCAGCGCCAGGGAAATATTAAAGCTCTTGTTATAAAAGGTTTTCTTGGTCGCCGTATAATATACGATAAAAATATACGCCGCAAGGACCGCCGTAACAGCAAGTGTCACCAAAATCCTTGCTATCGTAATATCCCCGCCGTTAAAGCCTTCCAAAAATGATTTTTTAAAAATATCCGAAAAATTAGTCATAAGCTGTATCTCCTGCACAAATAATACTTGGAAAAGGTTGTCTGAGACAGCCTTCCCAGTTCCAACGCCTCTTTGATATATGCCGGTAAAAATTCATCAAACTTTACTTCCATTAAAGTTTCTCCCACGGGCATGACCGGTCTTTTATGAAGCTTTTCTTTAAAAAAGCCCTCAAAATCCGCGGAAGAGGATATCCGGTCATCAAAAGTCACCCGCACATTTCCCGCTTCTTCTATAAAAGGCGTCCTTTCATATGCCACGATGACTTTCGGCTGCATCATGCGCATCTGTTTTAAGGAAAGAAGCTCCTGTACCAGCGGGGGCTGTTCAAAAAAAGAAGAATCCATCTCTCCTATAGCTCCCGGTAATCCGGTGCCGTCTGCCCCCATGGAAAAGGATGTCAGCATCCGGTACTGCTCTTTGCTCAAATCCTCATGCAGCTTCTTCGTCATTCCATTTTGCTTGATCTTCTTTTCCAGCACGATCCTTTCATCAGAAGCATTATAGCAGCGGATGCGGTATTTGGCTCTCGGGTCTGTTCCCGCCTCATTTTGTATATAACAGGTATTATTGATATCATCAAAATAAATGCTGCGTATCTCATAACTGCCGGACTGTCCGCTGTGAACATCCCGCTTCATGATTTCCGCCATCCGGCTCTGCAAAATAAGAGACTGGGGAATCGATATGATAAATTTGTACTCATGTCTGAAATCCATTTTTTCTCCTATCCTTTTCCCATGACTGCAAAATCACACTTGCTATTTCTGATAATGGTTCCCGCATCTTCATTCAAAATGTGCTATTCCTCCAAAATGGGGGCTTCCTCCACAAGAGGCTTCTCCTGCCCATTATCCACCGGAATCCCTGTCAGCCCGCTGATATAAGCGTCAACAACCTTCATTCTCGTTATGGCAAAATCATAGAGGAAACTGAAATCCTCATTCTGATTGCCATTTTGCCATCTGGCATCTTCTCTGGCAAAAGCCCCAGAGTCCTTAACCTGATGCTCCAGCCCTGAAATTCTCTCAAGGAGCGCTTCATCAGAAAAAGCTCCGCTTCTCCATTTCTGCCAGGTAGCACTTGCTAACTCCTTGGAACCGTCAGCATCCAGTTCGATCATCCTCTGCCCCGGCTGCCAAAGCACCGGTTCTGCAATGACCGCGGCACTTTCTTCGCAATAATACACATTTTCAGCGTAGACCGCTCCAAAGGATAAATTCATATCCCACGGAATAAAATAGCCATAATAGCTGTCTCCCCGGTTCCTTGCCACATAATACATATTTTTATTTTCGTTGTCAAATCCTGCTATCGCCTGATAAAACAGCCAGTTATCCACCAGATTCTGCCGGTCTGCTATTCCTGTGATCTCTGCGGCAAAGGTTTCATCGTCCGCCTCCAGCAGGGATGCCACCTGATATAAAGGCAGCCATTCTTCTTCATTCTGCAGAACGGTATCACCCTTTAGATAAAAACCGCCTCTGTAATCAATCTGATTAGCATCCGGTAACGGTCCCACAAAGTCAGACGCATTCCAGCTTGCAGTATATTTCTTCTTATAAAGCCTTTCTACTATGGTCTCTCCCCCGGCGATCTGATCCGAAACCGCATCCATTCCCAGCTGCTTTCTGTCAATGGGCACCATCAGGTCATAAATCCCCTGATAGCCGTTTCCGATGATAACCTCCACCATTGCCGACTGGGTTCCGAAATTCTGCCCATAAGGATTATTTCCTGCTCCCACTTCATTCCAGAGATCTATGCAGAGCTGATCCCTGATCCTGGTATTATCCGCATAAAGGGCATTCAAAATCCAGTCATCATCATCCCGGAGCCCTAACAGATTTTCATTGCATTTTTCAAATGTTCCGTCTTTGTTCAATTCCTTCAGATAAAGCCGAAGGCTCTTCTTTTCATAAGTCAGGCTGGTATTCCCCCGCAGCCTTGACTGGGTATAACATTCCGTTACCCAGCTGCCTTCATGGTCCGTATCATAAACCTTCAAAAGAAACATCTGGGTCCCGTCTTCCGCCAGATATTCCGTCCCCGTAAAAGTGATCATAGGCAGCCCCGTAAATACAAGCTGATATTCCCCATAACCTTCCTTAGTCACAGCCAGAAAAGAAAACCCTTTTCCTTCCGCAATGGCTTCCTGCTTATCCGCCTTCTTATAACTTTCCACAAAAAGCAGATCCGCCTGCTGTCCCTTCACATTCTCTCTGCTGTCCGAATCCCCTTCATCAGCATTCCCTTCATCATAAAAGGTTCCTGCAAACTGCCCGATTTCCCATTCCTCATCTTCCATATCCACCGGCAGATAAAAAGTACGACTCGCCTCATCATAAGGCAATTCCTCCCCATCAAAAAAAAGTCGGAAATCCTTTTCCAAAGGCCTGGTCTTTGCCTTGATACTATTAATTTTCTTCTCCCCCGCCACCAAAACGGAAGGTCCATTTTCCTTAGACAAAGCCACAATCGCCGTGACCACCAACAAGAAAACGCTGATAAAAAGAAGTTTCTTTCTCATACAAATAAATCCTTACAACGCATAAGCGTGGATGCCCGAAGCCATAACGCCGTTTCCGGCGGAGGCAGTTAAATGGTCTGCAAAGCCGTTTTAAAGAAAGTTCCATTTTTCTTATCAAATGGCTAATATCCCAGGGGAAAACGGTCATGGATGACCGTTTTAGGCTTCTCTGCGCCCGGATGGCGCATAGAAGCCGACCCGTCGCCTTCCAACAACCTCTCCCATTTGATTAGAAAAATGGGACTTTCTTTATCCGGCTTTGCAGACCATTTAACTGCCTCCACCGGAAACGTCCTCTGCCACCAGCATCCACCCTTATGCCTTACATCTGCTGCTCTTACAAATCTCATCCAGCTCGTCCACGCTGTACTTCAAAAACTCGTCAGGCCGTACCGTCCTGTCATCCACATAAAATCCCTTATGCCCCGGCCATGGTTTGCCATAGATAATTTCATCATAAGGAATATCCCATTTCTCCAGCCATTTTAACAATACCTTTGCCGTATTGGCATTGATCAGCCCGATATTGCCGCCGTAGCTGTTCATGTTACGGGAAGTAAAAAGTACGATCTTAGCGCCGCCTTCTTTGTATTCCCGCAGCTTATCGATCATTTCCCTGTAAGGTACAAGGTCGATATATTCCTCTTCCTTTTTCTTAATGGGGCACAGAGTGCCGTCAATATCAAAACAAAATGTCAATCCTTCGTACATGCTTCCACCTCATCTAAAATTCTCACCGCATTTAACAAAAATCCAAATACCTTGCCCGGCTGATCCATGTGATAAGGCAGCATGGATAAGAACAGGCTTGCCTCATAAAGACGCACCAAAGCATAATCAAAGCCGTTCTTTGCCAGATATTCCCTGAATACTTCCACATAAGGCTCTGCATCCATATCTATGGACAACTCCAGCTTTAAATCCCTCTTTATGGAAATCTCATATAAGCCACTGTTAAAGAAATCATAACAGCCGCAGATCGAGTGGGACAGCTTTGCCAGATCATAATAAGGGTCTGTATACAGCTCCTCTTCCCTGACAGCTCCCTTAGGATCAATAAGTTTCAGTATTTCCGCCTCTCTGCTGTAAAGAATATTGGAAAAACACAGATCTCCATGACCCACCGCCAGCTCATGATAATTTCTCCTGTTCCCACCGGCAAGCTTTTGATACAAGCTCTTATAGCGTTCCACCACTTCCTGAATCCCTGCATATGCAGTACCCATGGCTAACATCCTGTCAAACTGCTCATATTCCTTATACTTTTTCAATTCCTCCATACGGTCTTCCAGTTTGCCGATATAAAGCTCATCAGCAATCTTCCTTCCCCCATCAGCATCCACAGGCTTTGTGGCGCGAAGACCGATGAAATAAAATAATTTATCCAGTATATCCTTCAATTCATCTACGCTGACTGCCCCATGCACAAAACGGATAGCAATATCCGTCATATGAAAACGCTCCATAGTATAGGATGCACCGTTTTCATCTTCTTTATAGTCGTAGGGCATAACAAACCACATTTTCATGGCATCCGGCAGCAGATAATAAAATTCATATTCCGCTTTGATCTTTTCCTTCTTCGTGGAACGTTTTGTTACCGTATATTCATCTCCCGCAAGGGCATTGAAAAATCTGGCATCAAAACCGCCTGTAATAAAGGTCAGGAAATTGGCCCTTACAGATAAATCCATAAATACATGGTTCTCCACCTTTTCCCCTTCATATTCTCCTGCGATCAAAGCAGGAAAAGCCTTTTTGTAAGCTTCTGCTGACTCCAGAAAGCTCATGGCCGGCTTGCCGTCGCAAAAAGCGGTATATGCTTCATTCATATATTCCGCTTTCTTTAATAAAATCCCGAATCCGGCAGTATCCGCCAGTCCGAAATTGGAATACAAATGGATAACAGTAACATCTTCCCCCAGAGGAAGCCCATCAAAAATCGCCGCTTCATCCCCTTTTCCCCTATAGGTCAGTATTGCCGCAACCTGTCTGATCTTTTCTATTTCCGCAAACATCCGGTCTTTTAAGGTAACTCTTTTAAAGATCGTTTCCCCGAAGGACTTATCCCCCGTTATGGTCCGAATCTCTTTACCGGGCATTTTGCTGTCATCATAAATTACATAAATCTGCTTCATGCTTTCTTTTTACTCCTGCTTTTTATGAACATCATAACGAATCCGACCACCGTAAATGCAAACATCAGCACTATGCTGTCTATGGTGTAAGGCTTCAAAAGTCCCATGCTTCCCACTCCGAAAATCGCCTGGATATAAGTAGTAAAATCTCCTACTCCGAAAGGAAGTTCCATGTAATATGCCAATACCTTTAAAGTCCCCACCTCAAAAATCCATCCTGCAAAGGAGAACAATAGGATCAATGCAAATCTGCCGCTGATCAGATTCTGGGTAAAATCATACCAGATTTTTACCACATCCAGTCCTTTTAATGCCGCCATTGCCCTGGGTGAGGATTTTTCCCTGATGAGATAACGGTTTAAATATTTGTAGGTAGGCAGAACGGACACATAACAAATGCCGATCAATACCATGACCGCCAAAAACAGCAGGGTGATAAAGGATAATTTCCCATACAGAAAAACATCCAGAGGGATCAAAATAATGCAAAGAGCCAGGGTGTCAAAAAAGCGATCCACCAGAATGCTCAAAACACCTACCTGCCAATGCTTTGTTTCCCTGCTGATACAAAAAATACGATATAATTCTCCCAGCTTAAAGGGAATGATTAAATTTACAAGGGTAGTCTTTAAATACAACAATACAAATCTGCCAAAGCCGATCTTATGCTCCATGAGCACTAAATAAAGACGCAGCATCTTGGATAAATGTACCAGTACAAAGCCTGCCAGAAAAAGGGGTATCAACCACCACATGGTTTAATCCTCCAGTTGCGTAATCTGCTCACAGGTATAAATATCATAAATTTTCTCGCGAAACTCTGCGTGAATATATTCATGGTTAAAAAGATAAGAAAATGCCATTTTCAACACATTAAAAGCCTGACTGACCATCTTCACATTGGAAACCTGGTCTTCTTCTCTCCAGGAAACCGGATAAAAGATAATATCATGCTTATAATAATGAGACGCTAAGATCATCATATAGTTAAACATCAGGTTGTCCGGGAATTTGTCAAAAAATCCATCCTTTAACATAGAGGTCTTATACATATTTAAGCCCGATCCCAGATCAAAGATCCTCTGCTTTGTCACAAAGGCGAAGATAAAATCATATACGATATTTCCAAAGGTCCTGAACCTGGAATATCCCTCCAGCCTGGAACCTCTCATAAACCTTGCTCCCAGCACGCAGTCATGCTTTGCATAGATTCCCTTTGCGAGCATGGGAAGAAAGTCTTTAATATTGCCCTGATCATCCCCATGAAGCATACACACATAATCATAGCCATGTTCTATGGCATAATGAAATGCCATTTTCTGCGATCCGCCCAGTCCATAATTTTCCGAATTGCGCATAAGCCTTATGGGCTTGTCCGGATGCTCTTCTATAAACGCTAAAACAGCAGCCTCTGTCTGATCCGTACTGCGGTTATTTACCACCAATACTTCATTAAAATACGCCAGCACATTCTGATCCAGCTGATTTAAAACCCTGACGATCTGCTTTTCACAGTTATATGCCGGAATAAACAACAGCATTTTTTCACTCATACCCTTACCTCCTGATTGGTACATTCTATCATAACCATATCTTCTAATCCTTTTTTTCCAGGAATATTTTACGTGTCACAAAATTATATACCATGACAACACCCGTTGCCACAATCTTGCCGCCCAGCTTTGCCAGCTCTCTGCCACAGACCGACTGCAGCCATGCCCAGTTATCATAAATACCGTTCATGCAGAGGATGATCAGCAATTCGTTCAAAATACAACCGATAATACTCAAAATAACAAAAATAACAAATTCCTTCCGGCGGTCCATATTCTCTTTACGCACAAATACAAATTTCATGCTCAGAAGGTAATTGACGATCACCGAAATGGTAAATCCCCAAAAAGTGGCGATCACATAATCATAATGCCAGTCAATAACTGCGATCAGGGCAGTATAAATAGCAAAATCAATAACAAAACAAAGAACTCCGACTACGCCGAATTTTAAAATCTGGTCAATTAATTTTCTCATAACAAAAACTTCTCTCTTCTCTTTTACTCCAAAAGCCAAATGGCACCTGTAAAACCCCATGATCACTTTTTGATCAGGCTTCCACAAGATTCAAAACCGCATCTGTCAATTCCGAAAGCATAGTTTCCGCATCCAAAAGACTTTCTCCCTTAACACCCATGTAAAACTTGATCTTGGGCTCAGTTCCCGAAGGTCTTACACAGCACCAGCAATCATTTCCCAATTCAAAGTATAACACATTGGATTTGGGCAGTCCCGTGGAGTTCTTGGTTCCGTCTTCTTTTATGATCATGTCTTCCCGGTAATCCCTGAATGCAGTGACCGGAAATCTTCCAAATGCTTTAGGCGTATTTGTACGGAAGTGGTTCATGATCTCTCCGATCCTTGCCTGTCCCGTCACGCCCTTTAAAGTAAGCGTATGCAAACCCTCTTTATAATAACCATAGGTTTCATAAAGCTTAAGCATCAGATCCCACAAGGTCATATCCTGTGACTTGCAGTAAGCAGCCACTTCACACAGGCACATAACGGCTACAACTGCATCCTTATCCCTGGCGTGGGTTCCCGCCAGACAGCCATAACTTTCTTCCAGACCAAACACATAATTATAAGAATGGTTCTGTTCAAAAAACTTGATCTGCTCTCCAATATACTTAAATCCTGTCAACACTTCAATTAAAGAAACGCCAAAATCCTTTGTCAAAGCATCCGCCATATTGGTTGTTACAATAGTCTTTACCAGTGCCGGATTCGCAGGCATAGCGCCCATTTTCTTCTTCTCGGATAATAAATACCATGCAATGAGCATACCCGACATATTTCCTGTAAAGGAAACATATTCTCCCGTAGTGCGGTCCAGAGCATACACGCCCAGCCTGTCTGCGTCAGGATCTGTAGCAAGGATAATGTCCGCACCTACTTCTTTTGCCAGTTTAATCCCAAGGGTAAACGCTTTAGGGTCCTCCGGATTGGGATATTCCAGGGTGGTAAATTCCGGATCAGGGTCAGCCTGTTCCTTTACCACATACACTTTTTGAAAGCCCAATTCATCCAAAACCCTGGTCACAGGCACAAGCCCGGTTCCATGAAGGGGTGTATATACAATGGTGATTTTATCCGCCATCCGACGGATCAGATCAGGATGAATGATCTGCTTTTTCAATTCTTCTATATATGCATCATCCATTTCTTTCCCTATGATAGTAAGCAGTCCCGCTTCTGCAGCATCCGCTTCCTTCATGGTCTTTACCAGATGATAATCCGTTACATTCCTTACTTCTGCAATGATTTCCTTATCCTTGGGAGCGGTAATCTGCGCCCCATCCTCCCAGTATACCTTATAGCCGTTATATTCCGGCGGGTTATGGCTTGCAGTAATGACAATACCTGCAATACAGCCCAGTTTCCGTACTGCAAAGGACAATTCAGGCGTAGGTCTCAGCGCATCAAACAAATAAGCATGAATACCGTTAGCTGCCAGACATAATGCCGCTTCTTTAGCAAATTCCGGCGAAAAGCGTCTGGAGTCATATGCGATGGCACAGCCCTTTTTCCCGCCATTTTGCTTTAAAATATAATTTGCCAGCCCCTGGGTCGCTTTTCTTACCGTATAAAAATTCATACGATTGGTGCCGGCTCCGATCACGCCTCTTAAACCTCCGGTACCGAATTCCAGTTCCTTATAAAAACGGTCTTCTACCTCGGCTTCGTTGTTGCGGATCGCAAGCAGTTCCTGCTTGGTTTCATTATCAAAATATGGATCTTCCAGCCAGAAACGGAAGGTATCTTTGTAATTCATAGGTCAATTCCTCTTTTCCAATTGTCAGAGCGGACTGTCGGCAGGCTTATCTTTGTGCAGTTTCAGGGAATAGTCGCTTCGGTCAAGGGAGAAGTTGACGTTGTAGTAAGGATCTCCCTCTTCCAGGATCTTTTTCCATCTGTTACGGAACAATGCAGCTTCTTTGTTGTAGCGGCTGCTGTTATCATCATTGGCAATGACAGCTTCTTCTCCGCGTTTTGCAGCTTCCTTCGCCAGCTTTGCTTTTTCGCGCTTGGAAAGCTTTAAGTCTGAGCCTCTTGACACGGACTCAAAGTGGTACAGCTCTGCAAAAGGAGTAAATACCACCAAAAGTCCTTTTTCCCTGACTCTCAGGCAGAAGTCCACATCGTTTAAAGCTACAGCAAACTCTTCGCTCAAACCGCCCAATTCATCGTAAAGGGACTTTTTAACCAGCATACATGCCCCCGTTACAGCGGATACATCCTGGGCATAACACAACTTGCCCATATAGCCCACATTTTCCATAACTACTTTATGATGGGTATGTCCGGCAGTTCTATGTGCGCCCAGACCGATCACAATACCGGCATGCTGAATGGTCTTGTTTTCATAATATAGTTTGGCGCCGACAACGCCTACATCTTCACGAAGACCATACATGAGCATTTCTTCTATCCAGTTGACGGTAATCACCTGAGTATCATTGTTTAAAAGCAGCAGATAATCGCCTTTTGCATACCTGGCGCCGAAGTTATTGATGCGGGAATAATTAAATTCTCCCTCCTCAAAATACACCACCTGAATGCGGGGATGCTTGCTGATCTCTTCATAATAAGTAAAGATCTCATCTGTGGTAGAGTTATTTTCCACGATGACGATATCATAATTTTCATAAGTAGTCTTTTCCAGAATGGATTCTACACAGCGTTTCAGATCCGAAAGGTGATCCTTATTGGGAATGAGAATGGTCACCCAGGGATGGGCTGTCAACTGATAACGGATTCTGAAAATGGTCTCAAAAGCTCTTGTGCTCTCGATCTTAAAGTCTCTAAATCCAAATCTGGTCAGGTGGTCCGCAATCGCCCCTCTTGCCGCCTCGATAGCATAAGTCTTGGCACTGATGTCCGATGCCACGCTTCCCTTGTGAGACCGCCAGTAATACAAAAGCCTGGGTATGTGTACCACATGCTTTGCTTCTGTAGTAAGACGCAGTATCATATCATGATCCTGGCTGCCGTCAAAACGGGAGCGGAACAATTCCGTTCCCTCCAGTAACTCTCTGGAAAAAACGCTGAAATGACAAATATAATTGTTGGCACGAAGATTATCGATAGCATAATCCGGTTTAAAATGCAGGGTGATCATGTTATCGATATTGCCGTTTTTAAAAGTCGCTTCATCGCAGTAAATATAATCTGCATCCTGTTCACAGATTGCTTTCATGTATTCGTACAGCACACTGGGATGCAGAATATCATCATGATCGAACAATCCGATATAGGAACCTGTTGCCATCTTGTAGCATTCATTGGTATTTCCTGATATTCCTTCATTAGAGGCAAGCTTTTCATAACGGATGCGGGAATCCATCGCTGCATATTCCTGACAGATCTTTCCCACATAAGCATGTGCATCATCTGAGCCGTCCGCCAGACACAACTCCCATTTTCTATAGGTCTGTGCCAAAACGGAGTCTATCATTTCCGTCAAAAATTTCTTGGGCGTATTATACAAGGGCACCAATATGCTGATAGTAATATCCCTGTCGAACTTTGTTTCCTCTTCCAGTCTGCGCCTTTTAGCATCGGGAAAACTTTTTTTGCCGTGCTGCTTCATGGCACGTTTCTCAATCCATTTGGATTTCAATTTATGGGCAATGCCCCTGGGATTGCCGTGGGCTGCCAGCCTTTGATAATTACGGATAAAAAAGTGCATGACCTTTCGCAGCGGCGTTGACAGCTTCCAAAAAGGATTGCTCTTGATCCGGTTCAAATGATCCGACACCTCGGTATATTTCGCAACCGCATCCGCCAGTTCATCGGTCAGCTCCGCATTCCGCTTCTTTTCCCGTTCATAAGCCTCTTTATAATATTCTAAAAGGTTTTCGTTGTTTTCTTCCATATCTGACATCCTTTAAAAATCCTTATAACACATATTCAGATCTACTCTTGTTTCAATACCATCTATAGTACCTGCAGAAGTATACTGCCATAAATCATAATCTCCATCATAAGTTACCCCCTTAGAATACTGCGCTAACCAGATGGTATAATCCGAAAGATTTTTTGTGTTCAGATTGTTGTTATACCAGTTTTTGCTGGCATATACCCCGGAATTGAATCCGGAATTTTCAATGGTGCGGCAAAAAGCTTCACAGACTGCTGTGCGGGTTTCCACATTCAAGCCATCTGCCCTTCCGCTTCCTCCTGCGCCTTCTGTATCAATAAAGATGGGAAGCGCCAGTTTATATCCTTTACAAAGCATCAAAGCCATACTTGCCTCTTCCACGGCTTCCACCTCTGTGGTAGCCTGGGTAAAGAAATATACTCCCACTTTGATTCCGGCAGCTTCCGCCCCTTCTATATTCTTCTTAAAATAGGGGTCTTCTACTAAAGAACCGGTTTTAGAACCCCGGTATCCGCATCGGATGATAACAAAATCCACACCATCTGCCTTAACGCTTTCCCAGTCGATTTCCTTATTCCATTTGGACACATCGATACCAAACAGGGCATCATCATCATCCAGCCGCTTATTGCTCTCCGTTCCGTCTGAATTCAGTTCCGCATCGTTAATGGCAGTATCCTCTGCCGCTTCATCAATCTCATCTACAGACTTGATCATATAGGAAATATCATCGATCACAGTGTAGTCTATCTGTTCCTTGACCGTAATGGGAACGTTTTCTTCTGCTAACAGATATCCTTCCACTTCACAAAGCGACACCTGATAATCTCCCGGGTCCACCGGCGCCACATAAATACTGCCATCCCTGTCTGCATCCTTATAAGTATGAGTCTTTCCGTCTGTGCCTGTAACTTCAACCTGAAAGGGATAATCCCCCATCAGTTCTCCGTTTCCGTTGACAACATTTACCCTCATATCCTTTTCCACGGAACTGACTAAAAGGGACAGGGTAACATTCGGGTCCTGCACTTCCACTATCGGATCAAAAAAATCTTCATCCTGCAGAAACGCCGAAGGATCTTTATCAGGGTCCAGCCCATATTCTCCGGTCTGAAAACTTTTATCCTCTACGCCTTCCGGATTTTGACCCTCTTCCCCCTGCATTTCTTCCACCCGTAAATTGTCCCGATTTCCGGAGGAATTATTTTTCTGTATATAGTTGGCAACAAATACCATTGCAACCACTGCTGCGATCATGATAACCGCCACGACAATGACCTGCTTTTTCAGCCTAGAGTCCATTTGCAACCTCTACCAGATATTTACCGTAATTTGTCTTCATCAACGGTTCTGCCAGTTTTAATAACTGATCTTTGTCTATGAAACCTCTCTTGTAAGCAATTTCTTCAATACAGGAAATATACAATCCCTGTCTCTTCTGGAATGCAGCCACAAAATCCGATGCATCCAGCAGGGAATCATGGTTACCCGTGTCTAACCAAGCAAAACCGCGCCCCATAGTCTCTACTCTTAAGGTTCCTCTTCTCAAATATTCATTGTTGATACTTGTGATCTCAATTTCACCTCTGGCAGAAGGTTTTACATTAGCTGCAATTTCCACCACATCATTATCATAAAAATATAATCCCGGCACCGCATAGTTGCTCTTGGGTTTTTCCGGTTTTTCCTCAATGGAAAGCGCCTTGCCGTTTTCATCAAATTCCACTACACCATATTCTCTGGGATCACGGACATAATAGCCGAAAATTGTAGCACCCTTTTCATTATTAATGCGCTCCACGGTCTGCCGCAGCACTCTGGAAAAACTCTGTCCATAGAAAATATTATCTCCCAACACCAGCGCTACGCTGTCATCTCCGATAAAATCAGCTCCGATTATAAAAGCATCTGCAAGTCCTCTGGGTTGTTCCTGTACTGCATAGGAGAATTTCATTCCCAACTGCTCCCCACTGCCTAATAGCTCCTCAAATACAGGCAGATCCCTGGGGGTAGATATGATCAAGACTTCACTGATCCCTGCCAGCATCAGTGTCGATAAGGGATAATAAATCATCGGTTTATCATAAACCGGCATAATCTGTTTGGAAATCGCTTTTGTAAGCGGATATAACCTTGTACCGGAACCTCCGGCTAAAATAATACCTTTCACTTGAATTCTCCTTCCATCAATTCACTGTCACACAAGAAAGAAGGTTTATGCATAAAATGCGTACCCCTTCTTTCCTGTAATCATTGTCTCGTTCTATTTGTACATTTCCTGATAATATTTTTGATAATCACCGCTTGTTACATTTTTCATCCATTCTTCATGCTCAAAAAACCACTGAATGGTCTTTTTGATTCCCTCTTTAAACATGGTCTCCGGTTCCCAGCCGATTTCTGCTTTGATCTTGTCAGGAGCGATGGCATATCTGCGGTCATGCCCCTTACGGTCCTCCACATAGGTGATCAGGTCCTTGCTGACCAGCGCCTTTCTGGGATCGGAATCCGGAAGCATTTCCTGCAAAGTCTCAATAATAATGTTGATGATCTCGATATTTTGTTTCTCATTATGTCCGCCCACATTATAGGTTTCAAACAATCTGCCCTTTTCCTGTACCATGTCGATTGCCTTTGCATGATCTTCTACAAATAACCAGTCACGGACATTCTTTCCGTCTCCATATACCGGAAGTTTCTTTCCCTGAAGGGCATTGTTGATAATAAGGGGAATCAACTTCTCCGGAAACTGATAAGGTCCGTAATTATTGGAACAATTGGTGATATTAGCCGGAAAATGATAAGTATCCATATAAGCCTTCACCAGCATGTCCGAGCTTGCCTTGGACGCAGAATAAGGGCTGTGAGGCGCATAGGGAGTTGTTTCATAAAAATAACCGCCATCCTCATCTAAAGATCCGTATACCTCGTCAGTAGAAACGTGAAGGAACTTCTTCCCCTCCTTAAAGGAACCATCCGGCAGCTCCCAAGCTGCTTTTGCACAGTTCAACATAACTGCGGTTCCCAATACGTTCGTCTGAACAAACACTTCCGGATTGCGGATACTACGGTCTACATGGCTTTCTGCAGCAAAATGAACCACACGGTCAATATCATTTTCAGTAAAGATTTTGCCAATAGCTTCTTTATCACAAATATCAGCCTTTACAAAGGTGTAATTCTCTCTTGCTTCAATATCCTTCAAATTCTCAAGGTTTCCCGCATAAGTCAATGCATCCACATTGATAATGCGTATTTCATTGTCATACTTCTTAAACATATAGTGAATGTAATTTGAACCGATAAAGCCGGCTCCCCCTGTCACTAAATAAGTTCTCATAACTTGGTGTCCTCCTGAATATACATTATATTTTTAGACGCTCTTTTTATTTTACCCCATTTATTGGAAAAATGCACTAAAAAAAACCAAAAATTTGAATCTTGTCTTTCTCCATCCTTTATTTATGTATGATCTTTTGGATTTCCACCGAAATATGTCGATATTTTTGGTTGAGATGCCACCTGTGATTTCTTGACCTATTTTTACAAATATGTAAAAATTTCTTTTGCACCCTTATTATATTTTCATGCAGAAAGGTCAAAATATTTATGTTATATATTCATTACTGTGAATCATGCCATAAAGTGCATATTTTAAACGGTCACAAAAACAGGTGTCCCAAATGTGAGGGATTTTTAAAAGAACTTCCCATTTCTTTTCTTCAATACACTTCCCAAAACCGCGAAGAGCGTGACAGACTTCTTGCACGCTTTGCTGCCGGGAAGGATATATCTCCCCCATCATCTTAAAAAACACCCAAAACCGGAATTTCTGACTGGGCTATGAAATTGTGTAGAAAACAAAACAGAAATAGGTTATAATCAGAAAGTAAATGATAAAATAACCAAAAAGGCAGGAACCTTGAATGAAAATTGCAGTTGTAGGCACTGGTTATGTAGGTCTTGTAACAGGGACTTGCTTTTCCGATATGGGAAATGACGTTTGGTGCGTAGATGTTGACAAAAATAAAATCGAAAATCTGGAACAGGGAATCATCCCTATTTATGAGCCGGGTCTGGAAGGCATGGTCAAAAACAATTATGAATTGGGACATTTAAGATTTACAACGGATATCTCTGAAGCCTTAAATTATGCCAATATCTGTTTTATTGCCGTCGGCACTCCCATGGGAGAGGACGGAAGTGCGGATCTCCACTATGTACTGGAGGTTGCATCGCAGATCGGTGCCAATATGAAGCATCACATGTATGTGGTAGACAAATCCACCGTACCTGTAGGAACTGCAGACAAAGTCAGGGCGGCAATTCAGGCGGAGCTGGATAAACGTGGAAGCGATCTGACATTTGATGTTATTTCCAATCCCGAGTTCCTCAAAGAAGGAACCGCAGTAGGCGACTGCATGAGACCGGACCGCATTGTCATAGGTGCAGATAATGATGAGGCATTTTCCGTTATGGAACGGCTTTATATGCCCTATATCCTGAATACGGAAAACTTTATCCGCATGGACATTGCCAGCGCGGAAATGACCAAGTATACTGCCAATGCAATGCTTGCTACCAAGATCAGCTTTATGAACGAGATCAGCAATATCTGCGAAAAGGTAGGTGCCGATGTAAACAAGGTCCGCAGAGGTATCGGTTCCGATAAGCGGATCGGCTATTCCTTTATTTATGCAGGCTGCGGCTATGGCGGAAGCTGCTTCCCAAAAGATGTCCAGGCTTTGATCAAAACAAGCGAACAATACGGACATACACCTCATATATTACAGGCTGTGGAAACTGTCAATGCAAATCAGAAGTTAGTAATCCCCCGAAAGGTTGTGGAGCGGTTCGGTGAGGACTTATCAGGTCTTAACTTTGCCGTATGGGGTCTCGCTTTTAAACCGGATACGGATGATATGAGACAGGCTGCTGCCATTACCATTATTACCGAGTTGACAAAACGCGGTGCGACGGTAACAGCCTATGATCCAAAAGCGATCAAGGAAGCCCAGACATGTTATTTAAAAGGTAATGACAAGGTCAACTATGTAACCAGCAAATATACTGCTTTAAATGATGCAGACGCCATGATCCTGGTAACCGAATGGAAGGAATTCCGGTCACCGGATCTGGATGAGATCAAAAAGCGGTTAAAGAATCCGATCATCTTTGACGGCAGAAATCAATATGACCGGAGAGAATTAAAGAAATTGGGATTTGAATATTACCAGATTGGAGTGGGGAATACTCAATAAGCCAATAGAGGACTGAACGGACGATTACAGCCGGGATTTACAATAAAAAACTCATATATATCACGGAAACCCGCTTCCGCTTGGATAAAAACGCAGCGGTACTAAGGATTTTGGGCGGCTATGCCTGCAAAATCCAAGTGCTGGCGTTTTTATACAGTTTCCTTTGATATATATGAGTTTTTAATTGTAAATCCCGGCTGTAATCTGCTCGTTGGCTCTTGGGACTTTTGATTTCTCGTAGGGACAGCAGCTTTGCTATAACTTAGATGAATTAATGATACTTTAAAATACAGTAGATAGCGCGTAGTCCGTCTTTAAAGCCGATTTTCTTTCCTTCTTCATTGGTGCGGGGGTAATAGGAAATCGGAACTTCCTTGACACGCACTTTCATGTCAGCAATTTTAGCAGTGATTTCCGGTTCAAAACCGAAACGTTTTTCTTCTATGTCAACGGACTGGATGATCTCACGCTTAAATGCTTTATAGCAGGTTTCCATATCTGTCAGATGAAGGTGTGTAAACAAATTGGAAAATTTTGTCAGAAATTTGTTGGCAAGGCGGTTGGATAAGTAGCCTTTTGCTTTTGTATTGAGGAAACGTGAGCCATATACAACATCAGCTTCTCCTTCAACAATAGGTGCAATGACCTGAGGGTACTCCAAAGGATCATATTCCATATCTGCGTCCTGAATGATAACGATATCGCCGGTAGCATGGGCAAATCCGGTTTTCAATGCGGCGCCCTTTCCACCGTTTTCTTTATGGTAGACGATTTTGGAGACGCGGTTTTTAACCTTTTCTTCCAAAATGTCCCTTGTACCGTCAGTGGATTTGTCGTCTACTACGATAATTTCTTTATCAGGCACATCAGCCTGATCTACCTTGTCCAGAATTCTAATGATATTTTCCCGCTCGTTATAGCAGGGAATAACGATTGTCAGTGTTATATTTTCTTTATTCATGGTTCTCTCCTGTATCATGATAAAGGACATATTGTTCGGTTTCTTTCAAAACCTCATATCCTCCATTTTCCATTGCCCATCTTTCATCCGCTTCCAGGGGCAGTATCAGATAGTTGCATTGATAAGCTCTTGCTAAAGTTGTTATATTTCCAAGACAGTTTAAAGGCTGCTGCATCTGACTATGCCCCAGGACCAGATCATCACCATAAAACTGTGCAACAACCTCAGCAGGCTGGTTGATCAGGGTAACTTCATAGGGCAGTCCTATATACTGGCTATAGGCTCTGGCGCTTTCCATAATATCATCATTGGCAAGCAGCACGATGGGTTCATCTTCCACATTCATGGCATCAAACAGCTGCAAATACTCATCAGCAATATATGCCCTGTTGGTATTGGGGCTCATCCCCTCTGTGCCGTTGATGAACTTCCCGCCTATTATGGCGATCAAAACCAGTGCAAAAAAAGTAATCAGCTTATCCTTTTTCTTTTCCTGCGCAAACACCGCTTCTACGCAGCAATAGGAACACACTGCAATAACCGGTAAGAGCAGAAAGGCATACCAGTATTCTCCTGCCGGAAAATAAAAGCTCATCAAATTGTTGGCGGTAAAAGGATTCAACACCAGCAGCAATGCAAGCAGGCAATAGGAAAACAGCATTTTATTTCTCTTATTTTCTACAATAAACAGAAAAATAACCCCTATGAAAAACAATCCCATATATTGTCCTGTAGAATTGATGGTGCTCCACGCGCTTTTTACGATTTGGAAGACTGCAGCCACGGCAGATACCTCCTTCCCGCAAAAAGCAATATAAATATTACCATATTTAAGCCGATTAATGCAAATGCCCGTTTTTCCAACAGATAAGCGCTGACAATGCACAATAATAATGCAAGCCAGTAAACAGGCATCAACAGCCTCTTATTTTCTGGCTTTATCAGTTTTTCTTCGCTGAAAATCAGGCGCAGACCAATGATAAAAACCAGCGGTACACATAAAACCAGCAGCACATTGCCCAGGCTGTTCATCCCGTGCAGAACAATAAATGGCTGGCTGTACAGACAGTCCCCTGCCACTACCAGAACACCTTCAGCTAAAAAACACAAACTTCTCTTTAACACCTGAGGTCCAAACACTGTATCCGCCATTTCCCACATCAAAACCACAAATGCTGCATAAAAACTCAGGGGAATCACAATACAGGCTGCATCTGCCTGGGAAATTCCGCACAGCTTCTTTAAATAATAACCCAGCATGACCATGGGATCGCTATTTGTAATGCCAAAAAAATCAAGGCGGTTAATATCCGCCATCATAGCAACAGCTCCCTGGGGTATATAACAAAAGTAAGAAAAAGCGCCTGCCAGCCAGATCAGGAACGCCCCAATGCACACCGGCAGATATAACCTGTTTTCCCTATAACGCTCATCCGGCTTTTTGTGACAATACAACAAATTCCCAATTCCAAGCCACCTTTTCTCTCTAAAACAGCGGACGCATACCACTGCCGCAAATGCCAGTGCCTCAATGACTATGGTCACAAGGACGACCTTTACGGGAACCATTCCCGGTTCCGCCATGTCCCTTGACATTTTACGGACACACAAAGAGAAAACTGTTAAATTAAATATTGTGCCACATACATACCCACCGGCAAAGCTGAAATGCCTGTCCAACACTTTTAAGAACAGCATCATAAATACAGGCAGGATACAAAGAACAGCAAGGGCAATCAATAACCTTATCATAAACGACCACGATTCTTCCTTATTTCTTATGCTGAAACTATTATAATAGCAGTTTCACAAAATTACAAATATATTCCATTTCCGGTTATTCTACTACCAGTTTTTGATCGCATTCCTTATACAGCCTCTGCCTTGAGCAGCAATCCTTATATAGCAATGCCACTTTATATTCCCCAGGCTTCAGATCTTCCCTCTTTATTCTGCAGCTAAAACCGGATAACCCCACATTAGTCTGCTCCGGCAGAATGTCCACCACATCCTGTCTATAACGATCATGAAGAGAAACTTCATACATCTGCTCTCTCTCATCAATCAGCAAAAGTACTCTCTTATACCGGCTGTTATCCATGTTCAGGACATACGCCCAACCTTCCAGCCAGTAGATATCTTTTTCCTCTTCCAGATCCAGCTTTCTCTCCAGCCTCGCATGTTCCAGGGTAATGGTCAGGCAGTCATTGTGCCATTCTGCGGGAATATTTCCCTTAAACTTCTTTACCTGATTATAACAATTCCTCTGCTCATAAGGATACAGATAGCTACAGAAATACTTATGCTTAAACCCTGCCAGATTGGGATTGTAATAAGGATCTTTCCCCTTTAAAGCAGGATGTCTTCCGTACACAAAATCCTTTTCATGAAGAAGTCTGTCCCATTTTGTTTCAGACATGGCATCATCCCCCCTGCTCAGGGATTCATGATGATATAAAACCACATCATTACGGATCACATTGCGATATCCCAGGTCGTATAAAGAAAAACAAAAATCCACATCATTATAAGATACGGCAATATCCTCACAAAAACTGCCTGCTTCCAGATATTTTTCCCTGCTGACTAAAAGACAGGCTGCCGTAACTCCAATCATATCGTAAGGCAGCACGTTTCTCCCATAATAGTAATCCTGAATGCTGTCGTGCTCTTTTAAAAGTTTATGTGCCGGTCCCACCCACAAGTTGGTGATGCCTGCATGCTGAATGATATCAGAATCCGGATACAACAATTTGGCTCCCACAGCACCTACGTCTTCTACTGCAGCCTGTCCGACCAATACACCCAGCCAGTCCGGCTGCAGGATTTCCATATCATCATTCAATAACAGGATATACTCTCCTTTTGCATGGGCCACACCTAAATTGCACATTTTAGAGAAATTAAAGGGCATAGGCTCATAAAGATAAATAAAATAATATACTTCCTTTAATTTTTCAATTCTGCTTTTATTTTCTTTATTGCTTCCATTATCCACCAAAATAATTTCAAAATTTTTATATTCTGTTTTTTCATAAATACTTTTGATACAGGTGGTCAGCACCTCTACATTATCCTTGGAAGGAATTATGATAGATATCACAGGGATATTGTCCGCTGCCTGATCTGTACTCTTACCTTCTGCCGGGCACACATCAAACACAGGAATATGATAAATTCTGCCTGCATGTTCCACCTCCCTCATATGGGCAGTATAACCACGCCGCCCAATGGACGCCAGCTTACAGACATCATATTCCGGCTCGTAACCCCAATAAGCCTCTTCATTTACCACTTCAGGCTTCTTAGAGTCTTCCGCTTCATAATGTTCTCCTTTTCCATGAAAAAGAATCTGTGGAATATGTTCTACCTTCATATTCTCTTTTTTCAGAAATTCTGTATAAAACAAGATAAAATCGTATAGGCACTGCCTGTCAGTACATGATTTCCCCGGCAAAGATAACTCAAATTCTTTCAACGCTTCACGAACCACAGCACCCTGTAAAAAAAGCAGACTTCCAAAGTAAAAAAAAGATAATAAAGTATCCGGGCTGTAATCCGGTTTAAACCATGCTCCATAGCGTTGTCCTGTAATTTGTTCTCTTAAATCTTCATCAGCATAGATCAGTCCTGTATCAGAAGACTCCTCCAACAAATGTTTCCACTTTGCCCCAGGTATTTCATAGCCGTCCCGGTCAGAACAAATTGCAAACCACCCCTCCGGTATTTTGCTGCTAACTTCTTCCATTCCCTTGATAACGGCAGCAAAGTCCGTAAAAGAAAGTTGAATAATATCCCTGTTTCCACATTTGTTCTCTTCTCTGACACCCTGTTTGGATTCTATTTCACAAATCCACATTTTATAAGAGTCCCTCAAATTCTCTGCAATGTGGTCATATCGTTTATGACATTTATTTAATTGATAATCCGATAAGAATTGCTTGACTGGGTTTGACATATTTTCCTCTTCATTCCAAAATTTACTAAATTAATCTTATTATACCATGAACTTTGTTCATAAGCCACTTGACCGTTTGCCATAAGTATACAAGCATTCTTTTTACCCACTTGCATTCATTATAAGCATGTTTTAGTAAAATATCAAATTGACCTTTCTGCTATATCATTTATGAAAACACAGCAGGCAGAAATCCCCTCTCTGCCTGCTGTGCACATTGCTGCTAAAGATCCAGTCCGCTGACCTTTTCAATATATTCCTGACTGCTGCTCGCCAGATAGATCATAGTTGTTTCAATATTCTCATGCCCCAGGACACAGGATAGCTCTGCAATATTCTGATAACTTTTCATATATTCTTTGGCAAATAAGTGTCTGAAAGCGTGTGGATGGACTTTATTCCTGTCAACTCCCACTTTTTCGGCAATTCTCAAAAGTTTTTGGTTTACCGCACCTCTGGTAATGGGTGTTTTCCTGTTTCCCAAAAAGACAACGCCGGAGACGATCCCATACATACTGCAATATCGCATAATTTCTTTTTGCAGAGACTTTCCAATATAAACTTCCCTTGTCTTTCCCTTATTATGCACTATTGCCATTCCTTCACTGACTGCTTCTATGGTAACATATTTCAGTTCACTGATACGGATTCCCGTTCCTGCCAGAGTCCGGAACAAAACATAATATTTCTCATCTCCCTGAAACAGCAGATATTCCAGCATTTTTTTGTATTCCTCTTTGCTCAAAACATTTTCCACTCTTTTTTTCCTATGGTTCCCTCTGGTCTTGATACAACAATCTTCCCGACCGCTCCATATGAAATACTGATTTAAGGCAATTGAATAAAGATTAGCAGTTGATTTCTCATAATGTATATTAAGCTCCTTAACATATTCCTGAACTGCTTCTCGTGTTAATAGGGAATCGCCCAGATATTCTTGGAAAAGTTCGGTCCCGTGCACATAGATCGCAATTGTATTTCTGCTCAGATTCTTGTCCTGTAAATATCTTTGAAATTCCTTAATTAAAAAAGTGTTTCTGTTTTTCACGTAATACATCCTCCTTTTACCCAATAACTTTCAATCTGTTTCTGGAAAAGTCGGACTCCTGATAGTAAAAATAATCTCTTTCCTTTTGTTTTAATAGCATCTTAATCTTAGGATTTTTTATAAATAATTTCCATAAAATGGCAAAAATTGCAGTATTTCAGGCTTTTTTTGCAGCTACTCCCGGAATTCCCGGAATTTTTGATCTATATAATCAAAATATAGAATAGGTTTTTCACTCTCTTCAGGCTCTATGGCTGACAATGGTATATCCAATCTGCTATTGTATATAAAGGTTTGTGACTGCCATTCTGCAGTATAAATATACAAATAACTTTTATCAAAGTTTTCTCCGCCACCTAAAGTAGTATGCTTCAGCAATGTGATCACCTTTGAATCTCCTTCCGAAAGTCTGAATTGATCCTCTTCTGTTTCATAATTTTCAAAAATATCAAAAGCGCTTCCGATTGAGGCATTCCACGAAGCCATTCCTAACCGCAGATTATAGGGTTCATTATTCAGATAATCTAATATTCTGTTTACATATCCTTCTACACCCAGCATCAGCCAATGAACCTGCTCTTCAGTGATACTTTGTTCTCCCAGGAATTTTAACACCCCAAACATTTCACCCATTAGTGGCTTATATTTATCAAGAATATCATCCCTGATACCCATAAAATGATCCAGCATATTGATCCGCTCGTCACTTAAGCCATTTATTTTTCCTGTCACAGCCAGGATCATTCCGATCATATAACTGCAGCTGCTTTTTGCCAGCGTGTTACCGTCTAAGCATTCCGGATTTTTTATAAAATAATTCAGTGCATTTTGCAGTCCCATTGACATTAGATAAAAACTGATCCGGTGACAAATAGCCGTTCCTTTATCCCGTTGTTCAAATCTTCTTTTTATTTCCGGTGTAAATTCCGAATGCCGTCCCATATAACAAAACTTTTTCCCATAAAAATCATACTGTATACTATTCATAATAATTGCTCCTTGCTTTTTGTTTTAAAGATCGTCTTTTATTTCTTTCATAAAATTCTTCCAGTCTTGCCCGAACTCACTTTTTGCCCTTTCTACATCCACCTTTCCGGTAGCATATGTAGTAAATTCATATAGATAAGTAATAAAGATCATCATTTTCAACATTTTCAGGTTCAGCCCCATTCCCACATAGGCTTCCCAAAGATCAAAGGATACTCCCGGATTGCCCAATACCTGTGGGCTGTCATTCCCGATCACGCACATAATGCCGTTTTTCATATACTCATATGCCGGATGACAGCGGATATCCTTACAATACCCAAGGCTCTGGTCATAGATCGGGCAGATTTCCAGAACCGGTTCCACAAGCATCCTGGCAGGTCCCTCGGTAATTCCTTTCATCACTTCCGAAACCCTGTTCATATTAAAACCATGCCCCATCCTATATTTGGAAATAACTGCTGCCGCCCCCGGATTATCGTTAAAATACCAGTTGCTTTCTCCTGCATGCAGAAAAAAAGCGATCTGTTCAATTCGCAATTTTTCATTCCCATCTTCGCCGTTTTCTTCCTGATATCCATATCCAACAGGGCGGTAAATGATCTTTTTGGCATAATGATCTATTCTGCACCCTCCATCTTCCATGCCTGCAAGATCAAAACCGATGACTGCCTCTCTTCCACGATTTATATAATGATTCTTCAGTGCGATTGCCGCATCGATTCTTTTACAAAGTATCTCTCTTTCTGATTTAACAAAAGGGTTCAGGCTTTTCTGGGCATTGAGGATAATCCCGGCATTAAACAAAGCCTCCTTAAACCTGCGTCTGGTCTGGCGCAATGCCTCCAAAATCGCATCTATAAATTCACCATCCGGCTGGTCAGGTTTTACTTCTGTCATCATGTCTTTAAAATATGAAGCCTTTGTTACAACATAACCTTCACAACGTTTCTGCCAGTTACCCTTTTCCGGTTCTGTAAATTTTTCAAAATCACAGCGGATTTCTACATAGCGGATATGGTCCTCTATACATTCTTCAAAAAAGGCTTCGTAATAACGGGTATAAAACTCCCTGTCTTTAAATAATTCAACTGTTCTGGAAATAATGATATTTATTTCCTCCCATATTTCAGAAGTAGATTTTTCTCCCCTTTTTTCAAGGGAAAGCATTCCCATCAACCGTTTTCGTTTTTTCTTTACACTCAGGTATTTTTCCAACGGAACCGCATACTCCGCAATTTCTCCGCTCTGATAATCATAGAGCAGGGTGCCTTTTGCATATTTGCATTTCAATTCAGGAATCTCCTGCTCAACAATTTTGATCTGCCGGCTATTATCCTGTATTTTTCTATTCCAATCCAACATCAGATTGATCAGACGTTCTACAGATAGCGCCACCGAACCATGAACATGAAGAAGACCTCCCTTTGGCATTTTACGGAAAACCTTGCAAAACAGATCATTCTGCATAATAAATTCTTTTTGCAGCAGAAAAGCCTGCGCAGGTGGAAAAACAGGTCTCCCATAAGGGCAGCGTATGCTGCAGCTTGCCATCAGATCCCGTTTTTGTTCCATATATTCCTCCAGGTCCTTTTCTTCCTCCGTCAGCGTACATACCTCCCGGGGAAGATGATCATAAGCCCAGTCCCTCTCTCCTCTGCCGGACAGATCACTTTTTGCAAAATAATAGCCATTATAATCTGAACGATACAATCTGTTTGACATACTTCCACTCCTCCTGCCTGATTGCTGCCGACAATCTGTTGGCAACAACCAGTAAAGGCGGGCGCCTTTACCTGCTGCCCGCCTCATTTTTTGTCCCTGACTAAACATTTGCAGCCGGAATAAACATTCCCTTTTCGCAATCATAGGTAATGGTTTTTTCTGTTTCACCGCCACGGAATTCCACCTCAATGGCATTGCTGAACTGTTTGGACATAACGATTCCATCATCCACAGAATTTGCCAGGAAAACCCTGACTTTTTCCACAGGAGCCATAACAGCTGTATGGTTGTAAGGAAGGGTAAGGGCATTGATGGGATTACCCTTTTTTGTCTGTCCATTTACCTTTACTTCCTGTGCCAGACCAAATGTAAGGCTTTCATAATTGTCCATTGCATTATGTACAGCATATTCATTTGCGCTGACGCAGTCAGAAGGTTTTGCATTCTGGAAGATGGCAGAATCGAATTCATAAACTACATTATCAATTGCCGTAGTGTCTGACAATTTTTTAATGCTGGCACCATTCTGTACTTCCTCTCTGGAAGAATACAGCATGTAATTTTCTTCCCATTCGATCATGTTTCTTTCAAAGGGCAATGTTGCCACCCAGATAACAGACTTTCCTACATTTCCCTGTACTGCCTTGGTAAGTGCAACTCTCTGATGGGCACTATAAATTACCTTTAATGCCTCTTCTGTGAAATTAATATTCAATTTGTATTTTGACATAATCTTTGTCTCCTTTTCTTTTTAATTTTGGGTTTTCCTTGACGTCATTTGAGAACCTGTAATCATAATACAATATTATGTACAGATTTTATTTCCATATCTGGAAAGGCAGACCGGTTGATTTGGAAATTTGCCCATAAAAAAAGAAATATAAACCCATTTCAGATTTATATTTCCGATTTTTCTCAAGAAAATAAATTTTTTTTATTGACAAATGTATTCTTAATATTGTATTAAGTACAGTTTTTCTTCCAAACTGTTTTGTTTACTTCATCGCTTCACTGACTGCCCGGCGGAATCCATCCATGGTATAACCGGTATGCAGCTGATTCCACAAGTGTTCCGGGTCCTGATGATCAGAGGCAATATTCCTCATATGCCCTTCCCTATGACTTATGATGACACCATCCTCAAGGGGATTCAGCCCAAATACCTTACAAAGAGCTGCAAACAGTATAACTGCCGAATCATAGGTCCGTGTGACCACTTCCCTTGCAGCCGCTTCATCAGTACAGGTAAAGGTTGATCCTCCGGTATAATGAATACATGCCGGTTCACACATTTCCACACCGATATGTGTGTCATTTGCGCTCTTTCCCGTACTGCCTTTCCCGCAGTGCCATCCGCGGTATTCCCACGGAAGGGTCTGATACACATCTCCGGTATTCCCATCAATAAAGGCATGAACGCATGACTGGTTGTGCGCCGGATTGTTCCAGCTGTCTACAAACTTCATTGCAGATGGCTGATTACATCCCACGCTGTGAAGCATCAGACCTTTTACTTTGATTTTCTGTCCCTTTTTATAGCAGGGGTTTTTACTTAAAAAGCTTTCAATAATTTCCATTTTCAACACCTCCGAAAAATTTTATCAATCAGATTGGCAGACCGATCGATTGGAATTTCTCTTTGACGTTGATGGAAAACCCATGGTTATTATATAATATTTATGGGGTAAATGCCAATAGTATAGCTTGCCTTAGCATTTTCCCCTCCAATTACACTTCCGCTAAAGCTTTTAAATTTCCCGCTTTTTGTCGATAATGGCAATATTTTCGCTATGCCTTTTCCTTTACATAAACTCCCTGTTATATTATACTATCAGTGTGTAAAAGGGAATTGCGGTTTAGCTTTATAGCTGACCGCTTTTTTTATAAAAACTTTCTCCATTAATTGAAACACTCTATTTTCATTAATGTTATTCCATTCTAATACGTTTATCCCGATAAGGTATATCAGTACATCTTACATCTACATATTTGAGCCAATATACATTCTGTATATAATGTAAAATGCCTTCTTTTATTTCTTTCTTATTGAGAGAAGGTCCAATTGTAATCTCACGAATAGGCAAATGTCCTTTACACCACACTTTTATCTTTTTATCCGTTTTTTTGAAATTCCATGACTGTACCAAATGATCTATTCTCTCAAATATTTCTTTTTGTTTTGCACTGCATCCAATAATAATTTGTCCCCGGCTATGCTTATTTACTGTTCTCACAGAAATATTTATATTCAGGATTTTATTGATTTTTTGAATTTCTCTCCCAAATTCAGCACTGAACTCTTCAATATGATCAGCAATAATTTCACAATCATCTGCCTGTTTTTCTTCTATTTCTCCAAACTCAACCTTTATGTATGGTTTTTTTATGCCATCCTCTTCCAAATAATTGACTTGATATTCCATATTCTCCGGTTCAATATTAAATACAAGCCTGGCTTCCGCCTCTTCCCTAAATCCTTCATGCTTTATATATGGAATCATATAACGCATATATTTATCCCTGTGAAGCTCACTACTTACTAATCTTTGATCTATCATTTTATATTTTTTCTTAATTTTTTTATATTTCTTCCCAATATAAAAAACTTTAAGCAATTTCGCATAAAGGTAGATACACTTACTTTCTCCATATCCTGCATGTTCAGGTATTGCATACTTTTCAAACCCCTTGAATGCACTATTTCCAGTATTCTTTTTTTCAGTCTGAGCATTATTTAAAATGGTATAGTAATCCTCCCCCGACAAATCAAATCCTAAACATACCCCTCCTTTACCATATTCACGCCACTGACTAAGCAAATCTCTCTCTGTACAAAAACATATCATGTACAAATCCTGATTTTCCTCATTAGAAAATTTAAGCAGCTTATCAATAATTCTTTTGCCCAGCTTATATTCCTCACTGTCGTTTGAAAAACATACATTCCTTGCATACATTAAGTCGGAACCTACCATACTCCAAAATTTTTCCATGGATGTGTAATGAAAGCAATTACAAAACCTGCTATCTGCTTCTTCCACAGCTTCATATATTTTCATTTCAGGCAAATCCATATAATGTTGTGTTTCCCAATCCACTTTTAAACCTTCTCGTTCCATTTTTTCCATAAAATCATCTCCCACTGTCTTCTTTCCAAACTTTCTTAATTGCATCGCATATTTGAATATCACATTGCTCCCATGTAGTTTTTTTTGCAAACGCATCTACTCTAATACACGATATCCTTATATTTTCCAGAACCTCTTTATCCGGCTCTATCCATTTCTGCCAATTTTTGCCCATATTTTTTACCCGAGTATCAAAAATAACCATCTCCTCTTGATGACTATTTTTTATGATATCAATAATTTTTCTAGCTGTGTATGGTAAAAATGCAATTGAATTTCTAGAAAAAATATCTCTCTCATCTTCATTTAATGCCAAATCCAACATGAAAATTCTTAATTCATTATTCTCCAAAATTTTTTCTAAGCAATTTATAAAGTTTTCATCATCAGGAAAATAATCATAATTTTTTAAATCTTTCGTTTTATGTTGTGGTTTAATAACGCAGCTTTCTAACTCATCTACTCCTTTATCAACTAAAAACTTAATTAATTCACTATTGGTATCTTTAATACAAAATTCTTCTTTATACTTCTCAAAGTGTTCTTCCATATTCCCCAATCGTTGGATATCATCCTCAATTATATATATGATTAATTTCTTCATCAATCTTCTCCTTCCTCTGCTGTAAATATTGGCAATCCAATCGCAAATGTTCTATTCTTAATGATTAATTTTACATGACGATTTTCATAATTATAAATGAAAAACTCACAAATTGTTGCTAAAGAAATTCCTGCCTCCTCTCTCCTCAATCCTCTCTCAATGTTGATTTTTTTAAAGGTACTTTTAACTTTATTTTTAAAAAATAAATATTCTTTTTCCCTGTAAACCATAACGGATACCTGTTTTCCTTCTTCTACTCCATTTACAACTGCACTATGAAACAATTCAAAAATGAAATATAACAAATAGCTCTTAAAATCGCAATAATATCCGTCTTTTCCCTTCTCCATCAGACTATCATAAATATCCTCAGAAAATATATTATCACCTAATTCATGCCCCCATTTATCAAGTATTTTTAATCTATCATAAAAATAAATATTTTTTAAACTCAAAATATCATTTCGAAGATAGCCAAATCTCTGTCTTTCAGATAATTCCTCTAAAACAAACTCTCCTTTAGATAACAGCAAAACATTGGACCGCCCAATTCTGATATTCATCATAAGCCCCAAAATACATCCCAACATTTTTGAAGAGCACTCTTTCTTGTGTTCTTCGATTGCTTCTGCATCACCAAATAAAAATCTTTCGGATAACGTCCATACACTATTATTGTCAAAAATATTTTCTTCATCTGTATGGCTGTTGGCACGAGCTTTTTTCAGTTGATCCAAAATTCTATTCTTTTCTATCCATTCCTGCAAAATGTTATTATTAAAGTCATTCGATAGTTTTAACAATATTTCTTTCCTAAACAACAGAAGGAATTTCAGTTTCTGTATTATTTGTTTTTCTTCATTTCCTTTAAAACGAATACCTATAAAAACTTCTTTGGGAGTATTCAAATTTTGGTCACCTAATATAATTTTATATCTGACTATTGCAATATTCTGCTCCACATCATAATAATATGTATCTAATAGATATTCCTCTGTCCTGATTTCAGATTTTCTCATTATTTCGTCTATATTTTCATCAATACCATTTTTCTCTTTATATTTTCCAAAAATTTTATATGAGATGGTATCATCATAGACCACCTTATTCTCCTTATTAATTATTAAAATCTGTTCCTTAGTCTTAATTGCACACCACACATCCAGCGCATCCAGCACTTTTCCAATACGCCCACACAAATCTTCATAAAAGGGAATATTTTTAATACTGCTCTCTGCATATGTAATATTACTATTAAACAGTTCTTTTAAGCCTCTTAGATTCTCTAAGAATTTTTTGCTATCATCAACTCCATTAACTTTTAAAATATACTTATAATTTTCATCACTATAAAATGGATTAAAATTACCTTTTTCATCCAAACTATTTAAATTACTGACTATTCCTCTTATGCCGACAGTATTTTCCAAATACATAGCTATTAAAAGGCTTCTTACTGCTGGTATTGCCTTTTTATCAGCTTCTTTTGTATCAGAAACTTTTTTGATAATGGATGCTGCATACTCTTCTAATATACCATCAAATCTTGCACTTTTAGATTCGTCTGCGTTCAATGTCAAAATTTTTTTCATCAAAGCAACATAGTAAATATTAAACTTTTCAAGTTTTAAATCTTTGCTATAACTCTGTGCAAAAATCACAATATCTGCAATTCTATCTTCTCTCAAAATGTAATTGGATTTCAATTCAGCCGATAACTTCATCAATAATTTAAATAAATTAAACTTTTGACCTTTTTTTAATTTTGTTTTCTCCAATTTTATAATTATTGGTTTTATTATTTCAAGGCACATCTTTATATAAGCTATTTGTTTTTTTTCTTCTTCGCTAAAATTTCTCTCCTCTTTTTCATATTTTGATATTCTTTTAAATAGGGCATCAGCATCAGCTTTTACAACAAGATATTCTAAAAGAACAATAATTAAAGTAAATGCACCTTCTCTGGATGACTTTCTGTATGATATGAACGGTGTAGCATATGCATATAAATACGACATTAAATTTTCTACAAAATTTTCTTTTCCCTCATTTATTATTAAATCACTTACCTTTTTCAATACATTTAATGGTTCATTTATATCATTTCTCAAATCTGCCAGTTCTGTATTCAATCTATGGGTACATAAAATTCTCCTAAAATATCTTTCATAATACTTTTTATCCTTCTCCTCTAACTTTTTCTTATAAATTTTAGCTTCATATAATGATTTCTTTTTATATTTCTCCTTTTGGTCTTCCCAATAAGCGCTCATTTGATTAGTTGCAGAAGCACATGATATTTTTTCAGCATTTGCAGCCTCTTTACATAAATAGCATGCGTCTTCATGCGTCCTCATTGAAGATATTCGCAGATCAAGATAATAAAAATAATTATTTATATCTGACACATAATCACACATTGATGATACAGATAATCTATTAATCAAAACAATTACAGATTTAAAAATATTTACTTTAACATTGTATTCTCCCCTAACAGCTTCCTGCGGAAAAAGAGAAGAAACAACGTGTTTCATTCTGGTATAATTTCCTCCAAGATTTATGCTATCATCGACATAATGGATATTGATTTCCGCTGATATTTTCATTTGAACCAATTTTTTGTATAATAACTCTAAGTCACTGAATTTTGTTTCTACATTATCCCTAAACTCTTTTTCCACTTCTATACGTAAGGTATATGATGCCCCATTAAAAACAACCTCATTCACAGCTTCAACAAACGCAGCATTACTAAAGTGAAGTGGATTTACCAGCACATCAAAAGATAAAGACTCTTGTCTCTGTTCACTGATTTTGGCTCTTACAATATTGTTCAACCAACTATTAATTTTTTCCGCGTTAGATGCATAATAATTGGCAGTACGAATATAAATTTGATAATGATTACTTCCACGCTCTACATGATCAAAATAAAAATAATCTTTTAAAGATTGAATATCTCCTGCAGATTTATATACGAACTTCTGTAGTTTATTCCCCGTTTCAGACTTTTTCTTAAGACCTATCAATTGTGTTGGAACAACAGATGTTCTATCCGTCTCAATGACCGGAGTCTCCATCAGACATTCCCTTGGATAGCACTTTAAGCACTTTAACGGGTCCTCCCACTTAGCCTGTGTTAAAACCTGATAAAAAGCTTTACATTCTTTAGAAGACAGCAACTTTTTGCTAATAATATACTTATCACTTAAATTTATATCATCCCAATACCTCTTTTCTATTTCACTTCTGTCACCATCTTGTTCTACTATATCCCTTACCTGAATAATTCCCAAATATGCAACTACATCCATTGTCCAATCTGCTTCTATTTCTTTCACTTTCCTTTTAATAACATTTTCAAGCTTATTAAAGGTAGTCAAAGTAGAATTTATAGGAACAACAAAAAGAACCTGCGCATTGTGATTTATAATTGCAGATATATCCCTGGGATTAAAATATCTGAAGTTTTCTTCTTGATTTGATACACTTCCTCTTGAATTTTCATAAATAGAATAATGAATTTGTATGCTATCGTTTTCCTCTTTCCCATCCTGTATATATTGTTTTAATCTGCAAATTAACATCTCAGAATATGCTTCATAACCAATAAGCCATATTGGTCTTGTCCAATCAATAGGGAGGTTGTATATTCTTTCAGCAAGCAAGTATGCAAATCTATTTACATAATAGTTATTAAAAAAGAGTAGTTCTGCTTCATAAAAAGCATGCATATGGAGCTTGGAACCAATTCGCATATGAGTAGGTTCAATTTTACACCCACTTTCCATCATCTGAATATTTTCTTCCAAAACTTTTAACACATTTTGTTCAAAAACCGTTTGTCCTTGACTATTCTTAATAATTAAATCAAATGGTGTATACGAAAAGTCTTCTCCATCTGACTTTTTTCTTTTCCCTTTCACTGTTCTTTTTTGAAGCATGCGCGTCAGCATCGGAAGACAAGTGGGATTAAGTCTCCTGCTAAAAGCCAATTTTTCAACTCTTCCCAACATTTCTTGCATATTTTTACCCGAAATTATAAACTCTTCAACACTGTTCTCCCCACATAGATAGATTTGCTTATTTGTCATCCACTCACAATTTCCGTTCTTATCATAATATATTGAAAAATATCTGATAAATTTAACAAAACTATTAGTATTACAGTTAATAATTGCAATATTATTATAGCAGTCTCTATTCTCTTTATTTGCAATAAGTAATATAATGGTTTTGACAAACACCTCAAACTGAATAGCCCCCTGTATTCTATTACAATCAAAGATAAGTACTTTATTACTTCTTTTTACTTTCGCTAAGTATATTTTTAACTGCTCAACTACATCTGCTTTATTTTTTCGATCAATATTTATATTATTTAGATTATTCCAAAATTCTTCTATATAATTTTGAGTATCATAATCTGAAATTAAACTATTCAATTCAGAAAACCTATAATTAATATCTGTATTTAAAAAGGTATTTTTTGCCTCATCTATTTTTGAATAATTTTTCATAGGCAATAGGATATCGTATGCAGTACCAGGTAAAGTTTTTGAAAATGCATCTACACTACCAGCATTAGAATAAAAATCAGCGAATTCACTATTGTCATGAAAGCTTTTTACTTCAAAATACCCTCTATTATCCGAAATAATTGACAAAAAAATCTGTAATCCGAAATGCTGAATAGCATTATCCCCCTTATAATATCTATCCCAAAGTTCAATCTCATCTATTATTCCATGCGGGATAGTCCTATTTCGAGAGGGATCAAAAAAACTTCTAACAGTAATATTTCCAAATTCATCTTTACAAGGATCATTCCGATTCACTAAATTCTGTCGAAAAACATCACACATATTTTTCCCCGAAAAATCAGCAATTTGCATTTCCAAGAAATATTTAACCTCTTTTCTTTCCCTTCTTCTTTTTTCAACCTCCTCTCTCATATTTTCGTAATTATCTAAAAGATTCCTCTCAACATAGTATCCCTTACTTAATTTTTTAAGCAGCTCATTTTGGCTTTTCTTTAATTCTTCTGTTTCATCAAATTTCCCATCTCTATACTCATTTAAATAACCTTTAAAATATTGTGAATAATGTTGAAACAATTCCGACTCTTCACAAAATTCTTTCCCCTTATCTTCAGATTTAGCAATATTCTTTTGAAGGTACATTGCAAAAGCCCCTTCTCCATCCCATAAAGGCATAGAAAACGAATCACTCTCTTTTCCCGCATGTAATACCACATTTTCTATAAGTTGCAATGCTCCGTCAGAAATATCCCATGCATTAAAAATTTCGCTTTCGATTTCTGTGTCATCCAAGAAAAGACTCCAAAACATATTCTCCGTTATTTTTACGTTTTTTATCTCCCTTTTTCTTCTAATTTCTTTCTTTTTTCCATCAATTTCGTCTATATTTTGCACTCGTATAGAGAATGAAAAAATGAAAAATGCCAAAAAAGGCATATCTTTAACCTTATGAAAAAAATCAGACTTTAAAAAATATGTTCTTCTTAATCGGGAATACTCTTTTGTCCCATATGTCACTTCTCCTAACAAATTGTTTATACATATTTTTAACAATAGTGCTTTTATATCATTTTCATCATTTTTTACTTTTTCCCCTATTTTATTTTCCATGCTTTCGCATAAAATGCTGCATTCTCCATAATCGGTTGCTATTTTTTCCAATCTGGTTCCCAAAAATTCGTACATTTCTTTATCAATCAATAATAAAGGAATCCTTTTAAAAAATTTAACACTTTTCATATTGGAGAAATTTTTTCCGTTTATCTTCACATTCCCTATATTTTTATATTTTTTAGCAATATACAAATAATGTTTAATACGATAAACATCATCAGGCTTACATGTGATATTAAGATTAAACTTTCCATCTAATCCTTCCTTTCTAACCCTTTGGCAAACCAAAAAGAAATTTCGCAATTCTAATATTTCATTTTTGGTTTCTACATTCACGAAGAAATTATTACTATCTTTAACTTTATTTTTTATCGCATTATACCATTCCTCATATATGTTTTTTCCTTTTAATGTCTTATCCATTTTTATTTTCCCCCTATATAATTTTCAACTCAATTTATTTGAACTAATATTTTCTATTGCGAACTAGTAACACAAAAAATTATTATACCATTCCACATTTTTGAAGGAATTTATTGCAAATCCCCCTTTTATATAAATTATATCAAAACTTTTTCTCCAATCACTTCCATATATGGACAGATTTCATCCTTTTTTACAAATTTTCGGCAAAAAAAGCAACTGATTTTCCATCAATCCCTTGATTTCAAACCAATTGCTTTCTATTATCTCCTATTTCACTAATATATAACTACGCTTTCGATTGTCAACTTCTCTTTATTAGGTGAATCAATCCTTATACTTGAAATAACACACAAAATGTATGATTAGAAAGTAAAGGTCAATATCTCCCTAAAATAGTATTGACATAGGAATGTAAACTTCCCAAAACAGGTATCACTATATTTCCTAAAAATTCCACATGAAACTTTCTCCTATAACTGTGACAAATATCTCATTTTTTCTTCCAAAATCTCCAGCATTTCCACTTTCCCCATTTCAATAGAAACAAATCCTTGGTATCCATAATCTTTCAACATTGTGAATAACGCTCTATGCAGCTCCCGCTTTTCAACAGGTTTCAACCCCGGCTCACTGACATGTACATGATTGACCAGATGCAGATTTCCTTTTAAAACATCCAGACTTTCCTTATTGGCAATCATGGTTCCCACATCCAGATTCAGCAGAAATCCCTTGCTGTCCACCCTATGGATCAATTCTATGGCAGATGCCGTATCATTTATATAGTTGGTATTATACATAGGCGGATTTGCCTCCATGCCGATAACCGTATCATGAGCAAGGGCATACTCCCCTAATTCACGGAAAAATGCAACAGCAGCCTCATCATTCATGCCATCCGGCAGGGTGCGGTTTCTGGGGCATCCAAACACCAGGTTTTTACAGCCGGTCACCTGTGCAAAATCAATTGCCTTTTTGGTATATTCCAACAAGGTCTGTCTTTCTTCTTCTGAACCGAAAATCTTTTCATTTCTGCCAAACCAGATAGACTGCATGGAAGGAACAACAAACTTCTCTTCCTCCAACAATTGTCTGCTCCATGCTGCCGCCTCTTCCAAATGATCATAAGGCTGATCGGAAATAATCCTGGTAGGTGCGATTTCCAGCCCTTCAAATCCATATGTGTGCATGAATTGATAGACTTCCTTATCCTGTTCTTTTACCCATCCGATATTGGAAATTGCCAGTTTCACCTTGATTCCTCCTATGCCTCTTTTACAAATTCTGCAATATTTTTCAGAATGCTTTCTTTATCCGCAATATAACCGTCAACACCGCCAAACAGTTCTCCGTAAACGGTCTTGTAATCATAATAAGCAGGCTTTCCACCCAGTTCATTTTCAAATTGCTCACCGGTCAGATACTCATATAATTCCTCTGCTGAAACAGGTTCCGTAGCGGGATTAAATAACAAAATTCCATTATTTAATGCAGTATTGATATCATCCCACAAACGGCTCAAGGGGTAAAATTGATAAACGCTTCTGCTGTCCGTAAAATTCAATGCGGTAAAATGCAGTTTCTTAAAACATGCCTTCAGCATTTCCCGTTCTTCCTCCGATAAAGTATTGCACCGGTAAAATCCATTATCCTGTAATTCATAATGCTTCTTTAAAAGAGGCTCTTTTTCCGCCAGTTCTTCAAACTTCTCCGGCTTTAACATAAACGGGATCACGTTCATGTAATCATAGATGAAATTCTTCTTGATGTTTTTGCCAAACAATCCCGGCAAACGTACAATCAATGCGTCAGGATACTTTTCACGCACCCAGCACTCCAACCGATAACGATTCAGCCCATATGGGTGAAGATCCTTAGTATCAATTTCAGAATTTTCATCAACTCCTACAGGCTCTTTATAAATATCAATGGTAGAAATCAGAACTAATCTTTTCGGATTGATCCGGCTGATATTTTCCTCCGCCTGATATACCAATTCCATATCTTTCTCAGGAGCATTATTAGCCAGATATTTTTCTGCCCTCATTCCTGCGTATACCAACAGGTCAGGACACAACCCATAGGCTTCTTCAATGTTTTTAGAATTAAAAACCCGGTCAAAATCTCCCTTTTCATAAAGATTGCTTCCAACAAAACCGGTATAACCAACCAATACTTTCATACTTTTTCAAACCTTTCTATTTCGTAAGCTTCTCAATACTTTCAAAACTGTAATGCTTTCTCTTGAATACCAGATCCACCAGAATCGCCAGGTATTTGATAACTATAGTTAAAATACCAAACAATCCGAAAAAGGCAAAAGCCATAAACAGGATCGTGGTTGTCCAGCCCTGAACCGGATTGTTGGTTGCATAAAATACAATGGCATAAACAGCCACAAATGCTGCCACCAGCATCATGAGCACTGTCATACACATAGAAAAGCTGTAGCCCACCTCAGTAAACAGGATCAGTGTGTCGACAGCCAGATTCTTACGGTAGCGTTTCTCTGTCTTATCCTCCCTGATCTGAGATCTGTCTGTAACTTCATATTTTAACCCTGTGGTCTTCAGCCCGCAGTTTGCATAAACAGCCTTTCTGTAAGGAACAGTCTTATTCATACTGCTGATCCTGTTAATAACACGCCTGCTCAAAACCCGGAACCGTTCCGTCTGCATCTCGTAAGACAAGGCGGTAAAACGGTTGAATATCCGATAAAACATTCTGGAAGAAAAACGTTCCTTCTTATCAGGAAGTGCGCTGACAATATCATATCCTTCCAGAGACTTGTAATATACCTTCATAATGGTATCCACCGGATAATCAAATACTGCCGAATCAAATTCCAGCACAAAATCTCCAATGGACAGATCCACTCCTGCATTCATGGCAAGCTCCACTCCATGGAAGTAGCTCATATTCAAAATGGAAACTGTAGTATGCGCTGCCTCTGCCGACGCTTTCTTAATGGCGGCAACGCTGGAATCTCCCGATGCATCATTGACACAGATAATCTCGGATTTTTCAAAATTATTTTCCAGCGTATGGATCAGCTCTTTTAAAAAACCTTCCAGTTTTTCTCCGTCATTGTGCACATATACCACTGCGGAAATAAAATTTTTCTCTTTATTCTTCATCGCTCAACACCTCATCCAAATCGTATACTGTATTTATTTTACCAGACAGAACACCTACACAGGTAGGATTCTTTGAATAGGTTCTGACTACCGTTGGCCTGGAATCATCGATTTCCGAGCTTACCAGGATTGGTTTCATGGAAAACAAAGAACCTTTATAGGTAAATTCATATTCATCCTTCAGATATTTCCTTGCCAGATTTGCCATATAGGGAAATGCTGTCTGCGGCTTATGGGGACAGTCATTACAATTACCCAGATGCGCAGGATTACAAAAGTCTTCATTTCCTTCCTGACAGCTAAAGGTCGGCGTCGGATCATAGCTTGTGGTATGCGGTGTAAAAGTAACGGATGTCAGGGAATGTACTCCTGTCTTTCCAAAAGGCATAATGGAAAAAAACGGACCATCCATAACTGTAAAACCAAATTGGTTCAGCTTTTCATTCACATCACACAGAATGATCTCACATAATTCATATTTAATGCCAAACTTTTCATATCCGATCATATCCAGGATCTGATTGGTGGAGGCATAGGTGGCATTTAACAGAAAACCGGTTTCATAGGTTGTCCCATCAGCCATCATCAGTGCGTAACAATCCGTTTCCTTTTCTATTTTCTGGATTTTTGCTTCATACCTGATTTCCACATTGGGATAATTTGCAATCTTATCAAGCAGATAATCCTTCAGGATCATGGCATCATAGGTATATTCTCTTGTGAGAAAAGCTCCGTCACACATCCCCGGCTTAAAGAAACGATCCGGATGAAGTTCTTCACAGGGAATTCCTGCTGCTTTACAGAATTTCAAGAACTGTTCTCCATCAGACCATGAGTATTCTGCAGATGTTGCATAAATCTTATCAAATTCCCGGTTGATGCAAAAGCCGTAATCCTTATTGAACCGTTCAAAATATCCCGCAGATTTCATGGCTGTGGAAATGCTTCTGGGATAATGATATCCCTGATGCACTCTTGCCTGATTGATATAAGTAGCCCTTCTGAATGGCGTAGGATCACATTCCAATACTAATACATGTTCTCCTCTTCTGCCGCAGAATTCTGCTGAATACAAACCGTATAAACCGGCTCCGATTATGATCTTGTCATATTTCATCATTCATCCCTCTTTTATCATCCTGTCCGGCATTTCTTTACGGGTTATATTTCCCCAAAAGATTTGCAAACAGTATCTTCATTAATTCACTGTTGCCTTTAAAAAACGATATCTTGGTAGGCGTCTTTCCTTTCTTTGGATAAGCTCTTGTAACAGGAATCTCACATGCCTTCATACCGATCCTGGTAGCACGGACAGACAGATAGGCAAGCAATTCATAGGTCATAAAGATATCTCTTAGGGGCTGTACCCTCTCATCTGTCAGATATCTTCTTGAATATGCCCTATATGCGTTAGTCGTATCCGTAAACCACTGCCTTGCAGTAAGGGAAATGACCGGCGCATGGATCAATCTTACGGATACAAGCCTGATAAAAGGCGTATTGACCGCTTTTCCGCCTTTTACGAAGCGTGATCCCTGAATAAGATCATATCCCTCTTTTAATTTATCAATAAACCTGGGAATATCTTCAATACTATCTTTATTATTTCCATCAATGGTTATAATACCCTCATAACCTCTTTGAAGGGCAAACCAGATTCCCATACGGAGCTGTGCCCCCTGTTTACCTTCATCATCCTTGACCAAAAGTGTATTGACCTGCAGTTTTTTCATTAATTCATCTTCTGTGGAGCCATCATTTGATCCTCCGTCGCAGATGATAATATCTGCATGTTCGGAGATTCCTGCTTTTCTGGCTCTTGCCAGCTCCTTATGAATCCGGTTTCCTTCATTTATGATGGGAATCAACACACAATAATCTTTTGTCTTTCCTTCATATTCATTACAATAAAAACGTGGAACTCCTTTTTGACGTTCAAAAACCATTATGAACCTCCTCTGTTATATTCTACTGTAGCCTTCACATACTTTGCAGGCAGTTCCATTGAAAATCCGGGTATGGGAATTTCCACATTGTAGCTTTCCTGCTCTCCCTGTGCATCATAAGCACTTTCTACCATTTGCGCAAAGGTTACGGAACAATCAATATATTGGGAATGATTCAGTTCAAAAATCTGTTTCAAATGGAACACATTTACCAGAACTGCCACTCCGAATATTCCTAATACAATCTTATCCCAAACCTTATTGGATATTTTCTTCTGAAATACCGCAGATAATATAATGCAAAAATCCAACAAAACAAGTAATTCCTGTACATAAAAGTATCTGTCAGGAAAAGTCGTAGTATAACCGCTTAGCTGGGAAGTCAGCGTCTTTCGCATAAACAATGTGATAACAGTATAAAATATGGTTGCTCCATAAGACAACGCCAAAAGAATACGATAGGTTTTGTCCTTGACCATCCAAAAAGAAAAGGCAAAAAAACCAATCATCAGCATCAAAATCACAACTGCCCATATATCATTCATGGAACAGTAAAACGGCCACATAAAAACAAATGCCAAAGCTCTGAAGAAGTATTCGATCAATCCACCGGATACAATTTCCACAGACTCCTGCCCAATTTCCATATGTTTGTTCAAATACATCAAAATCAATGAAATACATGCCAATATGCCGGTTATAAAAATAAGAATCCCTTCCCACTTTAACACCAGTTTAAATCCATATACCCGAAAAGCCTTCCACATATTCCAAAGAAGTACTACTGCCAAAATAATATAACAGGTTGGATTTGTTACACAGCACAACAACAATCCTGCATATGCACCTGCAGTTTTGATGGAATGTTTTGAATTTTTCTCCAAAAACAAATACAGCATCAATATAAATGCAATAAAGAAACATCCATAACCAATATTACTGATTCTGCCATAAACTTCAGATATCGAAGTTCCCATCGGAACACAAAGAATTGCAAAATACAGGATAATCCTTGCCTTTATATCCATTAAATTCTTCATGAGATAAAGGGGAAGTCCTGCTAAAACCACATAATACACATAGGAAACAAGTGCAACAAAAACCGGCAGATACGTAAGATTTGCTCCAAAAAAGAGTAAATTCAGCCACCATGATATATACAAAAGAAGAACGTTTCCTGCAACCAGATAAGAACCTTTCGCCGTCAGACAGGTATCTATCAGTCCATTTTCAATAATAGCGCTGATCCAGGAACCATCTTCCGTATACATAACAGGAGACATGACTGCGTATGAAGTCCTTAAAAAACAAACTGTAATTCCTGCCAGGAACAGCAGCACATATATAATTATATTGATTGTTTCCTTCTTCATTTTTTTCATAATTTAGTCTCCCTGCAAAACATCCAGACTCACATCCTGCAAAAGATTTCCCTGAATATCCCTGATCCGGACTGCATTGATATCCTCTGCATACCAGTAATAGTCACTGCTGATCCTGATCAGATAACGTTCCATATCACTATCAGTCCTATATATATATTCATATTTTTCGTTGAACACATCTTCTTCATAAATTCCTAATTCTACACACACATATATTTCATCTTCAGGCTCATTCATATTTACCATAAGATAATTGCCTTTTTCTTTCTCTTCATCTTCAATGGCATCAAATACATATATTCCTGATTCATTCATATCCGGCACCGTCAGAGAAGGATTTTTACAGGCTTCTTCCTTATCAAAATTTCCCCAGAGCATTGCCAGATCCCACAGGTCATATTGATGGAGAAACGGATAATATGTCATCTCTCCATCTGCCGCATTTCCCCCGTCATATCCATAATCAGCCAGTTCCATGGGAACGTAACCGGAAGTCTTTGATAATGGGCTTAACATATATTCTTCAGCTATAGATCTATACTCTTCATATCGATCCTGCAGACACCAGACAGCCGTATCATCATAACACAATAAAGGTCTGTAATTCTGGTAAACATATTCCATAACCTTATAATTTCTGACATTATTTGCAGTTCCGTCTGTCTGCACCTCAAATCCCTCCGCCTGACTTGATGGTAACAAAACAATAGGACAATGGGCTGTGTCAATCTGCTTTACCAATGCTTCCTGCGTTGCCTCACCGGAAACCAAAAGCGGTGCCTGACACATATACATGGGAGACTCTCTCAATAATACCGCATACAGAAAATCCTTATTCAGCAGCTCAGCATAGGTTTCGTCTTCTTTCAGAAATAATTCACATATGGTTTCCAGTGGAAGAGCGTTGGCTTCCAATTCTTCAGACCATACTGCCCTTTGAACCTTTTCCTGCAGCAGCCCCCAGTAATTGTTTTCCTTCTGTTTCCATGACTTTACAAATACATTTTCCCTTGACGCTGCAGCAGTGATCACCGGCTGTTCCTTTAAAATTTCCTGATTTAGCAGCAGTTGATTTACAACAACCAGTCCAAGAAAATATATTCCTACAAAGGCTGCCTTTTTATGATAAAATGCCAGCCCCACAGATAAATACAGGAATGCACACCAGAATGCTACAAACGTAATATTTTCAAACATGGAATGGCGGACAATTCCTCTGGAAAAATTCATCAGATATGCAAATCCCAGCATAATGCAAAGATAATACGCATTTCCTCTTTCCTTTCTGAGTTCTCTACCCTTTAATAACAGAAAGGCAACAGAAAACAGCACCAATACAGGCAAAAAGATATACGCAACAACATACATGGTAAATCCTTCATTACCTAAAGATGCCCTTCCCCATACATGGTTAGACAGACTGATATTTAAAAATTCTATCAGACGGCTGACAGGATTGATATCTTTTGCAAAACAGATTCCAAACCATAAAGAAACGCCTGCAATTCCGATGACAATAAGTGGAATCAGAATCTTTTTCACCATATTCCACTTTTTCTCCATGGTAAGATAGCATATCAGCGTCAACATCATTGCTAAGGTAAAAGAGTATCCCAGATCAAGCCTGTACAACACACAAAAAACACAGGACAGCCACAACAGGGTAATACGCACTCCCGATTGCTTTTTCATAAAGCTCCAGAAAGCCAGAACAATCAGCAGACCCATACCCCAGTAATAAACATTGCCATAGAAAGGCACAAATAATACAAATAAAAATGCAGTTTCCCTGTCAAGAATATTTTTAATAACAAAATAGAGGAGAAGGATAATCACTACATTGCGAATTTCAAAATAAGGTGAAAAAACAGCTCCCGCATAATCTCCGTTTATAACTCCATAAAGCACTCCCGACAACACCCGCTCAAGCTGATGTCCTCCGTAGGTTTCCACAACAGGAATCTTTCCGGCTGTCAGAAAATCTGAGATCATAACTCCATAATTAGCGGATTCCATTAGATCATGGGAATATTGTGCAGTAAGGCTGAATTGGATTCCCATAAGCTGGATTCCCATTACTGTAAGAGGATAAGCAAGTCTTTTCCAATCTTTAACCACACCATCAAACCTGCCCACTGTTAAAAAAGCACATACGATGATCAGAACCAGATAACAGATACTTCCTGCCTGATACCATAAAAAGGGGCGATTGATAAAAATTTCATACTGGTTCAGTACATTGACAGTTTCAATATACAAAAAAGTAATAGTAGGAAACAATGCCATGAGAACAGTGATTACATCTCCTGCCTTTGAGACTTTCTCCGGTTTCATCCGTTTAGACAAAAATCCAAAGACACCACATAATAACAGAAAACAAAGGGCAAATGTAATACATGCTGTTTTCCAAAGTTCCCCTTCTTCATCAAATAACATGGCAAAGGGAACAGAACACCCTATTGATCCAATAAGAATTTTTTCCAGCATGGAAAACGGAATCAGTTTTTCTGCATCTGTTATATAATACACAAGTAGCATAAATAAGATGAGCGCTGCCAGATTTCCGGCAAAAAAAGCACTGCCATTTTCCTCATTTAATAGTGTATGAAAATAATTGATACATTTTAAAACAAGTGCAACATAAGCAAAGGGCAGCCATTTCTGAATATATTCCCATACTTCCCTGGATCTGTTGCATTTCGTTCTTACCAGATTCAGAATCACATAACATACTGCAAAGACCATAATCAATAGTAAAAACCATTTATTAAAATTAGAAATGATCTTTGACACATCACTGTTTTGCAGGATTCCCGGTCCGATCTGACGGTCAAAGGAATCCACTGCAACGCGGTCCGGTTCCAGAGGATTTGCCCACAGCATTACAGTCAAGCCAAAAAACAGACTTGTAAAAAGTTCTTCTATATTCACTTTTCCGAACATCGTCTTCATGACCTGCTTTAATCTGTCCATTCCTTATTTATCCCATCTATATTATCCACAAAGAAGGTTCATCTGCACTTTTGGGCGAATAATCATATCGAACCAATGTCAGATTTGGATTATAATACGGATCACCGGCAAGCAATTCCTCTTTCCATTGTGTCTGGAAACGTTTTACCTCAGAAACAAATCTTGCCCGTTTCTCCGGTTCCTCATCAGTTCCCCGGCTCTTAGACTCATAATGATACAATTCCGCATAAGGGGTAAATACAATTAAATATCCGGCTTTTCTGATGCGCATGCACAGATCCACATCATTAAAAGCAACCTCATACTCTTCATCAAAACCGTCTATTTCCCTAAAAACTTTTGCAGGAATCATCATGCACGCTGCGGTTACACAGCTTACATTCTGTGCAATGGAGGCTCTTCCAAAATATCCGGGATCTCCCTTGGATATTCCCTTCATACAATGTCCTGCAACACCTCCTACACCCAAATATACACCTGCATGCTGCAAAGTATCATCAGGATAAAAAAGTTTCACTCCTACGGCACCCACGTCTTCACGCTGTGCAAACATCAACATTTCTTCTATCCATTCCTCTGTGATGATCTCCACATCATTATTCAGCAAAAGAAGATACTCACCTTCTGCATATTGTGCACCGTAATTATTGATCGCTGCATAATTGAATTTTCCCTTCCATTCTACTACCCGGAGATTATCATGCTCTTTTTGTAATTCTTCATAATAATCAAAAATTTCTTTATCCTTGCTGTTATTTTCAACAATGACCACTTCAAAATTCGGATAAGCAGACTTTTCATATATGGAATCCAGACACTTCTGCAAATCTTCCTTATGCTCGCAATTTGGAATGAGTATGCTGACTAAAGGTTTATCATCTAACTCATATTTAATCCGATATGTGGAAATTACCATGGAATCTTCCACCGTTCCCTTCAATCCGACCCTGTCGAAATGCTCCAAAAGTGCCTTTTTTGCTGAAGTGATACAATAATCCTTTGCATGTATATTCATGGCAACAGATGCCGGATGAGCTCTCCAAAAATACAATACCTTGGGAATATGAACAATACACTTTGCCTGCTCTGTGAGGCGCAGAATAATATCATAATCCTGGCTTCCATCAAAATTCCTTCTGAAACCGCCTACCTTTTTATAAAGTTCCCGTGAGAATACGGATAAATGGCAGATATAGTTATTGCTGCGCAGTGTATCCGGTGCATAATCCGGCTTATAATGAGGATTAAAAGCATCATTGATGGTCATATGGAATGTATTCTCATCCGAATACAGGAAATCCGCTCCCTTCTCTTCTATGGCTTTCATATTTTCAAATAAAGCTGAGGGATGCAGGAAATCATCATGATCAAATAGCACAATATAATCTCCCGTGGTCATCTCAAGGCAGGCATTGGTATTATCCGCAATGCCCAGATTCTTTTTTAATTTTTTGTAATGAATACGCTTATCATAATACCGATATTCCTTACAGATATCCTTTACATACTTATGTTCTTTATCACTGCCATCTGCCATGCACAATTCCAGATTGTCATAGGTCTGATAAAGAACAGACTCGATCATCTTACGCAGATAGAGCTCCGGTGTATTATATAACGGTACCACGATACTGAACTTTTTAGGTGACGAAAAGGTTGTGTTCCTTTGCTCTTCCAACTCCGCCATATCGCAGGTTACGGAAATTTCATCATACACATGGAAAGACCTCTTTGCTATACGTTCCTGTGCATTAAATTGTTTCATGCCCTTAGGACCCATTACAAAGAACCGCTTGATATTACGCAAAAAACCTTTAACAAAATAATGCCTTCTGAAAAATCCCCTGATTCCCATACCTATAAGTCGTACAGGCTTGGTAATCTTCCAGCAGAAACTACCCTGAATTTCATGAAAAGAGGACTCTGCCAAATACAACCTATGGTTCAGATCCGCAATAACCTTCTCCAATTCAACGGCTCTTTGTTCCTGTCCGTTTGCACGCTGGCTTTCCATGGCTGCATTCTGTTCTGCAATGGTAATACGCTGTTGCGCCGAATCCACATATTTCTTATGCTCATCTGCTGCCTTTATCAGCTCCTCTATTTTAAGACGATGTCTTTCCAATTCCATACTGCCCTTATCCGCATCAAGTTTCAGACCTTCAGCAAAATCAATGTTTAAGGGCTCCTTAATAAAATCCAGAGAAATTTGTATAGTTCCTTCTCTTAAATTAGAAATACAAAACCAAGGATCTTCTTCTGTAAAAAGATACAAACTTTTTCCAATCTGTCTGGCATTGGTGGTAAACTCCAATTCATAGGTATAATCTGCCTTTCCCACCATTTTATTTACCTGCACAAGACATGCATCCTCTGCCGGATCGATACGAAGTCCTTTTACGCCGGGTTTCACTCCGACAATGATTCTGCCTTCTTTACCTCTTTCATTTCCAGGATAAAACCATTGTGTATCCTGCTCAGAAAAGCCGTTTCCATAATCAAAATAGACCTTAACCCGCGTTTCTTCCTCTAACCTTTTTCTGAATTCCAGCATTTCATCTAATTTTACAGCGCCTTTGGAAATGCAATGATAAAGATTACTGATGGGTGTCATTCCACGAATGACAAACTTCTGGAAATTCACTTCCAATTCCCTATAGACCTTCTGTTCCCTTTCCGTAATGCCGAAAATGTGGTAAAATCCCACTTTTTGCAGGGCTTCTCTTTTTGCTGTCTCATAAACATAATAATGAATAATACGGAAAATAATAAAGTTTACAGGAATAGGAAAATCAAAGGTCCATTCATAATCGATCACATTCCATGTATCATCAGAAACAATTATATTGCTGACAACCATGTCCAGATTATTAAAATCAGCTGCTGCTAATTCCCTGTTCACATGAAATGCGCCAAAAACATTTTCAAATTCTTTGGTTGCTTTAAATTTCTTTTCTCCGTTAGCGCTTCGAATTATGTCTATATAATTTCGGAATAGTTCTATTAGCTGATCATATTTGCCTTCAGCATAGAGCTCATCCAATATATTTTCCAGAGTTTTTCCTTCCAGGTATTCAAACCGCACGCTGTTACCATCCTGAACACCATGGTTTAAATGAATGCGGGTGCCTGCATACTTTTCAGTCAGTTTCTGCTCCCATTCCAGGGAACTTAACACATGCTTTGCACCCTCCGGATAGACCGGGGATTTCCTTACACTCCGGCTTCCGGTTTCATCCTGGAGAATGTCAGTTCTGATTGCTAATATTTTACTTCTTTCATTGGAAAATTTAGAATAAATAATCTGTTCCATCAATCTTCTCCCTGCTCAGTCATAATCAAAAAGGAATTGGAATACAGCGGGAACAAACCTTCCCTGATCATCCGGTCAAAAACCAGACCTTCATCAAACAGCACAATCCGTTCCCTGTCAAGATTATTCATATTCTTGTTTAATTCTCCTACCTTCGGCAGATATTCATCAGAATAAATACTGGTAGGAAATTTATAATCAGGATAGGGATAGTAAAACTTATATTTTGTCAACCCCACCTTCTCCAGAAGTTCTTCCATACCACTTCTGGAAAAAGTTCTGACACCTTCGGTATGGTGATAGCCTTCAATTCCCTCAAAAAACTTTCCTACATGGTCTTCTACACATCCCGCCCAATATTTCAATCCCATCTGATTTTCAATGGCAATTATAATCTTTCCATCGGGTTTCAGATGTCTGGCAATCGTCCTCAAAAAAGTCTCATAAGGGTCTTCTCCTCCAATATAACTGTCTGCATACTCAAAAACACCAATTAAAGTAATGTAATCATATTGCATGGGAAGATTGGGCTCAATATCCATAAAATTGCCCACCATAATCTCAATATTGTCTTTTTCACAGTTCCGGTTTGCATTGATCAGACTGCGTTTCTTAGACAATTCAATACAGGTAACCGTTCCCGCCAGATCTGCCAACGCTCCGGTAATGGCTCCGCACCCCGCTCCGATTTCCAATACATTATCCCGTGAAGTAATGGGCAGCCAGGAAACAATATTCTGCCTGATATGGGAGAAATGATATAATATTTCCCATGAATTACTCCTGGCGATCACCCCGTTCAATTCATCCTCTCCGTAGGTGCTTGCAATCTCAAGCATGGTATCCTCAATAGGACCATCACAATACAAATCTTTTCCCGAATACCACTGATAGTTCAGGGTTACTTTCCCAACCTGCTCCTTCATATTGCTATAATCTCCTTATACTTCCACTACACGGACTTCTGAGTCCATATCATAATATCCGACCGTGTTCTTTTCCGACACTACTGTCAAATTGCAAAAATCATATAATCTGTGAAATACATGGAATTCCCCGGCTTCAAATCCTGTACAGCCAAAAGAAAGCAAATATTCCCCTCCCTGCAGATTCAACTGCTGTTTAAACGTAATAATACGGGTTTCCCCTGCCTGAATGGACCCTGTATCAATTCCCTCTAAAAAGGTATTTGTTCCGGTCACTTCTGTTCCCTGCAGATCCTTAATGGTAACAGCAAAAATCGGGTCGTTCAATTCACTGTTGACCTTAACCTTCATTTTAATAGTAAATGTGCTTCCCTTTTCCAATACATTTGTTATTTTTCCCTTTTCATCCACAATGGCAATATCCGCAATTTCTGCTTTCATTTCTCCATATTCCTGAATTTCCGGATTTAATGTCAATTGGGATTTCCAAAGCACATCCTTATCATGTTCTTCCTCCGGTTCTTCTTCATGTCCGTCAATTCCATCTTCCAGTTGATTTACTAAGACTTTTTTGTACATGTCCACCATTTCTCTGGGAGATCCTTCTGCAAGCTTTGTTCCTTTATTTAAAAGAACCACCCTGTCGCAATACTTACTGATACTGCTCAGATCATGGGAAACAAACAAAATTGTTTTTCCTGCTTTCTTAAATTCTTCAAATTTCTTGTAACACTTCGCCTGGAAAAATACGTCTCCTACAGATAAAGCTTCATCCACGATCAAAATTTCCGGGTCAATATTGATCGCCACAGCAAAAGCCAGCCGCACAAACATACCACTGGAATAAGTCTTACATGGCTGATATACAAAATCACCGATATCTGCAAATTTCAGAATATCATCCATTCTTTCATCTATTTCTTCTCTTGTGAATCCGATCATGGTTCCGTTTAAATACACGTTTTCAATGCCCGTATATTCCATATTGAAACCTGCACCTAATTCCAATAAAGCTGAAATCCTTCCGTTAATATCCACTTTACCGCTGGTGGGATTCAAAACTCCTGTAATGATCTTTAAAATAGTGGATTTTCCGGCACCGTTAGTTCCAATGATACCTACGGTTTCTCCTCTGTTTACCTGAAAATCCAGATCATTTAAAGCATAATGGTCTCTGGATAATTTTTTCCTTGTCAATCCAAGAGATTCTTTTACCCGGTCTGTAGGTTTATCATACAATTTATAGATTTTGGACACATGGTCCACATGAATGGCTACTTCTCCCATAGTTATCCTTACATGACATAAGGTCATGTATTCCTTTCCTATAACACATCTGCAAAATGAGGTTTTAATCTCTTAAATACAATGGTTCCGAATATGAAAATCACTGCTGTCAATATCCAGTAATATAAAGTCATCCATGGATGCTCCCAGAACCATTCCTTATAAAACAACGCCTGTCTGTATCCGTCAACAATGTAATACATCGGATTCAGCTTGAAAAATTTCTGGCTTTCCTCTGAAATAATACTGACCTGCCACATAATAGGTGTAATCCACATTCCAATCTGCAGCACAATATTGATGATCTGGGACAAATCTCTGAAAAAAATAACAACTGCGCTTGTTGCATAACTTAATGCCAGTACAAAAATAAACATACAGAAGGAATAATAAATTACCTGCAGGGTATATAAATCCGGATAATATCCATAACATGCGCACAAAATCAACAAAAACGCAATAAAAAATACATGTACAAACAATGCGGATATGATCTTGATAATAGGCAGAATGCTGATCTTAAATACCACTTTCTTGACCAGATAGCTGTATTCCAGCAACGCATTCGTAGCATTGTTCAAAGCTTCCGAAAAGAAAAACCATGGAATCATACCGGCAGAAAGCCACAATACAAAAGTAACCTCTATACCTTCCTTGCTCAATACACCACCGGCTTTTAATCCCTTTTCAAATACGAACCAATATACCAGTATTGTTACGATAGGCTGGATAAATGCCCATATAATTCCCAGATATGACCCTGCATATCTGGTCTTAAAATCATTTTTGGATAGTTTTATAATTAACTGTCTGTTTCGGTATAATTCTACAGGCAGTTCCAAAACTGCTCTTAATTTTCCCATGAATCCTTCTCCAATTATTTTTTATAGGTACTGATGCCGCCCCATTTTGTATCTTTCTCGGAAATTGTCAGATCATCTTTTGTCATTCCCTCAGGCATAGGCCACTCCACACCAATTTCAGGATCACACCAAAGAAGACCTCCCTCATCATTAGGATGATAAAAATCAGTACATTTATAAGCAAATTCCGCATAATCGGATAAAACAATAAACCCATGTGCAAAATTCTTAGGAATAAAAAACTGCTTTTTATTTTCTGCGGACAATTTAACACCGAACCACTTGCCATAAGTAGCAGAACCCGGTCTTAAGTCCACTGCTACATCAAATACTTCCCCTACTACAACTCTTACCAGCTTGTCCTGGGGATAATTGATCTGAAAATGAAGACCTCTCAATACTCCTTTCTTGGAAGCAGACTGATTATCCTGAACAAACTGAACATCAATTCCTGCCTCTTTAAAATCATTATAATTGTAGGTCTCCATAAAATACCCTCTTTCATCTCCAAAAACGGTAGGGGTAATAACCTTTAATCCTTCAATCTCACATGTTTCAACTGTTATCTTTCCCATAATTTAAATACTCCTTTTATTTTTATTCATTATTTTATTTTTTTCCAAAGATATACATGTTCTTATTTATTTATCCATACTGTTTCATTAAGACTTCTGAACTTTCTTTTTATATCCCAGAACATTTCATAATTTTACCATAATTTGCTGAAAGTCACAAGTATCAGACCTTCTCTTGCAGTTCTGCAGTCTCTCCGTATTATAAATTACTAACCAATTAAAAATCTTGTACGATATTTACTACCATACAAGATTTATGTTTTCTTATTTTTTACTAATACATCTATTTGCTTCTCTGCTTTCTTTAATATAAATGCCAGCAAAAAGATAATGCACATTTCCACAACAAATAAAATCAATGTTTCTTTAAACAAAAATTTCCTTCCCGTGTAATATTCCGCAAACTGACCAATAATTGCATGATGCACCAGGAAAATCTCAAAGGAATACAGCCTTACAAATTGCAACACTTTCAACAAGATCCGGCTGGAAGACATAGGTCCTTCAAACTGCATGGCAAATACAAATACTGCAACAGCCAAAATTACTATTTTCAGCGAAACCGGAATCGGTAATGATTTTTTCCAAAACAGAAAAACTCCAATAACAGGAACTGTTATAACCAGACTCCATATCCTTATTTTCACAGGAGCATTTAGCTTTTGCAGTTCCTCCCACACTAAAATCAAAAACATTCCCAAAACAAAATCATAAATCTTTACAAAAAAATTCATATATGGTTGTATCTGAAAATGATAATTGAATACCAATACCAGAAAATAAGTTGTTGCAACCGAAAGTGTTACCCATTTATTTTTCAGCATACATTTACGAAGCAGCGGGAACACCAGATACATCAAAATAAGACATCCTAAAAACCATTCTCCTATTCCCAAACTAAATGTTATCTGACCACATGTAGCAAGATACTGGTCCATTCCCATCAACGTAAATATAAATCTCCAGACGGGAATGCCCTCAGCAAAGGGCGATCCCCCCTTTATGGCAAATAAGAAAAGCATATAACTCATATACACTATGTAAAATGGTATAAAAATACGCCAAAAACGTTTTTTATAGTAAATTTTCAAATCCAGACCATCTTTTGTGGATAGCATAAGCCCTGCACCGGAAATCATGAAAAACAGTGCCACTCCTAATGTAGCAATATGCATATTCTCATTTAAATAAACAATTCCCACTTCTTTAAAATCATAGATAGCTCTTATCTCTAATTCAACTATAAAGTGATACACTATGATAAATACAAATGCTATCAGTCGTAACACATCCAAAAAATATATTTTTTTCATTTAATTCCTTTCAAATTCTCATGTTTCTTACGCATTGTACCATACTAATCTTTTGTTGTCACAAATATGTATCTTTTTACTGTATTGTGTTAATTATAGCAGATCACACTTTCTTATTCAACAAACCGGCTTACAGGGTTTATGGAATGAATTTTACATAATTTGAATAAGGTCCATATACTTTTGTGGTTCCCAGCATCTTATAGGCTCTGATCCTATAATAAAAACAATCACCAGCCGGCATGCCCTTATTGGTATAAGAAACCGTTGCTCCTGAAGTAATGGTAGTCAGTCTTACATCATTTCCCGTCTCATTTTTGGAACGGTATACCTCATAACCATCTGCTCCTTCTACAGCTGTCCAATTAACCTGCGCTGAAGAATTATTAAGGTCAAGTATGCTGTTAATAAAAGGAATACCCGGCACAGGAGTTCCCGACACAGCCTCTGATTGAGGACTTGAGATCAGGATCTCATTTTCTCCCGACAAATCATCCATGGTACCAAATGCTTTTACCTTATAATAGTAAGTCGTTCCCATTTCCAGAGTATCATCTATATAAAGATTATTATCCGTAATGGCTATCTGCTTAAAACTTCCTGTAGGTACAGTATTACGATAAATGTAATAGCGGTCTGCACCATCTATCTTTTCCCAATATACCTGCAGTGAATAGTATTCCTTGGTATACACCTTTGCTTCAACAGTTCCTAAAGCCTTCATCCCCATTATGGCTCCGGCATCACTGGTCACCCCATTATCTGCATATGCTGCGATCCGATAGTAATACTCTCTGCCTGAAACAACATCCCCATCATCATAGGATACCGTTCCGTTACCTGTGATCCGTTCTATTTCCTCAAATGTGCCCTCAGCACCATGATCGCTTCTATATATGATATAGCCTTTTGCTTCAGACACCTGGGTCCATTGCAGCCGCAAAACCTCATTGATATTGGAAACACTTTTAAGCTGTGGAGCTTCCAGTACAGGAGTACACTTTTTACTGTCAGATACCCTTCCCGATATCTTTTCTCCGTTCATGGTCCTGTACGCTGCAATAACATAAATATATTCCGTGCCCGTTTTAAGATTTTCATCTGTGATCCGGGTAACTGTACCATCTGTGACATCTATTGCCGGATTGCCTGCAGCAATATTTTTCTCCAGTTCTTCCTCACTTTCTCCCCGATAGATAAAATATCCCGTTGCACCGGTCACTTTATACCATTCCAGATTTACTTTCTCGTATCCGCCTGAAACCGCAAGGGAAAAACCGGTTCTTGCAGGAACCGGGGTTCCGCTGAGACTTTCTGACAAAATTCCCGATATATTAGTTCCATTTACGGTTTTATATGCACATACTTTATAATAATAAGTGGTTCCGGTCAGAATTCCCGTATTGGAATAACTAAGGTTGTTGCCTCCGTTAATCTTATTCAGATAACGGTATTCTCCATTTTCCTCTGTGGAACGATAGATATAGTAACCATCCGCCCCTGCCACAGCATTCCAGGTAATTTTCAATGCGTTATAACCGGCTCCTGATACACTTTTTAATACTGCCTGTTCCGGTACCGGAACAGCAGATACTGCTGCCGACTGGGGACTGGAAACAGTCAGCGTTTCATTGCTTACTGCATCTTCCATAGTACCATAGGCTTTCACTTTATAATAATAGGTGGTTCCTGTTTCCACAGCATTGTCCGTATACCCTGTGCCGTTGGTAATACCGATCTGACGATAGCTGCCTGATGGTGTGGTATTTCTATAAATATAGTAGCTGTCTGCACCCTCTACCTCGTCCCATGTGATGCGAAGCTGATTGCTTCCTAAGGAAACCACATTCGCTTCAGCCGTTTTTAAAGCCTTCATTCCCATGGTTTCGCTTACAGCGCTTACAACCTTTGAGCCCTTATATGCGGCTATCTGATAATAGTATGTTTGACCCTGGACAATTTCTTCATCATTATAGTTGTCTGTGGTACCGCCTTCGACCCTTTTGATCTCCTCAAATTGATCCGGTTCCTCTGCTTCGCTCCTATAAATGACATATCCGTCTGCTTCACTGCTGCTTTCCCACTTAACAGATAAAAGATTGTTCATATTAGATACACTTTTTATCTGGGGCGCTGCAAGAAATGGAGTTCCGTATGAAACAACTGAAACCTTACCTGCAACTTTTTGGTCACCCATTGTCTTATAGGCCTCAACTGCATAATAATAAGTTATGCCTGTTTTCAGCCCGGTATCTGTATATTGGGTCTGCGTGCCCTGAGATATGTCTATGGCAGGATTTTTCATGGAAATATTCCGGTTTAACTCTTCTTCACTTTCGCCCCGGTAAATATGATATCCTGTGGCTCCTGTTACTTTATACCATTCCAGATTTATGGAATCATATCCTCCTGACAAAACAGAGCTGAAACCGGTTCTTGCCGGTACCGGAATCCCGCCGAGACTTTCTGACAGCATTCCCGATATATTAGTTCCATTTACGGTTTTATATGCACATACTTTGTAATAATAGGTGGTTCCGGTCAGAATTCCCGTATTGGAATAACTAAGATTATTACCTCCGTCAATCTTATTCAGATAACGATATTCTCCGTTTTCTTCTGTAGAACGATAAATATAATATCCGTCTGCTCCCTCCACCTGATTCCACATAATCTTCAGTGCATTATGTCCGGAGCTTGACACACTTTTTAGTATAACCTTTTGGGGTGCAGGTTTTCCTGATACTGGTTTCGACTGAGGACTGGATACTGTAACTTCTTTACCGCTCACTGCATCATTCATTGTGCCAAAAGCTTTCACTTTATAGTAATAAGTCGTTCCGGTCACTACCGTACTATCTATATAGGAATTTCCATCCACTACTGCAATTTGCTTAAAGCTTCCTGAAGAAGAAGTATTCCTGTAAATATAATACTGTTTTGCACCATCAATCTCTTTCCATGAAATTTGGAGTTTATTATACCCCAACATAAGGACTTCTGCTTCTGCCGTGTCCAATGCCTTCATTCCCATCACCGGGGATGGATCGCTTTGACATCCTGCTCCTTTTGCTGTCAGGTAATAATAATAGGTCCTTCCACTTATAACATCTTGGTCTATATAGGACAGAGTATCTTTCCCCAGGGAACCTATATTTTCATAACTTCCTTCATTCCCTGTTGTACTGCGCCACAATTCGTAACCATTACTGCTTACTTTTGCCCATGTGATCTTAATGGTTCCATCAGACTGATTTGCAACGGAACTGATAGCCGGGATTTTTATTTCAGCCTTTGCCGAAACATATGAAGATATACTTTCTTCCTTAACATTATCATATCCCTCTGCATAAGGCAGTACCGCATAATAATACGTTACATTGGATAATACCGTATCCACATATTCCTGTTTTGCTTTTGACGAAGCATCCTGCACAGCATAAACATTGTCCTGTGCTATATTGCTTTCCAGCTGTGCCTGATCGGTTCCTCTATAGATCATATAACCCTCAGCATTTTTAACACTGTTCCAGCTTAAACGTATCTGATCAAAATCTATGGATTCCGCAGCCACTACGGGTCTTTTCAGTTTTTTCAGCTCATTTGATGTATAAGCTTTAATGCGGAAGGTTGAAGATGCCCATTCCTTTGCATCCATCCACTGGGCATAATAATACCACATCTTGCAAAAGCTGGTCTTATCAAGCTCATCAGTAGTAAAGTTTATCCAACCGGCATTATAAGTATAGTCCACATACAAGGCAGTCTGGTCAGGAAAAGAAAATACAACAGAAAACTTTTCCCCTTCTTCTACATAAACCGGCTCATCCAAAGGAATTGTATGATAACCGGAATAAGCGAGGGTTCCTGTCTGGGATGAGACCAGTTCCCCACTGGTGGGGTCATTCTCATCTGTAAGCCCTGTATAAATGCTGACTGTATAATCTGTTCCGTTGCTATAGCATCCTAATCCCACCGCTTCTATTGTTTCGGCACCGCCTTCATTTCCTTTCGCCGTATATACATTGGCAGCATATTTTGTGTTGATGTACCTGTTTCCTGAAGCCCCATCATATTGATAGATATTGTCGTAATTATCTCCCGGTTCACAAAGAAAAGCAAAGAAGTTGCCGGAAAGGGATGTATCATAATAAGAAATCCAGAAATATCCGTTCTGGGCATAATCTGCGCTTTCCTCTCCCCAACTGTTTTTAATCAGCCATGCACCATCTCCCGGAGGCGTAGTAGCAAAATTTTCTTTGCTGAAATTATTATCCCAGCCTACCACCTGAACCGCATGGTTGGTTGAAGCGCCTTCCTGATAATAATAGTAACTGTCATGTTCCGGATCATCATATTTGTAGGAACCGGATGAATAATATGCCACAGCCATAGAGCCATATTCCATGATCATTTGTTTGATGATATCTGTATTTTCCTTATTAACGATATAGGCATTCTGCAAATGATAGGAATCGGTGCCATAAACATTTTGAGAAGTTACCGGAAGCGCAGTGGCAACGCCTTCATAGGGAGCTGCAGACTCATCCACAATACCTGCCCAGCTTGCCAGATGCCACATAGTAAAAAGGGCATTTCCTCCCTGCTGCAGATAACTATAATTTACAGGAGAATTATAATCTCCCCATGTTCCGTTTAACAGATCTCCTGTAGTTCCTTTTTGATAAAAATAATAAGCTAACTGCCGTTCGGATAAATCTATATCCATCCCTGCCAGTCCTTTGCTGATCAATCCTGATTCACATGCTCCGATGGCAGAAAACGCCCAGCATGTACCATAAATTCCCTGGTCACGAAGGGCAGGCACTTTTCCCGCCTCAACAGAACTGTAATAGGCAGGAATCCCTCCTCTCAGTGCATATGCTGCTTCTTCAGAGGATGATAAAACCGGAACCGGATCGTCCACTTCATGATAAGTTAAACTATAATTAAAATCCGGCTTCAAAGCTTCCTCTGTCTCATCTTCTGCCTCTTCCCCGGGTATATTTTCTTTTTCTTCCTCGCCTGTTACAACGTTTTCATTATTTTCTTCCACACCATTGCCACTTACAGAAGATGCAGCTGCCGCCATAGTTTCCCCTGACATCAGCATACTGAAAACCAAAACTGTACTTACTAATTTCATGAATCTTTTTTTCATCATATCCACTCTCCCCCTGCTTCAGGCTTAATCCAATTTGTACACTGTATAATTTTCTACTTCTCCCAGGATGTAATATTCCCGGTCATTCAACTCTTCTTCTGATTTTAGTTCGTTTCTTATTACCAGATATGAGCACCTGTTTTCTTCAATTTTATCCAGACTTTCCGAAAGGCTGCCTGTCCCGTTTGATAAATAGGCATCAATTTCTTCCGTATCTTCATTTTTTGTATATTCATAGGATGCGTATCTTCCGTACAAGAGGCAGATATCTCCATCATACATGCGCATCCAGCCCGAAATCTGCGTAGGAGCTACTGTCAGCCGTTCAGACAGATATCCTTCTCCTGCATCCTCCTTGATCAATTGACAGATTTCTATGATCTCATCAGGAATTTTATAGGGATTTTCGGCTTTCTGAAAATTATAACGGTTAAAAACAAAGTTTCCTGAAAACGCCAGCACCACTAATATCAAAGGCAGAACATATTTTATTCTTTTTTTGTCCAGGTACAGCACTTCCACGACTGCTGCAGCAATCAGAACATGAACCTGCAGGAGCCAGAAATATCGCCAGTAAACACCACCGGTTTCAAACATATAGCTGACAATAAACGCTGATGTCTTGGGTATTGCAAACATACCGATCAGCAGCAATATAGGCGCCAATAGTTTTTTCTTTAACTCCGGCCGTTTGTAAAACAAATAAAAACATGCCAAAAGATAAAATGCCCCATAAATGCTTTGTCCAAAATACAGGGCTATCACATCCCGTTCCATTTCCAAAACATTTTTTATCTGATCCCATGAATCAATTGTAAACAGGAACTTGAGCCCTTTCAAAATCCACTTCATCTTTTTTCCCTTTCGTCAACGTCCGCAGGCAACAATATATGCCAGGCTTAAAGCGAAACAGGGAAGGCTGGCTAAAAATACCTGCGATGCCCATTTCCACTGCTTTCTAAATACATAGACCACTCCATAGGCAAATAACAGAAGAAGCTGCAGTACAATTCCCATGGAAGAAACTCCACAGCCTGCCAGCACAATAAAAAGCAGCGCCAAAAATTCTTTCATTCCCCGCTCTTCTTCATTTAAAAACCACAAGATCAAAAGAGGCAGGATGATATTAGCTACCATGGCTTTTCCCTGCCAGATGCGGAACAATAGAAATGTTGATGTGGTATAAATACTATAATTGCCGAAAAAGTTCATAAATGCCATAATATTGCAGAACATCAGGGACTTTTGAGAATCCCTGAAAATCCGAAATCCAAGTTCATAAATGACCAGATATGCAAGAAGGATCAAAATAACAGGAAATACCGTATGTGCCAAAATTGCCGGATGAATCCCTGTTAATTTGGAAATACTTCCCCAAAATACAGGAAATGGTGAGAACACATAACGCAAAGGGAACGATGCCGCAGGCTGACCTGTATAAGCATCAAAGCAGAACAACGTATTTGTACTTAAGGAAGTATTGGCAATTCCGATAAAATAATTATCATCTGCATCAGAATGGCACAAAACCACGACCAATAATATCTGAATAAAACATAATCCCCAAAACAATACTTTTTCCGGTTTCCATTTGATCTTCATTTTCCGAAGCTCCGAAAAAACAGTTCTGTTTCCACACAGACCCCAAATTCCAAGCACAATAATCACTGCCATCCACAGTGCAGTAAGGCTTTGAAAAGACGCCCGCAGAAAAACTGCAGGAACTGCCAATATTTCAAATACGGCTAACATCAGCATCCAGCCATAAATGTATGAAGTTATTATTTTATGTCCGCTTTTGTAAAGTAACATTCCCGAAAAAACAGGAATCAGAACAAACAGCAACAGCATGTTTATACATGATAAAATCATTATCCATCCTCATATACCGGCACATAAACCATGAGCTCCGGCATTTTCGCACTGATTTAACAATTACAGATATCCGCCAATATCCCTGCCGTCTGCTTCGCATCTTCCATTCCGAAAGGACCCATGGGGAGAGATAATACCCGGTTGCAGATATCATCAGTAACGGAATAATCCAGTGCCAGCCGTTCCATATCCCCAAAGGCCTTCTGACAATGCATCGGTTTCAGATAGTAGATCATAGCCGGAATGCCTTTTTCTTTTAGCAGGGAACAAATCATATCCCTCTTTTGTGCAGGCAGTTTTATGGTATACTGAGCCCAGCTTGATGTATATCCCTCTTTTACAACAGGCACTTCAATCTGTTCAGCCTCTGCCAGCGCTTTTTGATAATATGCTGCCACCTGGTTAGCTGCCCCTATCTCATCTTCAAAATGTTTTAGTTTTACCTGCAATATGGCTGCCTGAAGGGTATCCAGTCTGGAATTCATACCTATACGAACATTATCATATTTGTCCCTGCCCTTTCCGTGAATCCTGTAAGACCGAAGCAGCTCAGCCCATTGATCATCATCGGTAAATACGGCACCTCCATCCCCGTAACAGCCCAGAGGCTTTGCGGGAAAGAAAGACGTTGTAGCAATATCTCCGAAACTGCAGGCTCTTTTATTCCCAATTCTGCCGCCAAATCCCTGGGCTGCATCTTCAAGTATGAAAAGTTGATACCTGTCCGCAATTTCCCTGATCGCCGGATAGTCTGCCGGCTGTCCGAACAGATCCACAGCTACGATTACCTTAGGTGTCCATTTCCCTTCTTCCAAAACTTTCCGGATCGCCTCTTCCAGCTTCAGAGGATCAATATTATAAGTATCCTTCTCCACATCTACAAATACCGGAACAGCTCCCACCGCAGGAACAACTTCTCCAGATGAGAAAAAGGTAAAGTCAGGAACAAATACTGCATCCCCGGGACCGATTTCCCATGCCATCAGTGCAAGCTGCAATGCGTCAGTACCATTAGCACAGGTAATGCAATGCTTTACTCCTGCATATTCTGCCAGTTCCGCCTCTAATTCCGAGACCTGACTGCCGCTGATAAAATTTGCATCCTGCAAAACCTTACCTACTGCAGCATCTATTTCTCTTTTATAAACTTCATATTGTTTTTTTAGATTTCTGAATTCCATATTCTCTCACTTCTTTTTTCATTTTTAACCACGCTGCAAAATTTTTCATAAAAATCTTTTATACTTCCATACCCGGTTTTACATCCAACCGATTGCCCATTTCATCCACATATCCGATAATCTTGGCGGGAGTTCCCGCAACGAGGCAATAATCAGGTACATCTTTGGTAACCACGGCTCCCGCAGCTACCATGGCAAACTTTCCTATGGTATGTCCACAGACTATGGTAGCATTTGCTCCAATACTGGCGCCTTCCTTAACTAATGTCTTTTTATAATGTTCCCGTCCCTTAGGATAACGCGCCCTGGGTGTCAGATCATTGGTAAAAACACAGGAGGGTCCGCAGAAAACTCCATCTTCTATTTCCACTCCTTCATACACTGACACATTATTTTGTATTTTTACATAATTACCGATTTTAACATTATTTGAAATATTCACATTCTGCCCCAAAGAACACATTTCTCCAATACTGGCACCGGACTGAATATGACAAAAATGCCAAATTTTTGTTCCGGTTCCTACACAAGCCCCTTCATCAACATAACTGCTTTCATGCACAAAATAATCTGACATTAAAATTCTCCCATCATATCAGTACTTGCAAAATCGTCCAGAGGCAGTTTTACGGGCTGCCCTGTTTTCTGACTCTTATAAATTGCCAGAATCATTTCCAGCGCATTTCTGCCTGCAACTGCATCCACATAAGGCTTTCTGTCATTCTGAATTGCTTCTATCATATCTGCAAAAAGACTTGTATGCCCGTTTCCATAAACGTTGCTTGTGGCTTCTTCCAATCCCTTGTTCTGCAGATCAGCTTCCGTTTCATCCTTAAAATCCCACACATCGATGTTGTTGGTTGATTTGCCTCCGATTTTTACGGTCCCATTTTCGCCGAAAATATAAAGGGTCTCTTCCAGATTTTGAGGATATACATTAGTGGTTCCCTCTATGGTGGCAATAGCACCGTTTTTAAATTTTACAACTGCCATTCCGATATCCTCTGCTTCCAGATAATCGTGAAACTGCTGTCTGGTCTGACCGTATACTTCTTCCACTTCGTTCCCAAAGGTCCACCGCAAAAGATCGATACCATGAATGCACTGATTCATAAGACATCCGCCATCCTGTGCCCATGTTCCTCTCCAGGGTGCCTGGGTATAATATCCTTCATTGCGATTCCATCTTACATGAACAGACCCATGGGAAAGCTTACCAAATCTTCCTTCTTCCAAAGCCTTTCTCATTTTCTGAACGGCAATATTAAACCGGTTTTGATGACATGCCGCGACTTTCACGCCTTTTTCTTCAGAACGGCGGATAATTTCATCCGCATCCTTCATGTTCATTGCCATGGGCTTTTCAATGATCACATGGATTCCATGATCTATGCAGAATAATGCTATTTCCGCATGAAGCCCGCTTTCTGTGGCAATGCTGACTAATTCAGGATGAATCTCTTCGATCATGTTTTTGTAATCCGTATATCTTTTGATCTTATCATCATTCTGCAATTCATGTTTTGCCAAAAGCTCTTCCATATGTTCCGGCACAACATCACAGACTGCCGCCAGCTCCAATCCATTATTCAAAACCGCTTTTATATGATTTGTAGATATTCTTCCGCATCCGATCAGTGCATATTTCATATTATAATACCTCGATATTGTCTCTTTCTTTTAAATTCTTCAAAGCATTTTTGGTATCAAAAATTGCAGCTGCATTCTGCTGTACCATTTCATAATCCACATTGGTATGTGCCGTAGTTACCATGATCAGATCATAACCTTTGATGATCTCAGGATTTATTTCTCCGATACCCGTATAAACCTGCCCCTGATACCGATAAGAGGAAACCCATGGATCAAAGAAAGAAACATCTGCCCCTTCCTTTTTCAATTCTTCAATTACCCGCAGGGCAGGGCTTTCACGGTAATCATCAATATCCTGCTTATAGGCGACTCCCAGTACCAATACTTTTGCACCATTCATTGCTTTCTTAAATCTGTTCAGAATCTTAGATGCCCTCTCCACACAATATGCCGGCATCTTATCATTGATCATCATGGAGCTTTCGATCATGGAAGTATGGAATCCGTATTCTCTCGCTTTCCATGACAGGTAGTACGGGTCTAAAGGAATGCAGTGGCCGCCCAGTCCCGGGCCGGGATAAAATGCCTGAAAACCATAAGGCTTGGTCTTTGCCGCATCAATAACCTCCCACATGCTGATGCCCATTTCATTACACAAAATTGCCAGTTCATTTACAAGACCGATATTGATGTTTCGGTAAGTATTCTCCAGTATTTTTTCCATTTCTGCAATGGCAGGGGAAGAAACCTCGCAGACATCCCCTTCCAATACGGCACGATACATGGATGCAATGACTTCTGTCGCATCCTTCCCGATACCGCCTACCACCTTAGGCGTATTTTTTGTTTTATAGATCAGATTGCCCGGATCAACACGCTCGGGGGAAAATCCCAGATAAAAATCTTTGCCGCATTCCAACCCGGAACCCTGTTCCAGAATCGGTTTTACCAATTCTTCTGTAGTGCCCGGATAAGTAGTGGATTCCAAAACGACCATGGTATTCTTTTTCAGATATTTGGATATTTGTTCCACAGAGGATTTTACATAACTGATATCCGGCTGCTGATGCTTGTCCAAAGGAGTGGGAACACAGATTGCAATAAAATCAACGTCCTTAATAAATGAGAAATCCGATGTAGCGCTTAAAGCACCTTCCTCAACCAGTTTTTTCAGGTCACTGTCCACTACGTCTCCTATATAATTCTCTCCCGAATTGACCATATCCACCTTCTGGCTCTGGACATCAAATCCAATGGTTTTAAATCCGGCTTTTGCTTTTTCCACAGCCAGAGGCAGTCCTACATAGCCTAAGCCTACAACACCTACGATGATTTCCTTGTTTTTAATTTTTTTAAGCAATAATTCTTTCATTTTGTTCCTATTCCTTTTCTTTTTTTATTTTCACTCTGTTTAACAGTTTTTTACCAATTTTTATAAAATCTTTCACATAGGAAAGACGAAACAGATATGCTGTTACTAAATATAATACTACCAAAACAAGAAATTCAACAGCCACAAGTGCAATTTTTCCCAATATATTGCCTCCGGAAAGTGTAATATTCCGGTCCATCAGCCAGACAACTCCGCATCCTATTACAGAGGATGCCAGAATCCGCAGGATATTTTTGATCAGACTGCCCATTTCAAATTTCTTTATATTTTTGATCAGACCCGTCATTAAAATCAGCACCAGTCCCCAGGTGGAAATCACCGTTGAGACCGCCAGACCTATATAACCCCACAGCCAGATAAATGCAAAATTTCCCACAACATTCATAACAAGAGCTGCCACCCCTGCCCGCATGGGTTCCTTGGCTTTGCTTACGGCATAAAAGCATTTATTTAACATCTCCGTCAACGCCACTGCCGGAATCGCCAGGGCATAAATGCACAGAATTCTTGCGGTGATGTCCGCATCACTCTGACCAAAAGCACCTCTTAAAAAAACGATTTCAACAATATCCTGCGCCTTCACTGTTACAAACAACGCTACAGGAACCATGACCAATGCGATCATTTCCAGTGCCTGCTTAACCATATGACGAAATTTTTCTTCCGACTTTGCCCCTATGGAAGACAGATCGGGAAAAATAGCTGTAGCAAATGCCTGGGCAAAAACAGCCACAAACAACACATAAACCTTATTGGCATAATTGAACATGGATACCATTCCTGAACCCAGGACGGAAGCAAAGTTCCTGTCTATGATCAGATTTAATTCAACTATGGTCTGCGTTATAAAAACGGGGACCGCCAGCTTTACCGTCTGCTTTAATGCGTCATCCCACTTTATAGCATACCTGAATCGAAAAGACTGACGCCTTGCTGCAATCCATCCCACCAGCCACACCATGACTGTAGCTGCCGAATAACCTAATGCCAGCACATTAGTATTTCCAAAAGAAATAATGATGGACAGGATGAGTACCATATTCATAATAAAATTTCCGGCACCGGTAAACCAAAAGATATTTTTGCTCTGCAAATAACCGCCGATTACATTTTTAGCAACAAACAAGGCAGAAAAAGGCAGTATCAGCCTTGCCATATGCACTGTCAGATCCATGGTTTCCTTGTCAAATCCCACAGCAAGAATACTGCATGTCTGCTTTGCAAAGACAGTGGCAATCAGAGAAATAATAAATACTGCCGTAGCAAATACCGAAATAACCCGGGAAGTGATTCCATTTACTTTTTCTTCATCGGTTTCCTTTGTAACAATAACCAGATATCCCACAACAATAGCAGTGGTAATGCCTTCAAAAAAGGTAGAAGACATGGTTACAACAACATTATAGGCATCTGTGATCATAGATGCTCCATAATAATTTGCCATCAGCATTTCCTTGGCAAATCCGGCAATTTTGGTTATTGCATAAAGGCATATCATAATAACGGAATTTTTAACAACTCGTTTCTCCATTTAAGCTTTCATCCTCATTCATCGGCTGTATATCCATAAAATACAGCACTCCCATCCCTAAAAGAACAGGAAGAAGTCCCTGGGCAATCAATATGGCATGAACGGACGCCGAAGGCAGGGCAAGTGCCAGTACTCCCATCGCTGCCGTATACAATCCTTCGCTAACATAATGTTCCCGGTTTCGCAAAATATCCAAAGCCTGCAAAATAGCAAGTAAGATCACTGCCGATATAACAACTCCAAGCCATCCCCCTCTGGCATAAGCATCCGCATCAGGCGAAGCATTGGCACTGATGGTCTGCCCGATTTTCTCCGGCCACTTTTCAGAATAAGCCCACAATCCCACAATATTTGCCGGGGAAGCAGCTACGACAGTTTCTGCCTCTCTGGATTTAGACGAAGGAAGCAAATCCGAATATCCGAAAAATTCTTCTCCCGACGCAATATAACTGTACCACTCATGAGATACTGCCGCCGGTGTCAGGACCATTCTTCTCAAAACATAATTATACTTTTGATAATCAACAGGATACCCTTCCGGATATTCTATAAACTGCATTCTATGTGCCATGGGTTCGTCTGCCCACTTATCCACTTTATAATGAAAGCCACTGTAAGGACTGCCAATAAAAAAGCTTACGGGACGTATCAAAAGAAGCATTAGTAAAACTGCGGCACCAACCCACATTTTTTTGGTGATTTTCCTATAGTATTCAGCCAAAAAATAAATCGCCAATACCATAACAAAAAACAACAAATTGGATTTTGCAGTAGTTATCATGGCATAAAAAACAGCCAGAACAGCCTGCACTGCTGCCATAATATAATGCTTACAATTAAAGAATGCAATAATCGCCAAAGGCGCAATTAAATTTGTAGCCCAGCGAAAAAAATACTTCATAAAAAAGGGAACATTCAGAAGTTTTCCTGCCTCTTCCCTCATTTGAGCCGCCGCCATGGGATCTGACCTGAATTTCTCAAACAGGGGAATATTTCCTCTCAGGCTGATAATATGATACAAGGCGATCAACAAAAATATTGCCATATAAAAGTATCCGCTGCCCAATACTGCATTTACCTTTTTTATCCACAAACTGTCTGATCTTCTGCTTTTTCTTTGATGTCTGCGCATCAGTACAAGATGCAGTACCAGTACAAGATTTATAATCTCAATTCCCATCAATTGTAATGCTGCCGCATCTGTTTCCATTTTTCCTGCCTGCATGATAAAGGGCAATACCATAAAAGCCTGCCAGGACAGAAAAGGAATACATTGCACAAGGTCAACTTTTTTGCTTTTCAGCTCATAAACCATGATCCCCATAGATACAAAAAATAATAAAATGCAGATTATATATCTGAACAAGTCCAATTCATCACCCGTTTTCTATAATTTTTTCCAGTTTCTTTGTCAAGTTATGGAAATCAAATTCCTTCACAGCTTCTTTTGCCCTGTTGCACCACACATCATATTCTTCTCTGCTCATATCATGAAATTGCATCAGCGCTTCAAAAATTGCATTTTCCTTTTTTCCGTCTACAGTCATACCGCATTGATTTCTCTCTAAAATATCATATCCACATTTAATATTGGAAACAACCGGTTTGCCGGAAGCCATATAATCAAATAATTTATTCATGCTGATGCCATACTGATATAAGGGATAAGGATGCCCCATAAGAACATTCACGTCGCTTCTGGACAAAATTCCGGCAACCATCTCTTTTTTGACTTTTCCTTTAAATATCACATTATCCAAGCCATGTTCATCACAATAGTCCTGAAACTTTTTCTTATTAGGACCATCTCCCCAAAGAAGGAAAACCATATCCGGGACACCTTTATTCTTAGCTGTTTCTGCGGCTTCTATGAGATATTCCAATGCATTTGCATCTCCAATGGAACCGGTATAGACCACTTTGAACAAATCCGGATTATCCAGGTGAACATCTTCCAGCCGTTTTTCTTCCTTCTGTTTTTCATAGCGGGAAAGAATAAGCCCATTATTGATATAATGGATTTTATCAGGATTTACTTTCTTGTCCCACCCTTTATTCCGAACATAATCCCTGCCGCCTTCAAAGGTAAAGATCAATTCATCTGCATTTTTATATACCCAATATTCCAGCTTATAAAGCACTTTTGCCAGAATGCTCTTCTCTTTGATCCTCCCAAATTCAATCAGCGTCAAAGGCCAGAGATCAGCGATTTCTACAATACATCTGCAATTTACCTTCCGGGCGATCTGAATTCCCGCCATGCAGGTCAAAAGATGAACGGAAGATGCCACTATCACATCCGGCCTTCCAAATTTCTTCCAGTTTTTCTTTAAGGACCTATAATAACCGCACATATTCAATATACGCTTTATCCCGTTTCCCTGATAATCAGGCGCCCGCATATATACATATTTCAGTCCGTCAACATTTTCAGTCTTATACTTTTTCCCCTTTTCCACCAGATTTACATCTGTATGGTGAATGGTGCTTGCTGTCATGATCGTCACATCATAGCCGTCTTCCAGCAGACATTGTCCAAAATTGTATGTTCTGGATATGGGGTGATACTTAGGCGGAAGCCCATAGTGATTTAACATCCATACTTTCATTTATTTTCCCTCATAAACCGGTGTCAGCCAGCTTTTATATTTTTCTTCCTGCCCCGAAGCAACACGTAAATACAAGACATGCAATTTCCTGATCAGCTCATCGCTTTCGCTGTTTCCGATTTTATAATGATCCACACTGGCAATCTTGTGAACTTCCATTGCAGAGCCGCAAAGAAACGCACCATCACAGATATATAATTCCGTGCGGTCAATTTCTCTCTCCACCACCTCAACGCCTAATTCCTCACCTGCAAGCTCAATGACAGTTTTCCTTGTAATGCTTTCCAGGACAGAGGCCGTACACGGCGGTGTGATCAATTTGCCGTCTCTGATCATAAACAGACAGGACCCCGGCCCTTCAGATACTTTTCCCTGATAATTCATAAAAATGGCTGAATCAAAGCCGCTTTCCAATGCCTGCATCTGTGCCATTCTGCTGTTGATATAGTTTGCTCCCACTTTAACACGGGGAGAAAGGTTCTTCTCACTGATCCGTTCCCATGAACTGATACAGCAATTTAATCCGCCTTCTGTGGATACTTCTTTTCTTCCCTTTGCCACAGGCGCCACAAACATATTGACAGGTCCCGGAGAACTCCAAGTTCCAAAACCATCAATGAAAACCGTCTGTCTTACTGCAATATCTTCCCTGTAACCATTTGCACGGACCACATCCACCAGTGCTTTCTGCATTTCCTCTCTGCTGAAAGGATTGTCCATCTTAAAAATTTTAATAGAGTTCATCAGGCGGTCATAATGTTCTTTTAACCGAAAGGCATATAATTCTTTCTCTTCTTCATTCCAATAACAGCGTATGCCTTCAAATACATTTGCGCCAAACTGGGAAGTAGGTGACAATACATTGATCTTTGCATCCTTCACCGGCAAAATACTGCCGCCCAACCAAATCAATCTGTCCTCATTATTTACTGCCATAGCAATTCACCTCATTTATTTTTCCTGCCGGTCCCGGCTTTTCCCTGCCATTTTATGATTCTTTTCCAAAACGGCATTTCGTACTTCTTCGTCACTTTTACCGGAAAGGGCTTCGTCCTTTTCTTCCAGTATTCCTTCTTTGCCCAAAACAACAGCAACCGTTTTAAACAAAATTTCCAGATCCACCTTGATTCCTTCTTTTTTCAGGCGGTCTACATAGCGGTTATCATATATGATCTTCTCTTCCCAGGGAAGTTCATTCCTGCCGTTTACCTGAGCCAGTCCCGTAATGCCCCCTTTTACCTGAAAACGTTTTTTATATTCCGGTGTTAAATCTTCATAATCGCCCAGGCTCAGTTTCTCAACTGGAGGTCTTGGACCGATGAGAGACATATCCCCTTTTAAAACATTTACAAGCTGAGGCAATTCATCCAGACTGGTTTTCCTAATAAATCCGCCTACCCGGGTCACACGGAAGTCACCTGCATAATTATTGATTCCCGTACCCATATTCTGGGCGTTCTGACACATAGACCGGAATTTGTACATCTGAAATACCCTTCCGTCCTTGGTCAGCCGGTTCTGTTTAAAAATAATTTCCCCTTTGGAATCCAATTTAACCGCAATGGCTACAATGAGCATAACAGGGGATAAAATAATCAGCAAAATTCCGGATATTAAAATATCAAAAAAGCGCTTTACCTTTAAATATCCCATAATCTATGCTTTCCTTCCACTCTCTACTATATTTTCAATGATCGCTTTCATCTGCTCTTTATTTGATTCAAAAAAATCTTTCTTTTTTTCACTAAGGCTTTTTTCATAATTCCTTAAATCCTGTACCCGTTCTTTGAATACCTTTGCAAACCGCTCCATATCCTCTTCCGGCTGTATAAAACCTCTGGACAAAATAACCCGGCTGCATCCCTGCTTCCAATCCTCTGCAAAAATCATATCCGCCGGCAATGTTCCCTGCCCCAGGGCAGCAATTCCTCCAATACCGAAGGGGATTCCTTTTTTTCTGATCTTCTCACACAATCCGTCAACTACTCCGTTGATCATCAGTTCAAACATAAAATCCAGATGATGAGATATATGCAGGTCATTTAATCCGATATGAATTTCATCAATGCCTTTTACTTCTGAAATATCATCTATAATTTCTTCTGCTTCCCTGGTTTCCAGCAAGAGCAGGACCTTCGCCCTTCCGTTTACCATGTCGACAAATTTTTCCACCTCAGTTACTGTTTTAAACATAGGCAGCATCAAAATATCTGCCCCGTTTGTAATAGCCTGATCGATTTCTGCTTCAGATCCTTCATAAACAGGATTGACCCTGACCTGAAGTTTTGACTTTGTCAGAACGGATTTAATAGCTGCAATGTCCTCCAGAGAATGATGGGATTTTACAGAATCAAAATTTTTCTGACGTTCTTCTTTTCCAAGGGTTTCCAGATCTACCCATATGCGGTCCACACCGGCAGCTTCCGCAGCCAGCGCCACATCTGTGCGGTTGGTAATATACATCAGTTCAAAAGCCATTATTTTTTCCTCTTATCCGGTTTATAAGTAGCTACGATCTGTGCTACCAATTGTCTGGTCTTCTCTCCGTCGCTGTCAGCACTTTCCTTCAACCGCTTTAAGTTCTCCCAAAATTCATCCTCATTAAAATCAATGGGTTTCCCTATATGGATCAAAGCATTTTCCGTATCCTGAAGTCCTTCCTCTGCCATCAGCATTTCTTCATAAAGCTTTTCACCGGGGCGCAGACCTGTGTACTCAATCTTCATATCCTCATCAGGTCTGTAACCTGACAGCTTAATAAGGTTTCTTGCCAGATCCACGATCTTAACCGGTTCTCCCATATCCAAAACAAATATTTCTCCCCCTTTTGCCAGGCTTCCTGCCTGAAGCACTAAAGATACTGCCTCGGGTATGGTCATAAAATAGCGGATAATATCGGGATGGGTAACGGTTACCGGACCGCCTTCTTCAATCTGCTTTTTAAACAACGGAATGACACTGCCGTTGCTTCCCAGCACATTTCCAAATCTGACTGCCACAAAATCCGTATTATGCTTTCCCTCCAGCTTATCTTTTGCAAGTGCCTGAATGATCATTTCACACATACGCTTGCTGGCTCCCATGATATTTGTAGGGTTTACTGCCTTATCTGTAGAAATCAGGACAAATTTCTCCACCCCGTATTTTGCTGCCGCCTTAGCGGTTTTTAAGGTTCCAAACACATTATTTTTTATCGCCTCATTGGGGCTGTCTTCCATCAGGGGAACGTGCTTGTGGGCTGCCGCATGGTAAACCACCTGAGGATGGTATGTTTCAAATACCGACTGAACTCTGTGAGTATTTCTTACAGAACCGATCAGTACAACCAGATCCAGTTTCGGATACTTCCTTCTTAATTCCTGCTGGATATCATAAGCATTGTTCTCATAAATATCAAATATGATCAACTGCTTCACTTTATATGCTGCCAGCTGCCTGCAAAGCTCACTGCCAATGGACCCGCCTCCACCGGTTACCATGACGACTTTATCCCTGACATATGAAGCCACATTATCCAAATCCAGTTTTACCGGCTCTCTGCCCAGTAAATCCTCAATTTCCACTTTTCTTAACTTGGATGCGCTGACCTCACCGTTTATCAGCTGATAAATACCGGGCAATATCCGCAAGGTACAATCTGTCTGATTGCATATCTCCAAAATTTCCTTAGTCTGCTGGGCACTTGCCGATGGTATGGCAATGACAATTTCATCTATCCCGTATTTTCCTGCCAGATAGGGAATATCTTCTCTTCTTCCTTCAATGCGGACTCCTCTCAAAAACTTCCCTTGTATTGCCGCACTATCGTCCACCAGACAACATACATGCTGATGAGTAAGATAGGCACTGTTCTGTAATTCTTTTACGATCATGGAGCCGGCTTCTCCCGCGCCCACTACCATGATATTTTTAGAGCCGCTGCCCTGAAATTTCTGTTTCTGCTCTCTTACAGTACGAACGATCCGGTAAAAGAAACGCACAAAAATCACCATAAATGTCAAAGAAAAATAATAAATGATAAAATAGCTTCGGGGCATCTGGATTTTCAATAGATTCATCCCAAGGATCTGTGACATTTCTGACAAGGTACATCCGAGAATAATATTTACCAGCTCTGTCCCGCTGGCAAAATGCCACACGCTTTTATATAGTTTACATAAAGCAAAAATAATAATGGTAACAATGGTATTGATAAAAGTATATTCCACAAGATTTTCCAGATACCTGATGGGAATTGCCCGGAAGCTGAAATCAAAACGAACATAAAGCCCCACAAAAGAAGCCAACTGTACCATTAAAATATCCATTACGATCAATAATACAATTCGATTCTTTGGTGCGGCTTTTTCAAAAAACTTGTCCATTTTTTACCATCCTTACCACGGGCATACTTTCGCATTGTGATTTTTCATTATTATATAATATCTTTTTACAATTTACAACTTTTATACATTTCTAAGGATAGTATTATTCTTTATTTCTGCTGCTATTTAAATCAAAATGAAGCTGCCGCATTTTGTGATCATGTAATATCACAAAATACGACAGCCTCATGATAAATATCTTAATGCTGCTTTATCACCTTAGTATGATTTCAGCTTATTCATTCTTTCTACAACATTATATCCATAATTTACAGCCGTTGCCCAGCCCTTTCCATAAGGATTCTCATTGATGCCCAGCCATTCACAGTAAGGCGCTGTATTTCTGGCTACATACTGAAATCTTGGATCTACACAGACATTATTCAAAGGCGCATCACTTGCGTATGCCTTCAAATGCTGTATCTGCGCACGAATACCGATTGTCACTGTAGGGAATGTATGTCCGCTGACTCCGTTTCCCGTAGCTCCGAGCCCGGCAAAATTAAACTGGCTGATATCCACATCTCCGCCATATCTTAAAAAGTTGGTTTCTTTCATAGCCTGGACAAATGCCACTTCAGCCTTTACACCTTCTGCATTGCACTCATCAATATAGATCTGGCAGAACTGACGGATGGTTGGCGCTTCTGTCCCTCCATAATAACCCGGATAAGCGGTAACTGAATTATAATATGCTACCATTTGGTCAACAGTTACGGACGTGGAACCCATAATGGGATGCAGAATATTCGTTACGTTGATCATACTGCATGAAGTTGTTCCTAACAATTTGCAGATTCCATTATTATCTGTCACATATACATGAATCTGATAATTTCCAGTGTTACTCTGATGATTTCTCACATCAGCACCAATCTGATAAACGCCACCGCTCATATCAGTTGCCGTATACCATATTAAATCGCTCTGGTTATTGGCACACCACACAGCCGCTCTTACGCTTTGAATACCGGAAACAGAGGAAACTCCGGTCACTCTGACTCCAAAAACGCCATCATTTTCATTCTTGTCAACTATGATCGGAGCGCTTCCTTTAGGACCTTCTACCGTAAAGTTCACACTTCCCACAAAATGGGACTGCCCGCTTTGGTCTATGATATACATATGGGCATTGTATGTTCCCGTACTCCTGTGATTTGCTATGATCACATTGGTGCTCCATACACCTTTTCCCTTATTCTCTGCCTGATACCAGCGAAGGTCATCCTGGCCCCCTTCTGTACTCCATACAGCAATGTTGACCCCCTTCACGCCTCCTGCATAACC
>JAGBEV010000051.1 GCA_017936785.1 Lachnospiraceae bacterium | reverse complement strand
TCCACCTGACAGCTGTTTAATGTTGTGGTTCCCTGATAGGCAATATCCACAATATCACGGAATGCGTCCCCCGCCACTTTGCCCTGGCAAACCGCCAGATTACTCCTGTCGTCGGTAAAGAGTATTATTTTTAGAAGGGATACCACTTTACTCAGGAAATAGTCATAGGAAAATGCGGGATCGTATTTCTTGAGAAATGCTGTAATCTTAAGCCTTGCCCGATCTCTTCCCACAAATCGATGTATGGAAAACAACCCACGAAACAGACTGTAAACCAAAAACAAAACGCCAAAGAGCAAATATCCCAAAAAAGAAAACAAAGGCATCATAAAAATTCCTACAAGAAGTGCCTCGACCACGTATCCAAAGGACGGTGCGCGCAACATCCCCACAAGTACCACCAATGCTATGTAGACCGGACCGACCAGTTTGATACCACGAATCACGCTGAGGTTAACTTCGTAATCAGAATAATGAAAGTCGGTAACTTTGGGAAATAAATCTGTCATCTGAAATTTCGTGCCACAATAGGGACATCCTGCAAGCAAGGACTTTACAGAACTGATCGCACTACAGTTCGGACAGCAGTAAAGTTCATCTCCACTCATGCTGCCATCATTCATGTATGTGATCACCTGCCAAAAAAGAGTATCCTTCTTTTTCTTAAACAGACATTTATTTCCTTTATAACATCTGACCTCTCTGGAATAACCGTCCGCCGCCATCCTGAGTGTATATTTTTGATCCTTTGCTGTCCAGCCGACCAGAGATCTTGGTGTTCCCTTTTTCCCGGCTCTATCCGAGAAACGATACTCCATACGGATGTTTCTTTCTTTCAACCGGTTTTGCTGTAGTTCCAGATAATACGCAATGTCCTGATTGCCGCTTTCCGGCAGAATTCCGTCTTTTGCCCACCTTGGCAGATCCCTTACAAAGCCGTAATAGATTTTTTCTGTTTCCTCTTCAGAAACCGGGCTTTTCCTCTCCTGTTCCTTTTCCATACCTTCCATTACATGATTTCCCCTCTGCTTATTTTATGTCAAGCACAACCCAGTTGTCGTCCTTCATATCATACTCTCTGCCGCAATACGGACAGTACTTGATTCTGGAGGCATCAAAGCTTCCGCCGCAGCCCCGGCACTGTACCTTTCTGATGGAAAATCCATAGTCCTCAGGCTTCGTAATATCCTTGCAGACCTTCATCCGAAAGACATCATCCTTTTTATAAATCCTGCTGCCATCATGAATATCCACCATATAAAGATCAATATCCAGATAACAGTATTTGCCTTCCACCTTATAACCGTTTAAACCAATGGCTCCTTTATAGGCAGCATCGATAATATCCCGGAAAGCATCCTCACTGATCTCTCCCTGACACACCACAAGATTACTTCTGTCTTCCGAAAAGAGTATCATTTTCAGGGTGGAAATCATTTTGCTTACAAAATACTCATAGGAAAATCCGGGATCAAACTGCTTCAGGAGCGCAGTAATCTTTTTCCGTGCATCGTTTCTTCTTGCAAGAAGCGGTGCTGCGGAAACACTGCCTTTCAAAAGTCCGCAAAGCAAAGCAAAAGATAATGCCATATATCCGAAAAAGGCAAAAACAACCATCATCATGATCATGCGTCCAAGGGAAAAACCTCCGTCAAGAGATATCAATCCATTCAGGAGAAAGCCGATTCCCGCACCTGCAATGACCGCTTTTTTGACCATCCTCTCCATCTCGTTTTCGCCTAAGGAAAAGTCATCCAGGCAGAAAAAATCCGTCACTTTGGGAAACAGATCTGTCATTTGAAACCTGGTACCACAATAAGGGCAGCCGGTAAGCAGTGCTTTCACCGGACTGACTGCACTACAGTTTGGACAGCAGTATGGTTCCTCACGATTTACACTGCTGTCATTGAGCCATGTAATAATCTGATAAAGAATCATATCTATTTTGTCCCGGAATTTACAGCTGTTACCCCTAAAAAAGCATATTTCTCTGTTAACACCTACAAACACCATTTTGTTCGTATACTTTCCGTCTTTTCTTTCCACGCAGTGAGGAGAATCTTGATTTTTGCCGGGCAAAAATCGGTACTCCATACGGATATTTCTTTTTTTCAGACGGCTCTGCTGCAATTCCAGATAGAAAGCAGTATCCTGATTACCGCTTTCCGGCAAACTGCCTTCTTTTGCCCACTCAGTCAGTTCTTTTACAAAGCTGTTGTATATGGTTGTTTCTTCCTCTCCGGCAAATGCAACTCCGTAAGTTTTTTTCTGCTTTGTTTCTTCCATGACAGAATCCCCCCGTTTTCTGTTTTTTCTCTATTCATGATTCTTATAATTCTTTAATTTCAGATTACTATACTTTCTTTTTTTTGGAATATCTCTTCTCTGTAAAGCATATGTAAACTTTGAGTAAAAGCTCATTAAAACAAAAAAATCTTCGGACCGAAGCCCGAAGAACTTGTTAAAACATTTTTATTTTTGAATTATGACGATGCAGACCCCTCTGCCTTGACCGCACACCGGAAAATCAAAAATCCTATGACAAACAGGACCGCAATCATTCCCACACCTACATTCATGCTGCCTGTCATCTGGGAAACTGCGCTGACAATGGCCGTTCCCATAAAGGCTGCTCCTTTTCCGCAGATATCCATCAGACCGAAAAACTCGCCAGACTGACTTGCCGGAATAATCTTGGTAAAGTAGGAACGGGACAGTGCCTGAATACCACCCTGGAACATTCCCACAAAGATTGCCAGAATCCAGAACTGTGCCTGATTTGTGAGGAACACCGCAAATACCGCGATGCCGAAATAGGCTGCAATACATACCATGATCAGCTTTTCCGCTCTGTACTTCTGGGCCAGTCTGCCAAATAAGATTGCAAAAGGGAAGGCTACAATCTGGGTTACCAGAAGTGCCAGAAGAAGTCCTGTGCTGTCAAGACCAAGTGCTGAACCGTAAGCGGTTGCCATATCGATAATGGTATAGACACCATCGATATAGAAGAAGAAAGCAAGCAGGAATAAAAATACCTTCTTTTCCTTTTTCACATTGAGGAAGGTTCTGCCGATTCTTACAAAGCTTTCCTTCACTGCACCCTTCCTTTTTTCCACATAGTGCTTCTGCCTGTAGGTCTTCAAAAGAGGAATCGTCATAAGCACCCACCATGCGGCGGTGATAAGAAAGGCAATCCCCATGGCCACCTCCATTGTAATTCCGATTGCTCCGGCTCCCAGAACGATCACAAGAGAGATCACAAACGGAATACAGCTCCCGATATATCCGAATGCATAGCCAAGGGACGATACTCTGTCCATCCGATCCTCCCCGGTCACATCCGGAAGCATGGAATCGTAAAAGATCAGACTTCCCGAATATCCCACCTTTGCAATCAGAAAAATGACAAGAAACACCAACCAGTTTTTTGCAAAGCCGAGACTGATGCACCCCGCCGCACCTACGATCAGTGAAATGACAAAGATCGGTTTCTTATATCCTTTTGTGTCTGCCAGCGATCCGCAAACCGGCCCCATAAGTGCCACGACCAACGTGGCAAGTGAGGCCGCATAGCCCCAGTATGCCAGATATTCCACATCGGAAAGACCGGCATTACCTGCCAGATAGTTGAAATAGATTGGCACGATGGTAGTAATTAAAAGGGTAAAGGCGGAATTTCCCACATCATACAATACCCAGTTTTTTTCTTCCTTTGTCAGCTTAGAACGCATCTCTGTTCTCCTTTTCTTCTGTCGGCTTTGAGCCGAAAGTATAGTTATAGATGGGATTTAACTCCTCTTTTCCTTCCAGAAAACCGCCGTATTCATGAATCAATAAAAGAGCCATGTCTTTTGCTTCCCCGTAGCGCTTAAAGAGCTCTTTTGTACTGTCTGCACAGTCCGGGTTTGCCAGATAATTGATCATCAGTCCGTGCAGTTCCTTATAATTTCCTGTCAGTTTTAAAATTGTATTTATCAGGAATCTTTTTCCTTTCGAGGGGGCAACCAGCAAATTCAGATATGTGACCATACCCTTCAGCGTTCCGAGCAGTTGTGTGCTGTCTACATCCCCAAAAAAAGCCTGAATGATCTCCGCATTTTCCTCGGAAGGTACGATATGTCCCGTGGGCTTATACCGGATGGGATCATGCCCGTCTTTTACCATCAGCATTCTGTCAAATTCCGCTTCAATTTCCGTATGACTGATGCCGCTTTTTGCAATTTTCTCATCCACATAGCCGTGGCAGGCAACATCCAGTGCAAAATGACAGATAAAACCATACAGATAGGAAAGATATGCATGGTTTTCGCTGTGTTCTCCCACTACTTCGGCTGCCGGTGCAAAAAACTCTTCTCCGGCATGCTTATGCATCTCATGTCCGATCTGTCTTACTCTGTTTTTAGAAAAGGGTTTGTAGTAAAAAAAGATATCCGGCCCATGAAGTCCGATCATAAATAACTCCGGAAACTCTTCCACGATTTTCTTTTCCTTTTCCGGCAGGTCTTTCCTTACCTCCTGCCCAAATCTGTAATGAGCGTACGTTGCCGGCATTTCAAATCACCTCTCTGAAATACTTTGCTTTTCACAGTTTTCATTCTATCATTTTGCCCGTCCGCAAGCAACCACATGATGATTTCTGTTGCTTTCTCATCGTATCATATTGATCCGCCCCTTCATCCCTCCTGAAACTGTTCCAGGCTTTCCTGTAATCGAAGGGAAATCCGGTCGCAGGAATTGATCTGCTCATTGATTCCATGTAATACATTCACATATTTCTCCGTTGAAATCACAATCTTCTCAATTCCCATGCTGTTCTCATCCATAGTGGAAGAAATGTGAGAAATGCTGTCATCCATCACTGCAAAGGATTCCCGCAGCTGCTGTGCATGCTCTGCAAATCTGTTCATCATCTTGGAAATCTCCGTTGCATCCTGATAATAGTTTTCGGCAATTTCTGAGAAAAAACCGTAGTCCTCCAAAACAGATGAATCGATATAATGCAAAAGCTTTTCGGCATCCTGACTGAGACCGCAAACAGCCTGGTTCACCATTACACTGATGTTTTGTATTCTTCCGGCAGTACTGCGGCATTTCTCTGCAAGACTGCGAATTTCTGAGGCAACCACTGCAAATCCTTTTCCTGCATTTCCCGCCCTTGCCGCTTCGATGGATGCATTCAGTGACAGAAGATTGGTCTGATTAGAGATCTGCATAATTTCCTCTGTCAGCTCGCTGATCTGGGATGCCTTGCCGCTCTCCTCAAGAGAAGCGGAAAGCTCATTACGGATTTCTGTCAGGATTTCCAGTGTGGAAGTCTTTCCCTCTTTTGCACCCTTCTCAAATTTCTTTGCTTTCTCACGCATATCTATCGTGTATGTATTTCCTTCTCTCGCATAATCCGAAATTGCCGTGGCAAAGCTAAGATTTTTTGCAGAGCTTTCCCTAAGCTCCTCTGAGGTCGCTGTAATTTCCTCGATTCCTCTGGCAAACTGCTGTAAGCTTTCAGATATGTTTTCTACATTTGTGTCCGCAATACTGATATTATCTGATGCCTCACCGACCATACCTTTTAGCCTGACTGACTGTTCATTAAGCTGACAAAGAATGTTCTGCAGACTTTCTGCCAGTGAAAATACCGCATTCTTCAGTTCCCGGATTTCCTTTGTTTTGTTGTAAGCAAGCTTTTTGTCTTCAACAGAAGTATTGCCCTTTGCAAGCATTGCTGTCTGAGAACCGATCCACTTCATCAGTGAATTCATTTTACCTGACAGAAAAAGCGTTCCGACAGCTCCTACTGTACACAACACAAGAACAGCTATCACCATTGCGTAAAGCAGTCCTTCTACCAGGGAAAAAGCTTCTTTCAGAGGCGAGACAATGCAAATGGACATATTGTGTATTCCGAGTGGATAATAAGAATAAAGTGCCATATTTTCTTCTACCACTGCACTGCCGCTCTCTCCCCTTGTCATGGCCTGATAGACCTGTCTAAGCCCCTTGGGTATACTGTTATAAAATTCTACCGCCTGCTCATCCTTCTCATCCGGCACGCCATAACATTGGTTCAGTACCAGGGACTGATCCGGGTGAGCAGAAAGTGTTCCGTCGGAATTCAGCATAAATGCGTATCCGCCTTCTGTAAACTCATACCGGTTCAAAATGTCTGCAATACATTCAAGTCTTAAGTAGCCGATCAATACACCAACCTTTTTTTCTCCACGGTAAATAGGGGTTCCGATTCCCAATACAGCCCTTCCTGTGCTGATGGAAATGGTGGGCTCACATACAAAGGTCACTTCCTCATTCCATGGTTTTGCAAATGCCTCTTCTCTGCTGATGGAATACCCATGTCCTTCTTTACCTTCCGTATGTGCCTGTTCCGTACCATACTGATTGGCGATCAGAAAATGGGACCACACATCCTTGCCCTCTTTTTCTAAAAGCTTTTGTAAATAGGGTTCTGCCTGTGTATAGTCAAGGGAGATAACCGCCTCCTGCATAGCCGCTGTCTCCACAATAGATACATATTTTTCCAATTCAGCCTGCATCTGACTGCTGAGCTGTGCTGCATACAGAATATTTTTCTTTTCTGTTTCTTTTTCCACAGAACTCAGAATATAAAGAAAAATAATCAGCAATATCATAAAAAAGGGAAACAGAAAGGTTATTGTCAGATCTCTCAGCAGTGCCATTTTTAGTGTCTTTTTTTTCTTCATAATGAATACCCGTCTGTGCCTTGCGTTGCACGTGCAAACAACTGAATACGCATCTTTATTCAATCTCTTTGTTACTCCTGATTCAGTATATTTCATTATTGGGCTTACATTCTATCAAGCTTATGTAAAGGGAATGCAAAATAATATTTACATTTGAAATGATATATAAAAATTTACAAATAAAAAATGCCCGGTTTACGGGCATTTTTTACAATATCTTACTTCCGTTGGCGGTGAGTCTGAAGCGTAGTCCCAAAATCTCTGCCGCCTTCCTGCACATCATCATTCTGCCTAAAAAGATATCAAAATAATCGTACATGGTGCAGATGTTTTCATCGATCTGAAGATGCAGTGTTATGACCTTTTTCTCTGTCTGAATCTCCAGCTCCGCTTTGGTGACAGCATAATTTACTCTGTCATGAATATCAAAGCTGGACATATCAACATTTCTTACCCTGTTTCTTCTCACATCCGTTTTGTCTGCAATGATCAGTGCTGCCGATACAGGGTCCGTGGCCCCTCCCGTAGACTCATCATGGTTTCCGATTGCCGACACTACCGTCACTCTGTCTTTCAGAGACATATCTGTGTCCTTCAGGATGTCATTGGCAAGAATAGCTCCATACTCCGCATGGTGGGAACGGTTGACGGCATTCCCAATGTCATGCATAAAACCGGCTATCTTTGCCAGTTCTCTTTCCTTCTGTTTGTATCCCAGCTTTTTCAGAATGTCCGCGGCTCGCTCAGCCACCAGAGCACAATGAGCTTTGGAATGGTCCGTATAGCCTAAAACCCCAAGATTCTCATTTCCTTTTTCCAGGAAAGCGAGTACCTCCCGATTTTTCTTTATTTCTTCAAATGTCATACTTATTTCTCCGCTTATAACACAGAAAGAATAATATTAAGTACCCACAAGGCAACGGAAACGACTATACCGATGATGCAGAGAATCTTACCGATATTGGCCTGTTTCGCCTTGCTGGACCCCGATCCCATTCTTGCTCTTGCATAGCCGAGGCAGGCAAAAAGAATACCGAAGAGCGGTATGATAAATGCAAGGACCACAGAAAGAATACCAAATAAAAGTGCCTGGGTTGCCGCACCGGTATTATCTACCGTCTGAACAGGGACAGATATTGTATTTTCCAGAATGTTTTCATCTCCTTCCGGAATATCCTGTTGTAAGACCGTAAACAGCTGTTCCAGACTTTCCTTGTAAGGCTTCTTCTGCATACAGCCTACAAAGCCCTCCAGATTCCACTCGCCACCAAAGCTTCCCTTCAGCCATGCTTCCACATGAAGCACACCGTTTTCATAGGACCATTTCAGGAATTTATAGCCTTCCATCATGGCATCCCCTGCACGATAAGCAGGTTCTCCCTTCCAGTCAGACATGGAAAACTTGTTTTTCTGCAGATAATCATTCATCACAAATTCCACAAAGTTCTCCGGTTTGTTTAAGGTTAAATCCTTGGTAAATCTTGCCACTTTTTTTCTCCTTCTCTTTCCTTAGATTTTAATTTCCGTTATTTTGATTTTATCATTTCGCTTGATATGAAGCAACTGTATTGCTGCTAAGAACGCACCCTGCATTCATTTTCTGACAATAATTCATATAATTCCTTCACACTCTCGAATACATAAGGGATCTGCAGACCACAGTTCATGGCATCTTTTTCGGTTGCTTCACCGCTCAACACAAGGATTCCTTCCACCCCGGCGTTTTCCGCACAAGCCATATCGGTATAGATTCTGTCTCCCACAAGCACGGTTTCCTCCCTTAAGGCACCTGCCGTTTTCCTGCATTGATTTACAATATCAGGATAGGGTTTTCCAAGAAATTTGGGTTCTCTGCCGGTGGCATTTTTTAACATTTCACAGATAGAACCGCAATCCGGTACTGCGCCAAAGGCTGTTGGGCAGCATAGATCCGGATTGGAAGCCAGAAAGATAACTCTCCCGTCGCTGAGAATACGGCTTGCATCCTCCAGTTTTTGGAAGTTTAAGGTAGTGTCAAACGCCACAAGCACACAGGCAATGCCTTCCTCATATTTTTCCGTAATCAAAAGTCCTGCATCTTCCAGCTCTTTTTTCAAAGACGGAGTACCCATAAGAAATATTTTCTTATTTTCAAAATGTTCCCTGCAAAAGATCAGTGTGAGACCTCCTGCTGTCAAAATTTCATCAGGTTCAATGCGAATATTATGGCGTGCAAAATAATTCACATAATCCTGTCTGCTTTTTGTGGAATTATTGGTTGTAAAGAATATCCGTTTTCCTGTCATTCTCAAATAACGGATCAATTTTTCTGTTCCCGAAATCAATTGATCGCCAAGTGCCAGCGTACCGTCAATATCGAACAGGAATACTTTTTTTTCCTTTAACAATGCCCGGTTTTTTTCACAGATCATAAGCTGTCCACCACATTTCTTGCGATATCAGGATAATTTGTTATTATGGCGTCAGCCCCGGCATCGCATAACGCTTTCATATCCTGCCTGTCATTGACGGTCCAGATATGTACATTCAGCCCCTGCTTCTTACATCTGCTGATCAATTCTCCATCCTGCATGTGATAGAGCGCAGGATGAAGCGCCATCGCTCCATGCTTTTTTGTATATTCTGCTACATCTACGATCACATCCGCAATCAGAAATCCTGTCTTCATTTCCGGGCAAAGCTGCTTTACCTTGAGAACGCTTTCATGATTAAAGGACGAACACCATATTCTGTCCGTCATATTCATATCTTTTACCAGCTTTACCATTTTTTCTTCCAAACCCGGATAAAAAAAGATTCCTGTCTTACATTCAATATTAATTGTCATGCCTGAAGGCTTCAGTTCTTCCAGGACTTCTGCCAATGTAGGAATTCGGACAGTTCCATACCCGGGAACCGGACGACTGACATCCATCAATTTCAATTCCTGCACCGTAAAATCCTTTACGTATCCTCTTCTGTCACTGACTCTGTCTACCGTTTCGTCATGAATTACAACCAATTCTCCATCCTTTGAAAGCTGCACATCCAGTTCTACACCATCAGCTTTCATGTCAACCGCTTTTGTAAATGCCGGAATCGTGTTTTCAGGTACATATCCACTGGCTCCCCTGTGAGCCCAGACTTTTGTGTTTGCCATATAATTCTTTCCTCATTTCCATACACGGAAAGGCCCTGCACATAAGATGTACAAGACCCTTCCCATTGCAATTGTATTTTCATATTTTTAGTAATTTAATTCATTGTATTCTTCAATAGATGCATTGATTTGCTGTGCAAGGCTTGCAACTGTATCTTCCGGTGAAACACCATTGTTCAGCATATTTTCTATTTCTGTCTCCACAATTGCTCTTGCTTCAGGGAATACACTGATCAGTGCGCCTGCATACTGTGGAGCTGAATCATGAAGCTGATCGATTGCTGTCTGGAACTGAGGATATTCTGCCACATTATCAAGGAAGACCTTCTCAGTGTGTGCCTCAGTAGTTACAGGGAAGTAACCGGTCTGTGCATTCCAGTAAGCCTGAGATTCTGCGGATACAAGGAATTTGACGAATTTCCAGGTTGCCGCTTTCTTAACATCATCATTGTTGTTCAGTGCCCAAAGAGAAGCACCGCCGATGGAAACACCGCCTTCACTGCCATCAACTACTGTAGGGAAATAAGCTGTGCCGACTTCAAACTTACCATTTACATCCTGGAGAATCTGCTTCAGGGAAGCTGTTGAGCCAAGAGTCATAGCAGATTTTCCGGCTGAAAAGTCTGCAAGACCTGCATCACCGCCACGGCCAACATTAGGCGCATATCCGTTATCATATAAATCTTTCCATGCTGTTAAAATATTCAGTGCAGCACCATTCTCATCGAAAGCAACTGCAGTTGCATAGGAATCACGTCCATTACCGTTATTAACGTAAGGGAGTCCCTGTTTGCAGGTAAACTGTTCAAAAAACCAGCCGTAAATTGCAAGGGAAATCACTTCATCAACTCCCGACGCTTTCAGTTTATCTCCGGCTGTCTTGATCTCTTCAAAACTTGTAGGAGCTTCTGTAATACCTGCTGCTTCGAACATATCCTTATTATAGTAAAGAATAGGTGTGGATGAGTTAAACGGCATGGAGTATAACGTATCACCCACGGTATAATATGCTGCGATATTAGGCTCAATTACAGAAAGATCAAAACCATCTGCATCTACAAGATCCTGCATAGGCACAATCCATCCGGAATCCATCATAAATCTTGTACCGATATCGTATACCTGTACCAGATCTGCTCCCATGTTACCAAGCTGCGCACTCTTTAACTTATTGATAGAGTCATCATACGAACCCTGATATTCGGCAACAACGGTAATTCCGTATTCGTTTTCGTCATTGAACTTCTTTACAAGATAATCAAGTGCTTCTCCGTTTACGCCACCCATGGCATGCCAGAATGTGATGGTAGTTCCATTTAATTTGCTCTCGTCCATTGCTGTAATCTCATCAGCATTCTCGACAGATTCAACATTTGCTCCTGCAGTTGCTGATTTTTCCTGGTCTGCTTCTGCAGTGTTCTCTGTACTCTCCTTTGCTGTTTCCGTATTCGCCGATGTATCAGCAGAACCGCATCCTGCAAGGACTCCTGCGATCATAGAGACTGTTAACAATAGTGACAAAACTTTTTTTCTCATACATTTCTCCTCTAAAATATGTTTTATTTATCAAGGCAGTTGCCTGCCTGATTTACGTTATCCTTTTACCGCTCCTGAAAACATTCCCTTGATAAGCTGCTTTTGTCCTACAATAAATATGGATAAGGAGGGTAATATTATCATCACAACGCCTGCAATCATCAGGGTAATTGACTGTGAATCCACACTGTCCAGCATACCGATACCGATCTGAACCGTACGCATAGTATCGGAACCTGTTACCAGCAAAGGCCACATATACATGTTCCATGCATTGATAAAGGTATAAACAGCCATAGCTCCGATTGCCGACTTTGTGAGGGGTATCAATATCTGCACAATAAAGCGGATATTTTTACAGCCATCAATTTTGGCCGATTCATATAGCGAAATGGGAAAGGACAGATAAAACTGTCTGAACAGGAAAATTCCCATTGCACTTGTCAGATACGGCACGATCAATACCTGATAACTGTCCAGCCAGCCCCATCTGCTGACTGTCAGATAATTAGAAATAATAGTTGCTTCCCCCGGAATCATCATAGTAGCCATAACAACCATGAACAGAACATTTTTACCTTTAAAATCCAAAAAGGAAAAGCTGAACGCTGCCAGCGAGCAGGAAATGATCTGTCCAATTGTAATCAGTCCTGCCACCAGAAAGGAATTTAATACAAATCTTATAAGCGGAACCTTTGCCAGTGCATCTTTAAAATTTGCGAGGGTCGGATTCTTCGGAATAATATTCAGTTCCGTCGTAAACAATTCATTGGAAGGCATGAAAGCCACGCTGATTGCATAAAGCAGAGGCAGAAGAACCAACAAAACCACAACAATATTGGCAAGAAGCCTTAAGCCTGTCCGCCTCATCCGGATCGCTTTCTGTCTCCGGTACATTTCTTCTCTGATCTCATCTATATTGACATTGCTGTCCTTATAAATTACTTTCTTATTCGTCACTACCTGTTCCATCAGTACTTAACTCCCTTCTTCTCTACCTTAAACATGATAAGCGTCAGTGTCATGATAATGATAAACAAAACGACCGACTGCGCCGCTGCACTTCCGAATCGGAAATTAAAGAATGCATCGCGGTAGATAGAATATACTATTAAATTGGTGCTTTCTCCGGGTCCGCCCTGGGTCAGGATCTTGACCTGTCCAAAGGACTGGAATGCCTGTATGATATTTACCACAAGCGTATAGAAAATGATGGGACTTAAGCCCGGCAATGTAAGTCTCACAAATTTCTGAAATTCAGTAGCCCCGTCTACACTGGCTCTTTCATAAATCGTTTCATCTATATTGCTTAGACCTGCGCTGAAATAGAGGAAATTAATACCGCTGTTCAGCCATGCAGTAAGCACCGCCACGCAGACCAGTGCATATTTCGGATCTGAAATCCAATTTATGTTAAGTCCCAGAATCTTATTTACAATTCCCACGGACGGATGGAGCATGATTTTAAAAATCATTGCGGCAGAGCTGCTTGCAATCGCCATTGGAAGCGCATATGCCGTACTGAAAAACCGTATTCCCGGAAAGGCTTTATTACAGAGAACCGCACCGGTAAGTCCAAGCAACATGCTGCCCGCTACCACGATCACTACAAAAATAAGCGTTACCGTCAAGCTGTTATAAAAGGACTTGGAGGTCAACAGGTTGAGGTAATTTTCAAATCCCGCAAATTTCTTCGGCAGTCCCATCTTATCTGTTTTGTAAAGACTCAGATAAATCGTTTTAAAAAAAGGATAAAAAAGGAAAATGCCAAATATCAGCATGCTTGGAATCAGATAAGTATAAGGTTCTACTGAAAAATGTTTCTTTTTTGTTTCCATATTAGTTTTCATTTCCTTCCAGTTTTCTCTTTTCGTAAAATAGATTTTTACCGTTATCTCTATCGAAGAGGCATATCTTCGCAACATCAACCCACACAGGAATGGTATCTCCTGCCTTTGTTTCATTTTCTACCGATGCCTTCATGCAACAGCCTTTTCCACATAAATCAAAGTACAGAATCACTTCATTTCCAAGAAGCTCTCTATGTGTGACAGTAACATAAAGTTTTTGTTTCTCCGTAAGCTCCTCGCGATGCTGCTTATTCTTTCTGTACTCATCAAGAAAAGCTTCCGGCCTGATTCCGGCGATCACTTTCGTTTCACTGATCGTTTGTCTGATCCATGCAGCTATCGTGTCGTTACAGGAAATGGTATCCTGACCTATATGTAAATCTACTGACTTGTCCTCGTGATCTATCGTACATTCCAGAAAATTCATGGCAGGAGAGCCAATAAAGCCGGCCACAAACTGATTCACCGGATTTTCATATAATCTGTTAGGGGAATCTACCTGCTGGATTTCTCCCTGATTCATTACCACTATTCTGGTTCCCAGGGTCATTGCCTCAGTCTGATCATGCGTCACATAAATAATTGTGTTGCCAAGCTTTTTATGAAGCTTTGCCAGTTCCACCCTCATTTGCCCTCTCAATTTTGCATCAAGATTGGAAAGGGGCTCATCCATCAAAAGGATTTCCGGATTCCTGATAATCGCATTTCCGATAGCAACTCTCTGACGTTGCCCGCCCGATAAATCTTTGGGTCTTCTGTCAAGAACCTGTGAAAGGCCAAGCAAATCTGCAACCTCTCTTACCTTTCTGTCTGTCTCCGCTTTTCCCACTCCCCTGATTTCCAGGGAAAATGCAATATTCTTGTAAACACTCATATTGGGATATAATGCATAGTTCTGAAATACCATGGACAGTTCTCTTTCTCTCGGCTCTAAAAAGTTAGCAAGAACATCTCCTATCCACAATTCACCTGAAGTGATTTCTTCAAGACCTGCTATCATACGCAGTGTAGTTGATTTGCCGCAGCCCGAAGGTCCGACAAAAATGATAAATTCCTTTGGTTTGATTTCAAGGTTTACATTTTTCACAGCCTGAAAACCATTTTCGTACACCTTACTGATGTTTTTTAGTACTATCTCTGCCACAGTATGTCTCCCTTATCATGCTGAATTCTGTATTATGGTGATAAGTATAGACATTTCTATGTAAAGTGACTATCGTCTTTATGTAAAAACTAGCCGGAATCATGTAAAATAAAAGTCAAATTTTGTATAAAAAACAGCTGCAAACGAAATTTCACGTTTACAGCTGTATTTCTTTTTACGCCTTCATCATAGTCAGCACCATTTGTGCTGTTTCCACCATATTGGTTCCACTGTCCATACTGCACTTCTGTATGTATCGGTGGGCTTCCTCTTCCGTCATGTGATTGCGATTCATCAGAATTTCTTTTGCCTGCTTAATCAGTGCCACTTCTTCAGGATTTCTCTCCCTGGGCTTTAATCTTTGCTTTCTCTTTCTCCGCTCAATGGTCTGGATCATCATATCAACCGTGTTAATCAGATCGTGCACCTTAAGGGGCATGGACAAACACATGATTTCCTTATCCACCATACCACCGCCCAGTATCTGCTGGGAGGCCATCAGGAGCATTTCAAAGCCAAAGGGAAGATCGTCATGAAGCTGCGAATAAATCATATCCGTCATCTTATATCCGCAGATAATGATGCCATAGTTGAGTCCGTCCGCAAGAGCAAGAGCCTGCGCCCCGGTTGTGCATACACCAGCCACCGGAATACCGCTTCGGACTAACAGATTCTTAATACTCTTTGCATCATCTATCTTCGGGAGGGTTATGATCACGCTGGTCATAGGCACACCTCCTCTCACTTACAGATTGTTCAAAACTAATACTGATTTAAATACTGGTTTATTTCCCAATCTGTAACCTGAGCAGTATAGTTTGCCCATTCTTTCTTCTTTGCTTCAATATATTTTACCGAAACATGCTCTCCGAGAACTTCCCTGATAAATTCATCCTTTTCAAGCTCTGCAACAGCTTCACTCAAATTACCCGGAATTGCCTCGATACCTGTCTCTTTTCTTTCTTCTTCCGTCATGGCAAAAATATTGCAGTCCACACTTGCAGGAGGCTCAATCTTATTGACAATGCCGTCAAGTCCGGCACGCAGGCATACTGCCAGTGCCAGGTACGGATTTGCCGAAGAATCAGGGCAGCGAAGCTCTATCCTGGTATGTTCTCCTCTTGCTGCCGGAATCCGGATCAGCGGGCTTCTGTTGGTCGCACTCCACGCAATATAAACCGGTGCCTCATAGCCGGGAACCAGTCTCTTATAGGAATTGACAAGGGGATTGGTGATTGCTGTCATTCCCTTCATATGCTTGATGATACCACCGATAAAATAATACGCTTCCTTGCTAAGGCCGTTCTTGTCGGAAGGGTCGGAAAAGATATTTTTTCCATCCTTTGCAAGAGACATGTTGATATGCATACCGGAACCATTTACACCAAACTTAGGCTTAGGCATAAAGGTTGCATGCAGACCATGTCTTTTGGCAATGGTCTTTACCGTCAGTTTAAAGGTCATAATATTGTCAGCTGTGGCAAGGGCTTCGTCATAGCGGAAATCAATTTCATGCTGGGCCGGTGCCACTTCATGATGGGAAGCCTCCACAACAAATCCCATTTCTTCCAGTGTCAGAATCATATCTCTTCTGGCATTTTCACCAAGATCAAGGGGGCCTAAATCAAAATATCCCGCCTTTTCATGTGTCACGGTTGTGGGCAACCCGTTCTCATCTGTGTGGAACAGGAAAAACTCACACTCCGGACCTACTTCAAATGTATAGCCAAGATCTGCTGCCTCTTTCACGGCACGCTTTAAAATATATCTGGGATCTCCCTCAAAGGGCTGACCGTTTGGTCTGTACACATCACAAATCAACCTGGCTACCTTTCCCTGCTGGGGTCTCCATGGAAAAATTTCAAGCGTGTCAAGATCCGGATACAGAATCATATCCGATTCTTCAATTCTGACGAATCCTTCTATGGAAGATCCGTCAAACATACATTTATTGTCCAGCGCTTTTTCAAGCTGGCTTACGGTAATGGCAACATTTTTAAGCTGTCCAAACATATCAGTGAACTGCAGGCGGATAAATTCCACATCTTCATCCTTCACAAGCTCCATGATATCTTCTTTGGTATAATGCTTATGCATATGGCTTCCTCCCTTTCCATCCTGTTTTGTATATACATATTTTGTTTCCTTTATATGCCTGTATAAAGGAAAAGCGCCCTTACAGCGATAGGCAATCTCTCCATTACCTACTGCTATAAGGACGCCTTTGTCCTTACCTATAATAACAATGGGCTGTCACATTTGTCAATACCGAATCAAAAAGTGGTATAAATCAGACCTTTGAATAATAGTATAGTAAAAAGAATGAAGTCGGTGATATTCACATGAGTTCCAAAACCAAAATTGTTGTACTCCATCTGAAAGAATTAGTATATACGGGCATTTTCGTATTATTCGGCATTTTGTTTATCATTATGCTGATCATAATGTTCGTGCCGGATAATAAAAAAGAAGAAACCTCTGTAGAGACTCCGGCAGCCACTTATGTACCGGGAATATATACGACATCCCTGATCATCAATGACAATGTGGTGGATGTGGAAGTAACCGTGGACGAAACCAATATAAATGATATCCGCATTGTCAATCTGGATGAGGCTGTAACCACCATGTTCCCACTCCTTGAGCCGTCCTTTGACGATCTGGCAAAGCAGATCATTGCAAATCAGTCACTTGAGAATATTACATATTCCGATGACAATAAATATACTTCCATGGTACTGTTTAATGCCATCAAGGCTTCCCTTGACAAAGCTGCATCACCTTCTCCTTAGGCAAGCCCCTCCGCATCGCCAAAGACATCATAATCCGGAAACAAGATGATAATTTCGTAATTGAAACGGTGCGGCCTATCGGCCGCACCACTTTTTCTTTTCTGTATTAATGCAATTCGCCTACTGCCGCTTCACTGTCCACGGCAAAATTGTCCTCATATCCAGCCGTACTCTCCGAGGTCTCCTGTTTCTTCTGTTCCTCTTCCTGCGACGGCTTTTCTGTGACGGCCTGTTCCCCATCATCATTACCTTCAATTTCAAATTCCACTTCACCGGCACTTCCGGGTGCAATCTCATATTTTTCAAAGACGATCACCGGATTTCCGGCTTCATTCATATAAAATTTTACATCATCCGATATTCCGGTAAAACCTCCTTCTTCCGGGCTGAAGAATACCTCTCCGCTTTCTTCCCTGCTCTGTATCTGCCTTTGAATATCAGTATTTACGATTGTAATATAATCCTCGCCGAGCATATCCTCAAGAGTAACCAATTTTTCACTCTTCAGATCGATATTGTAATATCTTGTTTCGCTATAGGCCGAAGTCCAGTTTTCCGTTCCTGACACTGCAAAAGAAAGAAAGTCTTCTGTCTGGGATTTCATCTCATAAAAGACCTTTATTTCAATGTTATGTGCTTCCCATTCCTCCTGTGTTCCACCGGTTTCCAAAAAGGCTTTCTTATATTCCTCTGCCCTCTTTACTGCCTCATCCGCATACTGCTCACAAAGTGTGTGAATTTCCTGATTAACGGAATCTGCAAGCCCGTTTGTCTCTTCCGCTATCATCTCCAGACTTGGAATTTCTACGGAAACTTTCAAATCATCACTTTCCTCCACATAGGAGCGGAAAGTAAAAATGCGGGCTACGGCTCCAAGCACCGGAATCTCACTGATTTCCCTCGCAAATGCTGTGTTGGTATTTAAAGCCGTGACAAAAAGAATCATCGCTGCCGCAGCAGCCAGAATTCCTGCACGCTTCCCCGGATATCCTGTTCTTTCTTTGTCCCGGATTTTCTTTCCTACGGATGATTTCTCTATCTCTTTCTGCACTCGTACATATAATTCTTCCGGTACGGGAATCGCATCATATCTTTCCTTTGCTTTCTCCATCTCTCTCATCGTCATCCCTCCTAAAATTCCTTTTTAAGCAGCTTCAAACCGCGATATAATCTTGCCTTTACCGTATTCAGATTCACTTCCGCAATTTTTGCGATTTCTTTCAAAGTCAGTTCCTCATAAAACCGCAGCTTAATCACAGTCTGTATCTCCTCCGGCAGCCTGCCGATTTTTTCATAAAAATCATCCTCTGTTTCAAACTGCTTTTCAATATAAGGAACTTCCATTTCCCCGGCATCATCCAGAGGTTTTTCCTTCTCTCTGCTTTTTAGAAATGTCATGCTCTCATTCACCAGAATTCTATAGCACCATGTTCTGATTGCATTTTCGTTTCGTATTCCCTCATATTTTTCCAAAATCTTGCAGACAGCATTTTGTACGATATCCAGAGCATCCTCCTGGTTGCCTGCATAGCTGTACGCCAGACGATAGAATTTGTCCTGATTTTCCACTATATAGTTCACTATCTTTTCATACAATTCCTGCCTCATGAAATCTCTGCCTTTCTGTTCTTTTATACTATAGACATTTTAGCATATCAAAAAGTTGCAGTTTTATTACTTTTATACAAAAAAACCGCATCCACGACTTTTCGGTTCGCAGATGCGGCTCCTTTTCCTGCAAATATTCTACTTCCAATATTTTTCCATATATTCTTCTGCCTTTTCCTCAGGCAGATTGAACTTCTCGGTTATTTTTGTTATGGTATTCGCTTTTGAAATTGCCAATTCTCTACATGTTTCAATCACAGCTTGTATTCCCTTCTCAAGTCCCTGTTCACGTCCCAATTCAAGCCCTTTATTAATTCCAACATCAAGAATATCCATTCTAACTGCCTCCCATTCTTCGGATTCTTTAACCTCTGAAACAATTGCATCAATTTCCAAAAGCCTTTTATCCTTAATCAAAATATCGGGGTTTTCAATATCTGTCTTTTTCATATATTGTAGCAGACTTATCAATTCTTTGGAACCATTTTTACTCGTCATATTCAAGAAAATTTTGGTAGTCCCATCCTCCAGTCTCAGTCCTTCTACCTCCTCACACTGTTCAACAAAAGTATATTTGGCCAGATCTTTCTTAAAAATATCATCCTGAGTAATAAAAATGATTGTACTGGAAGGAAGCTGTCTGTACTTCGTTCTTTTACCGGATTTTAGTACAGGACTATCCATTAATCCCTGATAAAATCTGGAGCGTTTTGGTATAGAATCCTGATCAGTATCATTTTGCATTTCCATATCAAATTGTCTGTCATCGTCTGACAGTGCCCATGCATCAAGACGAATAGCTCTTTTACCTGATTTATTCAATATTACCTGCTCTACTTTTACATCTTTCAATCGAATATCAGGTTCATCCAGAATAATACTCAAAGTATTTTGATATGCTTTTCGTCTTTTCATTACAGTAAGGAAAAGGGCAAAATCACTTAAATTTGACTCCATTTCATCCGTAACATGATTAAATGCTTGAATGTTTTTTGCTTTTCTTTCGGCTTCCATGTTATTCATCCTCCTCGCAGAAGCCATATAACACCCATACATCCATCTTCATTGGCTTCTGCCATATGCTTTTTTGTAAAATAACTGAGTTCTGTGGCAGATGCTGCCGAATATGCGAAATGCATCCATGCTCTGTTCCTGAAATTTTTTCATTCTGTACAGATACATGTATCAGAGATAAAAAGAACTCATTGATATGTTTTAAGAATAATTCTCATTTATAATTATGTCAATGTATTTATGAAATTTTAATAATTTTGAACAATTTTTTAGGAGTGGGAAAATCCCACTCCCAATATGTTTTACAATGTCTTTTAAACCTCCGAAAAGCTTCTGCTTTGTATATCTTATATCTCAAAACATATCTTTTTTATTCTTTTTCTAATATTTTTTTGAACAACTGAACTCTGTTATTTACTCCCAGCTTACGATAAATATTCAGCGAATGCTTCTTAAAGGTATTGATACTGATCACCAGCTGGTCGCAGATCTCTTCCTTGGATTTTCCCTCCATAATGCATTGAAGTACCATTTCCTCTCTCTTGGTAAGCTGAAATTCCTCCGCCGCACCAACAATCGTCCACTTATGGGGATTGTTAATGCGCATCTGCCTTTCCTTTGAAAGCCGGAAGGATAAATGATCGCGCAGCATATCTACAAAGAAAATATCGTCATACTCAAAATTATCTTTGCCGATAGAGCGATACAGAGTAGCAAGGCCAAGGAACTGCTTATCCTTTGCCAGAACAATCTGCATGGAATAATGCCAGTTGTTGGATTTATATATCTTCTGATAATATTCACTTTCTTTTCTTTTTTCGTCATCTATGATATCTGTTTCACGGTACACCATACTCTTCCCACTGTAGAGAACCCCTCTGCTGTAATCCAGCTCATCATACTCTCCGGACACACCGTCGCAATTGTA
>JAGBEV010000050.1 GCA_017936785.1 Lachnospiraceae bacterium | reverse complement strand
TTATCAGTCTCAAAAACGGACGCGAAGTCCAGGAAAGGAAGCCGATATACCGATTGCTCCATCATTATACAGCTTAAGCAATAAGATGGATAATTCCTTACTGGCTGTAAGGGATATTAACCATAAATATATTGTAGTAGATATGGAATTGAAGATGTTGGAAAGTATACAAGAGATGACAGTTTAGTGGGAAAATATTATGGAGTGCTTAATGTTTATAGTGAAGAGTGATTAAAGCTTGTTTTATAAGTGATTATAAACTACTATTTTTTCCTTCAAATTTACAAATCCCGATTTTTAAAGAACATGTAAATGCAGAAAAAATTGTTGTTTGCTTTTCTGTGCTTATGCTGCAAAGTGGAAGTTTTCTTACAGAATGATCCGATACCCCAGGGGAAACAGCCCATGGACGGGCTGTTTAGCCGTCTCGCGGCACGGATGCCGCTTGACGGCGCCCCGACCGCTTTCCACAGCTTTCATTCATTCTGTTAGAAAACTCCCACTTTGCAGCTCAGCACAAAAAAGCAAACAACAATTTTTTCTGCCACCACAACCTTTATTTAAAACACATCCTACAACGCTTCTCCCGCCACCAGCTTAAACACTGCCGTATCCGCATAAGTCAGCGGATCGTTATGTGCGAAAAATACCATTCCATCCACCGGTGCCGTTAAAACTTCTGTCACTTCTCCTTCATATGGATCAATGACCTTTGCAAGAACCTGTCCTTTATAAACTTCTGCTCCTACCTTCACTTCACTTTCAAAAATTCCTGCAACCTTTGTCCTGACCGGGATCATATCCGTATCCTCCACAACAAGAGACTGATACCCGTCATGACCATGATACTCTACAATACCTTCTTTGGATAAAAAAGTCAGGATACTGCGGATTGCCATCCCCGCACTTTCCTTATCCACTTCTGCCGTGGTAGTGGTATAAATACTGAAAGCATTGGTTTCCCATACCTGCCAGTTATAATTCAATGTAGTCGTATCATAAGGTCTGGTATTCCTAAGAACCACATAAGGCATACCAAATTCCTTAGCAAGTTCCACATTTTCAAAGCCAGCTTTCATCATACGGATATGAGGCGTAAATGTACCCGGCATATAAAAAGATGCAAACTGCATACCATACTCATAGTCCTTGATGACTTCAAATACCCCTGCCGCGATCCGCTGGGTTGTTTCACCCAGACTATATCCGGGAAACATTCTGTTAATATCCGTATTATCCGTAGACCAGAAACGCTTTTTAATATTCATGGAATAAGGATTGATGGAAGGAACAACCAAAATCTTATGCCCCTTCTTTAATTTTCCCTCTTCTTCCATTTTCTTTAACCGCTTCACTAACTGGGAGCAGGTATAAAGCTGCTGGATCTCATTGCCGCGGATGCTGCCCACGATACAGACGGACTTTTTTCCTTTCCCAAATTCATATCCTGTTACCCGGAAATTATCCCGATATAATGAATTTATCTCATAAATGGTTTTCTTTTTCATGAAGTCCATGCCTTTCCATCATCAAAAAGAATCGCTTCTTCCTGACCTTTTCTTATTTACTGGAATTTCATTAAAATTCCTGTTCTGCCGCCTATGACTGCAATGCCTCATCCCGCAGCAGCCTTCCCACAAGAGAGCCTTCGTCCACAATGGGATATTCTCTGATGGTAAAAAGAATGCCGTCCACAGGAGAAAGAATTTTGTCCAGCACCTTTCCGCGTAAAGGATCGATGATACTGCCGATATGATCTCCCTTTTTCAAATGTTCCCAATGCTTTACATTCGGAACAAACACGCCGGACGTGCTTGCATTCAGATAACTGACATCATCAGGGTTCTGGGAAATAATAGGCTTTCTTGGCTCAACGGTCTCTCCCTGCCAGATTCCCATTTCCCTCATCAGATTAAAAATGCCGTCAACCAATTGCTGGCAGTAGGACTTGGTAATACGCATTCCCACGCCCATTTCCACTACCAGCGTCGGTACATTCCTGCTGTTTAAGCTGTGGGCGAAGGTGGACTCCAAAACCGTATTGGCTCCGTGGACCCAGATAAAATCCACATTGATCTTTTCCGCCAGGGGCACCAGTTTTTCCTTATGCAATTCATTGATCCTGATCTGAGGGATCTCTGTCAGATAAATGTTGCTTGCATGAATATCAATACATACATCCGAACCTGCCACATCATCAATGATCTCCGAAGCAAGGAATTCTGTCATATCTCCTTCACTGTTCCCCGGAAACAGACGGTTCATATCCAGATCAAATCCCGGAATTCCACGGGTAATGGAATCGATCCCCAAAGGGTTCATTGCGGGATAAATATCCACGATGCCTGTTAATTTGTCTTTTTCCTCATGAATACGCCTGACAAGTTCAAAACAGACAAACTGTCCTTCCAGTTCGTCTCCATGGATTCCCGTTACTACGCTGATCCTTTTCTTTTTTCCCTTTGCCGGTTTATCCGGCGTAATGTGGTTTTTCTTTATTTCCAAAACTTCATCTACGGGAAGCCCCACAGATGCAACTGTTTTAACCATACTTTTATTACCCTCTTTAACTCATATTTTCCCCAGCTTCCGGCAATTCAGTTACAGTGACATGGATATCCTGGGTCTGCTGCCCGCCGCCGGTCATAACGCCTTTATTGATCATACAATCAGCCGCATCCCTTCCGATCCCGATCTTGATATGGGAATCGGTCACAATACAGTCATTGGTAGGGTCCAGCCCATACCATCTGTCCTCTGATAATATCTCTACCCATGCGTGGCTGTAGCCTTCTCCTATTAACATTCCCGCCACATATCTTGCCGGAATCCCCGCCAGACGACACAGCACGATCAAAATATGGGCATAGTCCTGACAAACACCTTTACCAAGCTGCCACGCTTCCTCCGCCGTGGTATCCACGCCCGTTACATTTTTTTCATAGGAAAAGTCCTCATACAGCTTGTGCATCAGGAAAATGCCTTTTTCATAAGCAGACTGCTCCTGACTTAAATTCAGACTTTCAAAATAAGCCCTGAGACATTTCCCCGGAACGGTCAGACCATAGGGATACCGATAAACTCCCAGGATATTTTCATTTCCCATAGGTTCGCTATCAGCAAGTCCCGTGTGGACATTCCCCGTAATATGGAAAAAGAACCTGTCATGCTCTTCCATCACATTGCCAAATAAAATCTGATTTCCAAAGGAATCCACGCCCTTTTCCAGACTGTCCTTAGGCTCTATTTCAATATTGATTTCTTCTATCTTCTGCCTGTCCCCACTTTGCGGGATACACTTGATCGTAAAATGACACTTCTGCACCTGTTCACTATATGCCAACTGCATATAGTAATCAAAATGTAGCTTTTTCACCCTTAGTACTCCTTTATAAGATTGATTCTACTTCATATACAATCCTATAATAATTGATTTCAGGCTCTGCCACAAGTTCTTTCAGTGCGTTAATTTTATCTTCCCGGTACTCCATGCCGCTTCGCTGGATTCTGGGCACAAGGCGGTTGATCTCACGGACCAGTTCCTTACGCTCAATGCCCAGTCTGGCATACAGGTCGATTCTCTCGATCCGTTTTCCGGTCTTGATAATGTTGCGGACCTGCTCAGAATCAATACTGTCATCTACGATTCCCCAAAAGGCAAGGATATTATCAATGACCCGCTGCATTTCGATCAAAGGCGCTCTGCTGATCCTCGCCTTATTCATATCATAAATGGCAAGCTGGATATAGGATAAAGCCTCGGAACCGATCTCCTCCCTGAGCACAATGGCATTGTCATAGGCACGGTTTAAATTGCTGAAAATGGAATCGGGATTCTCCTCATCAAAGGGGTATTTTTCCTTAAATACCTCTTTAGATCCATAAACATCGGGAATATCGATCATTTTACAAAATTCTGAATAACTGTCCGTGATCTCATCGATCATCATATCGAAGCTGTTGGAATACAGGCGGAGGGTTGTATACACCCTTTCCGAATATCTTCCCAACCATAATAATCTGTTTGTCTGTTCTACTGAGATAATACCCATGTGTCCTTAAATCCTCCTCCCTGTGATGAATTAACAATAAAGGAATCCGGGTTTCTGGAAAATCTGGTCAGCCCGCTTTTCCATACAAGCGGTTCATCTGCCATCAATACAAAGGCACGCAGATCTGCCTTCCTCGGAAGCGTTTCACTTCCCTCCAGGATATCGATATCCAGGAAATCAATGACCTCCTGGGCAATAAACCTTCTGGGTTCTTTTTTCAGAAGAGCAATAAATTTCTCCTTCTGCTCCGCGCTCATACTGCTGCCGAAAACTACACCATAGCCCCCTGCTTCTGCAACATCTTTTAATACCAGCTTATCAAAGTTTTCAAGGACATATTTCATATCCTCTTCGTAGAAAGGCAGATATGTGGGAGCATTATTTAAGATCGGCTCCTCTCCCAGATAGTACTTGATCATCTTGGGAACAAAATAGTAAATTCCCTTATCATCTGCAATACCGTTGCCAGGCGCATTGATCAATGCCACATTCCCCTTACGGAATACATCATAAATATGAGGAATACCGATAACCGACTCGGGATTAAAATTCATAGGATCAAGATATTCATCGGAAATTCTCCTGTAAACCGCTCCTACTTGCTCCAGGTCTCCGTTGTAGTTTACATAATACAGTTTATCATCTTTAACTCTTAGCTCAGAACCATTTACCAGATGGGCTCCTGTTTTCTCGGCAAGATAGGAATGTTCAAAATAAGCTGCATTGTATCTGCCCGGCGTGAGAATGACTGTATGGCCTCCCACATTTACATGATCCATAGTGCGTCGTAACAGTTTGGCATAATTCCTGTTATCCTCCAGCTTGTTACTCTGGAACGTCAAAGGGCTGCTCCTGCGGCATAACTCTCTGGCTATCATGGGATAAGACGCTCCCGAAGGAACCCTCAGGTTATCCTCCAGCACATACCAGCTTTTATCTTTCCCCTGCACCAGATCAATACCTGATATATGGGAATAAATGTCCTTTGGAGGCACCACGCCTTCACATTCTGCCATATAGCCGCTGGAAGCAAAAATAAAATCCTCCGGAACCACATGATCCTTTACGATCTTTTTTTCACTGTAAATATCCTTTAAGAACAGATTCAGTGCCACAACTCTTTGCTTTAAACCTCTTTCCAGATAATCAAATTCCATTTTTTCAATGATCCTGGGAATGGCGTCAAAAGGAAACAATTGTTCCTTAAAGGTATTGTTTTTATAGATACCGAATTTTACTCCATAGCGTGCCAACAGCTCATTTACTGTATCCGTATGTTCCAACAGATCCAAATCATACATAATCATCCCTCCCTGCTTATGGGCTCTTACCGATTTTTTCAAGCATTTTGCCGACTTTATGATCGTAGCCTTTTATGCCGAAATATGGTATTACCACACAAAAAGGCGTTCTGCATCTAACAGAACGCCTTTGTCTCTTTCCTTTATCCTCTTCTTATTGTATACAATAATACAACTATACCATTTCTTTTGTCAATCGTTTCATATAATTTTTTTGAAATTCAAATTTTTTTATCTTAAGATTCTTCTCTGACAGATGAATATTCTAAGAAAATCTCCCCTTCTTGAAATCCAACATTAAACTCCAGGACCGCTTTTTCATAAGGAAGTGAATTTTCCAATTGTATCTGAGGCTTTATTTCCATGGTCATATTCTCCAGATCAAACCTGATCTGATGGTCATAGGAAACCTCCCCTTCATAAGGATATTCCTCTGCCCAGTCCGGTAGAACCACCTCATTTATAACTTTTCCATTTTGCAGAAACTGAACGCTATTTTTACCTTCAATATAAGCATATTCTATCTGCTCCTGTATCTGCCTCAATATTTCATCTTTTCCAAGGACATATTCCTGCAGTTCTCCGTTTTCATAATCACAGATACATAAGGATTCCACCCACCATCCGGTTCCGGTAATGTTCAAAGCCTTCAGGATGATTTCCCCTTCTCCATCCTGATCCACATCCTTACAGACAAGCTCCGGATAAACCTGGTAATTATTTCCCCAGTACCAATGTATCTGCTCATATTCATTCCCCAGCAAAAGGATCACGCTATCAGGGGCTTCTTTTTGCACTCCATACAGTAAAGCCCTTTTCACCCCCTGATTGCCTATGCTTTCCTCCAACGGATATTCTCCCAAAAATACCAGCTTATCCTCAGGATCATTTCCTGCCAAAAATACCGGTTTATCCCCGGAATCATTTATTCCGCTGCCGGAGGTTTTGATGGTTGTGAACAGGGAGCTTCCCCAGCTCTCGATCCTCTCCAGGCTGTTCCATCTATAATAATCCCCCAGCCTCCAAAAGCTTTCCTTTCCATACAGCTTTTCTTTTATTGTCTCCTCATCACATTCAACCGTATTGAACTGCTCCGTCACAGTTCCTTTACCTTCTGAATCCTTAAGGGATAATACTGCATCATGATATTCTTCAACAGTCCAATAACATTGGCTTTCCTCTTCTCCTCCGGTTTTATATTCCTCTGTCAGGATCTTCGCCAAATAATACTGTCCGTTTTCATAAACATAAACTCCCCAGCCATGGGATGCAGCCGAATTTCTCCAGGAACTCAGGATGACTTTATTTTCCTCATCTACAGACACATTGGGAATTTCCTCAAAACCTTTATACTGTACGTACTGTCCGTCCTCAAACAGATAACAGGAATATGCCTGTGCTCCCTGATTTCCGTAGTGTCCATTCTGCACCAGGATATCTTTCTCCCCATCAAAGTTTGCATCAACAAGATAAAGTCCCTCACTATCCCATGCTGCCCCCTCATGCTCCCGGTCCTCCAAGACCTGTTTTAGACAATAGGTATCATCTGCCAATTGGGAAACAAAGACTTTTACATCTCTTACATATTCTTCGGTCTCACCGCTCTGGGATATAACAAGTTCATATCCCCGGGACCCATCCTTCAAGAAATATGTGGATCTGATCTCATGATCCATATAATCTATAGGATTATAATCTCTATTTACTTCTTCTTTTTCACTCAGACTCCCGTTTTCTGAAGCTTCCTTTTCACTTTCCTCTGTAAATTCCGCTTCAACCTCTTTTACTACATTATCAGACAATACTTCCTGATTTTCTTCAATTCCGGCATTTTCCACAGAATTACCGCATCCTGTAAAAAGCATACAGAATAAAATTGTTCCTAAAAATAAGATATATTTTTTCATAGCTGCCAGCCCCCTAAATTTTCAATTCCGCTCTTTTCCTGTTCTCTCACATTTTCTACATTTAACACTTAGTTGTATATTAAAAAGTTTCATTTTCTATGAATTTTTATAAGAGCCTTCATAACCCTTTTCTAATTTCCCTCTGAGCATAAAAAGCATTTTCCCGCCTAAAACTCCTATCCATGTTCCAAAAGAATTTAAGATCAGATCATCTATTTCCGATATCCCCGTTCCGAAAATATATTGCAGTGTTTCTATCAAAAGGGAAAACAACAGACCGATCAACACCATCAGCCATACCTTTTCTATTTTCGTCATACATTCCAGATAAAACCCCAACGGCACAAACCAGATAATATTTCCGATAAACAAATAAATGATCCGCCACCAATTCCCTGTTTTCAACAAAGGACCATAGGATTCAAATAATGTCAGGTTTATATTTCCGTTCTTCATCAGATCATGAAAACCAATACCTGTACGAAAAACCGTGATCCGCAGCAAAACTGCTGCATAAATTACAAATAAAATATGTATTCCTGTGTGTTTAAATTTATTCTTTTTATCTATACTCATCTTTTTGCTTCTTTCTCTATCAGGACAGCGCATCAATGATAAGACCATTTTTCTGCAATCCGTCCTATTCTTTCGTAGGTGATCAGTTCACACAGCTTTTCCGTAAATCTTCCATACTTCCGATAAAAGAAATTGAACAGGAAATAGGGAATGCGCTGCTTACGGCTCTCAGGACACCGGCGCAAAATATTCCGAAAGGAATATACATCCCGGTATACCTTTAAATACCCTTCATACAATTCCTCTTTGGTCATGTTTGCCGGCTTAAAAACCACATGCGCCGTGTTGTAATGGGACAGATCCTCATCGACTATCCTGCCGCTTTCCCTGAACCGTTTGTAAACCTCCGTTCCCGGGTAGGGCGTTAATATATGGGAAGTTACTGTTTCAATTTTATGCTCCACGATCCAGTCTATTGTAGTCTGAAAAGTAGACTCATCGTCTTCATCCAGCCCGAATACAAAACTGGCATTGATCATAATCCCTCTGGAATGTAATGCCTCCACAAGCCGCTCATACTTTTCAATCTGATTTTGTCCCTTATGCACATTTGCCAATGCCTTTTCATTTAAACTTTCGAAACCGATAAAGAGACTCTGACAGCCGGAATCCGCCATTTCATCCAAAAGCTCCGGCATATCCACGATATTAGCGGAAACAGCCGCATTCCATTTTAACTTCATAGGCTTAATGGCATGTACAAATTCTTCAGTCCACTTTGGATTTCCAATAAAATTATCATCAATGAACATGACATGCTTTTTATTGATCTGTCTGATATCTTCTATGACATCTTTTATGGGTCGGTTTACATAAAAGTTTTTGTAGCCGCCGCAGCTGTTATAGCAAAAATCGCATTGAAAAGGGCATCCCCTGCTGGTACTGATCACATTACAATATAAATATCTGCTTTTATCAATCAGGTGATAAGCCGGGGAAACGATGTCACTGCCCTGAATTTTCCCATGACAGCTATAGATCTTTTGAAGTTTTCCTTTCTGAAAATCCCTGATGATATCAGGCCAGGTCTTTTCCGCAATTCCGACACTGATAGCGTCAAATACATCCGTATCGGGACATGCCGTAATATGAATACCTCCTGCTACTACAGGAACGCCCCTTTTGCGATACTCTCCGGCAATCTCTGCCGCTCTGGGCATAACATCTACGGTAACGGTAATCCCTACAATATCCGCTTTCTCCTCAAAATCAATGGGTTCTACATTTTCATTGGTAATGATGACCTTGTGCTCTTTATCAAATATATTAGCTATGGTCAGAAGCCCCAGGGACGGTGCCATCCTGTTCTTTAAATTGGTATCCATAGGCCTCATCTGCATGCGAGGCTGGATTAGTTTAATTATCATTTGTTTTCCCTTTCACATATGTCTCAGTTATTGACCATATTTTCGAATCCGGAACCGGTCCGCCAGCAAAAGCCAGTTAGCCCTGAATAACTTCATGATCTGCCAATAACCCATTCCCCGCAGGTTAAACTCCTGTACCAGATTAAATTTCGCTTCCATACTGCGCACATCTTCAAACCAGACCTCATGCTCCAGACCATCCTTTTCATAACGGAAATAAGGCGACATGGCTATGGGGTCAAATTGAATCTGGGCACTATTTGCAATGGCGATCTGTACCGCTTCTATATTGCCGATAGTAGTTGCTGCAGTTTCTCCCCTTATATAGGGAAGTGTCCAGTCATAGCCATAATTGGGAATGCCCAGATTGATCTTATAAGCCGGGATACGGGTCACTGCATATTCCACCACCTCACGAACCTTATTAAGTGGTGCCACCGCCATAGGCGGACCATAGGTATACCCCCATTCGTAGGTCATCAACAGGACTTTATCAGCAGCCTCCCCCAATAAGGCATAATCCTTTCCCACATAGACCACTCCCTGCTGGTCGTCGGAAGTCTTTGGTGCCAACGCCACCGAAACAAAACATCCGATTTCATTCATGGCAATCCTTACATTTCTCACAAAATCTGCAAAAGCAACTCTATCCTCTGCCAATATATATTCAAAATCAATATCCACGCCCTGAAAGCCCTTTTCTATGACTGTCTCACCGAGCTGAAAGATCAGCCGCTCCTGGGCTGCCATATCATTTACGATCCGGTTGATCAGATAATTGCTGAACATCCCATCCGGTCCGAAGGGCGTCAGAGTTAAAACCGGATAAGTTCCATTCTCATATGCTGCTCTTATCATAAATGTATCATCTAACTGTGGGAAAAGCAAATCCCCTTCTGTAGTAAATCCATAAGAAAACACTGACAGTTCTGTTAAATAAGGCAAAGTCTGGTCTAAAACTCCCTCACTGATAAAAGGATAAGCATATCCGTTGGTTTCCACTGTTTTTCTTTCCCCTGTCGGACTTTCTTTGGACAGCAAAAGAGCTTGCCCTATGGCAAGCTCATAAGGATACTCTATTTGATTGTTATAAAGAATGGTATCTACAGGTACTCCGTTTGCCTGGGCAATGCTATCTACTGTATCTCCCGATTTTACAACATATATTTCCATAAAATTTCCTTTTTTATTTAGTATATGCTGATATTTTCATTAAAGAATATTTATTTATCCACAAATACCTCATCAATAGCTTTCAGGACTTTTTCCCGCTCAAGTGGTTTTAAAAAATATCCCACCGGATTCAAACCCAATACAGCCGCAATATGTTCTTTATCTGCTACAGCAGTCAGAAAAATTACCGGAATATCTGCCATAGTACTATCTTCCCGGATTTTTCCCAATGTCATTCTGCCATCCATTTCCGGCATCTCATAATCTAATAAAATCAGATCCGGATGCTTTTTATGTATCATTGTAATTGCTTTCTCTCCATCAGTCGCCACGACCACATTGTATTTATCATCCAGCATCGCTTTAACGCTTCGCAAGGCTAATGGGCTGTCATCTACTACCAATATGGTTTTCCTGCTTACTTTTACAGATAATCCGTTTTCTTCCTTTTCTGCATCCTTGGGATCATTCACACCAACTGCCGGTTCCGATTCTGCTATTCCAAGCCTTTCATCACACTTACTAAACAGCTTTATGTTACTGACCGGTTTTATAAACGCTTCAATCTGTGGATTTTCAAAATATCCCGGATAATGGCTGCACTCTTCTTCTGTACAGATGACCAGGACCGGAATCCTTGAAAAACTTTTCCATAGCAGATCAAAGATCTCGGTTTCAACGCCATCTAAATCCATGGAACTGATAATTACCAGATCCGGCTTTATGATCTTTATCATTCCTCTGATAATTTCCGGCTGTTCCACACATAACTGTACATGAAACCTTTCTGAAAGACATGCATATAGGCTTTCCGTCGTCCTATCCAGCTTTCCGGTCAACAGTATCTTTTTCATCATATTCCCCCTTTTATCAATTCAATCTGTGCTACAATTTCTTCAATCAACACGGCAGCCTGATCACTATCCAGATTAACTACCGCATCATCCAGCTGTTTCATAAGCGTTTCCAAATGCTTCGGGTACTCATATTGTCTCAATTGCTTCATATTCTGATCCGATATATCGATATCCAGTTCTTCCATGGCTGTTCCCAGCACTTCCAGACACGAAAGGATTTCTCCATAATCCTCAATGGGCTTTTTCTCTTCTTCCTCTGCAATGCAGGGCTTCAGTCTCTCCCGATACCCACGCCACTCTTTTAAGAAATCCTGGGTTAGAGCCTTTATAATCTCCATTTTCCCATCCCGGGCAGCATATTCCAATATCCTTGCCACACCGGAAAGATCCATTGCTCCGATCAGCGCAGCAGATCCCTTCATGGCATGTACCTTGATCCGGTACAGACCCAGTATCTCCTGTGATTCAGACGGCTCTTTATCATTAAGGCAAAGGTCATGGTAACATCTTTCCAGATAATCCGCCTCCGAATCGATCATACGATAAAAGGTATGTACCGTATCAAGCAGTTCCGCCTCATCTGCAAAATGCAGCAATGCATAATTCCAATCCACTCCCTCTATGGATGGCAGCTCTTGCTTCTGCTGAATATCCTTTTGAAACTCATTGGAGGTTTGCAGTACGATCATCTCCTGTGGCAGCATTTTTTGTATCATTTTCTCCAGCTTTTCCGGAATGATCGGCTTAGACAGGAAATTATCAAACCCTTCTGAAAGATACATATCTTTCGCTCCGGCTATGGCATTTGCCGTCAGTGCCACAACCGGTGTATCCTTGCACGGATAATCCACCATTTCTTTCATGCGGTGTAGTGTTTCTATTCCATCCATTTCCGGCATCATATGATCTAAAAAGATCAGATCATAATGCTTTGCAGCGACTTTCTCCAGACATTCCCTGCCGCTTTCTGCCACATCCACATTGACCTTGGTCGTTTTCAATAAATTTACAAAAACCTTACGGTTAACAACATTGTCATCCACCATCAGAACCTGCGCTTTTGGTGCTGTAAAAGAAACCTGATAGGTATAATCTATAGTCTGCTGCCTGATCCTGTCTTCCAGATTGCCAATAGGCTCCTCATTGATGATCTCCTGTTCCAAAGCAAATGAGAATTTGGAGCCTTCTCCGTAGACACTTTCCACCTTTAATTCACTATCCATCATCATAAGCAGCTGCGCCGTAATGCTCATGCCAAGACCGGTACCTTCCACATTGCGGTTTCTCTGCTCTTCTATACGCTCAAACTCAGCAAATAACTTGGAAAGATCCTCTTTCTTAATACCGATTCCCGTATCTTCTATGGTGAAATCCAATACAACCTTATCTTCCTTTATATTTCCGCTTACACTCAGCCGTACGGTTCCTACATTTGTATATTTTACTGCATTATTTAATATATTGATCAGGATCTGCCTGATACGTATCTCATCCCCATACAGGCGGGATGGAAGCATCCTGTCAACAGACACATCCAGATTCAGGTTTTTTTCCTGTATTTTCATGGACACCATGTTAACAATATCGTGTATCATACTGCTGAAATCATATTCTGCCGGAAGGATTTCCATCTTTCCGGATTCAATCTTGGATAAGTCCAGAATATCATTAACCAATGCTAACAGATTTTGCCCTGCATTCTGTATATCCAGCGCATATTCTTTGATCTGTATGTCTGTGCACTCTCTTAAGATCATTGCATCCATGCCCAATACAGCATTAATGGGTGTACGTATTTCATGAGACATATTTGCCAGAAACTTTGCCTTTGCTTCGCTAGCCGATTCTGCCCGTCTTTTTTCACTTTCCAGATATAAAATATTATGTGTTGTATTGATCACACAAACGATCAGTAGAAAGAGCAGCCCCACCGCCAGCAAAACTCCATTAAACAAAGCTGTCCGCCGAAAATACATTACGATCTGACCACAGGCTGCCAAAGATGCCCCTAAAATGCCAATTGCAACCAGATAGTATTCCTTGATATAACCTTTGCAAATATCAATAATGATTGTAACTCCAATCACAAGGATTGCCATAAAGCATACAGCCACCATATACACGATCGTATCCGTAAAGTCCTTCTGACGTGTCACATGCAGAGAAGTGCATGACACAAAATCCAACACACTCAGGCATCCCACAATCAGATATGCTTTTTCATATCTTCCTTTTTGAATCGCATCCATATACAGCATAAATGGGATGGGAAACAACATGATCATACAAAACGTCAGATCATTGATGACAGAAATATTGGGAAACAGCAGCTGACGAAATACAGAATTGGCAATCAGCCACATAGCCGCCAGAAAAACACCCCATCCAAGATGTTCCAGCTCAACCTTTCTTTGAAAGCAAATTCGAAGTGCAATGCTGCCCACAACACTGGCAGCGCCCAAAAATAATGTTAAAAAGGCAATTACCAGTTCAGCGCCGCACTGTTTGAAGAAATAATGCCAGATTCCCATTTTTTCCCCATAATAAACGGTTTGAAAGATGCCGGAATAGGAAGAATCCGTCTGTGTTGTAACAGTGATCGTTTTCCCTGCATCATCTGTTCCCAACTCTAAAAACACATAAGCCACTGCACTCGCTTTTCCAAAAAGTCTCTTATCTTTTGTTGAATATTCTTGTCTCAGAGTATCATCCACATAAATCTGCATATCCTGCTTTAAGCTGCGAAAGCAAAGATACGAACCGGCTTCTACCGTGGGCGGTATTTCGGCTTCTATGGTTACAACCATATTGCGTTCTGCATCACATTTTGCCGGAAGTTCTATGGGAACCTTGGTCCCGTCTTCTTTTACTAAACTCCACTGTGCCTCAAATACCTCACATTTGTATTCATTGTCCGGAGCATCTGCCTGCAAAAACAATTCCCCCAGTATAAAATACAGACACACTCCCAGAAATGCAACAATGAAAAAGCACTTCACAACATCGATTCCTGTCAGTTTTCCCCTCTTCATATATCTATCCTTCCATGCCTTTTGCAAGCATTGCCTTATTCCTGTCCATCCCAGCAGTAAGTACAAAGCTTACACTTATCAAGTCCCGTTGCATCCAGCATATCATCCAGCCTGTTAAACCTCAAAGAAGTGAAGTTTAACTCCTTCCGGATTTCTTCAACCATATTTTCATATTTTTCAGATTCGGGATCTGCATATTCCTTCAAAACCTCATCCGTAACATTTCCATTCTCCAGACGTTCAATGACACGGCGGGCAATTAAATCCATCTCCGATGAAGAACGTGAGAAATTTAAATATTTACAGCCATATAACAGCGGCGGGCATGCCGGACGGATATGAACCTCCTTCGCTCCGCTCTGATAAAGAAATTCCGTTGTTTCCCTAAGCTGGGTTCCCCTGACAATGGAATCGTCTATGAGCAGCAGACTTTTATCCTTGATCAGATCATCCACTGCTAACAGCTTCATCTTGGCGATCAGATTCCTTTTGCTCTGAATGGTAGGCATAAAGGAACGTGGCCATGTAGGCGTATATTTAATAAAGGGTCTGGAAAAAGGAATGCCGGATTCATTTGCATATCCTACTGCATGTGCAGTACCGGAATCCGGCACGCCGGCAACAATATCCGGATGCACATGGTCTCTCTTCGCCATCTTCGCCCCACAATTATAACGCATCTGTTCCACACTCAAGCCCTCATAGCTGCTTGCGGGATACCCATAATAGACCCAAAGAAATGTACAGATTTTCATATCTTTATTGGGATTTACCAGAGTAACGCAATTCTTATCGGTAATAACAACAATTTCCCCCGGTCCTAATTCCTTATAATCCGAATATCCCAGATTTTTATATGCAAAATTTTCAAAAGAAGCACAAAAAGCATCGTCTTTTTTTCCGATAACTACAGGCGTTCTTCCGTATTTGTCCCTTGCAGCATAAACTCCCTGTTTATTCATAAGCAGTAAGGACAAGGAACCATCTACCGCATTCAGGGCATACTGAATTCCTTCGATCAGATTTTCCTTCTGGTTGATCAGTGCCGCTACCAGTTCCGTAGCATTGATCTCTCCTCCGCTCATTTCCAGAAAATGGGCATGTCCCGTAGCAAAAAGTCCCTGGATCAATGCATTGATATTGTTGATCTTGCTCACTGTAGTAATGGCATAAGTTCCATGATGAGAGCGGACAATTAAAGGCTGGGGCTCATAATCAGAAATACATCCGATTCCCATAGTACCATGCATTTCATGACTATCCTTATCAAACTTGGTCCTGAAAGGCGCATTTTCAATATTATGAATTGCCCTGTTAAAACCATCCTCTCCATATACTGTCATTCCGCCACGTCTCGTTCCTAAATGGGAATGATAATCGGTTCCAAAAAATAAATCAAACACACAATCCTGTTTTGATGCGACTCCAAAAAATCCACCCATGATCCTATCCTCTTTTCATGCTCATATATTTTTACAGACAAAATGATCCATATCCTGTCTTTTACCAAATGTATTATACACTTTTCCATCGGTGTTCCGCAACCCAAACCGGCATGCTTCTCTTCTTTCTATTCTTCTTTCCAGCCTTTTTCCTGCTTTCCGAATCTTCTTCCCACACCGGCATGGATATATGCCATGATTTCCGGCTCCAGATTGCAAATGGTATTTAAACTGCATATTGTCACATGATCGGGATCATTTACATACTCATCAGATTCATCCCCTACAAAGAAGCTCCAGCCGCTGTCCGGAAAATCCGGATTGGGTTCATCACGATACATATACCCGATCTGTTCTTCTTCAATGGCTTTCTTTGTCACAAAGCATCCCGGATTACTGCCCAGCAGATCTGCCCACTCTCTTTCTTTTGGAACATACCACTGATTGCGCTGCCATGCTCCCCCTTCTCCTAATAAGCTTTCCACAATATTCATATTAATATCAAAAAAACCGCTGACATCAGCTTCATATCTGCCCATATCATATACTGCTCCGCAAAGGCTGCTGATGGCATATTCCACATAAGAATGATAAAATACCTGTGCCAGTCTGACCCATTCGTCCGTAATCTTCCAGAAATCCTCCTCTGAAATGATTCCACAAGCCACTGCGCTGCGGCAAAGACCTATTCTTTGATCAATGTCCCATGCGTAAAAACCTTTTTCCTGTACAATAGGATAAAAATTTTCCGCCAGCTCCTTACAATGGAAGAAACCTTCTCTTCCGTCCGGGTGCAGTTCATTAATATCAAATAACGGAGCATTTTTCCAAAATGTCATGAACTGTTCATACTCATTGCTCCCCGAATATATTTTCATACATGCATTTAACACTGACTCTCTATCAATGACTCCGAACAATCTTTTCAAATGCTCCCGTCCCTGCTCTTCATTCTCCCTGCCTTCACAATGATACAATTTTTCATACCCCATATGAATGGGAACCCCCGGCATTTTTCTGCAGGTGGAGATACCGCTAAGAAGCAGTGTAAATTCTTCCCGGCTTACCTGTTTTGCCTCTTTATTTACTGTCCTTTTTCCATAGCTTTCCTTTCTTGCAGTAATTTCTTTTACGATTCCATCCATAGCCTGTTCCTCCCTATGATCCTAAATGTCTGTAGCTAAAAAATCACATTTGTTCTAACAGCTTTCCCTGCTACATCTGATAAAACAGCAGATTATCATTCAATTCTTCTGTGATTTCCCCGCCCGCCTGTGCATATTTATTGTACAGCGCATTATACCGCTGCAGTTTCTTTGCCATATCAGCCTCAAACCTTGTTATAGAAGTCTGGTACATGGGATTTGCTTTTAATTCATCCCTTATGGATTTTACAAAAGGACAATAACGGATCAGAATATCCCTGGCTATTTTATTGAGCCTGAAGCTTCCCTTTGATTCAAATTTGATCCAGTTGATATAATCCTTTACAAATACCTCCCGGTAATTATTCTTTGCCTGTGCTAACGAAGCCTTCAGCTTTTCCTTTGCCTCTGCGGACAGATCCCGGTTATTGCGGTAAAACTGGATATAAGTACAATATTCCGCCGTCAGCGATTTTTCCCTTACATCATTCCAGTGAACGCCTTCCAGCCTGCGGCACATTTCCCAGCGATACCGTCCCAATGTTTCCACCATCAGTTCATTTAGATCAACAGCAGTAAAAATTGGGAACATAAAACGTGCCGGTGTATCACTTTTTATACCTGAAATTTCCTGCCACATCATTGCTTTTGTTCCCGCATTCGGCATCAGAATAATATCGGGAAGAACCTCTTTCATGATCCTGTCACTGTTTATGCCCTTTGCAGGATCCGAAAAAGGAATTTCGCGGTAAAATATGGAATAATCCATCTTTCTGATCTCATTTAATGCCTCTTCCAACTTTTCTGCCGTTACCAGCATTTTTTCAATAGAATTGATCAGATCATTTTCACACAAGATCGGGCAGAATGTTGAAATCCTTCCGTAAGTTACCTTATTCACGGTTGCAAACATATTCTGAAGCTCAAATTGAACCCGCTTTTGGCGGTTTTCGTAATATTCCTTTATCTGTTCCTTGGAAATTTTACCGTTTTTATATAAATCTGCCAGATAGGAGGAATAATTCATATCAAACTGATTTTTAGACGGCTCCTTCCTGCCATGATAAATATCCTTAAGCCATTTATAAATGGTATAAATGTGCTCTGACTGACAAATGTCCAGATGGGAACATAAATTATAAAGGGCTTTTGCATGTTCCTCGCCCACATAGGATAAATCCATAAAACCAAAATTCAAAAACATTTCCAGAACCGGAGTCAGTGTGCTTTCATCTTTTACCGCACGCATAAATACTTTATAGTAAATTTCATAGAATACCGTTGTTATACTTTTTCTAAGGGAATAAGCCTCCTTATCGCTGGATAACATATCCGGAAGATTCCTGTAAGCTATGATCTGCTCACTGATATTTTCCATTTCATCAAACTCATAGCCGGCATATTTTAAAATATGGTTCAAAGCATCTACCGAAGTAATATCCATCTCCATTCCCGCAGTTCCGCCGTCTGCTGCCCCGGCATCATCTTTAGCATAATCATAATTATTGAATTCTTTTAACCGTCTCTGAACCATTTTTTCATCATAAATTTTTGTTTTTTCTGCGAACTTCACCATCAGATCAATATTTTCTTTTACATCTGTCAACTCATATTTCTTCTCATACATCTTAATTGATAAATCAAAATAAAGTCTGAACAGGTCATTTCTGGATTCCGCAAACAAAGATTCTGCAAACAAAATGTCCTTATTGTAAGACAAGTATGACTCTATCTCCCTGATTCCCTGTGCAAATCTGCGCATCTGCGCTGAGGTCTCCATAATGACGCCGACCGTAAGCCCGTCATCCTTTTCCATAAGCTGCAGATATTCCTGCATATAAGTCTTTATCAGGCTCATGCTGTTATTTACTTCCCATGTCTCTGCCCTATGCTGTATGACCAGAGGATTAAAATGTTCCATCCTGGAAAAGCTCTGTTCTTCAATTTTGTATTTGCCGCAAAATGTTATATAGTTGTTATATGTGTTTTCTACAAACATATGAAATTGCCGCGCCTTGCTATACAGATCTGAATAAAGCGTCAGCAGATTGTGCCGCTGCTCAATTGCTGTCTTCAAAAAAATGTGGCGGATCTTTTCCTGCCCCGTCAGTATATTCATTAAATCCTCTGTACTTTCGCAGACAAATGCTGCTAAAGTGGCATCCTCTCCCACAATATAGTCACACAAAAAGATATCCTTTTCCAAAATACCGACAATGGCGTTTTTTCCCAGCCGCACTTCAGAAAAATCAAACTTTTGTATTACCGTACCCTCCTGTATCAGGTACCAGTATTTTACCTTATCATTCTTTCTTGCAATAACTTGTCCGCACTGAGCTTTTACAACTTTCATTATGAATCCCTTTCAAGAAATGTTTTTATTCGCTAATGAAAGTATAGCATATTATTACCTAAAAAGTGCCTATAAACTTACAGAAAACTGGCATTTACCATGTTTTACATCATCAAATCTGAAGTTTTTCAACATATTAGGATTTACACAGCCCTCATTACCCAATTTCCCATTGCAAGATTGAAGTTCCTGTGTTATAGTATAGACATAAAAAAGAACAATCGCCCACAAGGGATTGACCGATTAGAGAGATAGCAATGCCACCCGAACCGACCAAAGTATCAGGGTGGTTTTTGCTATGTATAACTACTTACAAAACGTAAAAACGAATGTAAGCAATGCCAAAAGGAACAGACCAAAAGTCATTAAATCCTTAAAATCAAAACGATTTTTCATAGGCATCACCCCCATTCTTTTAGAATGAGGTCAACACACCCTGCAACACGATTGTTCTTACAAAAAAGCTTATCACAACAAACACTTTTATTCAATCAATAATTCACTTTTTTTCAATCATCAAATTTATTTTCAATATTTCATAATGTTCCAGAAATTAAAAAACCCCGAAAACATAAGGTTTTCGGGGTATATCGTTCTTTCTTCGATATTCGCTTGAATTATCTCTTTGAGAACTGAGGTGCACGACGAGCTGCTTTGAGACCGTATTTCTTTCTTTCTTTCATACGAGGATCCCTTGTTAAGTAGCCTGCTTTCTTTAATGTAGGTCTGTAATCTGCATCAACAGTAAGTAATGCTCTTGCGATACCGTGTCTGATTGCACCAGCCTGACCTGTATATCCGCCGCCTTTAACATTTACTAAGATGTCAAATTTGTCTACATTTTCTGTAGCTACTAAAGGCTGACGAACGATAACTTTTAAGGTCTCAAGACCGAAATAGTCATCAATGTCTCTTTTATTAATTGTAATATTACCTTTTCCGGGTGTTAAATAAACTCTTGCGATGGATTTTTTTCTTCTTCCGGTTCCGTGATATCTTTCTGCTGTTTTAGCCATTTTAATTTTCTCCTTTCAGTTCCTTTCATTAAAATGTTAATACTTCAGGCTTCTGAGCTGCATGTTTGTGATCAGGTCCTGCGTATACGTGAAGTTTTGTGAACATCTGTCTTCCTAAAGGTCCTTTGGGAAGCATGCCTTTAACAGCAAGTTCGATAACCTGTTCAGGTTTCTTATCTAATTTCTCTCTTAATGTAGCTTCTTTCATTCCGCCTACATAATCAGAGTGATGATAATAAATCTTCTGGTCTAATTTCTTACCTGTTACTTTGATCTTCTCAGCGTTGATAACGATTACGTTGTCACCTGTATCAATGTGAGGTGTGAAGATCGGTTTATTTTTTCCTCTTAAAACTTTAGCAACTTCAGAAGCTAAACGTCCTAATGTCATATCAGTAGCGTCTACTACATACCATTTTCTATCAATCGTAGCCGGACTAGCCATAAATGTTTTCATCGTGTTACCTCCAAAAAATATTTATCAATGGATTTATAAGTTCTTCTTCCCATCCGGGGCTAATCGGAAACTGGGAATTCTTTTGCGGCACTGACGGTCTTTCCGGGGCTTTGGACAGACTCTATCAAATGTCGCCACTGTGAATTATTATATTATACGCACCCTGGTGTGTCAACTGATTTTTTCACAAAATCTTCCTGCGAGTGGTTATGGAAGAGAACAGATAGCAGCTTTTTTAATGTAATTCGCCATACAAATAGTCCCCATTAACAACAAATTCAGAAGCGTGATTCTTTGCATATTCATTCATTAACTGATTGATATTCTCTTCCTCATAATAAAAACTATCAATTTCATGAAAGTCATCGAAATTCTCATCCTCGTACAAAATATCAAGCATCGCATTTCTTTCTGCCCTATCAAAGGGTATTTTCCCCCCGAACATATCAACAGCCTTTTGAAAATTGTCTGCACATTCTGATGCACCTATCATTTGCATACACTCAATAGCATCTTTCCACACAATGCCTGTTGAGTTAGAAAAGAATTGATCATGTCCACCATTGCATACCTCGGAATCATACCAAAACAACGCCAAAAATCTTCGTTGAGCCTCTGTAAAAGATTTCAAATCTTTATTATAAACCTCTAATCCATCATAAATACTCACATTATACCAAAGCGGTTGAATAAGTTCCCACGCATCATATTTTCCTTCAGATATGTCTTTCTCACTGTATTCAAAGTGTTTACTTACCATTTTTATCCCCATAATATTACACCCTTTCATAGACATAATAAAAAAGTTAAAAAGCTGTCATCTCAACAAATTCAAACTCTGTCAAAGTTAAACCTCTGGCGGGAGCTGTGGGACCTGCTTTCTGGCGATCCTTAGCCTCCAGTATTTCCTGCATCTGCTCCGGTTCCATATTACCTCTGCCTATTTCTAAAAGAGTTCCCACAATGATTCTTACCATATTAAAAAGGAAACCGCTGCCGCATACTCTGATCGTCAAATAGCTTCCTTCCTTATTTACTGTCACATCATAAATCGTTCTAACCGTGGTAAGGACCTGGGCTTTTGCCACACAGAAGCTTTTGAAGTCATGCTCGCCTAACAGATACTCAGCTGCCTGCTGCATTTTCTCTACATTTAAAGGTACATAAACAAAATGGGCATACTGCCTGCCGATAGGGTTTTCATATTTGCCCATGTAAATGCGGTATTCGTAGGTTTTTCTGGTATTGCAGTGCCGGGGATGAAAATCTATTGGCACCTGTTTTGAATTTTGGATGCGGATGTCCTCAGGCAGTCTGGCGTTGAGCGCAGGAGCAATCTTTTCCGGGGCGATCCTGGTTTCCGTATCAAAAACTGCTATATTGCAAAGTGCATGAACCCCTGCATCGGTGCGGCTTGCTCCGATCACTGTAATTTCTTCTTTCAAAAGCTCACTCAGGGCTTTATTTAACTGCCCCTCAATGGTAACTCCGTTGGGCTGTACCTGCCAGCCGTTATATTTGGTGCCGTCATAGGCAACCGTCAGCATAATACGCTTCATGATGCGACCTTTCCATTCTCCCAGTATTTCCGTTTTAACCCAAAATGATCAAATGAAGAGGGAATAATTTCCCCAGCGCTGCCGCAGCAACAAGATAAACTGCAAGTACGATAAAACCAGTCCTGTCCACCTTATGATATTTCAAAGGTTTCATCTTGGTTCTTCCTTCTCCGCCCTGATAGCATCTTGCCTCCATAGCCATGGCAAGATCGTTGGCACGGCGGAATGCCGATATAAATAAAGGCACCAGCAGCGGAATCAATGCTTTTACTTTTTTGATCAGATTACCGCTGTCAAACTCTGCTCCCCTTGCCATCTGTGCTTTCATGATCTTATCCGTCTCTTCCAATAAAATCGGAATAAACCGAAGGGCAATGGACATCATCATGGCAATTTCATGAACGGGAACTTTTATTTTCTTCAGTCCTCCCAACAGGCTTTCCAGCCCGTCGGTCAACTGGTTTGGCGTGGTGGTCAGGGTCATCAAAGAAGAACCTACGATCAAAAAGATCAATCTGACACAAAGATAAAAAGCATTAAATATTCCTTCCCATGTCAGTTTGAACTTCCAGAAAGAAATAATAGGCTCTCCCTGGGTCAGAAACATATTAAAAACCGCTGTGATCAACAACAGGATCACAATCGCCTTAATACCTCTTAAAATAAAGGAAAGAGGCACTTTGGATATTTTCACAACAATTCCCAAAAACAAAAGTGCAATAAAATATATAGTTAAATTACGATATAAAAACAAGGTAACAATATACACCAGCGTTCCGATCAGTTTTACTCTGGGGTCCATTCTGTGTATGGGCGAATCCACCTGATAATATTGTCCTAATGTAATATCCCGCAGCATTTGCGTCTATCCTTTCTGTCTGCCCGCTCAGAGTAACTTTTCGCAGGCATCCTTCCCTCTATTTTAAGCTCTATACTTTCCTAATTTCAAAGTGTTTTCCGTGTATTTTCCTCATACAATCGAAGCAGCTCTTTTTTTGCTTCCTCCAAAGTAGTAACCGTAGCATCCACATTCATGCCTTCCTTAACGCATCTTCCCATGATCTCTGTTACCGTAGGAACTGCAAGACCTATTTCCTCCAGCTCCTTCTGATGGGAAAACACCTCTTTAGGCGTATCGTCCAGAAATACTTCTCCGTGATTCATAACAATGATGCGTTCCACATAATCCGCCACATCATCCATGCTGTGGGAAACCAAAATGACCGTGATTCCCATTTTTTCATGGAGATCCCTGATCAGATTCAAAATCTCATCCCGCCCTTTGGGGTCCAAACCTGCCGTAGGCTCATCTAAGATCAATACCTGAGGCTTCATGGCGATCACTCCTGCAATTGCCACTCTCCTCTTCTGCCCGCCGGACAGGTCAAAAGGAGACTGATAAAAATAGGTATCTTCCAATCCTACCATTTTTAATGCCTCATAAGCCCGAAGCTCCACCTCTTTTTTGGAAAGTCCCAGGTTTTTGGGACCGAAACACACATCCGAAAACACGTCCACCTCAAAAAGCTGATGTTCCGGATACTGGAATACAAGCCCAACCTGACTTCTTAATTTCTTTTTATCATAATCATCATCGGCTATATCCTCGCCGTTAAAATAGACTTCACCGCTTGTAGGCTTCATCAGACCATTTAGATGCTGCACCAGTGATGATTTGCCCGAACCCGTATGTCCGATCAGCCCGATAAACTGACCATCAGGTATGACCAGATTTACATCCTTTAATGCGGCAACCTCCATAGTTGTCCCTGCCTCATAAATGCAATTAACATGATTTAAGATAATAGGCACTGTAATTCCTCCATAAACTCATCCATCGTAAGAATCCCTTTAGGAAAAGGCATTCCTGCTTTTCTGCATTCTTCCGCCAACAACGTTACCTGTGGCACGGTCAGCCTCAGTTTCTGCAGTTCATCTACCCGTGAAAAAATTTCTTTAGGCGAGCCCTGCATCTCAATATGCCCCTGATCCATAACAAAAACCTTATCAGCAAAAACCACTTCCTCCATATAATGGGTAATCAGGATAATGGTTATTTTCTCCACCTGGTTTAAGGCACGTACTGCCCTGATGACTTCTTTCCGTCCCTGAGGGTCCAGCATGGCAGTAGGCTCGTCCAATACAATGCATTTAGGGTGCATCGCCAATACCCCCGCAATGGAAACTCTCTGCTTCTGTCCGCCGGACAGTTTATTGGGAGAATGCTTCCGATAAGCATACATTCCTACTGCTTTTAAACTTTCTTCTACACGTTCCCATATTTCCTTTGTGGGAACACCCATATTTTCCGGTCCGAATCCCACATCCTCTTCCACCACCTGACCGATGATCTGGTTGTCGGGATTTTGAAATACCATTCCTGCCTTTTTGCGTATATCCCACAAATAAGATTCATCCTTGGTATCCATACCGGCTACATAAATAGTACCTTGCGTTGGGGATAAAATAGCATTCATATGTTTTGCCAGTGTAGATTTACCGGAGCCGTTATGACCTAATATCGCAATAAAATCTCCTTCTTGAATATCAAGGTCGACCTCATCCACTGCCCGGGTAATCCCTTCTACATTTCCTTCTTCATCCCTGCGGATATATTCAAATGTTAATTTTTTTGTCTTGATCATACTCATGCAGATTATTCCATTTCTTAACATGTAAATTACAAACGCTGTTCTTATTCCGATGACGACTCGTCAACCACATATCAATATGCGGTTGACAATTTGCCGTATCGACTTTATTGTACAGGATAATATGCCCAATTACAAGGAATTTCCTTTCCAATCCGTCTTTTATATGGCATAATTCATGATATAAAATATTTTCAGATTTGCTATTAATAAAACTACCATCTTTAAAAGTAAGTGGAGCTGACAATTATGAAGAGAAATAAAAAAGTTGACGAATATTCCAACTATTTGAGAATGAAATCCCGCCTCTACCTTTTTGGTATTGTGGTGTGTGCAATCCTATTAATATATAGTATCAGGACCGACAGGACTCAACCGGAAACAACTGACTGGGATTCGTCTGCACTTCCCGTTTCCGTCAATGATTTGAATATTGTAAATACCCTTTCCGATTCTTCTATCCCTTTATCACCGCAGTCCATTTCAAACAACGACACATATTTGCAGGAAGAACAATCATATAATGATACAAAAGAAAACGAGGAACTCATCATGACAGCATCTGACCGTTATACTTATAAAGAAGGTTTCTTTTACCAATCCATTACTGACGATGTAAAGGCACGTATCAATGGTCTTTCCTATAAAGAAGACTGTACAGTTCCCTATGAAGACTTGCGCTACGTTTCTGTCTTGTATGAAGATTTTAACGGAGAAACCCAGACAGGCGAAATTATTTGCAATAAAGCGATTGCCCAGGATTTGGTAGAAATATTTTATGAGCTGTACTGCAATCATTATCAGATCGATAAAATAAGACTGGTAGATGAATACAATGCTGATGACGATTTATCCTGTGCGGATAATAACACCTCCTGCTTCAATTTCCGTAAAGTATACGGCTCCGACAATCTGAGCAAACATGCACTGGGACTTGCCATCGACATCAATCCCTTTCAAAATCCTTATATTACCTATCCCAATGGAGTAGAACGCATCTCTCCTCCCGGCAGCGAACCATATGCAGACAGGGATTCGGGTCTGCCTCACATCATTACCGAGGATGACCTATGCTATCAATTATTCACAGAGCATGGATTTACCTGGGGCGGACACTGGAATTCTTTAAAAGATTACCAGCACTTCCAGAAAGAATTATAAACATTTTAACAATATTATTGGTTTCTTACCATTTCCTGCAACTCCCGGAGCAGTTCCAAATCCGACTGCCGTACTTTGATATTGGAGGTCATTGCATCCTCTCCGGGCTTTGTCACGGAAATCTCTATTACTGTTCCCTCCTGGATACCACCGGAAAAAACAGCCTTTAAAAATGCTACAAATTTAGGGTGATTTCCTGCAAAAACATTTTTTGCATTCATAATTTTCATAAGTGATGCGGGATTCATCATAATCTTTTGTTCCTTTCTTCTCTATTCTTACTGTACCTATTATCTGATCATCAATAGTTATCTCTCATGCCTCGATATTATGTTACAAGAATTAACCCCTATTTACAAGTCCAAATACGAACAGATCCGAGGCGTATGCATACTTGTTTCCAATGGAATCTTCTATGATATTCTTGTTTATCAAAAGAGATTATGCTACAATAAGTCAAATTTTGATACCCATTATACCGAAGTAATAAATTTTCCTTTGATGAACTGGAGAAAACATACTATGGAAAGCAACATGATTATAATATTAGCCGGAATTATTATCGCAATGATATGGTTGATTGTGTGTATAGTGATCGAAGAAAAAAACAGAAAATACATAATCATGACAGGAATCATGATAGATGTTGTGTTATTTATGATCTGCAGGAATTGCAAATTATTTCTCATAGGTGTAGCAGGCGGTCTTTTATGTGGATCGGTTCCTAATTTCGGCAATTTATGGAAATATGAAATAGCAGTTCGTGAAATGAAAGGCGTCAAAAACTGGGTGGTAGTTTCCATTATTCTTTTTGTTATGATATTTATGGCAATAGGCATTGCCTATCCGGATTTAGAGATTGTCTTTGGCTAACTGCCCACGAATGCACCACAAGTATGAATGCAGAAAACCATATGATATTGATTTATTTAAAGCCTGAACATATCTATAAGCTTTTCATACCATCCCTTCCCTTTCTCCTTTGTATTTTCATCTCCTTCATTTTCCTCCTCAAAGCCCTCCGGCATGTCAATATACTGAACAGGTAAGCTTAAATCAAACTCCATTTCTTCTTTTGCCTGTGCAAATGCCCTGTCCGCTTCTTCAAGATCACTTTTATTCACATAAATATTTGTAATAGTCAAGATGTTCATTGAACCCATTTTGGAGCTTCCTGTAGGAACCGCCTTATGAGTCTCTTCTGTAAAATAAGGAATCCTTCTTTGATCTAAAGCTTCTTTCACATAGATCATATCCACTTCTTCATCGCTTCCTAAAAGTACCGGTTCCCGGATAATAGACCTGGCTAATTCAAAATCTTTTGATACTTCAATCAGCACTTCCCCACATTTTTCGCAGATACTTACATCACCTGAATATTTCTTACTGCATTTTGGACACATTCTATTGCTTTCCATTATAAATTCCTCCCAGGCAATTCCATTTACTTAAAAAAACATCTCATCCCGCACCTAATAATTTTCTTACAACAGGTACATATTTTATAATCTGATAACACAAAACTGTCAAAATAAAGCTTCCAAACAAGATCAATATGATCTGCAAAACCAATTGCTCAAATCCATTCAGTACATAATATGCCAAAGCCACCAGGATAGATTGATGCAAAATATAAATAGGAAAAGATGCTTTTCTAAAATATCTTGTAAAAGCAGTCTTACGATCTAAAAAACATTTACCCAACGTTAAAATTACCAACACTCCAAACCAGCCGACCAGATTTACTCCAAAATCCCCATAGTAGGAATGCTGATAATAAGCAATTCCCAATACAATTTCCAGCACAATCCAGATTGTAGTAATCCATCTTACGTTTCTTTCCAGCTTTTCCATGATAGAATCATTACCGAGCACATAATACCCCAGTAAATACAAAATCAGGTTCTTCCCTATGCTATATCCCCCAATATTCCCAACATAATACAACAACCATACAGGAATAAACAAGCCTATAACCATCCAGGCTTTCATTTTCCCAACCTTATCCCAAACCCGCTCAAAAGGAATATATTTTTGAAAAATAAGAGAAATAAGGGATATGAGAAACAAAAATAAAATAAACCATAAATGCCCCGGTGTAAAACCCCCATCATAGCCGCTGAAATCTGTTACATGTGTAAAAAAATATTGCATGTTTTCAATTATGCTGCCATCATATCCATAAAAGAATTTTCTCGCATAGAATGTTTGTATGGGAACCAGCAAAATTGTTCCTGCTACAAAAGGTATCAGCAGCTTATTTACTCTTTCCCTGCAAAACTCTTTTACAGTTCTCTTTTCTAAAGAAAATCTGGCACTAATACCCGCGATCACAAACAACAATGGCATAAACCATGGGTTTACCAACACGATTAAAGTGCTGAGCACCTTATTTTCTCCACCCCATATATAAAACTTTAGCCCGAAATCATTCCAGACCATAAAGGTATGTACCGGAAATAACAGCAATATGACTAAATTCCTTAAATTATCCAAATAGTTTTTTCTCATAGTTCCCTCCAGCTATCTTCCCAAAAAAGCATAAGAATCCTAACAAATATTTCATACATTTTACCATATCTCTTTGCACATCTCAATTTCCAAGCCTATATCCAGCGTAAATCCAGTTCATTTATGTGCATCAAATAATCGGTCATAGTTGCTTTGACATTTTCAATCGACTCCTGCATGTCATTTTCCAGCCATTTTACCATCATGTTCCATACGGCTCCTACATTAAAAGCGATGACATATTCCGTCAGCAGCTTATCCTGTATAGGCTCGCCCTCAATTTTATTTTTTATGATCTGTTCATGCATGATTGGCAGCAACTGATTCCACTTTTCCAATAGCATGTATAACAAATGATTATCTCTCAGCTGCTTCAGGAAATCTTTATGTAATTCACAAAACTGAAATATCACATCAAATAAAAGAAGCATCCTGTAATGTCCCATATTCTCCAAAACTCCCATATATTGTAACATAATCGTATCAATATAAGAACTTAATACGTCATCCTTGGATGAAAAATTTCTATAAAAGGTTTTTCTGGATATGGGCGTTTCCAAAAGGATATGCTTAACGGATATTTCAGTATAAGGATATTGTCCCATTAAGCGCAGTAAAGTTTCTGTAATCTCCGTTTTAGAACGAATGGCGCTGGGATTCTGGGATGGATTCATATCTGTTCCCTTCTGACACTTTTTTGCAAATTTGTGTCACTTCTTTATAATTTATTGTTATTTATGATTTCGTAGTTTATCCTATTTCCATAGATAAAACAAGTATTTCCTTTTTATGGAGGTAAAAGATGAAAGAATATGTTTGGCTGTTTCCGGTATTGTTTATATTTCACGATATGGAAGAAATTATCGGATTTATGACATGGTATCAGAAAAACAAGACTTTGCTGGATAAAAAATATCCTGCTATAAGCAAGACCTATGCAAACGCCAGCACTGAAGGATTTTCGTTTGCTGTATTTGAAGAACTTATCCTTTGTATTTTGATCTGTATCTTTTCCATCAATGCTAATTGGTATGGACTCTGGCTTGGCGGCTTCATTGCCTGTACCTTGCATTTTGTTATTCACATCATTCAGTCTCTTGTTATCAAAAAGTATATTCCCGCACTTGCCACCAGCATTTTAGCGCTCCCTTTCAGTATCCGGATCATTTCCAATAGTCTGAAAATACTGAAATACTCCATCCCCACTATTTTTATCTACAGCATATTTGGAACCGTAATCATTGCTATAAATATAGAATTTGCCCACACGTTGATGCACAAGTTCACTATATGGCAAAGGAACTCATAATCTATTTTATAAATATTTCCTACTGTAACGCTTTTGCCCTTTCAAACTCCTCCGGCGTCACACCTATAATTCCACATGCATCTGCCAGATCAACTTGTAGCTTTTCTATAACATGCTCAACACTTTTGATCATGCGGGCTGCATCTCCTTTTTCCAGCCCGCGTTTTTCCTGCTCTGCCATTAATTCCTCAAATGCTCTGCACATAGATATTTCCTCCTCTTCCATTTTGGTAATCATTTGTTTTAAATTCAGATTAACTGCAATTGCCAGTTCCGTATCATGCGCTAAATGTTGAAATTCCTCACTTTGCAGTAATGCTCTTAGTTTTTTCCTATCATTTCTACATTGAAGTGCCAGAAAAAACTCCTTTAAATCTGTCCGGTAATCTTCAGGATTTACAAAATCCGCTTCTACCACCTGTATCCTATAATCCTGAATAAACTTCCCCGCATATTTTTCAACTTCTGAAGAGACCTCCAACATTTCTGCCATTCTACATGGTGCTTCCCATTTCCCTTCGCCTAAATATAAAACAATAGAGATAACAGGAATAAGCCGTTCTTCCTTTTTCATCCGGCTTTTCTTTTCCGTAAAACTGCCAAAAGCTCCTTTTAACCGGGCATTTTGATTTCGTTCTCTGATCTGCTCCTCATATTCTCCGGCATCATAAAGCATTATCCTCTCCGGCATTCCATAATCCGATCCTGTTTCCAATTCCATTCCATAACGCATTCTGGGATTTTCCTGCTCCATGAGAATGTCTCTCATCTTTTCTCCCGTTGCGCTTGACAAAGCAGGATAGCCTCCTCTAAGTTTTCTTAACATTTCAGGCTTAACAAAATCCATTCCTTGATAAATATGTACATTTATCAATTCGGCAAATCGCTTTTTATTTGCCATAAATGGGCGCGTATATGTATCTTTTTTACCCATGTAACTCCTTTCCGGCTGTACGAAATAGAAGCTTCCCTTTCTATATCCAGCCATTATTAAATTATTCTTTGTGAAATATGGCTGAATCGCCGGACCCGGACTTACCGGTATATCGTTCCTGAACGGAACTGAGATTTTCACATGGAAATAAGTTCTAACTACATTTATTTCTATATCATATTATAAAAATACTTCTTCTACTTGTCAATATAAATCCCAAAACTTTTAAACGCTTTTCCGATATATTTGTCTACAGTTAATTATAGTTTTTTCATTTCTATATAAATTATTTTAATCTAAAATTTCATAACCACACACCCTTTAGTTAAGAGTGTGTGATTAAATTTCAATATTCCGTTGTTATTCAACCGGTGCATCGAGATAATAAGTAATATATATCGGTGTATCAGGATCTTCCTTTAAATATATTCCAAAAATACATTCATGAGGGCTATCAAACTTCGTATAATCTGGTATTATTTCAAATGCTTCAGACATTCCGACGCTTTCAATCTGCGGTATCGTAGTCCATACTGCATCTATTTCATTGTTATCACTTTCAAATATTCTATCTTCCTCTTTCATTTGATAATATTCCCCATCTTTTATATCAATTAAATATCCCTCTGCCTCATTCCAAATGACAACATGTGGAGTTTTCGGATCCAAATTTGCCATATACTGTGCAAATTCAGTAATATCTGCCACTGTTGTAGTTACCTGAGCTTCAGGCATCACTGTAGATGTTTCTTCCTTTTCTTTTATTTCTGTTTCTTCTGTAACTTCATTTTTTTCCTCCACTTCTTCCATAGTTTCCTCTATAGCAGCAACTTCCTCTTCTCCTCCTGCCTGCTGCGCTTCCATGACCATTTCACTTTCAATATCATTGCTGCCACAACCAGTTAGCATAACAACCGAAAAGATTGAAATAATTAACAGCCTCCGTAATGTAATAAATCCTTTTTTCACTTTTTCTCCTCTTTCCTCAATAAATTTTTTACAAAATACACCTGATCCCTTCTTTTACATATCTGCAAACCAAGTGCATCTTCTACTTCACACATTATAGTCATTTTCATGACTATAGTCAAGAATAAAACTATAACTTATGCTAATCTTATCATTTAGAGAAGGATGTAGAAAAATGATATGCTATACCCCATTTTGGAAAACCTTAAAAGCCTCAACCGAAACAACATACACTCTCATTACAAAACACCATATTTCCAGCGCAACAATAGATAAACTCCGAAAAAACAAGCCCTTAAACACAACGACTTTAAACGATCTGTGCAGAATATTAGATTGTAAAATCGAAGATATCCTCTTATATATCCCCAGCTCAGATGATCAAGCATTATAAACTTATGATTCCCACATTTCTTTTATCACTTCTTCCGGCACCAGTTTGTAAATAGAGTCGTGGCGTAAGGGATGGGCGGACAGGACGTCCGCACAAGCCTGCTTCGGACAAGGATGTCCGTTGCAGGCGTTCCCGTCCGTTACCAGCACCCCAAATCCACTTTGAAAAAAGCCATTAGAAAATCCATGGCGGACGATCTGTATGGAAAACAGAGACAACTACCCCACGGCTCCCCACCAAAACCTTTCCAATGCAAAGAAAAAAGACCACCGCTCACGCGATGGTCCTTCATTTGCTGTTTGTTATTCTGAAAGGTTATCTTAAATTAAACTAATTCAAGAACAACTTCCATTGCTGCGTCACCTTTACGCTGTCCGATCTTGATGATACGTGTGTAACCACCTTTACGGTCTGCATATTTAGGTGCGATCTCATCAAATAATTTTGCAGGAAGATCAACTTCTTTTGTGTTTCTCTTTCTGCCTGCTTTTTCTGCAGGGACTTCAGTTACAGGGTATAATACTCTTAACATCTGTCTTCTTGCATGCAGTCTGCTGGGAAGATCTTTTTTGATTTCTTTTTCTACTTCATCATAAACAGTTACTTTCTTACCGTCTACAACTTCTTTTACTCTCTTACCGTCAGCATCTTTTCTTGCAACCTTAGCTGTTACTTTAACAGTTTCATAGTTGTCTTTTTCTTTTACAGCCATAGCGATCAAGCCTTCAGCAATTTTTCTTACTTCTTTTGCTCTTGCTTCTGTTGTAACGATCTTACCATGATATAATAAGTTCGTTACCTGATTTCTTAATAATGCTTTTCTCTGGCTGCTTGTTCTGCCAAGTTTTCTGTACTTTGCCATTTTTATAATCCTCCATTCATGGTTCCACCGGGCATCGCTCATCGGTCTTATATACCCTGCGGTTTTCATTGCCATTCATGAGTGTACACATGGACGCTCATCGGTCTTACTCCACATGTCAATCATCATTTCATTGTTCCTTGATCTATTCCTCGCTGGAATTTAATTCAAGTCCTAATTCTTTTAATTTTGCCAATACTTCTTCCAAAGATTTACGTCCTAAGTTACGGACCTTCATCATATCATCAGAAGTCTTGTTTGTTAACTCTTCAACAGTATTGATACCCGCTCTCTTTAAGCAGTTATAAGAACGAACGGACAACTCCAGCTCGTCAATACTCATTTCCAATACTTTTTCTTTCTCATCATCTTCTTTTTCGATCATGACCTCTGCACTCTTAGCATTTTCAGATAAGTCGATGAAGAGTTTTAAATGCTCGCTGAGCACTTTTGCGGCAAGGCTGACAGCCTCATCCGGTACTAAGGTTCCGTTTGTATATACATCTAAAGTCAGTTTATCAAAATCTGTAATCTGGCCTACACGGGTATTTTCTACAGTCAGATTTACTCTTTCAACAGGTGTATAGATAGAATCCACAGCGATAACACCAATGGGTAAGTCATCATGTTTATTCTTATCAGCACTTACATAACCTCTGCCTTTTGTAATGGTAAGCTCCATATACAGTTTGCAGTCTTTACCGCCGCTTAATGTAGCGATAACCTGATCCTTATTGATGATTTCGATATCGGAATCAACCTGAATGTCAGATGCCCTTACAACACCCTCGCCTTCAAACTCAATATATGCAGTCTTAGGTTCATTAGAGGTGCTGGAATTCTTGATTGCAAGGCTCTTTAAATTCATGATGATTTCTGTTACATCTTCCTTTACACCCGGAATGGAACTGAATTCATGTAACACGCCTTCGATTTTTACCTGGCTTACAGCTGCGCCCGGCAAAGAAGAGAGCATGATTCTCCTTAAAGAATTACCAAGGGTAATACCATAGCCTCTCTCTAAAGGCTCAACAACGAATCTTCCATATTTTTTATCTTCTGAGATTTCTGTAACTTCAATATTAGGTCTCTCAAAATCAAACACTGCAATACCCTCCTTACAAACTGGTTATTATTTGGAGTACAACTCGACGATAAGCATCTCGTTAACCGGAACATCGATCTGTTCTCTTGTAGGAAGTGCTTTTACAGTTCCTTTTAAACCTTCTAAATCCTGGTCTAACCATTCAGGAACCAGTCTTCCGCCAGTTACTTCGACGATATCTTTATATCTCTGTAAGCTCTTAGATTTCTCTCTGACTTCGATTACATCACCAGCTTTTACTAAATAAGATGGGATATTAACCTGTTTGCCGTTTACCAGGATATGCTTATGGTCAACGATCTGTCTTGCTTCTCTTCTTGTTCTTGCAAAACCAAGACGGAAAACAACATTATCCAGTCTGGATTCCAGCATTGTCATTAAGTTTTCACCGGTCATGCCTTTCATTCTATCGGCTTTTTTGTAATAGTTTCTGAAAGGTTTCTCCAATACGCCGTAAATGAATTTTGCTTTCTGTTTTTCTCTTAACTGAGTACCATACTCGCTCATTTTCTTACCTGCTCTTGCGGATTTACGGTTGGATTTCTTGTCATATCCTAAATAAGTTGGGTCTAAATCGAGAGATCTGCATCTCTTTAAAACAGGGACTCTGTTTACTGCCATTTTTCTTTTCCTCCTACTATTGTTTACAGTGCATTTTACGCACTTTCTTCCAACATGCTTTTTACTAATATAATAAAATCATTGCACAGACTATACACGGCGGCGTTTAGGCGGGCGGCATCCATTGTGAGGTACAGGAGTTACGTCTCTGATGCTTGTAACTTCCAGACCGCAAGCCTGCAGTGCACGGATTGCTGCTTCTCTTCCTGAACCGGGTCCTTTAACGAAAACATCTACTGTCTTTAATCCATGTACTAATGCTGCCTTTGTTGCAGTCTCTGCTGCCATCTGTGCTGCATATGGAGTAGATTTCCTTGAACCTCTAAAACCAAGACCACCGGCACTTGCCCAGCTAAGAGCATTACCTTCAGTATCTGTTAATGTAACGATTGTATTATTAAAAGAAGACTGAATATGTGCCTGTCCGCGTTCAACGTTTTTCTTAACACGCTTTTTTGTAACTTTTTTAGTTGCTACTTTTTTAGCCATTTTTAAACTAACCTACTTTCTTCAATATGCTTTGATTATTTCTTCTTATTTGCTACTGTTCTCTTAGGACCTTTTCTGGTTCTTGCGTTTGTTTTGGTCTTCTGACCGCGAACCGGAAGTCCTTTTCTGTGACGGATTCCTCTATAGCATCCGATTTCCTGTAATCTCTTGATGTTCAAAGCGATTTCTCTTCTTAAATCACCTTCAACAGTCTGAGTTGCATCGATCACTTCACTGATTCTTTTAACTTCTTCGTCAGTTAAATCCCTGCAACGTGTGTCGGGATTAACTTTTGCTTCTGCTAAAATACGGTTGGAACTTACTCTGCCGATTCCGTAAATATAAGTAAGACCGATTTCAACACGTTTGTCTCTTGGTAAGTCAACACCTGCAATACGAGCCATTTTAAAAATTCCTCCATTTGTTTAAATAGTTACTAATTGATTGGGGGATATAGGATCCCCAACCGGGTATCTACCCGATCTTTCCGATACTAAAGATGTCTTCTCGGTATCAATAAGTAATCTCCCGTAGGCTCATCTACGTTCAATTATCTTAAACAGCACATCCTGATGACGGCAGGACATGCCTCAGCCGCTTTTCGATCCGATAAAGCTTCCACTTCTGGTCTGTTAATTGTGGATTATCCCTGTACCTGTTTGTGTTTAGGGTTTTCACAGATAATTCTGATTTTCCCTTTTCTTTTAATTACTTTGCATTTTTCGCAAATTGGTTTTACTGATGATCTAACTTTCACGTTAAACCCTCCTTTCACAAAAAGACCGTTTTACATTATAGCATAAGGGTTTTCTAATTGCAATCCCTTTTGTCCATTATATTTTTATCTTTTTTCTGTCTTCCCGCCAGTGCTAAACTTGGTTTTCACTAACTCTTATTTATCTCTCCAGATGATTCTTCCTTTAGAAAGATCATAAGGGGATAACTCCAATGTTACTTTATCTCCGGGAAGAATACGGATAAAGTTCTGTCTCAGCTTTCCGCTGATGTGAGCTAAGACCTTATGTCCGTTTTCCAGTTCTACCTGAAACATGGTGTTAGGTAATTTCTCAACTACTGTTCCTTCGATTTCGATTACATCTGCTTTTGACATATCATACCTCCGCATTTCCTATATGCATCTTAAAAAGTTTTATGATTCTCTTGATCTCGTGGTCATAAACCGGTTCGCCGTTCTGAAGCTTCTTTCCTGCTTCCCGGGTGTTAAAGGTTTTATTGACCGCAACGTGCTTTCTGGATTTCTTTTTGGGTTTTCCCAAAAGTTTCAGATTGCCGTCACATAAATATACATATTCAGCATCTTCCTTTACAATGACATAAACACTGCCTTTATCGTGTCCCGCCATTGATACTGCAATATTACCAATCATTTCGTTTCCTCTATATTAATGTCAGGATTTCCGGCTCGCCTTCAGGCAGGATCAGAACAGTGTTTTCATAGTGAGCCGAAAGGCTGTTGTCTGCCGAAACAACCGTCCAGTCATCATCCAGCCATTCCACATCTCCTGTTCCCATATTGATCATGGGTTCTATGGCAAATGTCATTCCTGCACAAAGCTTCAAGCCTCTTCTCTTTTGTGCAAAATTGGGGATCTGGGGATCTTCATGTAAATGAGTTCCGATTCCGTGTCCTACCAGATCTCTTACGATTCCGTAACCGAACTGGCTGATATAAGCATCAATGGCATTAGATATATCAAATAGATGATTGCCATCTTTTGCCATTTTTATTCCTTCAAAGAAGCTTTGCCTTGTGCGCTCAATCAGCAGCTTTGCATCTTCGCTGATCTCTCCGACACCGAAGGTTCTTGCCATATCGGAATGGAAACCTTTATAGATCAATCCTGCATCCAGACTGACAATATCGCCTTCCTGCAATATTCTGTCTTTTCTGGGAATTCCATGAACGACTTCCTCATTGACGGAAACGCAGATGGAAGCAGGATAACCCTGATAATGTAAAAAGTTGGGGACGCATCCGTGGGCACGAATCAATTTATCTCCCAGATCGTTGATTTCCATAGTGGAAATTCCCGGCTCAATCGCCAGCTCCATCTGATGGAACACATCGCCCAGAAGCTTACAGGATTCACGCATTAACTCAATCTCTCTTGCAGATTTAATTGAAACAGCCATTTTCTTATTCTCCTAAAATGTCTACGATAGCTGCAAATACATCTTTCATATCCACAGTACCGTCTACACTCTTTAACACACCTTTTTTCTCATAAAAATCGATCAAAGGCTGTGTCTGCTCATGATAAACATCCAATCTGTTTTTCACGGTTTCGGGCTTATCATCATCTCTTAAGATAAGCTCCTTGCCGCATCTATCACAAATTCCTTCTGTTTTAGGAGGAACGTGTTCAATATGATATGTTGCTCCGCAGGATACGCAGGCTCTTCTTCCGCCCATTCTTCTGATGATGTTTTCATCCGGTACATCCACATTGATAGCATAATCAATCTTATCGCCAAGCTTGTTTAATGCCTCATCCAATACGTTTGCCTGAGGAATTGTTCTGGGAAAACCATCCAATACATAGCCGTTCTTGCAGTCATCCTGTGCAACACGGTCCAGTAAGATCTTTACTGTCAGTTCATCCGGAACTAAAAGACCCTGATCCATGTATTTTTTTGCTTCCATGCCAAGCTCTGTACCGTTTTTGATATTAGCTCTGAAAATATCACCTGTAGAAATATGAGGAACGCTGTATTTATCAGCGATCATTTTAGCCTGTGTGCCTTTCCCCGCACCGGGAGCACCTAACATAATAATTTTCATTTCTAACCTCCGAGCGTATATGCAATTCATGGGACAAAGCGGAATCCGCCTGTCCCAGAATGTACATGTTTCTAAATCTTAGTCATTTAAAAAACCTTTATAATTTCTTACCAGCAACAGGGATTCAATCTGTTTAACGGTTTCGAGGACTACGCTGACAATAATGATCAAACTCGTTCCTCCAAAGGAAACATTTGCTCCGAATACACCATTAAAAATGTATGGAATAATTGCAACGATGATCAGTCCACATGCACCGATAAATATAATATAGGTAAGAATTTTACTTAAATATTCCGTAGTAGGTTTGCCGGGCCTTATTCCCGGAATGAAACCACCCTGTTTTTTAATATTGTTGGATACCTCAAGTGGATTAAAGGTAATGGATGTATAGAAGTATGCAAAAAATACTACTAAGATCACATAAACCAAAAGTCCGATTGAATATTGAGGCATACTTGGTTTACACCAGTTATTGGAATTTAAACCTTTTAAGATTTCACCCCATACACCGGTTCCGCTGTATCCTAACAACTGACAGATGACAATGGGAAATTCCATCAGGGATGATGCAAAGATGATCGGAATAACTCCGGCAGTATTGATCTTCAGCGGAATGGTTGAGTTCTGTCCGCCTACAGTACGTCTGCCCTGAATCTTCTTTGCATACTGTACGGGAATTTTGCGCACACCGTCATTTAAAATAACTACGATGATGATCATACCTACAACAACTGCTACAATGACAACTGCTGCTACCACACCGAGAGCAATGGTTTCCGCTCCCTTAACAAACTGGTCGTACAGGTTCGCAAAATCCTCCGGTATTCTTGATATAATATTGATAACAAGCACGATTGAAATACCGTTTCCAACACCATTCTCGGTAATTCTCTCGCCAATCCACATTAAGAACGCACTGCCTGCTGTCAATGCCACAATAACAACAACATAATCCAAAACGACGATGTCGCCTTCCAACAATCCCTGGTTACCAAAACCAATAGCCACTGCAGAAGACTCGATCAATGCAAGTCCTACAGTCACATAACGGGTAATTGCCGCAATTTTCTTCCTGCCGTCTTCACCATCTCTCTGCATTTCTTCCAGCTTGGGAATCGCAATGGTAAGAAGCTGCATGATAATGGATGATGTGATATACGGTGTAATATTCAATGCAAGCACGGACATTCTTAAGAATGAACCTCCGGTAAATGCATCAAAAAAGCCGAATGTTCCGCCGGTCTGCTGTTCAAACCATTGGGCAAAGAACTCCCTGTTTACCCCCGGAACAGGCAGCTGGCATCCAAAACGGATGACAACTAACATTGCCAGGGTAAACAAAAGTCTGTTTCTAACTTCTTTGACTTTAAAGGCATTTTTTAAGGTTTCTAACATTAGATCACCTCTGCTGTTCCACCAACTGCTTCAATTTTTTCTTTAGCGGATGCGCTGAAAGCATCTACTTTAACTGTAAGCTTTTTGGTAAGTTCTCCGTTTCCGAGGATCTTAACTCCATCTCTTGGATTTTTAATAACGCCTGCATTTAACAATGCTTCTACATCAACTGTAGCACCATCATCAAATCTTTCCAATGCAGTTAAATTAATGCCAACGATTTCTTTAGAATTTCTATTCTTGAATCCCCTCTTAGGAATTCTTCTGTATAAAGGCATCTGTCCACCTTCAAAACCAACTCTGGGAGCTCCGGAACGGGCTTTCTGTCCTTTGTGGCCTTTACCAGCGGTTTTGCCGTTACCTGATCCGTGTCCACGGCCTCTTCTAAAATTATCACTGTGTTTAGAACCTTCCGCAGGTCTTAAATTTGATAATTCCATGATCGCACCTCCTTAACCTGATTTATGCTTCTTCAACTTTAACTAAATGTTTCACCTGGTTGATCATGCCTCTGGTTGCATCATTATCAGGTAATTCTACAGTTTTATTTAACTTTCTTAAACCTAAAGCGGCTACTGTTTTCTTATGCTTGGGAATAGCGCCGATCGTAGATTTTACTAAAGTTACTTTTACTTTCTTATCTGCCATTTTTACTTCCTCCTTAAGCCATGATATCGCTTACAGCTTTACCGCGGTTCTTAGCTACTTCTTCAGGAGTCTTTAACTGGCTTAATCCTTCAATAGTTGCAAGAACAACGTTCTGCTTATTGTTGGAACCTAAAGATTTTGTACGGATATTTTTAATACCTGCAAGTTCACATACGTTACGGGCAGGACCACCGGCGATAACACCGGTACCTTCGGGAGCTCTCTTTAAAAGCACGCTTGCGCTTCCGAACTTTCCGTAGATATCATGTGTAATACTGTTGTTCTCATCTAATGCAACGCTTACAAGTCTCTTTGTAGCATCTTCTTTTCCTTTACGGATAGCTTCCGGAATTTCAGTAGCTTTTCCAAGACCGGCGCCAACGTGTCCGTTGCCGTCACCTACAACAACCAGTGCTGTAAAACGCATGTTACGGCCACCTTTAACAACCTTTGTTACACGCTTAATGGAAACGACTTTTTCAGTAAGTTCCATATTACTTGTGTCTATGATTGAACGTTTCATGTGTCTTTTCTCCCTTCCTAAAATTCCAGACCAGCTTCTCTGGCTGCCTCTGCTAATGCTGCGATCTTACCCTGGTATATAAAGCCGCCTCTATCAAAGACTACTGTTTTGATACCTTTGTCTAATGCTTTTTTCGCAATTACAGTTCCTAAATATGCTGCTGCTTCAACGTCATTGGTTTTCTTTAATTCAGCCTTTACATCTTTTTCAAGAGTGGAAGCTGCAACTAAGGTGTTACCAACAGTGTCGTCGATAATTTGAGCATACATATGATTATTACTTCTAAACACAGCAAGGCGTGGTCTTTCAGGTGTTCCGCTTAAAGAATTACGCAATCTGTAGTGTTTTTTCACACGAATTTTCTGTCTTGATTCTTTATTAACCATTTTTACACTCTCCTTATCTATTTCTTACCAGTCTTACCAACTTTACGTCTGATAACTTCATCAGCATATTTAATACCTTTGCCTTTGTAAGGTTCAGGTCTTCTCTTATCTCTGATTTCAGCTGCGACTTGGCCAACTTTTTCTTTATCAATACCTTTAACAATGATGATGTTCTGTCCGTCCAGAACTGTTTCAATGCCTTCAGGATCTGTCATTTCAACCGGATGAGAGTAACCTAAGTTCAATGTTAATGTCTTACCCTGTTTGGATGCTCTGTAACCTACACCGTTTACTTCCAGTTTCTTTTCGTAACCTTCGGTTACACCAACAACCATGTTGTGGATCAGTGTTCTTGTCAGACCATGTAAGGATTTCATTTTCTTTAAATCGTTAGGTCTGGTAACAACAACCTGCTCGCCTTCTTTTTTGATTTCCATCTCAGAAGGTAACACTCTCTCAAGTGTACCTTTTGGACCTTTTACAGTCACTTTATTATTTTCTGCAATTTCTACAGTTACGCCTGCAGGAATCGCGATTGGCATTCTTCCTATACGTGACATGCCCGTACCTCCTATATATTGTTTGAATGAGTTAATAGTTAGTAACTACAGATATAAGGTAGCTCGATTCACTAGGCTCGAGAAGACCTCGCCAAGTTCCTTCGAGCAGCCTTCGCACTAAACTCGTGAAAAACCTCGTTAAGTGCTCTAGGCTTACCATACAAACGCCAGAACTTCGCCGCCTACCTGAAGCTCTCTTGCTTTCTTGTCAGTTACAACACCCTGGTTTGTGGAAATGATTGCAATACCTAAACCGCCTAATACTTTAGGAAGGTCTTCCTTGCCAGCATATACACGTAAACCGGGTTTGGAAATTCTCTTGATGCCGGAGATGATCTTTTCGTTCTTATCTGCACCGTATTTTAAGGTAATGCGGATTGTCTTAAAGTTTCCATCTTCGATCAAATCATATTTTTTAATATATCCTTCTTCAACTAAGATGTCTGCGATAGCAAGTTTCATCTTGGAGGAAGGTACATCTACTGTATCATGTTTTGCAGTGTTCGCATTACGAATTCTTGTAAGCATATCTGCAATTGGATCACTCATTGCCATTGTATGTTGCCTCCTTTTCTATATCTTACCAGCTAGCTTTCTTTACGCCTGGAATTTGTCCTTTGTATGCTAACTCGCGGAAGCAAACTCTACAAATACCATATTTTCTTAAGTATGCATGTGGACGTCCACAGATTCTGCAGCGAGTATATTCTCTTGTGGAGAATTTAGCAGGGCGCTGCTGTTTAATCTTCATTGCTTTCTTAGCCATGCGAATTTACCTCCTTTTATTTTGCAAACGGCATATTGAATAATGTCAATAACTCACGAGCTTCTTCATCGGTCTTGGCTGTTGTTACGAAAATAACATCCATACCTCTTACCTTATCAACCTTATCGTACTCGATCTCAGGGAAGATAATCTGCTCTTTGATACCAAGTGCATAGTTACCTCTGCCATCAAATGCGTTTGGATTAACACCTCTAAAGTCACGTACACGGGGTAATGCAAGGTTTACCAAACGGTCTAAAAACTCATACATCTTCTCGCCACGCAATGTTACTTTGCAGCCGATTGCCTGACCTTCTCTTAATTTGAAGTTAGCAACTGACTTCTTTGCCTTTGTTGTGATAACTTTCTGACCAGCAATGGTCTCTAAGTCTTTCACAGCGGATTCCAAAGCTTTTGCATTGTCTTTTGCTTCGCCAACGCCCATGTTGATAACGATCTTATCAAGCTTCGGTACTTCCATGATATTTTTATATCCGAACTTTTTGATCATAGCATCTACGATCTCGTCTTTATATAAATCTTTAAGTCTGCTCACAGATTCGTCCTCCTCTCCTATTTATCTTTTTTATCGGCTATAACCTCACCTGTGGATTTTGCATAACGTACTTTTTTGCCGTCTTCAAACTTGAAGCCTACTCTTGTAGCTTTTCCGTCTACAACAAGCATTACGTTAGACACATCGATAGGTGCTTCCATTTCGATTCTGCCGCCATTTTGGTTAGCAGGTGAAGGTTTCATATGCTTTGTAACCATATTTACACCCTCAACAACGATCTTGCCGTTCTTGGGATCTACGGAAACAACTTTTCCTTCTTTATCTTTGTTCTTACCGGCGATAACTTTAACCACATCGCCTTTTTTAATCTTTAACATAGGGCACCTCCTATAATACTTCGGGAGCTAAGGAAACAATTTTCATAAACTGTTTATCACGAAGCTCTCTTGCTACTGGTCCAAAAATACGAGTTCCTCTGGGAGTTTTATCGTCTTTAATAATAACAGCAGCATTTTCGTCAAATCTGATATAAGAACCGTCTTTACGACGAGCGCCTTTTACGGAACGAACTACGACAGCTTTTACTACATCGCCTTTTTTTACAACGCCGCCTGGTGTTGCATCTTTAACAGTAGCAACGATCACATCACCAATGCTGGCATATCTTCTTGTTGATCCACCCATAACACGGATGCAAAGTAACTCTTTTGCGCCGGTGTTATCAGCAACTTTCAGTCTGCTTTCCTGTTGAATCATGCCAATTCTCCTTCCTAAATGCTTATTTAGCTCTTTCTACGATTTCAACAAGTCTCCATCTCTTATCTTTGGATAAAGGTCTTGTCTCCATTACTTTTACGGTATCGCCGATATTACATTCGTTGTTTTCATCATGAGCTTTTAACTTGTAAGTTCTTTTCACGATCTTTTTGTAAAGAGGATGTTTTACATGGTCTTCTACAGCAACAACGATTGTTTTCTGCATTTTATTGCTTACGACCTTACCGGTACGTGTTTTTCTTAAATTTCTTTCTTCCACGATCTATTCTCCTTCCTGTCGAGAATTATTCTGCAACTTTAGTTTTCTGCGTAATAACCGTCTGAATTCTGGCGATGTTCTTACGAACCTCTTTGATTCTGCTGGTATTGTCTAACTGATTGGTTGCATTTTGGAATCTCAAATTGAAAAGTTCTTTCTTAGTAGCTACTAACTCATCTGCTAACTCTGCAGCTGATTTTGCCTTTAAATCTTCTACATATTTATTAGTTTTCATTTGATACACCGCCTTCCAAGTCTGCTTTAGAAACGATTTTACATTTACATGGAAGCTTATGTGTTGCAAGACGTAATGCTTCTCTGGCGACATCTTCCGGTACTCCGGCGATCTCAAACATTACACGGCCTGGCTTAACAACTGCTACCCAGTATTCCAGAGCACCTTTACCGGAACCCATACGTGTTTCTGCTGGTTTTGCTGTTACTGGTATGTCAGGGAAAATTTTGATCCAAACTTTACCTGCACGCTTTGTATAACGTGTTAATGCGATACGTGCTGCTTCGATCT
>JAGBEV010000049.1 GCA_017936785.1 Lachnospiraceae bacterium | reverse complement strand
GATAGATCAGACCGCAGATGTGATAATCACCACAAAAGCTGGGGTAAAGGGAGCATTATTAACCTTAAATCCGAAAGAATACATTATTGGTATAGGATGTAAACGAGGAAAAGAAGAAGAGAAAATAAATCAGTTTATCTTAAAGAATCTGGATAAGTCAGGGATTTCTATAGAGCAAATTATGGCAGTGGCATCCATAGATAAGAAAAAGGACGAAGTAGGATTGGTTGCATGGTGTGATAAGCAGAGAATTCCTTTTTGGACTTATACCAGAGAGGAGTTGCAGCAGATTCAAGGTGATTTTAGTGCTTCTGATTTTGTAAAGGAGCAGGTAGGTGTGGACAATGTATGTGAAAGAGCAGCATTGAAAGCTTGTGGGTGTGATGGAAAACTTATTTATAAAAAGCAGGCAGAGGATGGAATGACTATTGCCATTGCGAAAAGAGAATGGAGCGTAGGGTTTGATGAAAAGTAAGATATATATTATAGGTATGGGGCCGGGAAAAGAAGAGATGATGACAGGGGAAGCGATTTGGGCATTGGAGAATTCAGATGTTATCATTGGCTATACTGTATATGTGAAGTTGTTGGGGGAGCGTTTTGCGGGAAAAGAAATGTTGACTACACCCATGCGACAGGAAACAGAGCGTTGCAGATTATGCTTCGAAGAAGCGGCTAAGGGAAAGCAGGTAGCATTGATTTGCAGTGGGGATGCAGGAATTTATGGGTTAGCATCCTTGATGTATGAGATGGGAAAGGAATACCCGGAAACGGAGCTTATTGTGATTCCGGGAATTACTGCGGCAAGCAGCGGAGCAGCGGTTTTGGGAGCACCTCTTAATCATGATTTCTGTGTGATTAGTTTAAGTGATTTGCTGACTCCTTGGGAAAAAATAGAGAAACGACTGATAGCTGCGGCGGAGGGTGATTTTGCCATAGCAATTTATAATCCATCCAGTCATAAAAGAAAAGATTATCTAATGAGAGCCTGTGATATTCTGCTTCGTGTGATAGAGGAGGAAAGACCCTGCGGATTTGTGGAGAATATCGGCAGGGAAGGAACAAGAGCAGTAACTTGTACTTTGAAGGAACTAAGAGAAACACAGGTAAATATGTCCACTACAGTTTTTATAGGAAATTCCGGTTCGGAACTTGTAAACGGAAAACTGATTACGAAACGAGGTTATCAAATTGAAGGAAATACTGATATTTGCAGGAACAACGGAAGGTAGAGAATTGTCGGAGTGCTTGGCGATAGCAGGAATCGCACACACCCTATGCGTGGCTACGGAATATGGGGAAATTGTACTAAAGGAGCATCCTCTTGCAAAGATACATAAGGGTAGAATGAATCAAGAAGAAATCAGGAGTTATATTGAGGCAGGCGGCTTTGTAGCAGTGGTGGATGCAACCCATCCCTATGCGGAAGTTGTAACACAGAATATAAAAAGTGTCATGCGGGATATGGATATTCCTTATTTACGCTTAAAGAGAGAAGACAATGTAACCAGCACTTATGAAAAGACACAGTATTTTGAAGATAGTGTTTCCTGTGCAAAGGCTTTAGAGAAAATAGACGGAAATATTTTGCTTACAACAGGCAGCAAGGAACTTTCTGTTTTTGCTGAGTTTATTGACAGAAAGGAAAGACTGTATGTGCGGGTTTTACCGGGAATAGAGAGCTTGCAGCTTTGTATGGATTGTGGAATAGTAGGTAAGCAAATTCTGGCGTTGCAGGGACCATTTACTACACAAATGAATGAAGCAATGTTGCAGCAATATCAAATAAAGTGTCTGGTGACAAAGGCAAGCGGAAGTGCAGGTGGCTATCAGGAAAAACTGGATGCGGCAGAAAATCTGGGTATTCCGGTATTTGTTATCGGTTGTCCTGCGGAACAGGAAAGCTATACCTTTGAAGAAGTGTGTGAGCAACTGGAAATGATTTGTAGTCAGAGAATTAAGAGAAAAGCCGGATTTCAGATTACCCTTGTGGGTGTTGGCATGGGGAGTTCTAATTGTCTTACGAAGGAGGTTGAAAAGGCAATCGAAGAAGCAGATATTTTGCTTGGAGCAGACAGAATGATTGCCGGGTATCAGCCCAAAATAGAGAAGAAGCCATATTATACCGCAGAGCAGATTGTTCCTTATTTGGAGGGATTGCCAAATGTGACAGGTAGCAGGAATGACAGAAAGATAGTAATTCTTTTTTCAGGCGATACGGGATTTTATAGTGGTTGTCAGAAATTGTATGAAGCCTTGTTAGGGGAGATAAATCATGGCAGATTGCAAGCTACGGTCACTGTTATGCCCGGAATCTCTTCCGTGGCTTATTTGGCAGCTTGTATGGGTGAGAATTATCAGGATGCAGCAATTTGTAGCATGCATGGGAAAGAATTGCCTAATTTAGTAAAGAGAATTCGTCGGGAAAAGAAGACTTTTCTGTTGATGTCGGGACTGAAAGATATTCATAAGCTGGGAGAACTATTGCTGGATGCAGGATTGATAGAGTGTATGGTGGTAGCCGGATATCAGTTGTCTTACCCGGAACAACAGATTATGGAACTGAATCCGAGAGAATGTTTGAAATTACAGGGGGAAGGTTTGTATACCTGCTGTATCAAGAATCCAAAGCCTGAAAATAGAACGCTGACTCATGGAAAGGCAGATGGGGAATTTATACGAGATAAAGTTCCCATGACCAAAGAAGAGGTAAGAGAAGTAAGTATCTGCAAGTTGAAATTATATGAAGGTGCGGTGGTATATGACATTGGAAGCGGAACGGGTTCCATTGCGGTTGAGATTGCCGGACTTTCTGATGAGATTAAGGTGTTTGCGGTGGAATATAAGGAGGGAGCAGTTTCTTTGATTGCGAGGAATAAAGAAAAGTTTGAGTTGGATAATATAGAACTTGTTTCAGGCAAAGCCCCGGATGGATTGGAAGAATTGCCTGTTCCTACCCATGCTTTTATCGGTGGCAGTGGTGGGAAAATGCAAGAAATTCTTTCTGCTTTATACCAAAAGAATCCCCATATGCGTGTTGTAATCAATGCAATCAGTATGGAAACGATTTGTGAAATCAAAGAGGTTTTATCCGTGTCGTCTATTCAAAATGTGGATGTGGTACAAATGCAGGTAAGCAGAGCAAAGAGTGTAGGGTCGTATCATTTCATGCAGGCGGAAAATCCGGTGTGGATTTGTGCATTTGATTTTTGCGGATAAGAAATAGTATGAGAGTTTGTAGAGATTAAGTGTTGTAAAGGAGTGGTGTCTGAAATGAAATTGAATCGAATTATGATTGCTGCACCAAAGAGTGGAAGCGGAAAGACAACCATTACCTGTGGTTTGCTGCAGGCTTTTAAGGATGCAGGGAAAAAAGTGATTTCCTATAAATGTGGACCGGATTACATTGATCCGATGTTCCATCAAAAGGTAATAGATGTTCCGGCTAAGAATCTGGATACGTTTTTTACGGATGAGGAAACAACGCGAAGGTTGTTTTTCAAAAACAGAAAAGAGGAGGAGCTTGCCATACTGGAAGGTGTTATGGGTCTTTTTGACGGACTAGGTGGCGTTAGAGAAGAAGGTTCCTCCTATCATTTAGCTAAGGTTACGAAAACTCCTGTTATTTTGGTGGTAGATGCAAAAGGAATGGGGCGTTCTGTGATTTCTTTGATTGCCGGTTTTTTAGCCTATGATAAGGAACAGCTTATCAAAGGTGTTATCCTAAACAGAATGTCCAAGTCCTATTATGAAACAATAAAGCCGTTGATAGAACAGGAATTATCAATAGCTGTTGTAGGATACTTTCCTGACTGCAAAGCGTTTCAGGTGGTGAGCAGGCATTTGGGATTGATGATGCCGGATGAGATAGCAGATATCAGAGAACAATTGCAAAAGAGTTCAGAGGAATTGCAAAAAACGGTATCATTAGAAGCTGTGCTTCAAATAGCAGAAAATGCAAAAGAATTAGAAGGGTATCCTGTAATTACAGATACGGAAGTATGTGCAGCAGATAGAGAAAACAGACCTGTGATAGCAGTGGCAAAGGATGAGGCATTTTGCTTTTATTATGAGGATAACCTGCATTTGCTGGAAGAAAGTGGTGCAAAAATAGAGTATTTTTCGCCCCTTCATGATAACGGTTTGCCGGATGGATGTTGTGGAATTTTGCTTGGTGGGGGCTACCCGGAACTGTATGCAGATAAACTCAGCCAAAATATAACTATGCTTCATGCAGTTAAAAGAGCAGAGGAAAGTGAAATGCCGATTGTTGCAGAATGTGGTGGATTTATGTATCTTCACTCAGTTATTGCAGATAAAGAGGAAAGGTCGTATATTATGACGGAAGTTTTGCCTGCAAAATGTTATGATACAGGGAAATTGGTTCGTTTCGGATACATAGAATTGGAGGGAGGAAATAATGATTTCTTACCGAAAGGAGAACGGATACGGGGGCATGAATTTCACTATTATGACAGTGAAGATAATGGTGCGGATTGTCTGGCAATAAAACCGGTTACAGGAAAAAGTTATCCTTGTATCATAACAACGGGAAATAGTTTTGTTGGTTTTCCGCATTTGTATTATCCATCTAATCCTATATTTGCAGAGAATTTCGTGAAGAAGGCTAGGGAATACAAGGAAAGGAAG
>JAGBEV010000048.1 GCA_017936785.1 Lachnospiraceae bacterium | reverse complement strand
TCCTTTTTCCGTGATGAGGTTTCCTGCCCTGTCGTATTCATAGGCGGTCACTCCTCCTTCGCTGTCTTCCGCCCTGGTCAGTCTTCCTCCTTCGTCGTAGGTGTAGGTGACGGTCAGGGTCTTTCCGCCTTTTTCCGTTTCCATTTTCAGGCGGTTTCCTGCGGGGTCGTAGGTGTAGGTGGTGGTGGCAGGGCTTTGTCCTTCTTCCCTGGTCTCTGCTTTTATGAGCTGGGATTTTCCATCGTAGGTATAGAAGGCGCTGGTTTCTGTAAGTTTTCCTTCTTTGAGTATCCGTGTCTCTTCCCTGGTGATGTTTCCCCTGCCGTCGTAGGCATAGGCGTAAACGGAGATGATCTGTCCGTCTTTTGTGTTGGCAAGTGCCTTTACCCGTCCCAGTCTGTCGTAGATGATGTTTGTCTCCCCGTCTTCCCGCACTGCTTTTGTCATGTTTCCGTCTGCGTCGTATTCGTAGCGGGTGGTCTTTCCTTCCGGGGTGGTGACGCCGGTCATGCGGTCCAGGGCGTCGTAGGTGTAGGCTGCTTTTCTTCCGTCCGGGTAGGTGGCTTCTGTGATATTGCCGTAAATGTCGTAGGCGTAGGTGATCTGTTTCCCGTTTCCGTCGGTGGCTGTTAAGAGTCTTCCGGCATGGTCATAGGTGTAGAGGCTTTCCCCGGTCACGTCGTCCATGAGGGTGAGCCTTCCCATGGCATCGTAAGCATAGGAAGCGGTGGAAAGGGTCTCCCCGGTGTCTTTTTTTACCAGGCGGTTTAAGGCGTCGTAGTCGTATTGTGTCGTGTTTCCGTTTTCATCTGTGCTTTCTGTCAGTCTGCCGGCTTCGTCGTAGCTGTACTGTTTCCGGTTTCCCAGGGGGTCCAGGGTCTGTGTCAGGTTTCCTGCCCGGTCGTAGTCGTAGTGTGTTGTGTTTCCGTTTGCATCGGTGACAGAGGTCAGGTTTCCCACTGTGTTGTAGGTGTAGGTCACAAGGGAGTTTTCTTCTGCCACACCGGTCAGGCGGTCACGGCTGTCGTAGGTATAGGTGGTGGTCTGCTCCCCCGGGGTCAGGTCGCCGGTACTTTCTGCGGTGGTCTTTTCGGTGAGTCTTCCTTTTGCATCATAGGCATAGGTTGTGGTATTGCCTTCCCCGTCTGTAAGGGATGTCAGGTTTCCCAGGCTGTCATAGGCATAGGCTGTGGCAGTCCCTTTGGGGGAAACTGTGTTTGTCATGCGGTTTCTTGCATCATAGGCATAGGCTGTCTTTCCAGCCAGAGGGTCTGTTACGGCGGTCAGGTTTCCGGCTTTATCATAACTGTATGTATAGGTCCGCTGTCCATCGGGCTCCGGGAATGCTGCTTCCCCGTCTGGTTCAGCTGCTGTTTCCGCCGGTTTGGCGGCGTTTTCTGCGGTGCCGGCTGTATGGCTGGCTGCCCCACCGGCTGTATTGGCTGTGGTTTCTGCTGTGGCTGTGCCGCTTGTTTCTGACAGGAGCTGTCCTTCCGTATCATAGATGTATTCCCTCATAAGTCCTGCCGGGTCCGTTGTTCTGGTCACTTTTCCGGTTTTGTCATAGGTATATTCATAGGCGGCTCCGTCTGCACAAGTCATTTTTGTTATGTTTCCTGCCTCATCATAAGTATAGCTTGTTTTTCCGCCTATTGCATCTGTTATCTCTACGATCCGGTTTAAGCAGTCATACCGGTAGTCAGTCCTCTGGATTTCTTTCTGGTCTGTTTCTCCTTTTATAAGAGCGGTCAGGTTTCCGGCATGGTCATATCTGTAAGAGGCTGTCAGCCCTGTGGGACCGCAGACCTTTGTGATCCTTCCGGCTTTGTCATAGGCATAGGTATAGGCTCCTTCGTTGGGGAGCTTACGGCTTATAAGGCGGTTCATTTCATCATAGGTATAGGCTGTAAGGCTTCCATCCGGGGCAGTTTCTTCTGCAAGGTTTCCGCACAGGTCATATTTGTAGGCGGTTTCATTTCCCAGGGCATCTTTTATGCCGGTGCAGCGGTCCATTTCATCATAGGTATATTCTGTGATTCTTATGCCGCCTTCTTTGGAAGCGGTCAGGTTTCCGGCAGGGTCATAGGCAAAAAGGTCCTCTGAACCATCCTCATGTTTGACGGAGACCATCCTTCCCAGGGCATCATAGGTATAAGATATTTCATTGCCCTTAGGATCAGTTACTTTTGTCAGGTTTCCGGACCGGTCATATTCATAGCCGGTTATTCTGGAAAGGGAATCTGTTACAGTTACTACATTTCCTGCTTTGTCATAAGCATAGAACGTGGTTCCTCCGTCAGCTGCTTTGACTGCGGTCAGGCGGCCTGCTTTATCATAGGTGTAGCTTTCTGCTGCTCCCAGGGGATCTTTGACGGAAGTCAGGTTTCCGGTTCCGTCATAGGATAGTTCTGCTTTGTTTCCTTTGGCATCTGTTACTGTGGTCAGGCGGTTTTCCAGGTCATAGGCATATTCTGTCCGGCTGCCTCCGGCATCGGTTTCGCTCAGGATATTTCCGTACAGGTCATATTCATAGGCGGTCTTTCCGCCCAGGGGGTCTGTTTCTGCAAGCAGGTTTCCTGTTTTGTCATATTCATAGCCGGTAATTCCGCCCAGGGGGTCTGTTTTTTTGGTGATCCTGTCAAAGGCATCATAATCATAAAGGGTGGAATGGGACAGGGGGTCCGTGGTCTGCGTCAGCCTGCCGCATTTGTCATAGTCATAGGATGTCACGCCGCCGTCAGGAGCGGTCTCAGTCAAGAGGTTTCCTTTTGCATCATAGGTACAGGCTGTTTCCCTTCCCATGGCATCCACGGTTCTGGTGTTTCTTGAAAGGGCATCGTATTCATAGGTAGTCTTCTGTCCCAGGGCATCGGTGATTTCTGTCAGGTTTCCGGTTTTATCATAGGAATATGTGGTCACATAGTCCCGCCCGTCTGCAGATGCAGTCAGTCTTCCTAAAAGGTCATAGGTATAATGATAACAGATTCCGTCAGGCAGGGTTTCTGTTATGAGGTTTCCGGTCCTGTCATAGGCATAGGCTGTGGTATTTCCTTCCCCGTCGGTTTTTGTGAGGATGTTTCCCTCTCCGTCATAGGTATAAGTTTCCCGGTTTCCCAGAGGGTCCGTGCAGGAGATCAGGTTGCCTGCCCCGTCATAGGCATAATGGTATTCATTGCCTTCTGCAGTGGTTTCTTTTATGAGGCGGTTTTCATCGTCATATTCAAATGCAAGGGTCCGGTCCTTCCCGTCTGTTTTGAGGATGCAGTTGCCGTTTCCGTCATATTTTTGGATTTCTTTTAGACCGTTTGCAAGCTCCGTACCGGTCAGCTGTCCCCTGGCATCGTATTCATATGCTGCCAGCAGGGTTCCGTCTTTTGTCACGGAAAGGAGGTTCCCGCAGGTGTCATATTCATAGTCAGTCCTGATCCCTTCTTCGTTTACACTGGAAAGGGGCAGTCCATGGTATGGGTCATAGACGGCGCTCATCCGGTTTCCCAGGGGGTCCGTGGAGCTTATGACGTTGTCATGGTCATCGTATTCATAAGTATATATTCCTCCCATGCCGTCCACAGCTTTTATGAGGCGGTCCATTTCATCATAGCTGTAAGCTGTCCTGTTTCCTTCGGGATCTTTTTCCGTCAGACGGTTTTCATTGGCATCATAGGTGTATTCATAGGTGCCTCCCAGGGCATCGGTCATGGAGAGGATGTTGTTTCCTTTATCGTAGGCATAGGTGGTGGTCCCTCCGGCTGCATCCGTTACGGACTGCACCAGACCGGTCTTTCCATAGGTGATGGAGGTTTTATTTCCTGCCGGGGTCCTGACCAGGATATTCCTTCCCAGGATATCGTATTCATAGGTGGTGGTATTTCCTGCCCCGTCGGTATGGCTTTTTATGTTTCCCAGGGCATTATAAGTAAACCTGTCCGTAACCCTTCCGTTTGTGCGGATTTCTGTCAGGTAATTGCCTGTATAGTTATAGGTTTCTGTATTTCCGTTGGTGTCAGTCTTTCTTGTCAGCCTGTTGTGGCTGTCATAAGCATAGGATATGATGTTTCCTTCCTCATCTGTTGTACGGATAAGGTTATTGTTTTGGTCATATTCTGCATGGAAGGTGTTCCCGCCTGCATCAGTAATGACAGTCAGGTTTTCCCTTGTGTCGTATTCATAGGTGGTGGTGATTTCTCCGGTTTCTTTTTTGACAATATTTCCATTCTCATCATAGGTAAACTGGGTTTCCACTCCTCCACGGTCTGTTTCCTTTACCAGCTCATGGTCCCGGTACTCACGGTATAGGGCGGTCCCGTCAGGATAGCGGATTGCTGTGGTCTGGCAGTCTTTGTCGTATTCATAGGTGGTTTGGTTTCCTGCAGCATCTGTGGCAGTGGTTTTTCCGTTTTCATACCGGAGGATGATCTGCCCTCCGGTTTCATTGGTCTGGCGGATGACCCTTCCTTTGGTATCATAGGTATTTAGGACAACCCGGGTTCCATTTTCGTCATACCATGCACTCATCCGGTGGTTTCCATCATAAGAAAACCGCTTTACACCTCCCAAAGGATCGGTAACGGTGGCAAGGTTCTGGCTACTGTCATATCCATAGCAAAATGTCCCGCCGTTTGGCATGGTGATGGTGGAAATAAAACCTTCCGGTGTGGTGGTTATCCCCATGGTGACTCCTTCCCTGGTGATTCCTGTAAGTTTTCCTGAAAGGTCTCTGTGCAGGGTCAGGATTTCCCCATCTTCCCCCCGGGTCTCTATGAGGTTTCCTCCTCCGTCAAAGATGTGCCGGCTGTCGTCTTCCCTTGTGACCACATAACGGTATGTCTGATAGCTCTGTTCCCCGGCGGAAAATTCGGCTGTGGCGGTTCCGGTCACTTCCCTGACAAGTTCCAGGTCATACCCTTCCGGGGCATGGTAGGTATTATTTCCTTCCTGTGTAAAGGTCAGGCTGCTTCCGTCTTCCCTGTTGTAGACCAGGGAGCCGTCGGAAAGGGCGCTGATGCTTTCATCAAAAAGGCTGGTAAATCCTCTTCCAAAGCTTCCGGCTCTTGCTGCGTTAAGGGAATTGTAGGAGCGTGTCAGGGCAAAGGTTCCCAGGCTGTCACTGTAGGAGAAGTCTTCCTGTGCCAGGTAGAAGTTTCCTGTGTTCAGGTTGACAGGTTCAAATCCGAATTCACAGTGTCTTGCCCTTCCTAAAAGGGCGCTGTCGATCTGTGCCTTTTCCTGGTCGGTCAGTTCTGACGGCTGGTAGGGTGTGTCTTTGTTCTGTTTTGGATTACGGATAAAAAGGGTGTTGTTTTCCACCAGAAGCATGTCCGCCGCTTTGTTGTCAAAGAGCAGGGTTTCAAGGGGGACTCCGTAATAATCTGCGATCTTCTGCATGGTGTCATATCTGCTCACAGGATAGATCAGGAATTCATCACTGGCGACTTTTTTGCCCAGCTTATCCCGGTATGCCGCCTGGGCATTCATGGTATAGAGCCTGTTGTATTCAAAGTCCGTAAAGGGATATGCTGTCTGCCAGTTTGATTTTGCATCCTTGTATCTGAGGATTCCTGCCGGAAAGGCTGCTTCAAAGGCGCTGCTGTCGGGATAGATTTTTTCGTTTCCGGTAAGCAGGAGTCCTTGATAGTTTTTTGTAGTATCGGACAGTGCATAGTTTAAGAATGCGTAGGGCTTTGCCACGCCGTCTGCAAATACGCCGTAGCACTGCATCTTCCCGTCTGTGGAGGTCAGGGTCATGGGACGCAGATGGATGGTAGTGTCATCCAGGCTGTAGTCTGTGGGCACGTCCCCTGCAGGCTGCCATTCGATGACAAGTGTGGGGGCATATGCCGCATCCGGATAGTTTTCCGTGGCAAACATGGCTCCCGGATGGGTTTCGTCAGATGCGATCAGCACAAGTCCGTGGCTTTCATAGATCCCGTTGATCCATCCGTTTACGGCATCACGCACGTCAAAATCATGCCATCCTTCTCCTGCCGGTTTCAGGGCATCTTCTCCGGCTGCATAGCGGTCGATCCCTACAGAATTTTCCCATGTGATATTTGCATAATTAAGGGAGTCTTTCAGCCTATAGCATCCGATATTAAATCCTGTACTGTCATTGGTCTGGTAGATGTTCAGCCTGGCGGACAGCACATCCACGCCCTTTGTTCCGCTCAGGATGGACTGGTAAAGAAAAGTGGTGATCACATAGCTTCTGGCTTTTCCCAGTCCGTCAAAGTATCCGCTGAAGCTGTAGATGTTTTCCCTGTCCACTCCTCCCAGGCTGGATACGGTAAGGTTGTCGATTTCTCCCTTCAGGACTGTAAAGCTGGGATCGATCTTAATGGGATAGCTGCGTTTTTGTGACTGCAGCCATTCCCTGTCTGCCGTAAGGGTGATCTCATATCCTTCTTCTGTTTCTTCCATTGCCAGGGCAAGATTGTCCGAACTGATCCCTGCAGCATCCTGCATCCTGGGCGCACTGATGATGATGGATGGCTCTGCTTTGCCTGCTGCTGTCATGTCATTGCCGCTTACATGGTTATGTTCATTGGTTATATTATTTCCGCTGACCTGGTCATGGCTGTCTGTCATTTCATTTCCGCTGACCATCTCTTCACTGTCATATAGGTAAATACAGTTATTATGTATTTCAGCCTGTATTCCGTCCTTTTTTAACAGATAAACAAATTCTGTACGTTCCTGGGGCGCCATGAGGATGATATCCTGTTTCATGCCGTTTGGCTGGATGGTATACTGGATATCAATGTTTTCAAAGACTCCGTTGTAGCGGATGGCATTTTCTGAAACTGCGGGTCTGCCGTAATCTCCTTCTGCCGGTTCTAAGACTGCTTCTATTTCATTTCCGCTTATGCTGACTGAGGCTTCTTTCCGGTCTTTTGTGGAAAAGGTGATGTCGATGTCGTTTTCTTTGTTGGTATAGCTTTCCCCACTCATGCTGTTTTCGGAAACAAGGGTGTTGTCGATGGGTTTTTCTTTTCCGTTCTCCGTGTAAGTGTTGGCATAGGAGGTAAAGATGGTCTTATAGGTCCCGTCAGGGAGACGGAAGGTCTTATAATTCTTTCCTGTTTCTGCCGGTTCCCCATACAGAAGCTCCGGGCTGGTATTTTCATCTGCCTCGGGCATCCGCAGGGACTTCCCGTAAAGGACGCTGTCTTCCGCTTTTTCGGGTGACTGTTCCTTTTCAGTTATTGTCTGATTTTCATTTTTATTCCTGTCATCCGGGGCATTCTGTGAAAGGGTAATGCCTTCTTTTGCTTTAAAAACAGTTTCTTCCCATGCTGCCCGTTCTGCTTCCTGTTTCTCCGTTTCTTTCTGCACCTGCAGCCGTCTGTCCAATTCAGACAGGTTCTCTGCAAGAACAGGCATTTCCCATGTAAAAATAAGGATGATGCAGAGGATCAGGCTGGATAGTCTTTTTGCCATGCTGCGCATTTTTTTCGTTTGTTTTTTTATTTGTATTTTTCTCATTTGTATGTTTCCCCTTCTTCTTTTGCAGGCATTTTTATATAGATAAAGATCAGGCAGAGCAGGTCTGTGGCTGTGCTGAGAAGATAGCCCAAAAGTTCCTGCCCCGCCTTGTCAAAGGCGCAAAAGACCAGGCGGCTGATACTCCTTAAAGAGAACAGGAGCAGCCCGAAGAGGATGTAAGTTTTTATTTCCTGTGCAGTTTTTTTGTGTTCCCATTCCTTTTTCCGGAATCTTCCCAGCAGAAATGCCAGGTAGATGCTTCCCAAAAAAGAGCTGGTGGTTTCTGTGATCGTTTTGTTGATTTCGTCCCTAAAGAATCCGCCCATGCCTAAGGTCATGGATACGGCACCCGTAAGAAGAATCAGTAATGATCCTCCTAAGACGTACCATTTGGTTATTTTTCTCATTTGTATGTTCTCCGTTTTCCCTGACGGTGTTTTTTCTGATACATTCCACTTGGACTGGTTTACTGCATAAGAAAAACCGCCAGTTTTTACACTGTCGGTTTTTAGTATATCGTATTTATAAGGCTCATTATTTCCATATATGGTAAGTTTGGGGGCTTTTTTTATTTTTTACGCAATTTTTTCATTTATTTTAAACTCAAAAAGAATTCATTCAGATTATCCAGACTTCTGGCAAGAATTTCTTTTTCCTCCGAAGACAACTGCTTTACAATGGCATCTATCATTTCCGAATGAAACTTTTCGTGTCTGGCATAGGCTTTTTTCCCTCTTGCTGTTAAAGACACCAAAACAACTCTCCGGTCTTCTTCGGATCTGACACGGTCTACAAAACCCTTTTTTACCAATCCGTTTACGGCAATGGTCAAGGTTCCCATAGTAACATTCAATGCCTTTGCTACAGAGGACATATTTTTTGCCTTGCCCGTACCAATTGCATTGATCACATGCATATCATTCAATGTTAAATTGCTAAATTCACCCGTCCTGATCTGCCGCTCTTCAATATTATTGATATCCCTGAAAAGCTCTACAAACAGCCGGTTCAGCGTATCTTTCATGTCCACTGTAATACCTCTTTTTGCTTTTTACTCACAGTATATCGGAAACTTCCTTAAACCGCAACGAAATTATCAGATCATAAATTTTCTGCCTTAAATCCTGGCTGTCAGACATCCGATATTTTTAATGAGCACTGACACGCTTCCATTTGCCTCAGTAATAAATTCCACACTGGAAGGATCATTATATTCCTTCATGGGAATTTTGATTTCAATACCGGAATCTGTTTTTAACACCTGGGTTTCGTATTTTTTGACGGTTTTTTCATTTTGAGGTTTGATTTCCTCATGAACCATGTCATACTTTTCCATCTTATCCTGAAATTCCTGCTTCAATTCAGGCTTCTCTTCGAAAATCTTATCAGCTATGGTTTCCACCGTAAAGCTTCCGTTTTCCTCCAGTTCCTGATGAATGATGTTCTTTGCCTTCATATTGGCTTCATATTGTTTTGTTTCGTCATAATAGCCGTTTTGTACACTTTCCACCGCTTTTGTAACAATGGACAGCTTGGATTTAGGCGAAAGCCTGCTGGAGCATTTCAAAAACAAATAAGTAAAATAATTGGTCTTCTCTCCATTTACATCATATTTCTTTTCAATGGCATAAACGCTCAGATCAGAAAGATTGATAATAGCAGCTTCCTGCAATCGCTGGCTTTCTGTAGGCAGAATGGATTTATACTTGATGATCTGATTTTCATTTCCATCCTCTTTCGCCTGGGTTTTATGAGTATAAAATTCTTTATAATTCATCTTTAAAACTGCCAGATATTTATTTTCCCGTTCATCAAAACGTACTACCACCAGATCAGCCGCAGGAATATCAATATTGCTGTTCATGATCTGATACAGGAAATTTGCCATGTCCTTGCTCACATCCACAAAATATTCCTCATCATACTGTATGAGCATTTTATAAACTTCCGATTCTTCTTTATAAAACTGGCACATCTTGCAGTCGTCCCCGGAAATGATCTTGTAAATATGTTCCTTCAGAAAATCTGCAAACTCCGAGCCGAATTCAATTTCCGTATCCGACAGCACCGGCATTCCCACAGTGGAGTCCATAATATGTACGATTACTCTTCTGATCTTGATATCATCTTTATACATGCTTTATCTCCTGTTCTATTTTAGATAACTCCCATATATTTTAACACAAAAAGCCAAAAAGTCAGACTGATGGAACTGAAAAATGTGGTTGCTACTACCGTACTGGAAGTCAGTGTCCCTTCATGTCCCATATTTTTTGCCATGATATAGCAGCTTGGCGTAGTTGCAGAGCCTAACATGACTAAAATCGCCACCATTTTTTCTCCTTTAAAGCCCAAATACAGGGCAAGGGGCAAAAACAATGCCGGAAGTACAAAAAGCTTTACAGCCGTACAGATAACCGTAGGGCATAACTTTTTGATGGCTTTCCTGCCTTCAAATCCCGCTCCAAGTCCAACCAGTGCCAGAGGCGAGGCAATAACAGCAAAATTATGTATGGTCTTGTCTATGATAAATGGAAAATCCACATGAAGCAAGGATGCGGCAATTCCCAGCACAATACTGATAATAATGGGGTTTTTGGCAATACCGATGACAGATTTTCTCAGACTTTCCTTATTTAACTGATGCTCTCCCGGACCGGTAAAGGAAAGAATGATCACCGCCATTATATTATATAAAGGCACAGTTCCAATGATCATAAGGGGCGCCATCTGGGATGTACCGTAAATATTTTGGATAAACGCCAGTCCCAATACTGCCGCACTGCTGCGGTAACAGCCTTGGGTAAATTCCCCTACAATATCCTTTTCCTTTAATAATAAGGTGCTGAGACACCAGATAACCACAATGCTGATCAAAGTTACCACAAAGCAGAATAATACATATTTTCCATCCCATACAACGGTAAAATCCGAACCAGCCAGATCCTCAAAAAGCATAACGGGCAGGGTAACCTGAAAATTAAATTTGTTCAAAGTCTTTACAAAGGACTCATCCATCAGCCTGCATTGTTTGAGCAGATAACCGATGACCATAGTCAGAAAGACCGGAATCGTCGCGTTTAGTGAAAAAATTAAATGTTCCATAGTATTTCAATTATAGGTGGGGAATCGAAAATTGTAAAGAATCGTCTTATATGATATACTCAAAAAACAAAATCAGGAATTTATTTTTTTATCTTTGGGAAATCTAAATCGAAATTATCAGAATAGAGGTTTTTATGGAAATCTACTATATTTTAGGATTCTGCATATTATTTTTAGCTGCCTTGATCCTCACATTTATTCTGGGCAAGCATTACCGCAGAAATTATAAGCTGTCAGAAATGGATGAGATGGAGGGTACAGATTTTGAAGAATTCTGTGCCGCCCTTCTGGCTGAAAGAGGTTTTGATGAGGTCGAAATAACAAAAGCAAGCGGCGATTACGGCATAGATATTCTGGCGCAAAAAGAAGGCGTTACTTATGCTGTCCAGTGCAAACGCTACAGCGAACCGGTTGGGGTAAAAGCAATTCAGGAAGCCTATGCGGGCAGGGATTACTATGACCGCATGGTGGGAGCAGTCATGACCAACCAGTATTTTACAGCTCCGGCAGTGGAAGCTGCAAAGAAATTAAAAATTCTGCTGTGGGACAGGGGGTACATTGACTCTATGTTAGAAGAGAGTCGAAAAAATAAATGATTCAGACAATCATTCCCGCCAATATGATACTTGCAACGGTCCCTGCCAGAGTTGCGATCAACGCTCCCGGCAGGGTCCATTTCGTTTTGTGAACCTTTGCAACCATAAAGTATACAGACATGGTATAGAAAATCGTCTCTGTGGAACTCATCATCAAGGAAGTGATCATTCCCATAAGTGAATCTGTCCCATATCTTTTGAAAATATCCAGTACCAGCCCCGTTGCCGCAGAGGATGAAAACATCTTAACCAGCGTCAGCGGAACCAGCTCCCCGGGAAATCCCAGCGGATCGGTCACCTTGCCGATCAAGCTTCCCAGAAACTCCAGGAATCCTGAAGCTCTCAATACGCTTACAGCTACCATCAGGCCGATTAAGGTAGGTGTAATTTCCACTACCGTCTTTAATCCGTCCTTTGCCCCTTTGATAAAGGATTCATAGACCTGTGTTTTAGCCGCCATTCCATAAGCAATAATATAGAAGATCAAAACCGGAATAATGATGTTGGATATATTTGCAAGTACGCTCATAACTGCCCTTTTAGTTCTTCATTACCACAATTTATGTTTTATGTGGGCAAGTTATGCCTTTCATTTATTATTCATAATATGCACTTTCCTGATACAGTGACGGATTTGTCAGGGTAAAATGACCGCCTTCCATATCTTCAGAATAATCAATCAAAAATGCTATCTCCTCTTCCGCAAAAATTATTTTCCCGCTGTTATTTGCAACTATTCCCGGTCTGACCCGAAGAAAAAGCCTTGGACTGTTTTTATCATACAAAAACCTAATATTCGAGGTATAATCCATTTTTGAAAACTCCACCTCTGTGCCTGCATCATAGGATATTCCCGATATCAGTGTGTTTCCTGTTTCCCCATCTATAACATCCACCGTACGGCTGTCTTTCCGGATCTCTGTCTTTAATAATCTCTCAATATCCGGCTCCATATGATCAAGCATCAATTCATAGGGTTCCATATGGCAGGTCTCATAGGTTTCAAAAACAATCAGCCGTTCCTGATAAGTATCCTCGCTTACAGCACCATTTAAAAAGAATAGAACTTCGTCTCGTCCGTCACTGTCAAGATCTGCTTTTTCAATCCATGGTCTGAAACGATAAGGGTCCCAATCCCATTCGAAATAATTATGATTATGGCTGTCTCCTTCATTTTCAAAGTCCATGACGATACCCTTACTACCATATTCGGGGCTGATAATTCCATAGGCAGTTACCTTGCCATCCTCTGACCGGGCAAGAAGAACCATCCTGTCTCTTGTATATCCATTTATTTCCAAATTTTTCTCTTCATTTTTCAGCTCATTCAAAACAATATTAAAATCATCTATATCTTCTGTATCCCAGCATTCCTCTACTACGCGGTCCATGACCTGCGTTAAGCTCAATTCCGGCTGCCCATTATCTTCTCTGCTATTTTCTTTATTAGCTGCTTTTTCTTGCTGCAATGAAGCTTCCTCTTCTATCCCTTCCATTAAATATGCTTCATTATCACTTTTATATTCTTTTAACAAGTCCTGCTCCAACTTTTCAGAAAAGACAAAACTAAGCAAAATTGTGGTACAATTCTGATTTATACAGTTATCCCATTCTTCAGCACTTGCCTCATTGAGATTTTCACACCGGAAGCATTCCAAATGCTCTGTATCATTTCCTCCTATATATTTAGCTTCATAAATATAAGGCTTTTCAGGAACGATCTCCCGTTTCTCCCCATCATCCCACAATACATCTGCCGCCCACATCGTTGCTTTCTCCGGAATATAAAATGATTCCGTACGGGAGAGCATATCCGTATTGTACATAAACATTACTTCCGTTTCTTCACCCTGGGACGTAATATTGATACTGGTCATAGGTGCAAAATCCTCATGATAATTGGATACATCATGACAGGCGATGATTTTCCTGCCCAAATAAACCCCTTCCCTATAAATATCCCCGTAAACAAGATAGCTTTTTATATTATCCTCTAAAGTATATTCATGCCGGACAGACTCTTCCATGGGAATGGTACTTGATAAAACCGGAGCTTCATCGGTCATGGTTACTCTGATGCTGTTCTTACTCCTTCCATCCGTGGCAAATATAAGACACAATACTATCAGCAAAACAACACCCAGGGAAGCCGCAGCTATCCCTGCCTTTTTGTATTTCAGAATATTTTTAATTCTTTTTCCCACATTACTTTCTCCAAAATACAAAGGACCTGCCAGTTTTCTTCTTCCTGTAGCAAAAGATAATAACAGCCTGCTATAATTCTGCTTCACTTCTTTGCCCATCCCGCCGATCACCTTTTCATCACAGCTCATTTCCATATCCTGACACATCAGATAATAGGAAAGCCACACAAGAGGCGAAAACCAATATACCACTGCGATCAAATAGGCTGCTGCTTTTATGAGGTAGTCTTTTCTTTGAACGTGATGCTTTTCATGTCCTAAAATATATTCCCGTTCTTCATCCTGTAAACGAAAAGGGATATAGATCCTGGGGCGAAGAATGCCATATACAAAAGGGGAATGAATTCCTTCACATTCATAGATGTTTTCATATAGTAATACTGCTGTGGCTGTCTGCTTCCTTATCTTTAGTAGGGCAATTATGGTATAAATCAAAAGAAACCCTATCCCTAAAATCCAAATTATTGCAGCAATTTGAGGTATCATTTCTTTAATACCCATGATCTTTATACCCTCTGCAGTATTACCTGCTGCCACATTTCCTGCCCCGGTATTTTCCACCGCCGGCATTGCCGTCTCCTTGGTATTTATTACCATCTCATTAACCATTACCGGATTAATCTGATTTGCTGTATCATATTCTGCAACCGCCACATACTGTAATCCCTGTTCTTTTTCTATATTTTCAAAAAGGTTTAAATTAAAAAAACTGAAGGCAGAAGAAAAAGAAATAGGACAAAGCAGCCGAAATGCCACAATGCTCCAAAGAATATAGGAATAAATCTTAGGCAGTCTCCGTATCAGCAGCCTGACTGCTAATACTGCCACGATCACATAACCTGCTGTAATACTCATATTCAATAGTTGTAAGAATATTTTTTCCAATTCCATAAGCATCTCCCTCCCTTTATTGAAAGATGGATTCGTTTTTGTAAATTCATGATCATGATGAAATCCTTTTGCTATTCCTTATGCTCATCTATCATCTTTTTCAGTTTCTCTGCCTCTTCTTCCGACAGTATTCTTCCTCCTAAAAATGCTGCCAGAAATCCGGGAAGGGAGCCTTCAAATGTACGCTCAACAAAATACTCCGTTTCCTCAGCCTGTACTTTTTCTTTGGGGATCAAAACGGAAACTATGGCATTCTCATTTTGTATATACCCTTTTTCACAAAGCTTTTTAATGACCGTATAGGTAGTTGATTTCTTCCAGCCCAGCTTTTCTTTACACAATCCTGCCAATTCACCGGATTTCATAGGCGCATTTTCCCATACGATCATCATAAAACGATAATCACTGTCACAAAGTTTTAAATTTTCCACAGCCTTTTCCATTGCACTCTCTCCATTTTCCATTTCTACAATTCAAAAAACAAATGGTCGATAGTTATAGACCTCTTGCTGCCAGTCTATAACCATCGACCTGTTATGTCAAGTATTTTTCATAATTTTTTACTGATTCTTTTCATCCATAAATTCTGTAGCATGCTTCCTCATCCAGATGGGAAACATATTTCTCTGACAAGCGGGATTTTTCCGCTGTTCAATGCCAATGGTATGAAAGAATGTCCGCCAAAGCCGGGTATACTCATCTTCTACCTTCTCTGTCTCTGCCAAAGTTTCTGCCTCTTCCGGGGTCAGATAACGGATGTAAAAATCCTCGTCCTTCGGATGAATGGCTGCTATCCTACGGTTATCGTCCACCATGATCCAATGTTCCGAGGGCATCCGGTCCTTAAAGTGTTCCGCAACGGGCATCAGTACATTATTCTTGGGTTCAAAATGACAGACATATACATTTCCTCCAATAGATGTAAAACGAGAAAATTCCCGAAAATAATGGGCTTCACTTCCCACATTTCTTCTTAACTCCATCATGCGGATCACTGTCTGATCAGAAAGCATGGACATGACTTTCCCGCCATAGGCAAATCCCCGTATTAAAAACCGGTATATTGTATCCAGGGCATCGGTCGCATTGGAAAGACAGGCATAAAACATATGAACGTATGCCTCATAAGATATTTTTTTCTGAATGGAACGCACTACCATTTCTGTCTTGTGGGCATCTCCATCTACATGGACATATTCACAAAACAAATTGGGTTGAATTATCGGTTCCTTTTCCAATCTGACATTTTGGTGACCGAGCCTGCTTGCCCATGCCTCATAAATGCAAGTCATCATACTTTCGAAGTCATCATTGCAGGTAAAAACTGTCATTTTGTCTTATCATTCCTTTTAAGTAATTGGGGGCGGACGGGGAATATGAAAGAAGGTGAAAGGGCAGAGGGCATGGATATTTTCTGCCCTTTCACCTTCTCTCTTATTCCCCTGCATACAAATCTATTGCTTTACCCTACTCCAAAATCGTCAAACAGAGACATCTGTTTATAATTATTCTGATGGGCGATCTGCCAGTTTTCCCTGGAGTTAGTCGCTGTTAATTGTCTGGTAATGTATTGTTCTTCTATGGGGATATGGTACATCATTTTCCCCTGGCAGGTGATGAAATAGTGTGCTCTTTTTAAAACCACGCCCATTTTCTTAAGAGTGTCAAAATCCAGCCTTCCGTAGCGGCGTGCTTTCATAATCCTGCCTGCAGACCGGGGACCTATGCCGGGAATGCGCAGGATCATATCATAAGGTGCCGATTGAACTTCTACGGGAAATAAGTCCAGATGCCGCAATGCCCAGTCACATTTGGGATCAAGCTGCTCATTAAAGTTCGGTCTTTCCTCGGAAAGCAGCTCATCTGCCTGAAAACCGTAAAAACGCAGCAGCCAGTCAGCCTGATATAAGCGGTGTTCCCTTAACAAAGGCGGCGCAGTACCGATTGGAGGAAGATTGGAATCTTCATTAATGGGTACATATGCTGAATAGAAAACCCTCTTCAGATCATATGATTGATACAGCTTCTGGGTGGTCTGTATGAGATTAAAATCCGATTCACCGCTTGCTCCGATGATCATCTGTGTGCTTTGTCCAGCAGGGGCAAAGGGTCTTGTGAGACTTTCTCCTGATTTAGAAACCGGCAGCATTTCTTTTTTGGTAAAAGGTGCGATTTCACTTTTATTTTCTTCAATTCCATTACCTGTAAAAATGCTGTTTTCCAGATAGCGGTTGCCGCTGCTTCTTTCCATTTTGGCATCCTTGCCGATTGCCAGTCTGTGTGCTGCAATGGTACTGCTTACCTTTCCCATAGGATTTAAGATCGTCTTAAAGTTTTTATTGGGAGCCAGTTTTTCCAGACTTTCCGCTGTAGGAAGCTCCAGATTGATGCTGATCCTGTCAGCAAGATAGCCTGCTGTGGCAAGCAGTTCATCAGGCGCACCCGGAATTGCTTTTACATGGATATAGCCGTTAAACTTATATTGATTGCGTAAAAGCAGTAGAGTTTCACAGATTTTTTCCATGGTATATGCCGGGCTTTTTAACACTCCTGAGCTTAAAAACAGACCTTCAATATAATTTCTCTTATAAAACTCTATGGTCAGTCTGCAGATCTCATCCGGCGTAAAGGTGGTCCTTACCACATCATTGGAACAGCGGTTAATACAATACTTGCAGTCATAAATGCAGTGATTGGTCATCAATATCTTTAATAAAGAGATACACCGTCCATCCGATGCAAAGCTGTGGCAGATACCGCATGCTCTGGTATTGCCCAAAAATCCTTCCTTCCCTTTCCTGTCCACACCGCTGGATGTACATGCCACATCATATTTTGCAGCATCAGCTAATATATGAAGTTTTTCTTCTAATGTGATTTCACTGATAATTTCATTCATATATTCATTATACAAACATACGTTCGATATTGCAAGTAAAAAATAAGCCGGGATTACTGAAATATTTTCCAGTAATCCCAGCTGCATCAAATTCCATGATCAGACTGCCAGGCTTTAATCCACATTTCTGCCTTCATCAGCCACATATTCAAAGAAATCAAAATCCGCATAGTGCCGGTGCTTTACTCTGTCTGCACAGGTAATTCCTACCATAGTTCCGGTAAATTCCCCGTACTTGCAATATTCATCGGAAAATCTGGTGGTGTCAAATACCCTTCCGATATTCTGATAATTCACACCGTCATAGCTCCACTCAAACCAGGAATGCCGCCCCTGTATATAAAGTCTCAAATATACTGCACAATCTTCCACAGGAATACGGGTATTCAAAAATTCCGTCTTTTCCCCATTTTCCAGATGGATTATGGATAAAGCGCTCTGTCCCAGGGTCTCACTGTAATATTTACGCAGATTGATATAGTTCATATTGTCATAATATAAGATCAATCCTGCACTGTGCTGGTGTACCTCCGGTTTAAACTCCATTTTGGTGGTGATCCTTGCATATACACTGGTCAGCTTCCTTGCCAGAATGCTGACTTTATTTAAAGAAGTACGTGATTCCTGACCTCTCAGCCTTACATATCCCGGTCTTGCCTTGACATCTGCAAATCTTTGGGGCATGATCCTCGGCGCATAATACCAGTTGCCCAGTTCATCTTTATCGAAATCATCGAAATCAGGGATTTTTGCCACCGGATATTCCGGCAGGGAGCTTTCCGGTACATCGATTTTTGCCAGGTTGCTTCCATCTGCCATGCGAAGCCAGTTATCTTCCGTCCACATCATTTTCTGAATGGCTGTTTCACGTCCTAAAGTACAGCGCAGTTCCGGCACAAAAGGTCTGGAGGTCAGATGTACCAGATAAACTTCTCCCTCCGGCGTTTCCACATAACTGCCGTGGCCGGATTTCTGCAAAATAGATTCCGGATTGTAATATTTGGGCTTTAAATGATCAGGATCATGGCGTTCGTTGGAATAACCGGGAGTAGATGTTACAATGGGATTCATAGGATCTTTTTCATATGGTCCCCACACATTTTGGGAACGTCCCATAGTTACACAATGATTATAGCCGGTGCCGCCTTCCGCACACATGATATAATAGTATTCTCCTCGCTTGGTCAGATGAGGCGCTTCAATGCAGCCCCTGTCTGTTCCTCCGCTCCATATCCGCTTAGGATAGCCGATGATTTCCCTTTTTGCAGGAGAATATTCTACCATACAGATGGCACCCGGTTTCTCGTAGCCTTCCCTTGTTTCCCATTCCAGGGAAACAATCCATTTTCGCCCGTCGTCATCATGAAGAATCGACGCATCAAATCCGGAGGAATGAAGATATACCGGTTCACTCCAGGGGCCCTTGATGTCCTTCGCAGTGATCAAATAATTATCCACGTCGAAATACCTGGCATTCATGGAGTTCATGACACCATAAACAACATAAAATAAATCTTCTTTTTCACAATAGGTCAGGCAGGGCGCCCAGATTCCCTTTGCAGAAGGAAGCTTTTTCAAATCTACCTGTTCATCATCTGTCAAAACATGTGTATATAATTCCCAGTTTTTTAAATCCCTGGAATGATAAATGGGGATTCCCGGAAACCACTCAAAGGTAGACACCGCCAGATAATAATCTTCTCCCTTCCTGCAGATACAGGGATCGGGATTAAATCCCGGTAAGATCGGATTATGCAGCATATTATCCCCTCCTCTCTACGGGGAACCAGCCCTGGTCAACACATCTGCCAAGATCCCATGCGTCCCAGCCGATCCATCCCGGCTCATTTACTGTATCCACCAGCAATTTATAATTCCAATAGAAATATCCGCTGCCCTTTTCCCATGCCTGCAGCTGTATATCTGCTACTGCACGATATATTTCCTTTTTCTCCTCTTCATTGAATACTTCATTTTGAATTCCTTCCACTCCGTTTAATACGGACTGTCCGCCCTTAGTATCCACACCGCATGCCAGAGAATTGAAGAGACACCACTCTCCGCAGATCACGGGGAAGTATTGCTGCATTTCTTCTATCATTTTAAAATAATGCTCTTTCACATAGGAAACATATCCCTCCACAGTCTGAGGACAGCCATCCATTTCTGCCATCATCAGATATTGATGGGTATCCAGAATAACATTCTGGAATTTTTCTTCCTGCATAAAATCCTTCCATTTATAGATATCAAATCCATCATGAAATACAATCGCTTTTTCCACAGGCAGATATTTCCGCAGCCTGTCATAAGCCTCCACATAAAATTTTCTCAAAAAATCAAAGGAAATGGGACCGCTTCCTGCTGCCATTTCAGGATCTACGGGTTTGTAACGCTCACTGACATTAAAAATATTCCACGAGCTTTCCGTATTAGGCTCATTTACAATCTGGATTCCCAAAAGTCCTTTGCGCTTTCCGTATCTTTCAGCCAGTCTCTCCAAAACAGATAAGGCAAACTCCACGCTTTCTTGATTCTGTGCCCATTTGCATACACCTGAAATACCGCCGTTGTCAAAACCGTTCTGGCTTCCCGGCACTGTATGCAGGTCAATTAAAATCTGCAGTCCGTACTTTTCCGCCCAGTTAAATGCTTTATCCAGTTCTTCCACACAGCCCACAAAAGGCGGACAGTCTCCAAAGATAAAATAAGGAACCGGAATTCTTACTGCATTCATTCCCCAGGAACGGATCGTTGCAAAATCCCGTTCCGTAATATATTCACTTCTATGGATCTGAATACGTGCTTCATACACCTCTTTGGATAACTGGGTCGGAAGATAATATTCATCTTCCGCCGTCGTTCCTGCAAATAAAGAGGGACTCATCCACTTTTCCAGTACCAGCCAGTTACCAAGATTTACACCTTTTATATTCATACCTTCTCAATCCTTTCTGAATCTTAATATGCTTATGCTTCTGCACGTTTCTTTAAATCCTCAATAATACCGTCAAACTCTTTATCCAGCTTGTAATTCATAAGAATTAAAATAATGACCACATAAATTGCAATAGGAATAATGGCAAAGGCAAGCTTTACGGAAAAAATTGCCGATGCAGACTGTACTTCTGCCGTATCAACATATCCGCCAAAGGTAATGATCCATCCTAAGATTGCGGAACCAAGACCGTTACCGATCTTATATCCAAAGCTGCAGGCGCTGTTCACAAGACCTTCTGTACGGTTTCCTGTTTTCCATTCGCCATAGTCAATGGTATCGGAAACCATAGCCCACATAGTCGCACCCATACAAGCTGCCGCAACTCCGCGGAGAACACTGCATGCCATAAGCAGATAATAATTGGTTGTAACCAACATCAGACCAAATCCCACAATACTAAGGGCACATCCTGCGATCATAACATTTCTCTTACCGAATTTCTTTACAAAAAATGCTACCAAAAACATCGCTACGATCTGGGCAATATAAACTGCATTGCCCAAAGGTGCAACCAGATTTCTGTCTCCCAAAACCGTCTTTGCAAAATATACGGTAGCGCCGCCATAAAGAGCCATGGAAATGAAGATCAACGCAAGCATGACTGTTACCATGATCCAATACTTATTTTTTGCCAAAGAAATAAATCCATCTTTAATGGGAACGTTCTTTTCTTCTCCATCCTTTACAGCCGGTTTTACTCTTTCTTTACAACCTGCAAAGTTTATGATAAATAAAACGGTGGCGATCAAACCGAATACACCAAAGGTCTTGCTCCATGCGGAAGCGTTATCACCGAAAAACTCTACCAGTTTTAATGTAAAGGTATTGATAAATAAAGAACCTGCAGTTGCCAACAGATTTCGGAATACGCTCAAAACACTTCTTTCATAAGGGTCCTGAGTCATTAAGGCATTCAATGCAGAATAAGGAACGTTGATGGCAGTATAGATCACTGTGGAAACCAGGTTATATGTGATAAATACATAAACCAGTTTTGCATTGGGCGCCCAGCTTGTAGGCACTGAAAACAGCAAAACACCTGCCAGTGCAAAAGGAATGCACATTCTTAAGATCCACGGTCTTGCCTTACCGAATTTGGAATGAGTTCTGTCCACGATATTTCCCATGATCAGATCACTGACGCCGTCAAAGATACGTGAAATCAGCATGATCACACCAACTGCTGCCGCATTGACCCCCGCATAGTCCGTATAATATAAAAGTAAAAAACCAGTCATGGCTGTATAGATAATATTACATCCTGCGTCACCACAGCCATAAGATATCCTTTCCAGGATGGAAAGACCTTTATTTTTTGCCTTTTCCATGTCAATTCCTCCATTCATTTTATAATTGTTTCGTTGTTTGTTTACGTTTCAGGTATTCATGAATTCCTTTATTATGGTTCTATTTTATTAAACTTTTATAAAGAATATAAGCTATGATACAAACGAAAAAACAGGTCGATACAAACTTTTTGTTTGCCGACCTGTCCGTTATTTTTTCTTTAGATCACTCCTGCGCGCTTCATGAGGCGAACATCCATACACCTGACGAAACATTCTGCGGAATACCTTTTCATTATAAAACCCATGCTTTTCCTGAATATCCTTTATACTCATATTGGTATTGAGCAGATCCAGGTAAATCTTTTCCAATCTTACCATATTGAGGTATTCCAAAAAGGTAACACCCATATTGGCTTTGAAAAATCTGGAAAAATAAATTTCATTCAATCCCACTTCTCCGGCTATTTCCGGAATACTGATAGGCGATCTGTAATTTTCTTTTACATAATCAATGATTGATTGAATCCGTTCCAGATTCTTTTGATTTTTCTTTAATTCCTTCCTGTCCACCTTTTGGGAAAAGGAGTGGATCAAAATGTAGATCAATTCAAAGATCAGACTATAACAGCGGAAAATATATCCTTCCACCTGAAACTGGTAGGTAATCCAAAGATCCTGAAGCGTACTGCGGATATTTCCAAGTTTAGTCTGCACCCTGGGATCTTCTGAATCCAGATCCACAGAGAAATTGTACTCCCAGATATCCGGCACAAATTTTTCCAAAAAAGCCAGCGGAATCTGCAATAAGATTGCCGTATTGCCATTCAGACACCTGGTAGAATGAATGGTCATAGGGTTAATGACAATAAACTCATTCTTCTTTAATTTGGTAGTCCGGTTATTGATCTGCACTTCCAGATCCCCATGAATGAGATAAATAATCTCAATCCAGTCGTGGTAATGCTTATTGATAACACTTTGCCCCGGATCAATGGAAAACTCTAAATGAATATCCATCATCTCATTGGGGGCTATAAATTCATAGCGATAATCTTCCATATATTTTCCTCAGATCGTTATTTGCCTTTGGCAGCCAGTAAGCCTGTTTCATCTTATTTATTATGATTATATCCCGCAAAAAAATACTCTGCAATGTTATGCCCTATTTATGCTTCCGATCCTTTATTTTACAATACACAATAGCGGCAAGAGTGCTCATAAAAGTAGCAATGATCGACGGAGCAATGATAACTGCAGGATTAACGCTGCCATACTGGCTGCGGTAAGCGATCATATTTACGGGAATGAGCTGTAAGGAAGAAATATTCATGATCAAAAACACACACATTTCATTACTTGCCGTTCCCCCATATTCCGGATTCCCCCGTTCTTTCTCCAGATCGGTCAACGCTTCCATAGCCTTCAGACCTGCCGGCGTGGCTGCCCATCCCAATCCCAGAATATTTGCAATAAAATTAAGGGAAATATATGACATTGCCGGATGATCCCTGGGAATGCGGGGAAACAAAAATCTCAAAAGCGGTCTTAATTTCCTTGTGAGGCTGTCTACCAGACCTGATTCCTTGGCAATTTCCATCATTCCGGTCCAAAGGGCAACCACACCAAGCATGGTAATGCACAATTGAACCGCTTCCTTGGATGAATCAATGACACCGTTAGATATTTCCGCCATCTGCCCCGTAAAAGAACCGTAGATAATTCCGATGATAATCATAAAAATCCAGATATAGTTAAGCATAGGGTCCCCTTGTCTGATCAATTCCCTTTATTTTATGATAAGGGTTGGAAAAATATGTTCAGGAGCGCCTACACCCACACGGGAATCCAATGAATGTAATGTAGCAACCCCGTGCAATTTTCCTTTCTTAGTTTCTTCACTGCCGCATACCGGACAACAATTCATATTTGTATTCATGATTTTTCCTCCTCAAAAATGAAAATAGATTCAATAGGTGCATGAACTGCCCGTGAAATATCAACCGCCATCTTTAGCGATGGGTTATATTTTCCCGCTTCCAAACGAATGATCGTTTCCCGGCGGACAGATACTTTCATCGCAAGTTCTTCCTGGGTCAGACCTGCTGCCTGCCGGTACTCCTTCAATCTGCATATAAAATCTGCCATTTCCATTACCCCCTTTTATCAAGGAAGTATGCCAAAGCAGGTGCAAGTGTAAAAATAACAGCATATGCAACCGACCCCCAAAGTACAACACTTTCTCCCGGTAATTTTTTATCCAGTGAAAAAAGAAGAAGAAAGCAAAGGATCAAAGCCAACCGACCGGCTATGCTGACGGCCTTGCTGATATTTTCTTCCAACCTTTCATCTGATCCTTCTTTTCCCAAGAGCCCCCAAAAAAAGAAGCTGAAAAAAGCAAAGAAAATGCAAAAAAACGGGTTATAAAAAATGCCCAGCAAGCCCAGAAATCCAAGAATACCCAAAATCGGCGGAATACGAAAAGTACGTTTCATAATCATTACCTCCATAATCAATTTATGTGATATTTTTATCACGTTATAAATATATCACATTCCAATAATGGTGTCAACATAAAAAGTGATATTTTTGTAACTTTTCTAATTTGTTTGATATCCATAATACATTGCCTGCCTTCACATTCCCTTTGTTTGATATCTTCCAGACTTTAATTCCATATCTCCGGTAAGCTTGAACACAATATACCACCATTTATTTTTTCATATTATTGAAAAACATGCAGAAATTGTCTATAATGTAGTTTAGCAGGGTTATAAGCAGGCATTGAATACATATCATTGCCCTGAAAATAAAGAATGAGAAGGAGTTTATTATGAGGTTAATTACACGTTCAGATTTTGACGGACTTGCATGCGGGGCATTATTAAAAGAAGCCGGCATTATCGACAATTGGAAATTTGCCCATCCCAAAGATATACAGGATGGTCTGGTTGAGGTGACTGAAGACGATTGTCTCGCCAATGTTCCTTTTGTAGAAGGATGCGGACTTTGGTTCGATCACCACTCCAGCGAACACGAAAGATTACAATTAGAAGGCAAATATAAAGGAGAAAGCCGTATCACTCCTTCCTGTGCCAGAATCATTTATGAATATTACGGTGGAAAAGAAAAATTTCCCCAGTTTGATGACATGATGGAAGCTGTTGACAAAGTCGACTCCGGCAATCTGACCATTGATGAAATCCAGAATCCCAAAGGCTGGATTCTCATCGGATTTTTAATGGACCCCCGTACGGGACTTGGTCGTTTCCGTAACTTTACAATTTCCAATTACCAGTTAATGGAGAAATTGATCGATGCGTGCCGCACCATGACAACAGACGAGATCCTTTCCTTACCGGATATTAAAGAACGTATTGAAGTATACAATGAACAGACCCAGAAATTTAAAGAAATGGTTAAAGCCTACACCTGGGTAAAAGGCAATGTCATTGTTACCGACTTAAGAGGTGTTGATCCTATCTACACCGGAAACCGTTTTATGATCTACAGCATGTACCCTGAGCAGAACATTTCCGCATGGGTTGTCAGCGGCAAAGGCGGCGCAGGCTGCTCTGCAGCAGTGGGCTACAGCATCTTAAACCGCACCAGCGATGTGAATGTAGGAAGCCTGATGTTAAAATATGGCGGCGGCGGACATAAAAAAGTAGGCACCTGCCAGTTCTCCGATGAAAACATGGATGAAGAACTTCCCAAAATGTTAGAAGAGCTCTGCGAGCTTGCTAATCATTAATAGTGTTAATTTAAAACGATAAAAAATCCGGCAAAGAAAGTTATTTCAGAGACATACTTTCTTTGCCGGATTTTTTTATCGAAACTTTTCATTTACCATTTTCAATACTCTATTATTACCACTCCATCACACTGGCACTCCAGGTCAGTCCTGCTCCAAATCCCGCCAGTACGATCTTATCTCCTCTTTGAAGCATCCCCTTTTTATTTACCTCATCTAACAAAATCGGCACACTTCCTGCAGAAATGTTTCCGCAATGCTCAAGTGTGGTAGGAAACTTATCAGGATCTGCCTTCAATCTTTTTGCCACAGACTGAATAATACGGATATTTGCCTGATGCAGCAGAAAATATTTAATATCAGAAACTTCTAATCCGGCTTCCTCCAATACTTTTTTTATGCTGGCAGGAACAGTGCTTACTGCAAACTTATAGACCTCCTGCCCATCCATATATACATAATCCGGTTCTGTAGGATTTTGTACCAACGGATTATTATTTAACCTGTTCTTACAAGCCAGAACCATACCTTTAGAACCGTCAGATCCCTGAGTAAATTTCATAAGTCCGGTATCATCCGCCGTAACAACTGCTGCCCCTGCACCGTCTCCAAACAGCACACAGGTACTCCTGTCATTCCAGTCCATCAGTTTGCTCAGGGTTTCCGCTCCAATGATCAGTGCGTTTTTATAAATACCGCTGTGAATATAAGCATAAGCCGTATTCATGGCAAACATAAATCCGGAGCATGCCGCATTTACATCAAAAGCAACTGCATGGTCTGCACCGATCAGGCTCTGTACTTCACAGGCTGTTGATGGTGTCACATAATCTCCCGATAAAGTTCCCACAATGATCAGATCCAGATCTTCAGCCTTCATATCCGCTTCTTCCAAAGCCTGCTTTGCTGCCTTAGCGGACATCTGCGCTGTAGTCTCTTCCTTTGCCAGATGGCGTGCCCTGATTCCCGTTCTGCTGGATATCCACTCATCCGAAGTATCCATGATCTTAGCCAAATCATCATTGGTTACTATATTTTCAGGAAGACAGCTTCCCGTTCCAATAATTCTGATTGTCATAATCAATTGTTTCCTTTCCAGATAAAACTGTAGATTTCGTACTTATATCCTGAATTCCTCCATGATATCCCTTACATATTCCAATTTTTCAGCACGATAAGCATTTTCACCGCAAAATAATAAAGCATGATCCACATTCCCTGTTACTGCATTGACCAGTCCCTCTGTAATGCAATAAGGTGTTTCTGCCGGATTACAGGTAGAAATACAAAGATGACATTTACCATGAGGAATTTTCCCTTCCTTTGCTTTTACCATAAAAGGATTTAATATAGCCCGTCCGGGCATTCCTACAGGACTTTTTACAATGATGATATCTTCCTTCTTTGTATTGATATACGCCTGCTTATAAGCATCTGCCGCGTCACATTCATAAGTAGTCACAAAACGGGTTGCAATCTGTACTCCTGATGCTCCCAATTCAAAGGCATGTTCCATATCTTTCCTGTCATAAATGCCCCCTGCTGCAATTACAGGAATTTCTTTGCCCGGCTTTTTCCCAAAAACTTCCACATATTCAACAATGCTCCTGATAACATTGTCATAGTCCAATCCCTCAATATCATCAAGCTGTTCCAGGGAAAATCCTAAGTGTCCCCCGGCCAGAGGTCCTTCGATCACAACTCCATCAGGATAATAGCCATATTTCTTTTCCCAATACCTGCAAATGACCTGTGCGGATTTTAAGCTGGAAACAATGGGAAGTATCTTTGTATTGCTTCCCATTACCATCCGGGGCAGATCAACAGGAAGTCCTGCACCTGAAATGATCAGATCGGCTTTCGCCTCTACTGCCGCCTTTACATACTTCTCATATTCTCTGGTAGCAACCATGATATTGACACCGATCATGCCTCTTCCACCGGCAATCTCCTGGGCTTTTTCTATTTCCTGTTTAATAGCTCTTAAATTTGCCTCTATGGGATTTTGGTCCCAGTCAGCCTCCCGGTATCCGATCTGGGCTGTGGAAATGATTCCCACGCCTCCACAGGCTGCTACTGCGCCTGCCAGTCCCGATAAACTGACACCAACTCCCATTCCACCCTGTATTACAGGAATTTCTGCTGTCAGATCTCCAATTTTCAGCGGCTTTATTTTCATAGTCTCTCCCGGCTTTCCTTCGCTCCAATGGCAAAGGTCAGTTCAGCCTGTGTAACCAGTTTTCCGTCCACATAAGCTTTCGCGCTTCCAACACCGATTGGTCCCTTCATTTTAATGATTTCCGTTTCCATCATGAGCACATCTCCGGGAAGTACTTTTCCCTTAAAGCGGGCTTCCTTGATTCCTCCAAAGAATACAAGCTTCCCCTTATTCTCAGGCATGCTTAAAATCGCCACTGCGCCTACCTGCGCCAACGCTTCAACAATAAGCACTCCCGGCATGACCGGCTCTCCCGGAAAATGTCCCGCAAAAAACGGCTCATTATAGGTAACACATTTTTTCCCTACTGCTTTGATCCCCGGTTCCAGTTCTTCTATGGTGTCCACCAACATAAAGGGCTGTCTGTGAGGCAGAATCTCCAAAATTTCTTTTGTTGTTAATACTGACATATCCATCCTCTTTTCTCTACATTACATATATATAAGCTATCATCATCTGTTTCCATTTTTATCATAACAAAACGGAGGCAACATGAAAATTCCCTATATTTCTATCTTCTTTTCAACAACTTATTCTGTATATTTCTTTAGAATGATCGTGGCATTATGTCCGCCGAATCCCAAAGAGTTGGAAAGAGCATAAGTAAACTCTCCTTTTACAGGCTCCATACAATAATCCAGGTCACATTCTTCATCAGGTTCCTTTAAACCTACTGTCTGGTGGAGATACCCTTCCTCCAATTCCTTCACGCAGGTAATGAACTCAATGGCCCCTGCTGCACCCAGCAGATGTCCGATCATGGATTTGGTAGAATTGATCTTCATTTTCTTTGCATGATCTCCAAAAGCAAGTTTGATCGCCCTTGTTTCAAACAGATCGTTATGATGAGTACTTGTACCATGAGCATTGATATAAATGATATCTTCCGGCTGCACTCCGGCATCCTTTATCGCATTAGTCATAGCTCTTGCCGCACCGGAACCATCTTCTGCAGGAGAAGTAATATGATAAGCGTCAGAAGAACATCCGTATCCCACAACTTCACCATAAATCTTCGCCCCACGCTTTTTGGCATGTTCCAGCTCTTCCAGCACAACAACTGCTGCACCTTCTCCCATGACAAAGCCGCTTCTCTCTTTGTCAAAAGGCATACAGCATCTTTGGGGATCATCGGAACTGGTCAATGCCGTAAGCGCGCCAAATCCTGCAACGCCTACAGGTGTAATACAGCTTTCAGAACCGCCGGCTACCATAATATCCGCATCCCCATACTGAATAGTACGGAATGCTTCCCCAATGGAATTAGTTCCTGTAGCACAGGCTGTTACACAGTTGATGCTTTTTCCCTTTAACCCAAACTGAATGGAAACATTTCCTGCTGCCATGTTGCTGATCATCATAGGAACCATCAGAGGATTGCAGCGTCCCGGTCCCTTTGTTAAAATCTTCTCATATTCTCTTTCCACAGTCTGCAAAGAACCGATACCGGAACCAATGGAAACACCTGCCATATAAGGATCTTCCTTTTCCATATCCAACGCTGCATCTGCCAATGCTTCCTTAGCTGCTGCTACCGCATACTGACAAAACAGCTCCATTCTCTTTGCCGCCTTAAAATCCATATATTCCTTCCCGACAAAACCTTTTACCTCTGCAGCCACATGACACTTATATTCCGAAGCATCAAATTTACTGATCACTCCAAATCCGGTTTTCCCTTCCTTTACAGAAGCCCAGAATTCATCCACACTAAGCCCTGTGGGTGTAATGGCTCCCATTCCGGTCACTACTACTCTTCTACTCATGATCTTTCCGCCTTTCTCACTTTACATTGCCATTCCGCCGTCTACGGAAATAACCTGTCCTGTTATATAAGATGCCTTAGAACTTGCCAGAAACGCAACGGTTTCTGCAATATCCTTTGGAGTTCCAATCCTCTTTAAGGGAATCTGCTGTAATGTTGCCTCCTTTGCAGCGTCGGTCATTGCATCAGTCATATCCGTTGCAATAAAGCCGGGGGCTACTGCATTGACAGTAATATTTCTGCTTGCCAGCTCCCTTGCCAGGCTCTTGGTCAAACCGATAACCCCAGCTTTAGATGCCGCATAATTTGCCTGACCTGCATTTCCCAAAATTCCTGTTACGGAAGCCATATTGATAATGCTGCCGGATTTCTGTTTCAAAAATGGGCGGTACATATGCTTAATGGTATTGTATGTACCCTTTAAATTCGTATCGATCACCGCCTCAAAATCCTCCGGAGACATTCTCATTAACAGATTATCCTTTGTAATTCCTGCATTGTTTACCAAAATGTCGATTTTACCAAATTTCTCAATTGCTTTTGTGATCATTTCCCCGCACGCCTCAAAATCCGCAACAGAACACTGTATAGCCTCTGCTTTACGTCCCATTTCCCTGATGCTTGCCACTACTTCATTTGCCTTTTCCTGGGAACCGTTATAATTAACGATCACATCTGCCCCATAAGAAGCCAGCGTTAAAGCGATCTCTCTGCCGATTCCACGACTTGCACCGGTTACCAGTGCTACTTTTCCTTCTAACATGACCTTCTCCTTTTTATATCTGTTATTTTAAGCCAAAGCCTCTACAACCTTATCCAGATCTTCCAGCTTTTCTATATTATAAACCTTCATATCCCGGTTGATCTTACGCATAAATCCTGTTAAAGTCCTGCCCGGTCCGATTTCAATAAAAGTATCCACACCATCTCCGATCATTCTTTCAATGGTCTGCTGCCATCTGACAGAAGAAGAAACCTGTTTCTCCAACAAAGGCTTTACTTCACTTTCATCCCTGACATAATCTGCAGTCACATTGGCAATATAAGGGATTGCAATGGGATGGATCTCTACATTTTTCAACTCTTCTCCCAGCTTTTCCCCTGCCCCTGCAAGCATTGCCGAATGGAAAGGTCCGCTGACCTTAAGGGGCACACATCTTTTAGCTCCCGCTTCGCTGCACTTTGCTGCTGCCGCTTCCACTGCCTTTGCCTCTCCTGTAATAACCGTCTGACCCGGACAATTATAATTTGCGATGGAAACAATGCCTTCAGTACTTTCACATGCTGCCTCGATCTTATCCGTATCTAAACCTAAAACTGCTGTCATGGCTCCGCCTGTCGGCACAGCCTCCTGCATATAGATCCCTCTTTTGCGCACCAATGCAAAAGCATTCTCCATATCCAGCACACCGCTTGCTACTAATGCACCATACTCTCCCAGACTTAAACCGGCTGTCACATCGGGCTTAATGCCCTTTTCCTCCAAAGCCTTCAACATTGCAACCTCTGCTACTACCATGGCGATCTGTGTATATTCCGTAATATGTATCTGTTCATTTTCCTCAAAGCAAAGGGAAACTATATCAATTCCTCCTGCCCTGCCTGCCTTTTCAAAAATTTCCTTACAAAGAGGAATATTATCATAAAATTCTTTTCCCATTCCTACATACTGTGATCCCTGTCCCGGGAAAATAAATGCTACCTTACCCATACTCAACCTCTCCTATGCTTCTTGACATTTTGCTTCTTTTTATAAATTTTTGTGAATAGATTATATTTTTCGCAGACATAATACTTTGAAATTCAAAATATTAGTTTTATAAAAAGGAGATCCGTTATCTTCGGACCTCCTCAATTGCTGATATAAATCCGCTGTTATTTCATTGGTCTTTGCGAGGAATTAAGCCTCAACACCTTTGCTCTTCATATATTCGATAACAGCGCCAACAGTTGTGATCTGCTCTAAATCTTCGGATGGAATCTCAATTCCATATTCTTCTTCAAAAGCCATAACCAGTTCAAATAAATCTAAGGAGTCAGCACCTAAGTCATCTTTAAAAGAAGACTCTTCTGTAATTTCAACTCCGTCTAAGTTTAACTGCTCTTCAATAATTTCTTTTACTCTTTCTAACATTATGATCTTCTCCTTTTTCATTCACAGAAATAGTTTGACATTCAAAGTATATTATCTACTATCGGGTTTGTCAACAGTTTTTAGCAGATAATTATATACATCTCTTTTGGAAATTCCTCTGTCTTTTGCCACCTGCTTCATGGCATCCTTGTGGTCCATTCCCTGATCCTCATAGACTTTCATGTGATCTTCCACAGATATTGACTGCCAATCCTTCTGTTGTTCTTTTTTTCTATCATAAAGGCTTTTGCCTTCTATGACAAGTACATATTCACCTCTGGGAGCATCTTTTTCATAATATTTTACTGCATTTGCCAATGTGGTGGGGAAAACCTCTTCAAATTTCTTGGTCAGCTCCCTGCACAAAGTGATCTTGCGCTCCCCCAAAGCAGCATACAGATCATCTAAAGTCCCCTTTAAATGATGCGGTGCCTCATATATAATAATCGTTCTGGACTCCTTTTGTAAATCCTCTAATACCATCTTTTTTTCTTTTTTTTCCGATGGAAGAAATCCTTCAAAGCAAAACCGCCTTGTAGACAGCCCCGAAAGAGTCAATGCCGTTATACATGCTGCCGGTCCCGGCAGACTGGTCACATGAATCCCGGCTTCCTGACACATTGCCACAAGCACTTCTCCCGGGTCTGAAATCGCCGGCGTACCCGCATCAGTGATCAATGCAATATCCGTTCCCTGGGATAATTTTTCGATCAATGTCCTTGCCTTATCTACCTTATTATATTCATGATAACTGGTCATGGGAGTTTTAATATTAAAATGATTTAATAACTTAATGCTGTTTCTCGTGTCCTCTGCAGCGATTAAATCCACCTGCTCTAAGGTTTCCCTGACCCTTGGTGTCATATCTCCCAGATTTCCTATGGGAGTGGCACATAAATATAAGGTTCCGCTCATGTTATTTCCCTAACTGTTACTTCTGCTGAATACTTCCTGCTGATTTCATCTGCATGTTCTGTCATCATATTCCGCAGGCTTATAAATATCATAGATTTCATCCGTATAAATCCCCGGTTCTTTGTATACGATCAAAGGACTTTCTATGGAAATCCGGGAATTTCCACCCTTCTTTGCTTCGATCAGCACCATATTGGGCTCCTTATCCACAAATGGATGCACAAGCTTCATCCTTTTGGGCTCCAAATGATATTTGGTCATGGTCCCAAAAAGCTCTACCAGCCGGAAAGGTCTATGAACCAGATAAAAGATCCCGCCCGGCTTAAGAACTGCTGCCGCTTCCCTTGCCACATCTTCAAAAGTGCAGAGAATTTCATGTCTGGCAATTGTTTTTTTGCTGTTTTCCCCCGTCAATCCATGTTCCCCGATCATATAGGGCGGATTGCAGGTCACAACATCAAAGACACCCTTGCCCAATAACCGGGATGCCTCCTTCAGATCACCTGTTACAATGTTTATTTTTTCCTCCAGACCGTTATAGGAAACACTGCGCCTTGCCATATCAGCGCTTTCTTCCTGTATTTCCAATCCCGTCAAATGTTCTGCTTCGGTTTTTGCTTCCAGGAGAATAGGAATGATACCTGTTCCCGTTCCCAGATCCAATACTCTGGCTTTTTCCTTAATCCTTGCAAATCCTGTCAAAAGCACCGCATCGATTCCAAAACAAAAGGCTGCCGGATTTTGAATGATCCGATATCCCTTTCTGCCCAGGTCATCCAGCCGTTCCCCTTCCTTCAGATCAATTATCATCCAGCTTAGACTTTCCTTCCTGTTTCTCCAGCTTCTCCAATTCCTTTAACTCCGCATCATTGACATCTACTTTATCCTTGCGGTGGCGGCGTTTAAAACGAAGCTGGTCCACATGGTATTCTACAATATCTTTTTCATCACCTGTATCTACAAGTACCTTTACAAGCTGCCTTAACACATTGACACTGTGTACCTCGCCCTTTAAGCCATCATCTGTAGTTACAAAGTCACCTACATTGGGAAGCCTTCTGTTTAATTCTTCATAAGTTTCCTCTTCATTTTTAAGACAGCACATGAGCCTGCCGCATACGCCGGAAATTTTCGTAGGATTCAGGGATAGATTCTGCTCCTTTGCCATCTTAATGGAAACCGGCGCAAACTCCGAAAGAAAAGTATGGCAGCACAATGCCCTTCCGCAGATACCGATACCGCCCAGCACCTTTGTCTCGTCCCTTACACCGATCTGACGCAGCTCGATCCTTGTCTTAAATACTGAAGCCAGGTCCTTTACCAGTTCCCTGAAATCGATCCTTCCGTCAGCAGTAAAATAAAACAAAATCTTATTGTTATCAAAAGTATATTCTGTATCGATCAGTTTCATTTCCAGATTATGCTTTTTTATCTTTTCCAGACAGATCTGGAAAGCTTCTTTTTCTTTCTTTTTATTATCTGCCTGCTGCTTATCATCTCTTTCTGTAGCAATCCTGATAACAGGTTTTAAAGGCTGGCTGATCTTTTCCTCCTCCAATTCCCTGATATCTCCCACAGCCGTTCCGTACTCGATTCCTCTGGCAGTCTCCACGATAACATGATCGCCTTTTCCTATCTTAAAATCCAGGGGATCAAAATAATATACCTTTCCCGCTGTACGGAAACGGATTCCTATAATTTTTCGCATTCTAATTCTCCTTTATGGTCAACAGCAAAAGCTCCATGGTCAGATCAAAATTAACATTTGCCTTCAATCTGGCTTTCGCCTTTTCCAGTGCATCCAGAATTTCTTCAATTCCTTCATAAGCACTCTGGTCTGCTGTTTTCTTAATATATTGGATCTCATCCTTAAAAATCAGATGATTCACATCATTGGTAGCCTTAAACAACAATACATCCCGATACCATACAGATAAAATATCCAGATAATCATTGATGTCAAACTTATATTCAGCGATCTTTTTAATTGCCAGAACAATTTCACTGATCTCCATATCCCGGATGTACTTTAATAAAGTTACCGCATCTGACTTGATATTGTCAAATTCCTCGCTGGATGCAAGCGCCTTCGCCTTGCCCACATTTCCTCTGGCAAAAGCCACGCACACATCCGCTTTATATTCCGGAATCATCAGATCCTTCATTAAATACTGTTTTACAAGCTCATCCCTTACAGGTTTCATGGTCAAAAGCACACAACGGCTGAGAATGGTGGGAAGCAATGTGTCTACATTGGTGGTCAGAAGCAGAATAACTGCATATTCCGGCGGTTCCTCCAGGGTCTTGAGCAATGCATTCTGTGCCTGCACCGTCATTTTTTCCGCTTCATTGACGATATAGATCTTTCTGGCACTGCTATAAGGCTTAATGGCAATGTCCCCTGTAATTTTTCTAATATCCTCAACGCCGATGGTATTGGGCTTTTCATGAGTTACCCGAATGATATCCGGCTGATTTCCACTCTCTGCCTGCTTACAGGAACGACATTCCCCACAGGGCTCTCCCTCCTGCTTTTCACACTGCAGTGCCGCAGCAAATACCTTTGCGATAAATTCCTTGCCTGCACTTCTCTCACCCTGCAAAATATATGCGTGAGACACCTTCTGTGTCTTTACGGCAGTCCTCAAATGCTCCACAATCTGTTCCTGCCCGATCACATCCTGAAATGTTGCCATTTTGCCACCTTCTTTCCGTTCATTGCCCTGACTATTATTGTATCATGTTTTATCCGTCTCTGAAAATATCTAAGTAAAAATATCCAAAAGAAGTCCCCGGATTTCTCCGATCTTTCCAAGGATAGCCAAATGGTCCTTTTCATCCTTCATCAGCTCATGCGCCAATTCATCCAGAGTATCATCCACCTGTCTGATAATCCCGTAAACCCTGTGCCTTCCTTTTTTATCCAGAAAATTTTCTCTGGAAAATTTATGGCTGCGGTTGACGATCTCATTCATAAAATCTTTGATCAGACCTCTATAGCGTTTCATATCCCGCACATCCATCTTTTTGGATAACCGATCTCCCTGCCTGGTTATTTCTTCCATCATGGAGCTCAGGCGCGCCTGTAATTCCTGCTCTTCGATATTACTCGCCAATATGAACTTAAATGTGCCATCTGATACCTGACTGGTTTCTGTCTGCCGGACCTGTGTTACAGGTGCCGCCTGATTTACCTTAATATCCATAACTGCACCTCACTTCCTAAAATGAAAGCATGTATGACTGAATTTCATCCAAACAGCGTTCCAGATCTTCGTTATAAAAAACTTTATCTATTCCCGCCGCTTTTTTCTTATCCTCTGCAAAATCCTCCGCATCTGCCAGAAATCTTCTGCACATTTCTTCATACCGGGGTTTATCTTCGCTTCTTTCCCTGTCCAATGCCCGCTGCAAACGAATTCCGTCATCTAATTCTATCATAATGGGGATTACTTTTTCTTCTCCAAAATATGCCTTTGTTTTCACAAAGGATTCAATGGTTCCAATGATCAGATAACTGCTTTTATCCAGACAGATCTGCCCGTCATCCACAGTAAAATACTTCCACAATCCGTAAAAAGTATGATATTCCCGCATTTCAATGACTTTTCCTGCTGCTTTAAAAGCCTCTGATGCTTCTTCATCAACAAAATGATACTGTACACCATCCTTTTCACCGGCACGGACAGGTCTTGTAGTATACAACACGATTTTTTGCAGCTTCAGATTTTCTTTTTTCAGAAGCTCCTTATAAATCGTATCTTTTCCCGATGAACTTTTCCCCATGAGATAAAATATCCTACCCATATTCCTATCGGGACTCCCCTGTCCCTCTCCTCATTTAATCTGACTGACGGTCATACTATAAAGACCTTTCAGGCTTTGTCCTTTTTAGATCTCTATAACACGGATCATATTGGTGGTTCCTGCAGTACCAAGAGGTACACCTGCTGTTAATACTACAATATCGCCTTTTTTCACCAGCCCGGCTTTTTCTGCGGCTCTGGATGCTTCATCAAATAAATCATCGGCAGTATCTTCCTTCTCGATCAACAAAGGCGCTACACCCCACGAAAGATTTAACTGACGGCATACTCTGGGATTTACACTGCAGCCAATGATCGGGCATCCCGGTTTATATCTGGAGATCATGCCCGCAGTAAAGCCGGACATGGTAACTGTAATGATAGCTGCCGCATTCAGATCCATAGCTGTAGTACACGTTGCATGGGAAATAGCTGTAGTAATATCCGCTCCTTTGGCGGAATCTGTCTTTTTCATTCTGCCGCTGTAATCAATATCCCTTTCAGCTCTTTCGGCAATTTTAGCCATTGTCATAACCGCTTCTACGGGATATTTTCCCGCTGCACTTTCTCCGGAAAGCATGATCGCTGTTGTACCATCATAAATTGCATTTGCTACATCCGCTGTCTCCGCTCTGGTGGGTCTTGGATTGCTGATCATGGATTCCAGCATCTGCGTTGCCGTAATAACATGTTTTCCTTTTGCAACAGCCTTTTTGATCATATCCTTCTGAATAACGGGCACTTCCTCCAGAGGAATTTCCACGCCCATATCTCCTCTTGCCACCATAATGCCATCAGAAACATCCAGGATTTCATCCAGATTTTCAATACCCTGCATATTTTCAATTTTAGCAATGATTTTTGCCTTGCTGTTATTTTCATCTAAAATTTTACGGACCTGTAAAATATCTTCCTTTGTTCTTGCAAAAGATGCCGCAAGGAAATCATATCCCATCTGTGCACAGAATTTAATATCCTCATAATCCACATCACTGATATAGGGCATAGATAAAACCGCCCCCGGCACATTGATTCCCTTATGGTTGGAAACCACGCCTCCGTTAATAACACGGCAGACAATATCCTCATCGCTGATCTTCTCGATATTCATCTCAATTTTACCGTCATCAATCAGGATCGTCATTCCCGGTTTTACATCACCTTTCAGATTCTTGTAAGTAATGGTGGCACGTTCCTTCGTTCCCATTATTTCTTTAGTTGTCAATGTAAATATCTGACCTGCAATAAGCTCTGCTTTTCCGTTTTCAAAATCTCTCAAACGGATTTCCGGTCCCTTGGTATCCAGCAAAGTGGCAATAGGCATGCCCAATTCATTACTGACCTTTAAAACGCTGGTCAGTTTCTTTTTCTGCTCTTCATGTGTGCCATGGGAAAAGTTAAATCTGGCAACGTTCATCCCTGCAAGCATTAATTCTCTTAATTTTTCCTCACTTTCGGAAGCTGGTCCGATGGTACAAATAATTTTTGTCTTTCTCATGTCTTTCCCTCTCTGTCTTATTATTTCAAAATTATTTTGAATCTGTTCTTATTCATTTCTAATACAACAGATCTTTTTTTGCTCATAATCCTGAAGTCCCTGAACTGACAATCCCAGTTCCCTGACTTCTTGTAAATATTCCAGCAGTTCTCTGCTGATCTTTTCCCCCGGTACGATAACGGGTATTCCCGGTGGATACAGATAAATAAATTCTTTGCTGATCCTTCCTGCAGATTCTTCAAGGGCTATTATTTCTTCCTTCATCCTGAATGCTTCCCCTATGGAATAAAAAACTTCCGGCAAAAAAATATCCTTTTTCTCCTTAAAAGAAGTCTGCAGGGTTGGAATCACCTGTGCATCTATTTCTCTCAATGCTCTTATCAGTCTCTGAAAGCCTTCATCTGTGTCCATAACACTTGTCATGGCAATCACATAATCCCCGGCAGACATTTCCATCTGTAAATGATAGTTTTCCCTTAGAATATCATAAAGCTGCCTTCCGCACATCCCACTTTTGCCAACACCGATAATTATTTTTCCAGGGTCCATTTTAACATTTATTTTTCCCTCTGTGAGACTATTTATCAGATCAGTATCTATGATTTCAATGCAGGAAAGTTTTTTCCCCTCCCGGTAAAATTCTTTCAGACGTTTTTTATATCCCTCTATGAGAATCTCCCGGTTCTTCTCACAAAAATGTAAACAGGAACTCATGCTTTCCATCAAAATATATGAGGGGCTGCTGGATTGAAAAACGCCCAAATGCATCTTCAATCTCTGGCGGTCGATCAGTTTCCCCTGAACATGCAGAATTGCCGTTTGTGTCATGGATGGCAGCGTCTTGTGGAGACTTTGAATGACAATATCTGCCCCCTGGGCAAGTGCACTGGCAGGAAAATATCCATCGCCGCCCCAAAGTCCCAAATGGGCTCCGTGGGCTTCATCTACAATTACCGGAATTCCTTTTTCATGTGCGATCTCGCAAATTTCCTTAATATCGCTGACGACCCCTTCATATGTAGGTGATGTAATAAAGATTCCATCATAAGAAGTATGATCTTTTAATGCCCTCTCTATGCTTTCTGCAGTAATTTTCCCCACAAAGGAAACCCCCGGCATCCTCTCAGGATATAAATAATCCGCCCTGATATTTGCCAGATACAATCCGTTATATGCCGACTTATGAGCATTCCTTCCCATTAAGATCCTGCTTTGGGAATGTGATGCCACTGCCTCTATTGCCGCAAGGATTCCGCAGCTGCTTCCATTTACCAAAAAAAATGACTCTTCTGCGCCAAACAACTTTGCAGCAAATTCCTGCTCTTCTTTAATGATTCCTTCAGGATGATGAAGATTATCGAAACCGTCAATCTCTGTGATATCATGTAAACAAATATCTTTTAAGCTTTCTGTTATTCCCCTTCTCTTATGCCCCGGCATATGAAAAGGGTATAAGTCCGTTTGTTTCAGCTCTCTTAATGCGTTACTTAACCTATCCACACAAATCCCCTTTCACCAAATGAAAGGTTTCTAACAATGAACAATACTTATCTGCCATGGTCACAACCCATGCCTCCCTGCACATAGGGGGCATGATTGTCAAAGGCCACATATGTTTGCAGATGATCTCATTTTCCAGCTTTCCGATCTTAAAATCTCTTCTGGCATTTCTGGCAGCAATGGCAGGATGAGTAAAGCCATGCATTTTATAAAATTCCTTAATCTCTCTTACTCCTACTCTTTTTTCATGCCAGTCATATAGAAAATAATCATGAAGCAATGCTCCTCTTACCAATTCTTTCTCTGAAAAACGAAAAGGCAGTGCCCAACTCATTTTCAGACTTGTTTCTGCAACATTCAAGCTATGTTTCCAAACAGAAAAAGTGCCATGCTGCACATACTCCCTGCTCTGCTGAAAAGAATCCGATCTGAGAATATCCTCTCCATACTTGTGTAATGTTCTATAAATCTTCCTTCGATTTCTCATAAATATTAGAATCTCCCAATCCATTTACACATTAGCGCATATATGGATTTAATTATACCATAAAAACACTTTCTGCTAAATAGTTTTCCCGAAAATCTAAACATTCTCTAAACGCCTATACAACAAGTCTCTCACTAAATCAATCTTATTTTTCTTACGGCTTTTAATCTATACAAAAAATGCCGGATTTTCATCCGGCATTTCTGATCATTCAATTATTCAGTTTTAATATCCAAAGCTCCGCTCAATGTCTTCATCAATTTAGTATCTGAATTCAGATTGTATGCGGACATTTCTTCAAAGGATATTCCTTCTTTTTCCGTCACTGTCATTTCATAAGGATATATTCTTGCAGTTTCCAAATTGCCATCCTTTACCAAAATCAAGTACAGATCAAATTCACCGGATTCACGCACAATATATTTATATTTGGAAGTATATGTATCATTTAAAAGTCCCTCATGATACTTAGAATCCGCTTCGTCGATTTCCTGCGTAGCATAGACATACCATTTATATCCCTGAGTCAGATCTGCCTTTAATTCTACATGAAATGCAAAATTATTGGATTCATCACTTGTTAGGGAATGACTGGTTACAGGCGTTGTTAATTCCGAATAGGAACATCCCTGTAAAGCAAGCATAGAAACCATCAATACCATACCTAAAATGATTCTTTTAAACTTATTCACATCATCGCCCCCTTTCAGTCCTCTTTTAACACTTTATGAAATTAAGTATAATTCTTTTTACAAAATATGCAATAATTATATCTAAAATATCAGAAAATTTTAATATTTTAATAATTATATAATATTTAAAAAACTTCCTTAAAAGAATCAATCCAAAAGCAAAAGTGTTAATGTCACACACTGAACATAATTAACAATTTTAAAGGCAGATTTCAGACATTTACTTTTAACTGTATAAAATTATTTCTATATAAATAAATATAAAAATAACGGAAATCTTTAATTTTAAAGGATTTCCGCATCATTTTTACCAGTGAGCCACCGGGGACTCGAACCCCGGACAACTTGATTAAAAGTCAAGTGCTCTACCACCTGAGCTAG
>JAGBEV010000047.1 GCA_017936785.1 Lachnospiraceae bacterium | reverse complement strand
TTTAAAAAAGATGGGATTTACACATTGTGGTACGATTTATGTTGAAGAAGACAACTATCCAAGGCTTGCATATGAAAAATTGTAATGCCAAATTTTGGGGGGGATGAATGAACATGAAAAAGCTATCTTCATTATGTATGCTTTCCGGTTTGTGTTTAGGACCGGTTGGTTGTGAAGTTCGGCGAGAGGGCGCACAGTTAACTTTTGTCAATGGAACCCACTACACGCACACATCAATTGGCGGACTAATTTTTGGAATACTGCTGGCAGCATTTATCATATGGTGGGTGTTAGCAGTAATAAGACGTTTTATGATTCGCAATGATATCAATTTCTGGGGATGTACCGTGGCGAATATTATTGATGAAAATAAAGGCTATCAGACAGGTGAGATAAGCGGAAGAAGCAGCAGAAACGGTGCGGTTATTTATCCTAATTACAAAGTTGAGTATTATGCTTCGGGAAGAAAATATGAATCCTATCTTAACGGTTCTGACCTGATAGGTTGTGATGATACGGTGGATATAAAATACCTGAAAACCAGACCAACCATTATTCACGTAGCAAGAGATAATTGATGCAACATGAGATCATGTTATGAGTTTTATATCCCGGAGGTGATTGGCAGTTGAGGATTACAGAAAGCTGTGCAGAGTGCCTGTATGATAAACAGAAGCATTTAGCTGAAGATGAGAAATATTTGAAGGAGATAAGATCCATTATTGAAAACAGAGGCGAGGATGATACCTCTCCCTATCTTGTTTATCAGTTTAATCAGGTCTATGAAAGGTATTTTGGGCAGAGGGCCCCTTATAAGGACATAAAGAAAAAGTATAATGATCTGGTGCTGTCTATGGAGGAATCTGTCAGAAAAAGAATAGAAACTTCAAAGGACCCGCTTGCAAAGGCTTTCGTGTATGCACGCGTTGGTAATTATATAGATTTCGGTGCAATGAATCATGTTGATGATGAGAAGTTCCTTTCTCTTTTGGACAGTGTAGAAGTGAATGAAAGAGAATCAGATGTGATAGAGTCATTTGTAGATCAATGTAAGAATGCACACAACTTTTTACTGATTGCGGATAATTGCGGAGAGATCGTACTGGACAAGCTTTTCCTTGAACAACTGCAAAGGAGATTTCCAGAGCTTAAGACAGATGTATTGGTTCGAGGCGGTGAAGTGCTTAATGATGCTACGGTAGAAGATGCGAAGTATGTGGGAATAAGCAAATTGGCAAGGGTTATTTCGAATGGTCTGCCTATTGCCGGAACTGTTTACGATATGCTCCCTGATAATGCAAAAGAAGCAATGGACCGAGCCGATGTAATCCTTGCAAAGGGACAGGGCAATTATGAATCACTCTGTAAACAGGGCAGGCACATATTTTATTCTTTCCTGTGCAAGTGCGAATTGTTTACAAGCAGATTTGGTGTTCCGGAATTTACCGGTGTTTTCGTGGAAGAATAGGGCATAAAAAGGAGATGATTACATGAATAAGGATTGGTCGGAAAAGAATAAGCAAATACAGATGCTTCTCGGGAAAAAAGCTACCTACGAGGAAGGGATAAAGCTTTTGATCGAATTTCGTCAGGAGCTGTTTCAACAGATAACATACATAGTAAACGGATTCCCGAAGGAAGCATTTTATCAGATGCCGTATGGAGGTGCCAAGGGGTATCACAGCAAGACACTTGCCTATTCCATCTGGCACATTTTCAGGATTGAAGATATTGTGGCACATTCCCTGATACAGAATGATGAACAGATCTTCTTTTCAGGTGGTTATCAGGAGAAAATGGGTACGAAACGAATCACCACCGGGAATGAGCTCAAGGGGGAGCAGATAGCCGATTTCTCCAAAGAACTGGATGTACCTGTGTTATATGAATACGCAGAAGCGGTCATGCAATCCACAAATGCGCTCCTTCAAAAATTGGATTATCGGGATATGCACAGAAAATTTGAAGAAGCGGACAAGGAGAGACTGATCGAATCGGAATGTGTAGGCCGGGAGGAAGAGGCGAACTGGCTTATCACATATTGGTGTGGAAAGAATGTTTTGGGACTGATCAAAATGCCCTTTTGCCGACACTGGATCATGCATATCGAAGCAATGCAGAGGATCAAAAACAGATTATGCGCACTTGCACGGAGGGGAGTTGATCCCATAGCATATTGCGGATTTTCCTGCAACCATTGCTTTTTAGGGCAGTGGTGCGGATCCTGCCGGACAGATTACAATGCCTGCTCCTTTGCCACCTGCGCTCCGGATAAGGTTTGCCCCAATGTGGCATGCTGTCAGAATAAGAATATCGACGGTTGCTATGAATGTGAGGAACTGGAGACTTGCGAAAAAGGCTCTTATACACCGGAAAATGATGGCGCGAATGCGGCGAAGGCACAGGCAATGTTTATCAGAAAGCATGGGAAAAAGGCATTTCTCGGTGTACATAACAAGCTTCACGAGAAATATGAATTTGCAAAGACCCAGGAAATTCTCGGGCAGGATATGTACGAGGGGTTAAAAATACTTGAGGAGACATATGACATTTAAGATTGGAGAAGATGGTTGACATTGTTGAAATACCGTGGTACGATACTACCGACAGGTTGTCGGTAGTATCGCATGTGCACGGCTGGGCACAGTCACTTGCAAAATGGTGGAGATTTAATGAGAGTAGTAAAGGAAGCAAAAGAGCGCAGAAACGAAATATTGGATGTGGCGGAAAG
>JAGBEV010000046.1 GCA_017936785.1 Lachnospiraceae bacterium | reverse complement strand
GTAAATACTCAACCATGAGTACCTTATCATACTATCATATTCATGAGATAATTGCTCCAAATTTTTATCGTTCGTTTGCGTCATTCGCGCAAATCGTGCGATTTTTTAAGGAGGTTCTCATGAATACAAAACAAAAACTTCATCAAATCAAACTGCAGCATTGGGCAGATCTCTTCCGGGAAAAGGATTCCAGTGGCCTTCCCGCCAGGGAATGGTGTGCTGAAAAAAGCATATCCATCCATGCCTATAATTATTGGAAGCACCAGTTAAAACGGGAATACCTGGAATCTTCCCTTTCTGATCAGCATGATATCATTCCATTAACCACTCCTGCATCTGATTTACCTGTCCCGGAGAATCCTGCCGCCCTGCCTTTATCGTGTCAGTCGCGCGATTCGCGCGAAATGTATCACTCTATCTCCATTTCTACCGGGGACGTTTTGATACAGGCCTCATCCAATGTTTCTGATGAATACCTTCTGCGTATTCTAAAGGCGGTGCGGCATGCTTAAAGATGCTAATCCCCATTCCTTCGCAGGTATCTACATCGTCTGTGGATATACAGATCTCCGTTATGGCATCGATTCCCTGGCGGCTATCATTGAGAAAAAATATCATATGTCTCTGTTTGTTCCCAACTCTTTGTTTCTCTTCTGCGGTCATTCTGCCCGGAAGATCAAAGGGCTGTTATGGGAAGGGGATGGTTTTTTACTCCTCTATAAGAGGGTTGACTGCGGTCATTTCTCCTGGCCCCGTTCTTCTGCTGAACTGCGGCAGATGAATGCAGAACAATTCCGGTGGCTCATGCAGGGTTTCTCCATCGACCCTGTCATCCACGATATCCACCCTGAGTATTCCGCCTGATTATCATATTTTCATTGTACAAAACAGAGAATTTTTTTCTGCATTTTCTTCCCTGATTTTTTGTGCTGTGCACAGCCATGGAAAGCTTCTCCTGCATTCCATAAACCTCTCCATGGCTCTGTACGGCACCTTTTTCTTTTTTCTGCGTTTCTTTTTTCCTTTTTACCATTCCTTATATACAGTCTCTCATCCATAGGCATTTTTACCAGTCCCCACAACCGCCGCAATTCGCATTCTTCCTGCATTTCTGCTATAATAATCCTATGAACAGAAGGGAGAAGCATCACATGTTGAAACTGTCAGCAGATCAACTGAATACCCTTGATAAAGACGCTCTGATTATTATTGTGGTGTCTCTTCAGGAACAGTTAGGCTGCTTAAGCCAGCAGCTGGATGATGCCAATGCCAGGCTTTCTGATAACAACCGGCAGATTGAACTTCTCACAGAACAAATCCGTATTATGAACCAGCGTCAGTTTGGACGCAGATCCGAAGCCGGTCTTTCCGAAATGGATGGCCAGCTTACAATCTTTGATTCCTTCAATGAAGCAGAAGTGCTTCAAAAAGCAGATATACCGGAGCCTGCTATTGAAGAAGTCACCATATCTTCTTACCGCCGCAGCAAGTCAAAAGGAAAAAGAGAAGCGGATTTGGGTGGGCTTCCTATACGCATTTTCGAGCATGAGCTTTCCAGGGATGAGCTTGCCCAAAAGTTTCCGGATGGTTACAAGGAACTTCCACCAGAAGTTTACAAGCGGCTTCATATCATACCTGAAACGTTCATTGTAGACGAGCATCATGTCCACATATATGCTTCCAAAAATAATGATGGAACTATTATAAAAGCCGAACGTCCTGCTGACCTGTTCCGTAACAGCATCGCGACTGCCTCTCTTGTGGCGTCCATGATAAACGGCAAGTATGTGAATGCACTTCCTCTGGACCGGCAGTCCAGAGCTTACAAAACAAATGGTATCAGCCTTTCCACAAATACCATGGCCAACTGGGTAATCAAAAGCTGTGACTATTATCTTTCCCTTATTTATGACCGCCTGCATGAGCAGATATACAACAGCAGGGTCATTCATGCAGATGAAACCCCGGTTAAGACCATGCGAATTGACAATGCCAAAATAAAAAATGGCAAGAAAACATATATGTGGGTGTACCGCAATCGAAACACCCGTAATACACATCCCATTGTCTTATTCGACTGGCAAAGTTCTAGGCGCAGTGACCACCCAAGGGATTTCCTGAAAGATTTCTCCGGCACTGTCGTAACAGACGGCTATCAGGTTTATCATAAGATTGCTTCTGAACGGCAGGATCTGAAGGTTGCCGGCTGCTGGATACATGCAAGACGGCCTTTCGCCGAAATAGTAAAATCCATCGGCACTGCCAATGCGAAGGATACGATTGCGCAGGAAGCTTACAACCGTATTACGGAAATTCTGCATATAGACAACGAATTCGATGACCTTCCTGCCAGCGATCGGAAAAAGCAGCGTCAGTCAATTCTTTCACAAAAGGTTGACGCTTATTTCGAGTGGATAAAATACAAATATTCCCAGGTTGGTCATACCAGTGCCATTGGCAAAGCGCTTGCTTATAGTATCAATCAGGAAAAATACCTGCGTGTTTTCCTTTCTGACGGTAATGTTCCACCCGACAACAACTATGCCGAGCAGGCAATCCGGCCCTTTACAATCGGACGCAAAAATTTCAATTTCATGGAAACCGACCATGGTGCAAAGGCCAGTGCCATGATTTACAGCATTATAGAAACTGCCAAGGCAAATGAACTAAACACCTATCAATATCTGGAATTGCTGCTGACCGAACTTCCTAAACATACAGAGGATAAAAACCTCTCCTTCCTGGATGATTTGCTTCCCTGGTCCCCGCGTGTTCAAAAAGAATGTCCAAGTAAACACAAAAAATCTTAATTTTTCAAGGTTCAATAAAAATATATCTTAACCTCGCAGAAATGCGGGGTTTTTAACTTGTATGGTACTCATAATTGAGTACTTACCAGCTATCGCCTTCAACAATCCGAAGGATTAGAAGCAAAGACGATATCTTTACCATCTTCTTAGTGAACTTATGAATATAAGAAATGACACCACCTCAACCCTTGATTTATCGTCATGGGCGAAGCAGTGTCAATACTTGTAAGTTATGAATCAGTATCCTATTCTTTACCTTCAATAATCTCCATCATCTCAGCAGGTGTCACTATAAAGTCCTTTACCGGATAATGTT
>JAGBEV010000045.1 GCA_017936785.1 Lachnospiraceae bacterium | reverse complement strand
GTCGCAGGTTCAAATCCTGTCACCGCGATTTTTTAATGCCATAAAAAACTCCCAACCGTCATTCGGTTGGGAGTTTTATTTTTCTCACTTTTCTTATGATCAGATTTCCATGTTGGCAACCAGCTTCTGCTTCTCTGCTGCAAACTCTTCCTGGGAAATAATTCCATTATCCAGTAAGATCTTTAATTTCTTTGCAGCCTTTTCAAATTCTGCAAAGGAAAGCTTGCCGCTGGCAGGAATTCCTGTAACAGAAGATGAAGGTGCGGTTTGGGAAGTCTGACCTGCCATGGTAGAGGTCTTTCCAGCCGCTGTAGATGACTGGCCTGCTGCCGTCACATTTGCCGCCTGAGCTTTTGCAACTGCCTGAGCCGCTGCCGCCGCTGCTGCCTGTGTAGCCGACATGGAAGGCTGAGGTGCAGTAGTCTGGGTTTGATTTACTGCTGCAACTGCTCCTGAGGAAGGTTTTAAATCCGGCAGCGGAGAAACCGTCTGTCCTGCGGCTGCCGCTTTCTTACGTTCTTCTTCCTGAATCTTTCTGTAAGCAAGTTCTTCTGCTGCTCTTCTTGCTTTTTCTGCCGCTTCTGCCTTAGCCTTTGCTTCTGCTTCCTTCTTCAGGCGTTCTTCTTCGATCCTTCTTGCCTCTGCTTCTGCTTCCAGCCTTGCTTTCTCTTCAGCTTCTTTCCTTAAGCGTTCCGCTTCTGCTGCCTGGCGTTCTCTCTCTTCTTCCAGTTTTCTGGCTTTATCTGCTTCGATCTGTTTAACCGCTTCTGCTGCGGAATCGGAAGCTATGGAAACCACTTCATTGCGCACAGTGACTTCTACCTGTTTTGCCGCCTCTGTCTCTATCTTTCTGGTTTCTTCAGATGCCTTTACCTTTGCAACCTCTTCTGCTGCCTTGGACTTATCCTCCACTGCCGCCTTTGCTTCTGCTTCCGCCTTTGCTTTCGCTGCTTCCACCTTTGCTTCTGCTTCCGCCTGGGCTTTCTTTTTCGCTTCTTCAACAGCCGCTTTTGCTTCTTCTTCGGCTTTCTTTACGATCTCTTCTAATTTTTTCTTTGCTTCTGCTTCTGCTTTTGCAACAGTGTCTGCCACTGCGGAATCTGCATCAGCTTTTGCCTTTTTAACAGTTTCCTCTACTATAGCCTGTGCTTCTTCCTTAGCCTTTTCAGTCGCATCCTCTTTTGCTTTGCGGACTACCTCATCATATTTTTTGGCAGTCTCCATGACTTTTACATTATTTTCATCGGCAACCCGTTTTGCTATTTCTTCAGCTGCCTTCTTTGTTGTCTCGGTAATTGCCTTCCGTACGGTCTCTTCTTCCATTACCTTACGGGCAGCATCTTTCTCAGAAGATCCCTTCTCCACTGCCTCATGAGCAGCCTGTTTTGCTACCTCTTCAGCAATTCTCAAAGAAACCTCTATCGCTCTCTTTTTAGCTGCAATGCCTGCTGACTGGCGCTTTGCATCTTCAGCCGAGCTTACTCCTGTGTTTTTCTGTTCTGCACCTTCTGCTTTTTGTACAGGCTTTTCTGCTTCCCGATGTTCCTGCTGCTTTGATTTTGCCAAAGCCTCTCTTGCTAATTTTGCCTGTCTCTGTGCCGCCTCGTCACCGCCTGCTTCTGCGGCTGCCTTCATTGCTGCGGCTGCGGCTGCCTTTCTTGCTGCTTCCTCTGCAGCTTTTCTTGCTGCGTCCATTCCATGATCTTGCATATTCTCTCGCCCCTATAACCCTTTATTTTAGAATGCCCCAATCCCATTATTGTCATAAAATGACATTGTGTGCACGCAATTCTATGAAACATTATAGCATAGTTCCCGAAATTGTTCCACAAAAAAAGCAAGAAACTTACGCTTTATTTTGTACAAATTTTCACGAAGTTTCTTGCACATTCTGTATGTTTATGACCTTTAATTTCATCCGGTATATTTATTCATTGCGGATTGCCGCCAAAGGACTTAATTTCATCGCCCTCAGGGAAGGGAAGAACCCGGCAAGCATACCTACCAGAACCGCAAACACCAGAGACAATGCCGCCAGCCAGACAGGTATATAGGAAATCTGACCAGACAATCCCATTGCATCGCCCATGGAGGCTGCCGCTATATTGATAACCCAGGATAAGATCCCACTGATGATCAATCCTACCACACCGCCTATAAAACCGATGCAGCCTGCTTCAATAAGAAACATTCCCTGAATATTGTACATATCACAGCCCAAAACCTTCATAATACCGATTTCCTTGGTCCTCTCGTAAATGGACATCATCATAGTATTCGCAATGCCGATTGCTGCAACCAGAAGGGAAACGGCACCGATGCCGCCCAGCACCAGCTGAATATAACCCATCTGCTTCTGATTGGACTGAATCCATTCCGCATCACTGCTTGCACTATATCCCATTCCGCTGATCATAGTCTGCAGGTCTGTTACATGATCCATGGAATCTGTATATACAAGAAGTCTATTGTAATAAATCTCCTTGTAGGGCTTTCCGCTGCTTGTTGTGGGCTGACCCGGAATGGTCCTGCCTTTAAACTCCTTTTTCAGGATTGCCTTTAAATCATCAATATTACAGTAAACATAGTAGCTGTAAGAATTGTAGTCATCTACACCTCCGGCTACTATACCGCTGGCTTCAAACAAATGCTTTTTGGGCATTTTGGGAGCAACTCCATCCTCGCCCACATAACCGCTCTCAAAATTCCAGTAAGAGTCCATATCCAAAATGAAGAAAACCGTGTCATTCATCAGATCCACGTCTGCCATTGTTCCATCATACCAGTAACCGCTGTAGGTTTTGGGATTATAGATTTGGTTTATGATCTGATTGCCATACATTACCTGCATCTGTCCGCTGCCGCCTGCCGGATATGTCCCTTCAGCCAATTCCACATTCTCACTCTCCAGATATCCGTCAGGCACTCCCACCAAGGTAATATAAGCCTCATAAGCTCCTGATTTTAAAAGCGCACTGGTCTCGATCATGGGAACCACCCGCTCCACATTGGGAAGCTGGGACAGCTCTGCAATGGCATCATCATCTAAATGCTTATTTTCATCTACCTCACTATCGGAAGAACCATCATAAAAATACATATTTGAAGCATCCTGAACCGTAACACTGGTCAAACTGCCATAAGTTGACATTTCTTCCGTAAGGCTGCGGCTGAGACCCAGTCCCAGTGAAACCATTGTCACAATAGATGCTACACCGATCATGACGCCTAACACTGTCAAAACCGTCCGCAGCTTCCGCTTAAAAAGATTGCTGGTACTAAGCCGCAATAAATCACGAAACTTCATGGGCTACACCTCATCACTATTGTCCTGTTCAGCATCCGAACTGCCTTCAGTACCCTCTCCTGCATCAGCGTCATCATCCAATTCCGCTTCTAATTCCATCTGCTCTTTTTTCTTTTTTCTCTTTTTAATAATAATAACTGCTGTAATGGTACCTGCAATCAGCACCACGATCACGATAGTAACAATAATCGCCACCTTATGACCGCTGCCGCTTTCTTCTTCTATCATCATATCATCATACATCATTCCGTCGTCCACAAAGGCTTCCGAAACAAATAATGTAAATTCCTGTTCCTGCGTATATACCTTGCCAGCCTCATCTTCATAATAAACAACCGCTTTTACGATTCCATCATCCATGGTAGCTGCTTCACCGGTAACCATAGTATCCACATTGCCGGTAGCACCGGGCTCGATCTTTCCTATGAAAGTTTCACCGCCGCTGACACTGTCGCCTTCAAATTTAACCTGTACATTATATAAAGTAGTTTTTCCGGTATTGAAAATACTGAACATGACATTGGTCTGGTCTCCCACAGAAATATCTGCCGGAAGCACTTCCATGGAACCGATATCAAATCTGGATTCCTGCTTTACGGGAATGGATACATTTGCTGTAGCGGTAAAGGGACTGTATTTGGAATCTTCATATGCCATATTTACAGCAATAGCATAAGGTTTCTGGCTAAGGTCCGCTTTCGCTGTCATTTCAATGGAAATATCCGCCGTACCGTCTGCATTGATCTTTTCCACATATAAAGTATTGGAACCACTGGTTGGAAGGAATGCCTCATAAGTAGACTCCTGATCCTTTCCTGCCGTAGGAGTGGTCAGATCGATCTGCATGTTGGATACTGCCGTACGCTTGGAAGTATTTTTTAAATGCAGGGTCAGTGTAAAGGTATCTCCTGCATATACATCTGCCGGAACCGTATCAAATCCGGTAATGATTACTCTGGGTGTGGAAATTCCTGCGCCTCCGTCAGAAAGGTTTCCGCTTCCGGGAGCGCCTACCGCTCTTACCCATGTAGTAACTGTTGTTGTCTCAAAACCTTCACTTGTCTGATAAATAACATTGAAAGGCACTTTATAATATCCGTTTAACACATCACTTCTGGTCTTGAAGGTCCATGTCAGCTCCCTTCTTCTGTCCATATCATTTTGACCGTTGCCTCTGCCGGGCAGATCGGAGATCGTCTGTGTATATCCGCTGGTCTCAATTTCAAAAGGCCATTCGCTGGAATTAGATGCAATAACAGGTGTTACTATAACATTGTTTAAATTCACAGTAGACATGTTTACTAACGGAAGTACCACATTTACGGTTCTGCCGTAGGTAGCTGTAGGGGTTACCCAGTTGCCTCCCACCATGATGAAATCACTGGTGCTGATAGGTGTCGGTTCCTCATCATAAATGCCGTTGCCGCTGTTGCTTTTTTCTTCAACATTTGTTGCCCATACCGTAGTCCCCGTTGCAAATACACCTGCCGCAACAGTCATGGCAATGGCAAACAGCATTGCAATTTTGCTAAATTTTGTTTTAACTTCTTTGGTCTTTCTCATCTCTCTACTCCTTATCCTCATACTCTGCATTCTCCCTCTTATCTACTATTTTAATGATTTTTCCGTCTTTTATATGAAAGATACGGTCTGCGTATTCAGCCAGATGGTTGTCATGGGTAACCATGATCAATGTCTGGTTCTGCTCCCGCACTACTTTTTTCATCAGGTTCATGACATCCTCAGATGTATGAGAATCCAGGTTACCGGTAGGTTCATCGGCAAAAATGATTTCAGGGTTCACTACCAAAGCCCTTGCTACACCAACCCTTTGCTGCTGCCCGCCTGACATCTGCGTGGGTTTGTGTTTCCTGTACTTTTGCAGCCCTACCAATTTAATGGCACTCTCTGCCATTTTCTCTCTTTTCGCCTTATCCATTCCCTGGAAGGTCAAAGGCAGAGCGACATTTTCCACCGCATTCATGGTAGGAAGCAGATTAAAGGACTGAAATATAAATCCAATATGCTTTCTTCTGAAGGCAACCAGTTCGTTTTCAGACTTCTTTTCCATATGCTCACCTGCTATGATGATACTGCCCTTTGTAGGCTTTTCCAATCCCGCAAGCATATTTAATAAGGTAGATTTTCCTGAACCGGACGCACCTACAATAGCACAAAACTCACCTCTGTGAATTTGAAAATCCACCCCATTTAAAGCCCGCACTTTGGTATCGCCGACCTTATATATCTTATAAAGCCCCTTGACCTGAATGACAGCTTCCTGCTCTGTCTTCATTTTACACCTCCGCTTTATCCTTAATTTATCTTTCCATTTTCCAGAAGGCAGCACTGTAAGGAGGCAATTCACTTCCTCCGCCGAAATCATGCAGCTTTCCGCTGATCAGATCCACTGCTGTTCCGCAGCCTGCGTCAAAATGAGCCGTATAGCTCTCACCATCTGCATTGATGGCTACCAGCACACGTTCTTCATCACACTTTCTTTCAAAGATACATTGTTTATTTGTTAAGACTACGGATTTAAAATCTCCGTAATTTAATGCCCTGCTTTCCTTCTTTGCCTTTGCTAAAGAAGTGATAAATTCTGTCAGTTCATTTTCCTCCGGCTTTTCAAAGCAGGCTCTCAATGCCGGATCGCCCTCACTTTTATTTGCCTTCGCTCCCCATTCGCTTCCATAATATACACAGGGAATTCCCGGCATACCAAACATCAGCGCATAGATCAGCGGCAGATGCTTTTCATTGGTCAGATTGCTGGCTATACGGGAGACATCATGATTGTCCACAAATGATAACAGATGTTTTCCTTTGTATAAGGTCCAGTTCTCCGGTCCGAACTGACGGAGAAGGGAATGATTGATCTCAAACATATTCATGCTGTTAAAGCTGGAAAACAGTCCTTTATAACACTCATAATTAGTAGCGGAATGGAGCATCCCCTCATTTACCATCTGATTGTAATCTCCATGAAGCATTTCCCCTACCAGGAAAAATTCCGCCTTGCTTCCGTCACAGAAGCTCCTCAGCCTTCTGACAAAATCATGGTCCAGGCAATAAGCCACATCCAGCCTCAAACCGTCAATGTCAAATTCATCAATCCAGCCCTTGACACAATCTAAGAGATGGCTGATCACAGCTTCATTTCTAAGATTCAGCTTTACCAGATCATAATTGCCTTCCCATCCTTCATACCATAATCCATCATTATAATTGGAATTACCGCCGAAATCGATCCGGTAAAACCAATCTCTATACGGAGAATTCTCACGATTCTTCAAAACATCCTGAAACGCCCAGAAACCGCGCCCTACATGATTAAAGACGCCGTCCAGCACAACTTTGATTCCTTCCTTATGTAATGCATCACATACTTTTTTGAAATCTTCATTACTGCCTAATCTGCAGTCAATCTTTCTATAATCCCTGGTATTGTACCCATGTGTATCGGAATCAAATACCGGTGAAAAATAGATGGCATTGGCGCCTAATTTTTTAATATGGGGAATCCAATCGATGACTTTTAAAATTCTGGATTCCTCTGCTCCGTCATTTTCAAAAGGCGCTCCGCAGAACCCTAATGGATAAATTTGATAAAACACGCTTTCATAAGCCCACATCTTTTTGCTCCTCCTAAGCTGCTACCGCCGCTGTTCATCGTGTACTATCCCAATTAGTACACTCAACATACCACGATATATATTTCATGTCAATGTATTTTAAGAATTTTCATGGAAAATCTTGTGCTCATTATAACACATGTCTACCATATGTAGAAACCCTAATAGAGGAAAAAAATAGAGAACATCTGCTTTTTTACTACATTTTTCCTTTTTTCTCTCCGTTTACATAACCTTATTTTATAATTCGCACCCACCAGCATATTTTTTGACATTTTCATTGCAAATTTTTTATGACATTTTTCTTGCAAAAATTACATAACACTACCTTTTTTAAAGAAATCCCCAATTTCCACAGAGTTATCCACACCAATTACCTGTCATTTTTAGACAGAGACCGCCAAAAATTATGCAAGACTGCTTGTCATTTCTTGCATTTTTTTCAAATTTTCGACTTTTTTCATCATTGCATAACACTTTTCATTTTTGCAATTTATGTGAACTGTATTATTTTTTGGTTGTGGATAACTTCCAAACATTGGCTTTTTCAGAACATTTGTTATATGATATAGTATTTTACAGACATGATATGACATAATTTTCTGTCCTGTCAGAAAGAATCATGTCAATATCATAACGCTTGTTTCTATATTGTGTTTAAAATTTATACACATGATTATTCATAATCAAAAATAAATCAGAAAAAAGCCAGAAAAGGAGTTTAAAATATAAACATGAAAACTGAACAAAAAATCATATTAGGTTCCCATGTGGGAATGAGCGGAAAAGAAATGTTTTTAGGGTCAGCAAAGGAAGCTGTATCCTATGGTGCCGATACATTGATGGTTTATACAGGCGCTCCCCAAAATACCAGACGCAAAGAAACCAGCCAATGTAATCTGGAAGCAGGCTGGACCTATTTAAAAGAAAATGGTATAGACCAGATCATCATTCACGCTCCATATATTATCAATCTTGCCAATACCGTAAAACCGGACATCTTTACTTTAGCAGTAGAATTTCTGGCAAAGGAGCTGGAAAGAAGCGTTGATTTCAAAAGCCGGGTATTGGTACTGCATCCCGGCTCCCATGTAGGCGAAGGTGCAGAGAAAGGAATTGCCAGGATCATTGAAGGCTTAAATGAAGTGATGACCAAAGACATGCCCTGTAAAATCGCTTTGGAGACCATGGCAGGAAAAGGATCTGAAATCGGCAGAAGTTTTGAAGAGCTTGCAGCAATTTACGATGGTGTGAAGTATTCCGAAAATCTGCGCATCTGCTTTGATACCTGCCATACCCACGATGCCGGATATAACATCCGGGAGGATTTTGATGGAGTCATAGAGGAATTTGACCGGATCATCGGGAAGGACCAGATTGCAGTATTTCACATTAACGACAGCAAGAATCCCCAGGGGGCTGCAAAGGACCGCCATGCCAACCTGGGAGATGGTTATATCGGCTTTGATGCCCTGTATGGGATTGTACATCATAAAGATTTTTTGGAGGTTCCGAAGATTTTGGAAACACCATGGATTCCGGACCCCCAGGATCCGGATAAAACGGTGGCTCCTTATAAGGAAGAGATTGCCAGATTAAGAGGCTGAGTCAGTACCCGAAACGGCTGAAAAAGGAAGAAGAAGAGAATTGGCAGGGGCTTACATCATATCTTCCCAGAAGTTTGCCGCGGCAATTCCGGCATTTTCAATGGTAACAGGTGTTATGTGCTGCCATTCAGCAGGGAACAGCTTTCGGTAACCCGCCTGCATAAAACGCTCATCCAAGAGTGCTACGATTCCGGCATCTTCGGCTGTGCGGATCACCCTGCCTGCCGCCTGAAGGACCTTATTCATACCCGGATATTTGTAGGCATAGTCAAATCCGTCTTCTCCCATGGCGTCAAAGTGATTTTTTAAAATTTCACGTTCAGGACAGACCTGGGGAAGCCCGGTTCCTACAATGACAGCTCCGATCAGGGAATCGTTCTTTAAGTCTATGCCTTCTCCGAAAATACCTCCCATGACACAAAAACCGATCAGGGTTTTGGTTCCCAGGTGATCCGGCAATTCATCAGAAATCTTTTTGCCATCTTCCTCAGGGATCTCTCCTTCTATCAGCACCTCCATCTGAATCTTTCCTTTAAATTCCACATCCTCCGGGTTTAAAAAGAAATCCAGAAACGCCTCTCTCTCATCTTCCTTCATATATGCCTCCTGCATCAAAAGCAGAAGGTCCTCTTCTTTTCCATAAAGAGTTTCAAAAGCACGATACACATTTTCCAGGAATGCATGAGAAGGGAAAAAAACCATATAATTTCCTTCCTTTGCACTAATAACACTATATATATAACGTGCGATATTTAAATATTCCGTTTCTCCCCGCCTGGTATATTTGCTGGTCACTTCATGACCCACCAGCTGAATCTGACGGTCCGGGGGAAACGTACTTTTGGCATAGACCTCATAATCCTCATCACTTCCCCCAAGAAGGCTTTTATAATATTGAATAGGTAAAAAGGTTGCTGAAAATAACACTGTTGCCACACCTTTTTCCATACATTGTTTTAGTTCCTCTGACGGATCAACGCAAAACTCCTTAATGAAAAAACGGCCCTGTTCATCGTATCCTGTATAGGTCACATAATGCTCCCGGTCCATCCTGTCATAGGTATCCAGAAAGCGGTCCAGTTCAAAATAAAAATCCAGAAGGGGTTCTTTGACCGGACAATCTTCATGATCATCCAGATAATTATTGATAGCTCCGTGCAGTTTGTTACATGCCGTTACAACTCCGGCATGGCTTGTAAGGACACGGTAAGTCTCGCATTCCTTCTTTAATGCCAGAAGCTCCTTATTGCACTTCTCCGCCAGTCTTGCCAGGTAGGGAGAATGGGGCTTCACAATTTCCTTCAGTTTGAGGAAATCCTCTTTTACCAGTGCAGCGCTGTACATTTCCCTGCCCCGCTCCACCAGATTGTGCGCCTCATCGATCAGGAACAAATAAGAACCTTTGATCCCTTCCGCAAAAAACCTGCGCAAATAGGCACGGGGATCAAAAAGATAATTATAATCACAGATGATCCCGTCAGAAAACAGGCTCATATCCAGTCCCATTTCAAAAGGACAGACTTCGTGTGTCAGGGCATACTCCAAAATGGTATCCCTGTCAAATACATCCTCATGGGTCAGCATATCATAGACCGCGTCGTTGATCCTGTCAAAGTGCCCCTTTGCAAAAGGACAGTTTATGGGATTGCAGCTGCATTCTTCCATGGGACAGATTTTCTCTTTGGCAGTAATGACCACGCTTTTAAATGCCAGCCCCTTATCCCGCAGCAGGTCCAGAGTATCTTTCGCCACAGTTCCCGTTACGGTCTTTGCGGTCAGATAAAACAGCTTGTCCGCCTTCCCTTCTCCCATTGCCTTAATGGAAGGGTACATGGTGGATATGGTTTTCCCCACACCGGTAGGGGCTTCCAGATACAGCTTTTTATGTTCACATATGGTCTGGTATACATAGCCCACAAGCTGTTTCTGTCCCATCCTGTAATCGAAGGGGAATGTGATCTCCCCAATACTTTTCTGCCGCTTTTCCTTCCATTGGTATTCAAAATCAGCCCACTTTTTATACTGCATCAGAAGGTTTTCAAACCACTTCTGCAAAGAGGAAAATTTGAAATTCTCATGAAAATATTTGATCTGTTCCGTATCTATATTGCAGTAGGTCATGCGCACGCCGATTTCATCCAGTTCATGCTGTTTTGCATAAATATAGGCATAACATTTCGCCTGTGCCAGATGCACAGGCTCCGGTGTACTTATTTTCTTTAATTCACGATAGGTGGATTTGATCTCATCCACTACAACTCTGCCGTTTTTGCCGTCATCAATGATACCGTCGGCTCTTCCTTCTATGATAATGGAGTATTGAGAAAAAGAAATCATTTCTGCCATCCAGACTTCTGCCTGATACTCAATGCCCATGCGGCGCTGGATCATGCGGTGAATCCTTGCCCCTTCCGCCATGGCATCTTCGTTTCCGCCGCTTCTGCGGTTATCGATGTCTCCGCTGCGCAGCAGGAATTCTACAAAGCTGCGGACCGAGATTCTGATTTCCATTTTCCGGACTCCTTTCCCTTTTTCTTAATATCCACCCGATTTATCGATCAGGTGTCATAAATCTTCTACCTATTGGCATTATCAACGATATCATCCAGATATCTACCAAAGATCATATGCTCTATTGAAAACTGTTCTGCATTTTCTTTATTGATATCCAGATCCTGTTTAGAAATACAGATGATCTGGGTATCATCTCCTATTTTACAGTTAAATTTTTGATTTAACTGCGCTCCCTGAAGAAAATACAGTTTTAATTGTCCGTTTCTTAATCCGTTCAGTCCGTATAACCAGTTATAGATAATATTAAAAAATTCCGCATCGGGCATGCCCTCAATTCCCATGGTAAGCGCTGACCCAGCATATAAATGATCCAGAAAATCCGGATTATTTATATATATCTTTTCTATATTTTCACTTCCGATGGATATAGGAAACAGCTTTTTCATGATCCGCTTTTTACGAAAAACCGCAAATCCCGCTGTCACTATAAAGCATACCAGAACAATCCCAAACATTATGATGCCTGCCCTCTTCTGCAGTGCACATATCAAGACAAGTGCTGCCATAAAAAATAAGATACATACCATAAATACTGTTCCAAATATAATATCAAACAGCTTCTGCTCTTTTCTGTTTTTATTTCTTTCAATATAGGATCTGAAAAGACTCTCCCTTAAATACTTATTTATTGAATTCATTATTTCCGTCTCTTTCTTTGGTGCCAAACCGGAAGTTTATGCTATTTCTTGTTCTTTGGTGCCGGAAGTTCGTCATACATAGCATGAAATAGTCTTGCCAAAAATTCCTTGTTGTCAACATCATCAACCAGCAACATTTCTTTTGCCCCATCATAAGGCAATTCATAAGTTGCATCCGGAATAAGTGAAACAGCCGATTTTACGGGCTTTACAAGTAATCTATCATCGTATATGCCGCCAACGATTTTACCACGATAATAGATGATATATTCCCCCATCATTGCTCTATATGATATTTCTTCCAATTCTGCTAACTGTTCCAATATAAAATTTAAATACTCTTTACTTGAAGCCATAATCCACCTCCCTGGCAAACTGGAATTTTTAGTTCTGTTTCTAAGCAAAACAGCCTTAAAGATAATCACATGAATTACTCTAAACCAAGTGTTATATATTGAGCTAATATTACATTTATACTTTCTTTCTCTTCAACCGTTACAGATAAGTTCTGATTGTTCTCTTTGTCATTGAATGTTCCACATTCCGAATGATAATAATATGTTCTTTCATCAATTATAAGTTTGCAATCATTGGCACATTCGGCAGTCCCTTCTGTATTCCAAGTGCCATTTTCAATAATGTCTGCGATTATTTTTACTTCTTCTTCGGTCAAATCATAAATTTTATCTTCATCTATACGAGTAATTGTTCCACTTATACTTTCAACAATCGCTTGCTGTGTCCGCTCTGTTTCACCAAAAACATTTTTATCAATCTCAGGCATATCTGAAACATCACCACCTCTTACAGGTTCTCCACTGCCAGTTGCTTTATCACAAGCAACTAATGACAACATACAAATCAATACCAAAAATAATACCAATACCCTTTTCATAGGAATACCTCCTGAAATTCCAATTTTTGCATCCCCACAACGTGAAATTTTACTGCTATCACCAATACCTTTTTGCTGGTAGTATTCCTCTTTTGTTATTTCATATAGATACTCACCAGAAGTAACACCTGTTTTAGGATAAAATCGGGTTCCACTATTATCAACAAATGTCATACCAATCTTTATCATAACTTTCTCTTCATATATAATCACGTATTCTCTATCGTTAGTAGTATCTTTGTTCCATTCGGAAACTGCATATTCTACAAACGACTCCGTCTCTTCTCTGGTTTCGTTAGGAAGAAACATCATCATAGTGATACTTTTATCACTAGCATATTCATGAATTGCATCTGTATCACCTTATAAAATAGGTCTAATCAATATCCTATCTGAAGCAAGTATATTATTATTCAATATTCGTAACCTCCGTTAGAAAAAGTCTTGCTCTATTTTTTCCAATAGGGAACAATCAACACATCCCGCATAGTCCATAGCTTCAATAATCTTAAATTGTTGTTGTTCCATGCCTGCGTCTTTCCCATGAAGTTTTTCATAGCGAACAAGAAATTTAGTAAACCAGTAATATCTTCCATACAAAATATCTGATAAACTGTATTTCTTCATAGATAATATCCGCTGTTCATTATCTCCCAATAGCAAAGCATAGTTTGCTGCTTCATTCATTTCATTGTCATCATAGAGCGCAATAATAGGGTTACCTAATGAAGCAAACAGTTCTTCCATACATGTTCTATCCCACAATGACATTTCGTTTCCCCCGATCTGATTTTGTCATTCTGCTGATTCCATTCTACACAATTCTAATTTGTTCAATTCTCTGAATGGGAAGGTATAAGCCAATACTTCATATCTTGCTCTTCTGATACCTCTTGTAACCAATCGTAAATCTCATTTACCGATTCATTGTCTGTGTAAACCTGTACATTTGACACCCTTTTATGAATGATTTGATACTGTATATCTCCATTCTCATCAGCATAAAAACCATACCATGTAGAACAGTTAGTAAGTGAACTCGATCGCCTTGACAGCTCAGCAACTATTTCAAGATTTTTTTCCTCTGAATACACAATTTCAAGCTGTTCCTTTAAATAAATATTGTGCATCTTTGCATATTGTTCTGCAAGGATAGCTGCATCACAACTTGCCGAAAGTTGAATCTTATCATTCAGACGCCCCGCCTCATATTCAACAATCAATGTTTCATTATCCATATCTAACACATCAGGATCATCCGATAAATAGAAATTGCCATCACTATCATAAAAGGCCAGATTCCATTTTCCTACAAACTCCTCCTGCACCAAATCATATGTATCCGTTCTTACAAGATATACAATACATGGAATCTCACTTGTATCCACTCCTGTTTCATCTTGAATATTGCCTGGGCTTTCACAGCCTACACAGCATATCATTATGATTGATATTAAAATAACACTTATTATTCTTTTCATACCTTTCTCCCCCCTGTATGATATGAATCAATTCAATTATTGCCAAATCGCATAAGAAACTAACGGATTTTATCATTCTATATTTTTACTCAAATCAAAACCCTATATCCTGTAATGCTTTTTGTAACCAATCGTAAATCTCATTTACCGAATCATTGTCTGTGTCAAATTCTTCCTCCAGTTTCCTTTGGTGAATGATTTGATACTGCATATCTCCATTCTCATCAACATAAAAACCATACCATGTAGAACATAGTAAATCTGAAGACGATCGCGTTAGGCTTTCCAGATTTACTTCCTCTGAATCCGCAATTTTAAGTTCAAGCTGTTCATTTAAATAAATATCGCGCATCTTCGCATACTGTTCTGCAAGGATATCTGCATCACAGCTTGCCGAAAGCTGAATCCGATCAGTCAGACGACCGGCTTCATATTCATCAATCAGCGTTTCATTATCCATATCTAACACATCAGGATCATCCGATAACCAGAAGTTGCCGTCATGATCATAAAACCCCAGCCTGAATTTTTTTACGCTTACATATTCCCCCTGCACAGAATCATATATATTTGTTCTCACAAGAAATACAATGCTTGGAGTCTCACTTGTATTCACTCCTGTTTCATCTTGCATATTACCCTGACTTTCACAGCCTACGCAGCATATCATTATGACCGATATTAAAATAACACTTATTATTCTTTTCATACATTTTCCCCCACTAATGCTATAGTAATCTATCAGACCGGAACGCTTAAAAAGCGCAATCGGCACAAAAAATGCCCCATTTATTGATCCTTATATTTTTTATATGCTGCATCAATACGTGTTCTCAAAGCATTATAATCATTTATATCAGAGATGAAACTATAGCACGGAACATTGTGCTCGTTACATGGGCAGGTTGCGCCGTAATCATTGAAGTATTCATTTTCATAGTATTGTTTCACAAACTCAAGGGCATGCTCGTTTACATCTTCTTCACAAAACTTGCCATCTAAGTCAAACATTAAGTATTCAGAACCCGTCATAAGTCCGTCGCGGACTTTTTGACAGGTTTCTATGTCCGCATCTTCCCCTTGAAGATTATGATCAATTAACCATTTCATAAACAGTCCAATATGATTAGAAGCCAATAACCATATTTCATCCACCTGTTCCTGTGTAAACTCTCCTGTAATACCATGTTTTTCCCTATACAGCTCTGCCGCACTCTCCCAGTGCCAATCTACTTTATCAATAGCCATATCTCTGCCCCCTAAATTTCGATTTTTGCATCCCCACAACGTGAAATTTTACTGCTATCACCAATACCTTTTTGCTGGTAGTATTTCTCTTTTGTTATTTCATATAGATACTCACCAGAAGTAACACCTGTTTTAGGATAAAATCGAGTTCCACTATTATCAACAAGTGTCATACCAATCTTTATCATAACTTTCTCTGATGCAGAATTAGCTGAATCACAGTGTGATGTTACTTTATGTATCAATAAATTATTAAAGGCATACTCAATTAACAATTTTGCTGCCTCAGTTGCAATCCCTTTATTTCTATAATTCTTATGAACCGTCCATCCTATTTCACAAGCGTCTTTAGTGTCATTGTACTCAAGGTTTATTCCGCCAATAACATTCCCTTCATATACAATCACGTATTCTCTATCGTTAATAGTATCTTTGTTCCATTCGGAAACTGCATATTCTACAAACGACTCCGTCTCTTCTCTGGTTTCGTTAGGAAGAAACATCATCATAGTAATACTTTTATCACTAGCATATTCATGAATTGCATCTGTATCACCTTTTAAAATAGGTCTAATCAATATCCTATCTGAAGCAAGTATATTATTATCCAATATTCGTAACCTCCGCTAGAAAAACTGGAATTTATATGCCTCCAAATAATACTGCAAAAGCTACTACTCCAAGTGCAGTGATAACTACATAAGATATTATATTCTTTCGCCTTATCACATCTTTTCTATTGATTACCAAGTATAGAATAACTCCAATGATTATTTTCATGATTACCGCAGGAACCATATGGGAATAGTCTTTGATATGAATTACATTATCCAGCCCCTCAGCTGTGAATACAGCCGGAAGCAGATTCATCCCAAAGTATTTTAGTTTGCTGTTCTCCTGATTTGCAAAAAAAGCACCAGACCCGAACACTGCTCCTGCGATTAAAGCAACGCCAGACCACAACAGAGTCCCTCTGGCAAGCGTAAAAGCATGATGGTTCAGAACAGCTTCGAAAATATAGTAACCATAAACACAGCCCAACAAGCACACGATTGAGGTAGCGATAGCCTGCAGCCTATTTCCCTTTTCAAAATAACTTAGTAAAAATGCAGGAATTAGCCAAACTGCACCCGAATTTGCAAGGAAATTGAGATTCATTGGAAGATACTTTTGACCGACTAATGTCAGTACCCCCACAACCAACCCAAGTATTATTGCCAAAATATATTTTTTCATAGACTTCATGATCCGTCCTCCAAATTTCGATTTGTAATATTGTTCTCTTTTACAACATCATAACATAAAATTCATAGAGCGGAATGAACTTTTGAAATATTTTCCCCTTTATCTTGATAAAAACATTCAAACGAGAAGAAGTGTAAAAAGACTGCATATAAAGGCAATGACCGAAGCCGGTATCATCACAATTTTTTCTTTCTTACTTTTGGTAAAGAAAATATTTCCTATAATGGCATATGCCAAAAACACGGTATACGCGATCATTATTCCCTTAGAAAACAAAGGGGAAAAATAAAAGGATATTAACCCTGCCTTTCCTAAATAAAATAATCCTATAAATAAAAAAACACATGCAATTATACCATCGATATGCCTTTTCTCTCTTGGAATCACCCTATCTTTTCCGCCGAGTACATATTCTCCGATGGGCACTCCCAAAACCAACAGGATATGTAAAAAGCACATAATAAAAGTAATGATTGAACATATAACAGGAAATAAACTACACATTTGCCTTATTACTTTAGCCTCCTATAATATTTCTTTTTCTCCAATGTCTGATCACGCCATCATATTGAGAACCTTTTCGTAAGACAAAGGGACGGATTCCCAAATGGAATATGATAAAATGTTTTATTTTTTGAAGTATATATTTACGCTGTCCCGCAATATCTCCATAAAACCGGGTAACTGCCTTTTGAATCTTTTCTCTTAACCTGGCATCTTCCAACGGATTTACATTAAATCTGTTCCGGACTGTTATGGTTTTGCTGATCATCGCTCCGGAATAGGATAAAAGCTTATTCAGTACCTTAGCACAATCTTTTCCGCCATAATTTTCATAGGTTGCAACACTTATGGCATACTTTCCATAAAGCAGTTGTTCCATTACAAAATGTCCCCGGTCTATGATCACTTTCATCTGTCCGGACACATTGCTTGCATAAGTGGGAGAACCTATAATAACTCCATCTGCATTTCCCATTTTTAATGAAACATTTTCCAGATCATCTTTATAAATACATTCTCCTGTTTTGTAACAAATACTGCATCCTGAACAATATTTTAGTTCTAAATCCGCTGCATGGATCATTTGAACCTCTACATTGCTATATTCCTTTAATTGTTGATACATTTCATTTAAAATACACGCTGTTGCTCCGTTTTTTCTATAACTTCCGTTTATGATCACAATTTTCATCCGGCACATCCCCCAACCTTTAAAATTTATTTGCTTTTTCATTCTATCTCTGTATACTAAATTTAGTAAGTACGTACTTTTTTGTGAGATACTATCCAAAAGGAGAGTTATAATATGGAGAAAGAAACTTGTTATCTGAAAGACGTAGGATATGAAAAATTTGAAAAAGTTGTAAATATGATCGGGGGAAAATGGAAATTACGGATCATTTATATTCTGGCTTTCCACGAAGTGCTGCGCTATGGCGAATTGAAACGCCTGCTTGCACCTATTACCCATAAAATGCTGACTGCACAATTAAAAGAATTGGAAAAAGACGGTCTTGTCAACCGTAAAGAATACCAGCAGATCCCGCCCAAGGTAGAGTATTCTCTGACTCAGATGGGCAGGGATTTAAAACCGGTAGTAAAAGAAATCCATAATTGGATCACGCAATATGACATACGTGAAGAATGACCCCCACTAATGTCAATGCTCCGGACCTGCCTAAATTCTCTCCACTTCTATTCCTGCATTCCGGAAGACCTTTGCTACCTCATCAAACTTTTCACTTAATTCGCTTTACGCCTCCCATCATTAAATTCAAAGTTAAAACTTCTTCATTTATATAGGTTTTAAATTCTTCTGAAATATACATCCCAAACCTCTGCCATACCGCTTCTTCATCGGACAGGCTTTCAAGAATGGTCACATCTACTACGTTTACAACCGCTTCATCCCCGTATTTCCACATGATCTCAATCACTTTACAATAGATCCTGATATCGTCATCTGATCCGGGATTTTCTTTTAATAAACTGATCAGGGGCATACTGACCAATTCACTTGCCAGCAGGTGTAACAAAATTTCCTGATAATCCATCAGATGCTTCTCCAAAGCTGCTCTTCCATCCCTTGTCAAGTTGGCAAAAAGCTCGGCGCATTCTTTGATATTCATCTTTTGCCCGGGGTTATATTCATTTAATTGTTCTATGGTCTGCAGCTTCCAATATTCATCTGCCATCTGTTCATATTCATATCTGTCAAATACCCAGTTTACGGTGTGCATCCAGAAAATATTGCCCTCTGTCTGATAATAGGGCAGGGTATAGTTCATTCGCCTTCTATAGAGCTCTTCATCCCAATGTTCGCTTATCCACTGACGCCATTCGGGACTATTTACCTCTTCCCATGCAATATTATCTCCATACTTTTGCCAATCTTCATCTGAATACGCATCTGTATTTAGTATTCCATTCTTTTTTTCCTCATCAAAATCTTCATTTTTGTGAAGAACATATCCGATTCTATTCCAATAAACAAAACTCTCAGTCTTTTTAACTTCAGCTACAATAACAATACAGGAAAAGTCCGTATCATCAGGACATAATAACAGCGGCAGAACAGCCGAATCCAGTTCAATCACTTTCCAGACAAACCTTACATCGCCTTGCCATTCAAGGTCTTTAACCCACGCCGGACACAGATCCTCAAAGGGCTTCATCACCTTGATTGTTTTGTCATCAGAGAAATCAGCGGACCATGTGGATAAATATTGGAACAGAGAAGTTTCGTCTATGGTCCAGACATATTGGTTATACCCATAGCCCGTTGGAATTTCTGCAATTTTAATATGGTTCATGGTTTCATCTCCTCACTGCCCACCTGCATTATTACATCATGCTATATCATATCTCTTGTTATTATGATACCAGATAAACGAAAAAACAAGGGAAAGAAATATATCTGTTTACAATGGTAAAAGCATAAGGAAATTTCAGCAAACTGCGGATGACAACAGCCATATGAATTAGTATAATAACTATATGAAAGAAATCTTTGAACAGTAATTTTATTATGAGGCTTAATGTGAAGAATAAAAAGAAAATTGTAAAACTAATAAAAATAACCTGCGTTGTTGTGCTTTTCATCTGTTTCTTTTGGTATGAAAATCATCATTTAACCGTAACAACATATACATATCAGAGCGAAAAGACAGATGCCGATTTAAACGGATATCGTATCGTACAGATATCCGATCTGCACAATGCAGAATTTGGACATGATAATAGAAAACTGCTGAAAAAAATATCGGAGCTGGAACCGGATATCATCGTCATAACCGGTGATATTGTTGATTCTAATCACACTGATATTAAGACATCTATCAGTTTTGTAAAACAGGCTGTTTTGATCAGCGATGTTTATTATGTAACAGGTAACCATGAATATTGGCTTACAAAAGATGAACAGGCTGAATTATTTAATGGGATAGAACAGACCGGAGCTGTTATTTTAAACAATGAGTGTGTAGACATTTCTGTGGGAAAAAGCGGATTTTGTCTGATCGGGCTGGATGATAATAGTCTGTCAAATGGCACATTAGATCATTTGATAAGCGAAATAGATGATGATAAGTTAAGTGTAGTATTAGCTCATGAACCGCAATATTTATCGAAATATGCATCAGCAGGTTGCGATCTGGTTTTAACCGGGCATGCACATGGCGGTCAATTTATACTTCCTTTTGTTGGGGCTATCGTTGCGCCTGACCAGGGCTTCTTTCCCGAATACACTTCAGGCGAACATCAGGAAAAAGACACAACTATGTACATCAGCCGGGGACTTGGAAACAGTATTATTCCTGTCAGATTATTTAATGATCCTGAAATCGTTTGTGTTGATCTTCAAGAATAATATCACATTGAGTTCCTTTATTCCTCGGGAAATTCGCTGATTACATGTATTTCTCCCATAATATGCTGATTAAATGTGTCCAATTCATCTGCAGGCACCCACAATTCCTGATGATAAGAAGCTCCCACAGTATGAACCTCAAATTTTTTACAATATTCATCATCAATTTCAAATGCTGTTACATAACCCTTATGGTCTTCATTGTATTTTACATTCCACTGTGAAGCGATCTCTGTAGCATATTTTTCATTCAGAACCGGATAAAATATGGGCTGATCCGGTAATCTTTCAGGAAACCTTAAATTTCCGCTCTCTTTGATCAATTCCAATTCCTTTGTTCCAACGGGTCTATACAAAATCATAAGATTCTCCTTCCAATCCAGTTTAATATTACATTGTTTGTCACTTCATCTTTTCCCATTCCGTGCGGGTGATCGCATAGGTATATGAGATTTCATTTTTTGCATCCGGATACTCTTTTACTTTCTTCATCCCGTTTGCAATAGCAGTAGAATATGATCCGATATTTGTATATTTCATATAGGAATAGATCACATCATATTCTGTATTTTGAAATGCCCAGTCTCTTACCGCTCTGGCAGCTTCGCTTCCATATCCTTTTCTCCAATATTTTTTATTTATATGATACCCTATCTCCGGAAGCATTTCTTCATCTATATTTTGAATTGAAATACCGCAATCACCGATAAATTCCCCTGTCTCCTTTAATACTACAGCCCAAAGACCAAAACCATATTCCTGATAATTTTTCAGATTCCATTCAATCCATCCCCTGGTCCTTTCTTCATCAAAGGGCTTTGGATAATGTTGCATCGTCTCCGGATCTGACACAATTTCATACAGGGCATCGTAATCATCCATCGTATATTCTCTTAAAATAAGCCTTTCTGTTTCTATCTTCATTTTTTCTTACTCTCTTTCTCCTGATTCCTTTGTAATCGTCCCGGCAGACCAGTCAATATCCCAGCCATCCAGGTCTTTCCATTCAAACATTTCTTTAAAATCATTATAACAATCTTCACAAATGCAACAGCTGATATCCTCCGGAACAAACCAAAAGGAATAGGCAGTCTTGTCCACTTCATCCCAGCAGAAAACACATTTTTTCAGATGGGGCACTTTACTGGAAATTTCGCCTCCGCTTGTTGGATTTAAATACTTACCTTTTAAGTATGCTACATCATTTAACAACCGCCAGTCATCCTTTTCTATCATACAAGGGTATTCCTCCAATTTATAGTTTATTGAACAAAAACTACTCACTATGAAACTTTCTATACTTGCGAAGCTCACCAACCTTTTTGTGATGATAATTATTTCTTCTCCACATTTTTCTCTCGTGAGCAGTTCCTATTAATAAATCAGCTCTCCAATATACTTCTTCCGGAGTCTCAGGTCTATCTTTACAATACGGACATGTAGAATCACCACAATTCACATCAAGCCATTCATTACAATCTCTGCATGCCCAGGCATCATGCCTGTATATATGAATCGTGTTTGTTCCACCGCATATAGGACATCTTCGTACACCAATCATACCGATTTGCGACCATTTGAAGTCCCTTTTTCTTTTCCTTAACCTTTTTTCTCTATTTGTCATATAATTACCTATTCATAATAACCATGCTTTTTAACCAATGGGAATAAAATATTATAGTAAATTATAACACATTGTAAACGAACTGTGCGAACTGAATAAAATGCAGCATCAATAATATAAGTGGAATAAAAGGATTTTTTCTGATATAATGAATATCAATGAATCAAATTTTATAAAAAGTTAAACACAAGTTATCTAAAGGGAGCTAAAACGATGATCCATTTCGGTTTCTCATATACAGGACTTATCTATCTTCTCATGCTGTTTATCCCCAATATCATCTGGACTAAGAATCAGCCGAAAGATTATGATCATTATCTCAAAAATGAAAATAAGTTTTTACAGATCCTTGAGCGGATCGGAGAAGTACTCGTATGTTGTTGTGTACTGATATTCTCCGACTTCAACATAAGAATCAACTCTATATGGTGTGTATGGTTACTGCTTTCTTTCCTTTTGATGCTTCTGTATGAAGTTTACTGGATAAAATATTTCCGAAGTGAAAAGAAGATGTCTGATTTTTACACGAGTATTTGCAAAATCCCGGTTGCCGGAGCCACATTGCCGGTATGTGCATTCTTTTTACTGGGTGTATACGGAAGCAATATTTTCCTTATTATTTCAACAATTATCCTGGGAATCGGTCATATCAGCATTCATTTGAATCATTATAAAGAAATTTCCGGCGGTAATACGAAGAGAAATCTTTTTCTTCGTATTATGAAATGGACCGTCAGCGGAATTTTTGCTTGTTTTTTCGGTTTTATAATTATCATGATCGGGTGCAGAAATTTTAATTACATTGATTGTTCTATCCATACCGGTACAGGTGTGGATGAAGAAATTTATGTGCCCCTTGGCGGTCAGGAACAGTATCTGCTTATCAGAAGTAAGAATGTTGAAAGCCCTGTAATCATTTATCTTCACGGAGGACCGGCAAGCCCGGACAGTAGTTTTTCATATCCATTTACAAACTATCTTGTAGATGAATATACGGTAGTTAGTTGGAATCAGCGTGGCTGCGGCAGGACATATTTTAGTAATATGGATAAGGACCCGGACAATACCACTGCTTCATTTGAACAAGCCCAAAAAGATTTAGATGAATTGGTGGATTATGTGTGTGACAGATTCGGACAAAGTCAGGTTATCATCATGGGGCACTCCTATGGAACAATGCTTGGAAGCAAGTATGTACTGGACCATCCCGACAAAGTCTCAAACTATGTTGGCATAGGACAGGTTGTATCATTAGAGGATGGCTATATTTACAGTTATGAAGATGCGCTTGCAATCGCCACAGAGAAGGGCGATGACACCTCCCCGATGATCCAGGCATATGAGCAATATCTGGCAAATGGAAATCTTGAAGCTTTGGTAAAATTAAGCCAATATTCTGCGATGTATCACCAGAATCCTCCTAAGCAAAATGATATGACCTGGAATTTTATTACTTCCCCATATTTGGGAGTGGATGATGTGAAATGGCAATTAAAGTCACTGGAAGGTATAGACACGATCTATAACCTTAACAAGCAGTTATATGATTACGTTTTGCAGACAAACGTATATGATTATGGAACGAACTATCAAATGCCTGTTTATTTTATTTCAGGTTCCTATGATTGGACCTGTCCCATAAAGCTTACCGAAGACTATTATAATAATATTACTGCGCCTGAAAAGGACATGGTTTTGCTCGAAGGTTGTGGGCATACACCTCATGCCGATTCGCCGGAAGAATTCTGTGAAATTTTAAAGGAACTGATGGAATAATATTGTAGGATATTGCAAAAATTGGTGATATAATTGGCTTGTTGTCCAACCGACACCCGGCAATGGGAGGAGGTGTTCACATGGAAATTGCAATTTCTTTTTTGATTACTGTTATGGGTGGTGTAGCCTGCCACTACATCATCAAATGGCTTGACAGCAACAACAAATAGCCTAGTGGGTGCTTTGCCACTATAAAAGAAAAGAAGAATCCCTCAACCGTACTGGCATACAGTTGGGGGATTCATTCCTTGTCCACATGGACTTGCAATCTCTTTTGCCTACTGGCATTATAGCATATGCAGATTTTGATTGCAAGATTCATAATTCTTTCATCAGCAAATCAACGGTTGAATCAATAAAAGAAATGTTGCTTAAGTCATATAAATCTTCATTAAAATCTAACAACATATCTTCAAATATAAAAGATATCAATTTTTCTACTCTTTTTTTCATTTTATCCGCATCTTCTGTGCTAAATTGAAAAAAGCTGATTATATAATACAATGAACCAAATATACAATATCCATAATCACTCACTAACTTATGCTCATCCGATAAAGTATGTATTTCCGTATAATACTTTTCCCTCATCAATAAAATATCTTCTTCCGAAAATAATTCTGATTCCTCGCCTTCTCCAACAATCTGACCTGTTTCATTGCAAAGCAAAATATATTCCTCTAATACATCCGGCTCAATGCTATTGATATGCAATTTGACATATTCACGGAATCCTTTCAATTTTGCAAACGGTTCCATACTTTCTAAGGTAAGAAGGCATTGATAATACGGTTCTAACTGTTGTAGTATAATTAAAATCAATCTTCTGCTTTTTGCGACATCCATTTCTGTTTTTTCAATCCGCTCTTTAAACTGCAAATAGCGGCTTTCATTATAAGCACTGCTCAATATAGCTTTCTCCTTTAAATTTCCCCAGCCATTATCTGTTTTTCACTTCTTTGATATGTAAAGAGCATTGAAATTCTTCCATACATGCCGCAATAGCGCTAATCTGCTGTTCGCTCATATTGCGACAGGAGAAACGCACCAACTGGTTTTCTATTCGATCCTCTATCTCCCTGCCGTATATAAAAATCCAGAAATGGGTATCCGTCCAATATTCCACTTGCTCCGAACAGTCAAAGCGATAGCTTTTTCCCTCACTGCCTGCATTTGTATTTTGCTCATATTTAGGAAACAGAAATTTTATTTTTTGAAGTATTAATTCAACATCCAGTGCTTCTATTGCTTTTAGTTTTCCTTTTCCCAAACGATATTTCTCATATACTTCTTTATCGTCCATGACAACGCCGGGTTTATATTTCCAGAAAACCAGCTCTGTTTCATTGACAGGTGGATATTCCTCATGAAACATCAGATATTCTGTTTCTTCTAATGAATGATGCTCCCAATACCCACAACACAACATTTGCAGTTCTTCTGCCTCCCAGTCGATTCCTGTCAGCCGGCGCATTTCCATAACCTGCTCTTCTGACGGCAGATCGTAGGAATCAGCAATCCTGTTAATCAATTCTTTTACCTGCTCTAAATTTTTTTCTTCCATACTCGTCCCCCATATTTTCATTCTTTTGTCCAAACACCGCTCAGACCCGGTTAATCATTTTAAAATAATAGAAAGATACTCACTGTCCATAAACTCTCCCCAGCCATTCTTCCGGTCTATGGTTAAACAACAAATGGCATCAACAGGCGGGCAGTCAATATTATGTCTTAACAAAATAGATTGCGCCTCCAATAGAATTTTTAATGTAGGCTCATCTGCGAAAGAGAATCCAGTGCCTTCACAGACATTGTTAAAATCGATTGGCAACGTCAGTATTCGGTCTATTTCATTCTCTTTGCTGCCATCTGTAATTCCATCATACAAATTTATCAAAGTCTCATAGTCGCTTTCCGAAAGCTCGCCGTCAAATTCCCGTTCATTGGTTTCATGATAATTGTCAAATTCAAAAAGATATCTTGGAACGACCTGGGAATACCGGTCGCAGCCTTCATCCCAATAGCCATTGGTCCATTGCCAGCACTTTTTAGCAACGATCGTCCAATCCCTATCCGGATAACAAGAAACAAGATATTTTTCTATGCACATAAATAAATAACACAGCCTGCCCGTAAGGGAAATTTTTTTGAATTCACTGATTTCTTTATCCATTTATCAAAACCTCACAACAGGCTATTCAACTTTTAAATCATATTCCGGCGGAGATTTAATATCAATGGTGCAGAATCTATAATTTCCCTTATGTTCATAAGCTTTTGGACATATATAAGCACCATTTACAGATTTGACAGCCTGTTTTCTAAATATTTTTTTAAGTCCGTCATACAGCCTTTTTGCTGTTTCATTATCATAATACATAGTACTGATTTCTGTTGGGAAAATAGCATTTTCCTGATAAATTCCATTCAGGTCAATGCAGATACATGCTGAATTTCCCGTTTCTGTTCTCCATAGACATTCTGTGTTTTTCAGAAAGACAAACATTTGCATATTTCCAATATGAGAACCATAAAAATTAACACCTGCATTTTCTATTTCCATAATACTGTTATAGGAAATTTTCCCCGTATCAGAATAGGTTGGCACATAGTATATTTCAAATTTGTCTTGAAATTCTTCAAGTACATTTTGCAAATCATCTTTTTCTGCATAAGCACGAAATCTTCTTATTTTCATAACGATTGACCTCATACAATTTCAGTTTTTCTATCACCCATCAACAATGTATGATTCTGCGCAGTTCATCATCTACTGTTTCCAAATCGATTGAAACATTATCTAATCTGATATCCTGCAATTTTGTTAATTTTGACAGTTATAATCCCTCAGATCAAAGAGATTGAGTTGAAGCGATCTTAAGCCGGACAGTTGGCTGAGTATGTTAAAGTCAAAGGCTTCCTGCAATCTGATCTATCAATTCATCTGAAACTTCTTGATACCCGATCTTTTTAATGGCACCAAAGGTTCTGTCTGCTATCTCAATATGAATGGAAAAATTAACCCAAGCACCCATATATCCACCACATCATTTCCCTGATATCGTATATCTTAATACTTTTCCGTATTTATGCCCATGGTCAATGTTTCAAAATTATCATTACCATTTAATTTTAAAGTGCACTTCTTATATTTATCATTATATCTTATAGTAATATTTTTGTCACTTTGCTTAGAATATATAGGTGCTTTTATTTCTTCCTATTTCCTTGGATGACGGAATAAATGATTATAAATCAACAAAGCCAGACCTAACACTATAATAATTCTTTCCAGCCCCAAATAATCTGCTAACAGCCCAATAAGCGGAAACAACAGGATCATGACCACAGAAAAACACATACTGCTGACAGAGAGCACTGTTGCCCGCTGCTCTGAAGGAATGCACCTGTTCAGTTCATTGGATTGCAATGGATAAAGAGCCGCATTTGCCATGGAGCTTAAACCAAATCCCAAAACAGAAACCCAATTCATCTTTGCAGACATTAAAATCATTCCTAAAGCTAACATCATCCCCATCCCATAACAGGTACGATTTCCAAACCTTTTTGCAGCTCTCTCGCTAAGCAATGCTCCCATGCTGCTGCAGCCACTGATTCCAAGCAGGATCAGTCCGATTTTTCCCTCATCAAATCCTCTTGCAAAATAATACTCCTGACTGTAAAAATATATACTGGTAAAAAATGCAAATAATACAGCATAATGAAACAAAATATACCGCAGCTGCCCATTCTCTTTTAATAGATGAAAACTTCTGATGAAATGGGTCTTAACAGATATCTCTTCCTTATTATTATTTCCTGTCTTTGGCTCTGCCAGAAATAAGCAAACCATAAATGAAAGCATATCTATTCCGATCAGGATCAAATAACACAGGGTATAGGAATACTTTGCCAAAAATCCTCCCAAAAATATACCCAATCCATTGGAAATCTCCGCCGCAAAGCTCAATCTTCCATTGGTCTTAAAATACTTTTCTTCCTGCTCCAATCCCAGAAAGCTGTCGTACAAAAGTGCCTCTTCAGAACCAGAAAGCAGATTAAAACTCCATGCAGTAAACACAAAACCCATGCCTAGAAGCCACATCCTATCCGTAGATATCATGATCACTGAAGATATAACTCCAAACAAACGGCTTGCCAGCAACGCCTGCTTTCTTCCAAACAGATCCGCCAGCGCCCCGGATGGAATTTCCGTTATCAGGCTCGTGACATGAAAAATCCCCTCTAAGACACCGATCTGCCAAAGGGCCAGCCCTTTGTGCCTTAAATATAAAACAAAAATTCCATCTACAAATGCAAAATTGCAAAGAATCCGGAACATATAGTCCAGAACAATATTTTTCTCTAAATTTTTATTCATTGCAGTAACTCCTTTTTATTATTTCTTGCATCAAAAAAAGGCTCTTTCCCTGCCGGTTTTCTTACCGGTAAAAGATTAAGCCTTTCGGAATTACTGCTTTTTACAATGAGGTAAAAGAAACTTACATCTTAAAAATAGGCGCAGTAATCCCGTCAAAATGTATTTCGAAACATTTTTCAAGACAACTACTGCTGCATATTGGCGTATAACCAAGACCGTTCATTGTAAACCTCTGTAAAAATTATTTTTTATTTTTATCATCCTTCTGAGTTTTTCGCAGTTTTTTCCAATATGGAATATTTTCCTTTAAAGTTGCAACCCAGAACACTATCAATATTATAGCAAAAAAGACTCCCATAAATCTAAACATTTCGATAGATAACAGAACAGCTGTGATGATAATAAATATAATAGAAAGTACGACATACGCAGGTATCACTACTTTCGGGTCATTCGTTACCATTGTAAAGCCCACCTGCCTGCCTTTAATATATTGCGGACCGTCCATATCATGTTGAGGGCGATAATGTACATTTCTATTCCAATGTTCAGGATCATTGATATCATATCCCTGTACAACTGTATGAATCTTACCGTCATCCCAGTCAACCGGTTTATAACCATCCCTGTATTGCATATATTCATTTTGTACGTTTTGATATTGTATGTTTTGATCCTGCATCATCTGATTTTGCATGTTTTGATTTTGAACATTATATTGTTCATTTTTCCCCATTTGAAAATACCCTTCCCCTCTTGAATCCCCCATTTTTATTTGAATTCCTAAAAGCAGGCATTGTACAGTTATCTGCTTTTTAGATTTCAAATTGTCATTTCCTGTAACATATAAATTATATCATATGCCTTTTATAACCACAATGACTGATTTCATTCAGCAACAGGCAAACCGGAGTATACTTAACAACAGAAAAAGGTAAATACCTTTCAGAAGCTTTATCCGCTACAATTTTTCTTTCCTTTGATACACAACACAAACTCCCTCTGGGATTAACCCCAGAGGGAGTTTTTTAACTCAATCTCTTTTGTCTGTACTTAACAAGCCATTGCAAATCTGGATAAGAAATCCTCCAATTCGTCACTGATTCCGTTATAGGAAATGGTTAAAACCTTAGAGAAGTCCAATGCAAGAACTCCTAAAATGGATTTTGCATCTACTGTATACCGGTTATAAGAAATATCAATGTCAAAATCACATTTTGTTGCAATTTGTACCAATTCCCTTGCCTCTTCAGGACCCATCGTTACTTTACGTTCTGTCATGATAAAAGCCACCTTTCATACTCCTCATACACCATATTACACAATTTTTGCCATATGGTGCCACTGCTGTTAAATATTAGCATTTCCTTTGTTGATAGCAATTATACCGATTTCTGCCAAAAAGTAAAGTTTTTTTTAGGGTACAATGCTTTAATACTTTGAAGTACTAAATATTCCGCTTTTATGAAATCGATTACTGTACATTCAGATTGGAATATCCCATGAGGCTTTCATCCACTGCTTTTGCAGCTTCCCTTCCTTCCCTGATCGCCCAGACAACCAGTGACTGCCCTCTATGCATATCGCCTGCCGTAAATACATTATCCACATTGGTCTTATATTTTCCGCTGTCTGTTTTTACATTGGTACGCTCGTTCACTTCCACCTTAAAGGCATCCGTTACATACTTCTGGCTTCCCAAAAATCCCGCAGCTATGAGAACGATTTCAGCATCCAGAACCTGTTCGCTGCCTTCTATCTCGCTCATTTTCATACGTCCTGTTGCAGGGTCTTTCTCCCAGTTCAGCTTTACGGTTTTCACACCTTTTAAATTGCCGTTTTTGTCCTTGATGAATTCTTTGACCGTTGTCTCATAAATACGGGGATCGTGGCCATATACGGCTATCGCCTCTTCCTGACCATAGTCTGTCTTGCAGACTTTGGGCCACTCAGGCCATGGATTATTTTCCGCTCTTTCATCAGAAGCTTTTGGCATCATTTCAAGCTGGGTTACGGATTTTGCACCATGTCTGATGGAAGTACCTACACAGTCATTCCCCGTATCGCCGCCGCCGATGATCACCACATTTTTGCCCTTGGTGTCCACATACTGCTTATCCTTAAATCCGGAATTTAACAAAGATTTGGTATTGGCTGTCAGGAAATCCACCGCAAAGTAAATTCCTTTTGCATCCCTGCCCGGTGCATTGATGTCCCTTGGATTGGAAGCGCCGCAGCAAAGGACTACCCTGTCAAAATCAGCTAAAATCTTGGACGCTTTAACATCTTTTCCGATATTTGCTCCTGTCACAAAGGTAACGCCTTCTTCTTCCATGATCTTAACCTTACGGTCAATCACATGCTTCTCCAGCTTCATGTTGGGGATTCCGTACATGAGCAGTCCCCCGACCCTGTCACTGCGCTCAAACACCGTTACCAGATGTCCTCTTTTATTTAACTGGTCCGCACATGCCAGTCCGGAAGGTCCGCTGCCGATGACCGCAACTTTTTTACCGGTTCTCACTTTGGGAGGATTTGCCTTTGCATATCCTTCTTCATAAGCCTTTTCGATGATGGCATGTTCATTTTCCTTAGTTGCCACCGGGTCTCCGTTCAGACCGCAGGTACATGCGGCTTCGCAAAGCGCCGGGCATACTCTGGATGTAAATTCCGGAAAGTTATTGGTCTTTTTCAGACGGTTATATGCCTGTTTCCAGTTGCCTGTATATACCAGGTCATTCCACTCCGGTATCAGATTGTGCAAAGGACAACCTGAAGCCATGCCACAGATCATCATGCCTGCCTGACAGAAAGGAACGCCGCACTCCATACAGCGTGCTCCCTGTAATTTCTGCTTTTCTTCCGGGAGATACGCATGGAACTCATTAAAATGTTTTATTCTGCTTTTTGGAGCCTCCGAACCGCTGGTCTGACGCTCATAATCCATAAATCCTGTTGGTTTTCCCATAATCGCACCTCCTAATCTTCCTTATTTTTATTGGCATAGAATGCCTCGATCTGTGCCTGCTCTGCGCTCATACCTTTTTCTTCCATCTGGACGATCGCTTTTAACATGGTCTCATAATCATGAGGAATGATCTTTTTGAATTTCGGCAGATATTCTCCGAAGTTTTCCAAGATCAGCTTGCCCTTTTCGGAATTGGTATATGACACATGTTCTTTGATCAGGTCTTTTAATTCCAATACATCATATTTGGATGTGATCTCATAAGAAGAAACCATTTCTTTATTGACCTTTGTATAAAGGCTGTTGTCCTCATCCAGTACATAAGCGATACCGCCGCTCATGCCGGCTGCAAAGTTCTTGCCTACCTTGCCCAGGATTACCGCCCGTCCGCCGGTCATGTATTCACAGCCGTGGTCGCCGCAGCCTTCCACTACCGCGATGGCGCCGGAGTTTCTGACGCAGAAACGTTCTCCTGCAACACCATTGATAAATGCCTTACCGCTGGTAGCACCATACAATGCCACGTTACCGATGATAATGTTTTCATCCTGTTTAAACTTGCTTCCCTTAGGCGGATAAACGATCAACTTGCCGCCGGATAAGCCCTTGCCGAAGTAATCGTTGGAATCTCCCACCAGCTCCAGAGTCAGTCCCTTGGGAATAAAAGCACCGAAGCTCTGTCCGCCTGCGCCGTTACACAACACGCGGTAAGTATCTTCCGGAAGGGTATTGTAAAATTTCTTGGTGATCTCCGCACCCAGGATCGTACCGAATGCTCTGTCCGTATTGGAAACATCCACTTCAATGCTTCTCTTGGCACCGGTTTCCATAGCCTTGGAAAGCTGTTTTAACAGTACCTTTTCATCCATGGTCTTTTCTAACTGGAAGTCATATACCTGCTTGGGATCAAAGGTAACCTTTTCTTTTGTTCCCACATAAGGATTGTTGATGATATTGCCAAGATCAATCTTTGCATATCTGTCATCTACGTTTTCTTTTACTTTTAACAGTTCTGTGTGTCCAACCAGTTCATCGATGGTCTTAACGCCCAGCTTTGCCATATATTCACGCATTTCCTCAGCAATAAAACGCATGAAGTTTTCTACATATTCAGGTCTGCCGCGGAATCTCTTGCGAAGCTCCGGATTCTGGGTTGCCACACCTACAGGACAGGTATCCAGGTTGCATACACGCATCATGACACATCCCATAGTTACAAGGGGCGCTGTTGCAAAGCCGTATTCCTCTGCGCCTAACAGTGCAGCGATCACAACATCACGTCCGCTCATGAGCTTACCGTCTGTTTCAATGCGCACTTTGTTGCGAAGTCCGTTCATGATCAAAGTCTGGTGTGTCTCCGCAAGTCCCAGCTCCCAGGGAAGTCCCGCATTGTGAATGGAGTTACGAGGCGCTGCGCCTGTACCGCCGTCATAACCGGAAACAAGGATAACCTGTGCTCCCGCTTTTGCCACACCTGCCGCAACTGTACCTACACCTGCTTCAGAAACCAGTTTTACGGAAATTCTTGCATCTTTATTGGCGTTTTTCAGATCATAGATCAGCTGTGCCAGGTCCTCAATGGAATAAATATCGTGATGAGGCGGCGGGGAGATCAGACCTACACCCGGTGTTGAATGACGGGTCTTTGCGATCCAGGGGTAAACCTTTCCTGCCGGCAGATGTCCGCCTTCGCCGGGTTTTGCTCCCTGTGCCATTTTGATCTGGATTTCCTGTGCGCTGGTCAGATATTTACTGGTAACGCCGAAACGTCCTGATGCAACCTGCTTGATCGCAGAGCACTTATTCAATCCGTCAGGTCCTACGGAAAGTCTCTCCAGATCCTCTCCGCCTTCACCGGTGTTGGATTTACCGCCCAGATTATTCATGGCGATAGCAAGACATTCATGCGCCTCCTTGGAAATGGAACCATAGGACATGGCACCTGTCTTAAATCTTTTCACAATGGAATCCACACTTTCAACCTGCTCAATGGAAATTCCTTTTTTGGGATAATTGAAGTCCATAAGACCTCTTAATGTCTTTATGCTGGTCTCGTCATTGACACATGCGGTATACTGCTTAAACATGTTGTAATCACCACGGCGTGTGGACTCCTGCAGCAAATGAATGGTCTCAGGATTGTAAAGGTGTTCGTCTCCGCCGCTTCTCATCTTATGATGTCCGGGGCTTTCCAAAGACAGATCCGTCTCCAGTCCCAGAGGATCGAATGCCATGGAGTGAAGCTCATCTACCTGCTTTTCAATATCCTCCATAGTAATACCGCCTACACGGCAGACCGTTCCGCCGAAATATTTATTTACCAGATCATAGTCCAGACCGATTGCTTCAAAAATCTTGGAGCCCTGGTAGGACTGGATAGTGGAAATACCCATTTTGGATGCGATCTTGACAATGCCGTGAAGCACCGCATCATTATAATCATTGACCGCTGCATAATAATCTTTATCCAACATTCTGTTATCGATCAATTCCTTAATGGACTCCTGCGCCAGATAAGGGTTGATGGCACATGCGCCGTAGCCTAACAGGGTTGCAAAATGATGTACTTCCCTTGGCTCCGCAGATTCCAGAATGATCGCTACGGAAGTACGCTTCTTGGTGGTTACCAGATGCTGCTGCAATGCGGAAACTGCCAAAAGTGAAGGGATTGCCACATGGTTTTCATCCACGCCCCTGTCGGAAAGGATCAGGATATTTGCCCCGTCACGGAACATACGGTCCACTTCCACAAACAGACGGTCAATGGCTTTCTCAAGACTGGTGTTCTTATAATAAGTAATGGGAACAACTTCAACCTTAAAACCGTCGGCTTTCATATTTTTGATCTTCAAAATATCCGTATTGGTCAGGATCGGGTTGCGTACCTTTAATACGTTGCAGTTCTCAGGTTTTTCTTCCAGAAGGTTTCCGTCCTTACCTACATATACGGTAGTAGAAGTTACCACCTCTTCACGGATCGCATCGATAGGCGGATTGGTAACCTGTGCAAACAACTGTTTAAAGTAGTTAAATAACGGATGTTTTGATTTGCTCAATACAGGCAGGGGAGTATCAACGCCCATTGCCGCAATGGCTTCGGAACCGTTCTTTGCCATAGGCAGAATGGTCTGTTTCAATTCATCATAGGTATAACCGAAAGCCTTCTGCATCCGCTGTCTTTCTTCATAGGTAAATTCCGGCACTCTCATATTAGGAATTTTCAGATCATGAAGCTCCACCAGATTGGAATCCAGCCATTCGCCGTAAGGCTGCTTGCTTGCATAGGACTGTTTCAAATGATCGTCATCAATAACCTCGCCCTTAACAGTATCGATCAGAAGCATCTTGCCCGGATGAAGTCTTTCTTTCTTTACGATCTTAGTAGGATCGATAGGAAGGACGCCTACCTCGGAGGAAAGAATAACCTGACCGTCATCAGTAATATAATAACGGGAAGGTCTTAATCCGTTACGGTCAAGAACAGCACCCATCAAATCTCCATCGGAGAACAGAATGGAAGCCGGTCCGTCCCATGGCTCCATCATGGTGGCATAATATTGATAAAAGTCCTTTTTATCCTGGCTCATGGTCTTATTATTTGCCCAGGGCTCCGGAATGGTGATCATAACTGCAAGAGGGAGGGGCATTCCGCTCATAACAAGGAATTCCAGCGTATTGTCAAGCATTGCCGAGTCAGAACCGGAGGCATTGATGACCGGAAGGATTTTAGCAAGCTGTCCTTTTAAATGAACGGACTCCATATTTTCTTCACGCGCCAGCATCTTGTCCGCATTGCCCCGGATGGTATTGATCTCGCCGTTGTGTACGATGAATCTGTTGGGATGGGCTCTTTCCCAGCTGGGATTGGTATTGGTAGAGAATCTGGAATGGACGATGGCAATGGCAGATTCATAATCCTCATCCTGTAAGTCACTAAAGAAGGTACGGAGCTGTCCAACCAGAAACATACCTTTATATACGATAGTCCGGCTGCTTAAGGAAACAACATAGGTGGAATCTGTGGACTGTTCAAAAATACGCCTTACAATATAAAGTTTACGGTCAAATTCCAGACCTTTTTCCACATCAGCAGGTTTTTTGATAAATGCCTGCATGATACAGGGCATACATTCTACTGCTTTATGTCCCAAAACAGAAGGAACTGTGGGAACCTCTCTCCATCCTAAAAATGTAAGACCTTCCTTTTCCACGATGATCTCAAACATTTTCTTAGCCTGGTTTCTGTGTAATTCATCCTGAGGGAAGAAAAACATACCCACACCATATTCTCTTTCATCGCCCAAAAAAATACCGAGGGTATCAGCGACTTTTGTGAAGAACTTATGAGAAACCTGTGTCAGGATTCCAACTCCATCACCCGTCTTACCCTCGGCGTCTTTGCCGGCTCTGTGCTCTAAATTTTCTACGATCTTTAATGCGTTTTCAACTGTGGCACGGCTTTTTGTTCCGTTTATATTCACACAAGCACCGATACCGCAGTTGTCATGCTCAAATTCTTCCCGGTAAAGGGGAGGCTTGGGCATATCTAACTTTGCGTCAAACATGTGAAATCTCCTTTCTGGGTTTATCCAGCTTTTGCGTTCGTGATGTTACTATACACCCATTTTTTCAACTTGTAAAGAAGAAATTTTTAACAATCGTCTGACAATTCGACAATTTTATTTTTATTGATAAATTTTCAGAATATATGGATTATTTCATAAGAATTATTTTCTTTTTGGCACATTTTCTTTTATAAGTAAAAAGAAAAACAATACCATAAGGAGGCCCGAAATAATGATACCGGCTTTCGTAAACACCAGTTGATTTATCCCCTGAAGGCTGCTTGTCACATAAACGATCAGATTTGCCCCACTATGCACCAGTAAGGAGGCTTTCAGACTTTTATATTTTTCAAAGGCATATGCCAGAAAGCATCCCATGATAAAAGCATAGACCAATTGCACAAGATTCCCATGATATGCTCCAAACAGCAATGCTGAAACGGGAATGGAAATAACGGCTGAAAAGTACTTTCGCATTCTCCCATACACAAGCCCACGGAAGACAAGTTCCTCTTCTACAGGTTTTATAAGACCATAATTGAGCAATCCAAAGAGCATAGAAACAGAATATTGAATGTCCGCCACTCCTTCATATGCAGCAGATAGTGAAAACAGGCGCAGAAAGGCAAAGAGACTATTTAAAAACAACGCCAGACACATGGATACTCCTGCTAAGGGTACTGCCGCCCGCACCAGCCTTTTTTGATTCCGCCGCCTTACGATCCGGGATATGGGATGGTATTTCTCACGTTTATAAATACCTGCAAATACCAATGCGCACAAAGCGGTGGCAAAAGCATCAAAGTATACTGCCATCTGTTTGGAGTTCATCTCAAACCAGCCTCCAAATTTTCCCAGGGGACCTTTTAGCATTACATCCAGTCCCCATTTTAAAAGAAACAGTATGACAAAAGATAAAAGAAAATCATAAACAACAGGTGAAAGGATCTGCAGACTTTTTTGCAACGCCCTGGTCCTTCCATATCTATCCCTGATATCTTCCCCGGTTATGATCCTCCAAAGTTCCTCCAGATTGTCCGTGATATAATCTGCTCCTGCCGCTTCCAGCTCTCCTTCAGGCGCATATCCATAAGATACCCCTGCCCCATCCAGCAGGAAGGTATGTGCCCCCAATATATCAAACTTACGGTCTCCTACCATTAGAATATCATCTATAGGAATAATTCTCTTTGCCTTCTTTTCCGCTTCTTCCCTGTCCTGTTCCCCTTTTCCTTCACCGTATTTACTCACATCAATGGAAATGATCTTTTCTTCCGGTAATTTAAAAAGCTTTGCCAATGCCTCTCTGATGACATCTGTCTTTTCTACCTTTCTGCCATCTTTTTCACTTCCCACTACAACTTCAAAATATCGGTCTATGCCAAAATGCTTTAAAATTCTCTCCACAAACTCCCTGGGTTTGCTGGAAGCAACAGCAAGGCGGATTCCTTTTTCCTGTAATCCTGCAAGAAATTCTTCCATTCCCGGATAGAGTTCATTTTCATAAAGCCCTACTGTTTCAAACCGTTCTCTGAATTTTGCCACCGCCTCTTTGGCTCTGTTTTCATCCATACCATAAAATTCCTGAAAGCCTGCCATCAGAGGCGGTCCGATAAAAGGCTCCAGTTTATCCAGATCAGGTTCCTCTATATTTTGTGCATGCAGCGCATACTGTACTGATTTACAGATTCCTTCCTTGGGATCAGTCAGTGTGCCGTCCAGATCAAAAAGGACATATTGATACATCCTCATTTCCTCCCTGTTTTTTCTTCCATTTTATCTCCGCAAATAGTGAGTCTTTCAGCCATATACCATAGTTTTTAAGGACTGCCGCTGACTCTTTGACTCTTGTACAATCTTTTTTTGCCCTGTATAATGAGAATAACACAAAATGCCCAAGGAAGAAACTTTATGAAAGCCATAATTCGTGAATTACTTGAATATGTGATCATATTTGTGGTAGTTGTTATTCTGGTATGGCTGATGGATACCTTTTTGATCGTAAACGCTCAGATTCCATCTGAATCCATGGAAAATACCATTATGACCGGCGATCGTGTCATTGGCAACCGTCTGGCTTATAAAACAGGAATTCCCCAAAGATATGATATCATTATTTTTAAATATCCCGATGACGAATCTGTCCTTTATATCAAAAGGATCATTGGTCTTCCCGGAGAAACCGTAACCATTTTAGGGGGTAAGGTTTATATCAATGGTGCAGCAGAACCTCTGGATGATTCCTTTACTCCCGAAGTTCCTTTGGGTGATTTCGGTCCTTACACAGTTCCCGGCAACAGTTACTTTGTACTGGGTGATAACAGAAATTACTCTTTTGACTCCAGATATTGGGAAAATACTTTTGTAAGGGAAGATCAGATTTTAGGGAAGGCAGCTTTTTGTTATTTTCCATTTAACCGTATGGGAAAAGTAGAATAGATTTTTTCTTTTAGTTGACAAAACTTTTTAAACCAAGTATAGTGTGTACGAATCAAATAATTTTGCTAGGGGAGCCCCATGGCTGAGACTGCTGCCGATTCTGGCAGCTAACCCTCACTACTTGAACCGGATAATACCGGCGTAAGGAAGCAATTTTGCAGGATGCTTTGGTATAATCCATATATCAGAAGATCACTCTGCAAAATATCAACCTGTTTTAGTAGTCCCCTCCTATGCAATCATAAGGAGGTTTTTTTATGTCACATTTTATCAACTCTGAAGACGGCTATTATGCCCTCTCTGACAATGGCTATATCGCCCTTGTTATTCTGCTTATTTTGGTCATGCTGGTTACCGCATTTATTGTGGATAAAAAGCAGAGCGCCAAAAAGATCAATGCAAAGCAGCTTGCTTTTGCAGGCATCGCACTTGCCCTGGCATTTGTCACATCCTATATCAAATATGAATTGCCCATGGGCGGTTCCGTAACCTTATTCAGCATGTTCTTCATCTGTTACATAGGTTACCTTTATGGTGTTAAGGTTGGTCTGCTCACCGCTTTCGCCTACAGTATCCTGCAGTTTATGCAGACAGGCGCCACTTATTTCCTTACACCGTTCCAGATCTGCTGCGATTATTTCTTTGCCTTTACTGCTCTGGGACTTGCCGGAATCTGGTACAGCAAAAAGCATGGTCTTACCATCGGCTACATTGTGGGCTGTCTGGTACGGGGACTTTTCCACACCATCGGCGGATATATTTACTGGATGGATTATATGCCTGAGTGGTTTCCCAAATCACTGACTTCCGTATATTCCATTATCTACAATTACAGCTACATCCTTTTGGAAATGATCATTACATTGATCATCATCAATCTTCCTCCTGTAAAGAAGGCGTTGGAGAAGATCAAGGCAATGGCATTGTCCTAAATAAGCATGATGAATCAATTGGAAATTTCTTCATTTTAAATAGGCATTCTTTGTTTAATATGCTAAAATATACCTATCAGGCTTAAGCCATATAAGCAGCAAAAGGAGGAATTCTTATGATCAGCATCAGTCTTTGTATGATTGTTAAAAATGAAGAAGCCGTTTTGGCAAGATGTCTGGATTCCATTGCGGATCTCATGGATGAGATCATCATTGTAGATACAGGCTCCACCGATAAGACCAAGGAGATTGCCGCAAACTATACGGATCTGATTTATGATTTTACCTGGACCGGAAGTTTCAGCGACGCCAGAAATTTTTCTTTTTCCAAGGCAACCAGGGATTACATATATTGCGCCGATGCCGATGAGGTTTTAGACGAAGAAAACCGCAAGAAATTCCTGATACTCAAAAAAGGACTCCTGCCGGAAATCGACATCGTGCAGATGTACTACGCCAACCAGTTGTCCTATAATACCATTTATAATTTTGATAAGGAGCTTCGTCCCAAGCTCTATAAAAGGCTTCGGACATTTATATGGGAGAATGCCATTCATGAAGCGGTCCGCTTAGATCCGCTGGTTTATGAAAGCGACATCACCATCACTCATTGTCCCACCAGCAACCATAAAGCCCGGGACATCCAGGCTTTTGAACGGCTGAACAAGGACGGCGTACGATTAAACCAAAGACTGCATAACCTGTATGCCAAGGAATTATTTATTTCCGGAGAAGCCCAGGATTTCATCAGAGCATATCCGGCTTTTGCCGCCTCTATTGACGATGAAAACAGAAGCATGGACGAAATACTTGAAGCATGCTGCATTTGCGCCAAAGCATGCCTGCTTTCCAAAAAATATCTGGATTTCTTTAAATATACTACAAAAGCAATCGCCAGCGGCGGCTGCAGCGAAATCTGCTGTGAGCTGGGCGAATATTATGAAACCTGCGGCGATCTGGAGGAAGCATGTATCTGGTATTACAATGCAGCCTTTGAGACAGAAAGCGCTTTAAGCCTCCGCCACCACACCGAGATTCCTTTAACGGCTTTGGAACACTGCTATGAAAAGCTGGGAAATCCTGAGGAAGCCGCACGCTACCGTCAAATGGCAATGGATTCCAAAAAGTGATAGGAATAAATATAGACTCCTGCTACTTTTTTTCCTGTAAGCTTTTCCAAGGCTTCTTTATAATAATCAAGCTGGGTCTGATACCTTTGTATCAGATCCTCTTTTTTATTTACCCGGTCCGTTTTGTAATCCATCAGGTAAATTTCTCCCTGTTTTTCATAATAAGCATCAATAATACCCTGAATAAGCATGGATTCCTCTTTTGGAAATTTAGGGTTTACCGTTTTTGCGCTGACAGCCATGACAAAGGGCTGTTCCTTAAAGAGCTTTCCTTCCCTGTCTGCCAGTGCCATTTCCTCTGCCAGACTGCTGTTTAAAAAGACTTCCACTTTGTCCGGACTGATCAAGTCCATATCCGCCTGTGCCATTCTCCCTTTCCGCAGAATTTCTTCCCTTTGCTCTTTTAATATCCTTCCCTTTTCATTTCTGTCAGTTATCCCTGCAAATTTCTTAAAATCCAGCAGCTCCATCAATCTGTGGTAAGCTGTACCCCTGGTGACGCCGCCCGCCTTCTGCTCCGTTTGCATAAATAAAGGAATGACTGAATCCTCCTGTTCTGTTTCAAAGAGCACATCGGTCTGCTCATCCTCATGGAGCGCCGCCAGCTTTAACTCGGATACACTGGTCTTAGTATACAGTCCTTCCAGTTCCGGATGGGGATATGCGAAATCAATTTTTTCCCTCAGGAGATTTTCTGACGGGGATTGCTCCGATCCCTTCATATTCAAAAGCTGCACCAGAGATTCTTTCTGCATGCTCCGCTGAAACTGTGTGCCGATTTTATCAAGCTGCAGATCCCTTTCATGGTAGAGAGAAATCAAAGGAATCCGCCATGGCTCATCTTCATAAAGGCTGAATGCATGCTGCAGCAGCTTCAGATAGCTGTTGCTCTCCAGGATCAGTTCAGGCTCCACCTTCCGGTTCTCTGCTGGCAGTAAATACTGCCCTCCATTGAGATTCTTGCTTTCTGTAAGGGCTTTTTGAAAATCATCTGACACACCTGTCAGAATCAATTTTTCTTTCGCTCTTGTCAGGGCAACATACAATACCCGGAGTTCTTCTCCCATTTCTTCCGTTTTCATTCTGTCCGCAACAACCTTTTGCTTCAGCGTCCGCCTTTTTACATGGGTTTCATTGCTGCGGTATTCCATACCGATTCCCAGATCCGTATGCAGAAGAAGTGCTCCGCTTAAATCCCGCCTGTGAAAGTTTTTGGACAATCCTGCCACAAAACAGACCGGAAATTCCAGCCCCTTACTTTTGTGAATGGTCATAATACGGACGCAGTCACTTTTCTCATCCGTTCCTTCTCCATAATCGATCTCATACTTTTCCAGCTGCTTCATATACTGCAAAAAGCCGAATAATCCATGCATCTGCAGCTTTTCATAATCCACGGCTTTTTCAAGAAGCATTTCCAGGTTAGCAAGGCGGATTCCTCCTCCGGGAAGCGCCGTAACATATTCCAGATAGCGATGCTCCCTGATCACCATATACAACAGGTCATGAACGGATTCTGTTTTCGCCGCCTTCCGATAGCGTCCCAGTTCCTCCAGAAAGCCCCTGGCTTTTTCCATATCTGACAGCTTCAATTTGTCATAAAGACTGGCATGTTCCCGGTCTTCCATCTGAATAAGGGAAATCTGTGCCAATTCCTCATCATGAAAGCCATAAAGAGGCGATTTTAATACTGCCGCCAGGGAAATATCTCTATTGGGATTTACCAATACATCCAACAGCTGCAGCATAGTCTGTACTTCCCTGGCAGAAAAATAGCCTGTCCTGCCGGGCACACTGACGGGAATTCCTTCCTTTTTTAATACTTCCTGAAGGCTTTCCATCAGCCCTGAAGTGGAACGAAGCAAAATAACGATATCCTCATAGCGGACAGGGCGAAGTCTTCCGCTTTCCTTATCTGTCACCTGACCATATTGCAGCAATTCCCTGATCTTACTGCCGATCATGGCAGCCTCTGCTTCTGCCTTGGAAAGCCGGGTCTTTTCTACCTCTTCATCAGTTCTTTCAAAAACCAGAAGCTCCGTTTGAAATTCCCGGTATCTTTTTTCCTGTTCCTCTGTTTTTTCAGTATCTATGCTCCCTGCTTTTTTCTCCTCAGTACTTCCAGATGGTTCCTCCATCTGCTCTTTTTCATATTCCGGCAGGGGATACCGGGCGCCCCCATAGAGGGCGGCATCCTCATCATAGGTGATCCCGCCTACTTCCTGTCCCATTAAAGGGTAAAATATATGATTTACTGTATCAATGACTTCCTGCCGGCTCCTGAAATTCTTCTTTAAATCAATCCGTGCATGGTGGGATGTTTTCCGTCCGGGCTTTTCATCTGTATTCTTTCCTTCTCCGTATCTGTAATATTTTTCCAAAAATATTTCTGGTCTTGCCATTCGGAATTTATAAATACTCTGCTTCATATCTCCAACCATAAACCGGTTGGGCTTTTCCCCATTCTCCTTGGAGACCACTGACAAAAGCAGCTCCTGCACTTCATTGCTGTCCTGATACTCATCGATCATGATCTGGGCATAATAGTCCTGATACATCTTTGCCGTATCCGTAGGATTTCCTTCTTCATCCACCAGGATTTTTAAGGCAAAATGCTCCATATCCGAAAAATCGATGACATTTTCCTTTGCCTTATCCGCTGCAAACCGCTCCATAAATCCTAAGGTAAGATGCACAAGGGGCTTTAACAATTTTCCCGTCTCTCTCATGTCCTCCTTCATATCCTCCATGGATTCAAAGAAATACATATCCTTTAAGGCAGCAGTCCGCTTTTTCATTCGTTCTCTTACCTGCTTTACCTGTTCCTTCTTATCTTCATTACAGTTTCCTTTTCGTATGGCAGGCAGTCTGCCAAAGGCAATGGCAGATACCCCATCCTTTAGGGAAACATAATCCTCAGCTTCCACAGCTTTTAATATCTGTTCCCTTTCCTGCTCCAGTGGGGAAATATAACTTTCCGGTCCATCCGCCTGCATACAGATAGCAAGTATTCTGTCATAAAGAGCTGCCATTCCTTCCAGCTTTTTTGACACAGTTGTCATAATCCCCTGTACAAACTCACACCGGGAAAATTCCTCAAGCTCCTCTATCTCATAATCCAATAAAGTATTTTTCAGCCATTTTTCCGGAAAAGGAAGGCTCATAACGAAATGATAGATTTTATCCACCATTTCCTCAATTGCCGTATCCCTTCCCTTTCTGGCAAAGGCATTGGTCAGATTCATAAAGTCCTTATAAAAGCCTTCATAATATTCCCTGCCGGCATATGCTTCTTCCATGACCTTTGCCATGGTTTCCTTTTCCATGAGCTTCATCTTGCCCGGATCTCCTACTGCAAATCCCGGATCCAGATCGATTTCCTGAAAATGATTTTTCAGGATAAACCTGCAGAAACTGTCTATGGTGGTAATCTGGGCATGATGGACCAATACCGCCTGTCTTTGAAGATTTACATGATCAGGCTCCTTTTCCAGCTTGTGAAGTATGGCATTATGAATTCTTTCCCGCATTTCTGCCGCTGCCGCATTGGTAAAGGTCACCACCAAAAGCCTGTCTACATCTACAGGATTTTCTTCATCGGTGATCAGACGGAGAATCCGCTCTACTAAAACTGCCGTTTTGCCGGAGCCTGCTGCCGCAGATACCAGCACGTTGCAGTCCCTGATATCAATGACCTTCTGCTGATCCTCAGTGAATTTCATTGCCATATGAATTCTCCTCCTTTCCTCTGCCCCTTCTCATTTCTCTTCTGCTTTCCGGTTTTCTGTCACGCTTTTTTCCATGGCAGCATATGCCTCATCTTCCGACAGCTTCAGATTGCGCTCCTGAAAGCCCGGCAGACGTTTCTCAAAGCCGCACACATTGCGGTAGCTGCAATAATCACATGCCGACTGCGCCCCGTCCGTACCGGGATTTATTCCTATTTCGCCTTTCCTGATCTCTTCGGCGATCTGTTCCACCTTCAGGGAAGCAAATTTTCCTATAAGATCAAATCTCTCTCCCCCTGCAGTCTGGGAAGCTGCTGCAAGCTCTCCGCTTTTTTTCCTTTTTACGGGAATTACCAGAGAATTTTCCTCACAGGTAGTATCCAAAAGCTCCAGTACCACATCCTCCTCCCGGATCAGTCCCTGGACCTTCAGTTTTTCCCGTATTTTTTCCATCCGCGCCTCTTCGCCTTCTTCTGCCATGCCCTCTACCATAGGCTCTTCGATCTGATAGTAGAAAATGGCGGAAGGGACAATCTCTTTTCCTTCCTGTAACTTCTCTTCCCGCTCCACAGCCGCATTCATATAAACTGCTAATTGAAGGTCCAGACCATAAAAAAGTCTTGCCGGGTCAAACTTATGCCTGCCGGATTTATAATCCAGCACCTTCACATAGACCTTTCCGTCCTTTTCTGCCACATCCAGCCTGTCCACCTTGCCGTAAAGCTCCACATCCCTCTTTGTGAAAAAGGGCATTTCATAACAGACCGGCTCAAAAAGACCTCTTTTTAACTGGAAAGCCAGATTCTCAACAGTTGTTTTTAAAATACTTTTTGCACGCTCTTTTACAGCTTCATTCCGTGCCGTATCATACAGTACCGTATCACCGTATTCTGCAGCAAATTCATCCACTGCCCGGTCAATAAAAGCATCCGCCTCTTCCTTGGGACAGGTGATCCAATTATAGTTTCCTTCAGACATATGTTTTCCGAAGCGGTACAAGGTCTCATGAAACAGATTTCCCAGATCCACAGCTTCAAAAGTATATCCCTCTTCTTCGGACAGCTTTAATCCGTATTTTAAGAAATGGGAATAAGCACATGCACAAAACTGCTCCAGACGGCTGACGCTGGTATGCAGGACTTCCCCAAACAATCTTTTTGCAGCCGCCTCCGATAAAGGAACATTTTCATATTCATAAAATGCTGCCGCCAAAAGATTCCCAAATTCCGGTTCTTCATAAAAAGCCTTTGCCAGCTCAATAAATAACCTTTTCCGCTCCGGATGCTGCTCCAGAAGCCCCCCGGCATATTCCCTGATGAGCTTTGAAAGGAGCTTCAGCCCGCTTTCCCTGCTTTCGATCATCTCCATCTGTTCATCATCGCCTGCAGAATCCACTTCCACGTCCGTAAACAACTGCTCCACCGTATGGATCAGATAAGAGGGGCGCAAGGTTTCCCCTTTTCCGTTTACCTCAGAAAAGGACAGGATCAATTTTTCTGATGGCTGTGTCATATTCATGTACAGATACAGCCTTTCTTCAAAGCCCTTCTGTCTGGGTGTAGGCGCCAGTTCAATTCCCGCTTCTAAGAGGAAATTTCTTTCCATATCCGATAACAGCCCTCCGCTGCCGCCATTTCCCGGAATGATGCCGTCATTAACCCCTATGATAAAGAGCACCCTGACAGGCTTTAAACGGGTTCTTTCCATGTCGCCCGCCACAACCTGGTCAACGCTTTGGGGCAGGCTTCCCACCTTCAGTTCTGCAAAACCCGCCTTCAATATTTCACCATATTCCTCCAGATCCATAGGCTCATCCAAAAGAGCATGGATCTGGTCTAAAAGCCCCATAACAGCCCTGTACACCTGCTCATATTCCTTTGCCTTGGCTAACTTCCCCTGTTCCTCAAACTCCTTTGCCTGGATTTTCAGCTTTTCTTCCAGATCCTGTGACACACAGATGTCATAGAGAGCCCTGGTATATTCCCTCGCAGTATTTCCGCTTTTTAACAGAGGCTCTACCGCATTTATCAGGCTTTCCCTAACCTGATTAACGATTTCCAGTTTTTCATCCCTTCGCACAAATGCCCTGCCGTATTTTCTTCTACCCCGGATGCCGTATTTTAACAGATAACGGTCAAAAGCATCGATTTCTTCATCAGCTGCATCCAGATAGCCGCTGCGAAGGAGCGTCATAACGCTTTCATAGGAAAAATCTGATACCAGCATACGGACAAGCCCATTTAAAAATACCATAAACGGGTGAAACAACAGGCTCACATTCTGATCCAGAAACAACGGGATGCCATGCTCTGCGAAACTTTCCCGCAAAAGATACCCATAGGATGACAGATCTCCCGTGATGACCGCAAAGTCACGATAACAAAGATTTTCCTCCCTGATCATTCTGCGGATGTTTAAGCACACCCACTCCGTCTCCGCCTTAGGGTCCCTGCAGCGCACAAGAGACACTGCCCCTTTTCCCGGAACAGGCAGGGTCCGCCTGCTTCTGAAAATATTTCTTTCCAAATGGGAAAGCACTTCATTTTCCAAATAGCGCTTTACCGGCTTTCCGTCTAATATCACATCTTCATCTCTGTCGATCCCATTTTCCTTTGCCAGCCGTTCCAGCTTGTGATAAGCTCTTGCAGTCAGATAAAACAATTTCTGTTCTTCCACTTCCCCCGACAGATCCTCTTTATGATCTCCCAGGAGAGTCACGATCACCTGCTTTGTATAGATCATCAGTTCCTTCAGCAGCAAGTCCTGAATGGGCGTAAAACCTGTAAAACCGTCAAAGACCACTACGCTTCCCTTTAAAAGCTCCGACTGCCTCACGCTTTTTACCAGAATATCAATGGTCTCCTCTGTAGTGATAAAATGCCCGCTGATATATTCCCGGTATCCCTTATAAAGCACCTGCAAATCTTCCAGTTTAGCTTTTAAATTGCCTTTCCCTTCCGCTAATGTTAATAGCCCATCCATATCCTCCGGCGAGATCCCGTATTGTGCAAACTCGGAAATCACGGATTTGACCTGTGCAATATAGCCTGTTCTTCTTAAATTCGCTCCGATAACGCTCAAGCTTTTTTCATGCTCCACCGCAACTTTACGCAGGATCAGGTTTTTTCCCGTATCATCCAGCCGGGGCAGATTTTCATATCCCAATTCCTCAAAAATGCGGTGTGCCAGTCTTCCAAAACTTAAGACCTCCACGTTCATAATGCCGCCGGTCTGGGACATTTGGCATAAGACCCGCTGGGTCTGCATGGTAAACTGGTCCGGTACCACCACAAAAAAGCGGGTGCCCGGTTCTCTTTCGGCACGCTTTAAAATATCGCCATATACTCTTTTGCTCTTTCCGGCGCCGGAGGCGCCTATGTAAAACTGTAAAGACATGAAAATTCCAAAGCCTTTCTGTTATTTATATCAGTAAAGATTTTTATATGATCAAAAAACTTCTGATTCTCTGCTGCAAATGATACTACATAGCCATTTATAAAATTTTAACATTTCCGGTTATAAATATCTATATGTACCTCTTTTAAAGTTATATAAAACTTTTCATATTGAATACACCCCTTCTATTTAACAGGAATTATATGGTATTTATGCAAAATAAAATGATATAAGGCTTTTGTCCTTATATCATTTTATTTTGATGATATTCAATATTGTTTTATTCTGCGTCTCCTGCTTCCGTCTCTTCACTTTCTTCCATTTCCGCCGTCTCAAATTCATAATCCTTACCCGGCAGAATTGCATTTAAGATAATGCCTGCCAAAGCTGCGATCGCAAGAGAAGTCAATGTAACGGAAGTTCCGCCTACTACAAAGGTAAGTCCCCCTGAAAATCCCAGTCCGCATACCAGAATTACAGCCGCAATGATCAGGTTACGGGATTTGGTAAAGTCAACATGATTTTCCACCACGTTTCTGACACCGATCGCAGAAATCATACCATAAAGCATGAAACTGATGCCGCCGATAATGGATGATGGCAGGGAACCGATAATTTCAGCCATTTTAGGAATGAAGCTCAATACGATGGCATATACAGCCGCAAGGCGGACTACTCTTGGATCATATACATGGCTTAATTCCAATACACCGGTATTTTCCCCGTAGGTAGTATTTGCCGGACCGCCAAACATGGCAGCAAGGGAGGTTGCCACACCATCACCGATCAGGGTACGGTGAAGCCCCGGATCAGCCAGATAATTTCTGCCTACTGTAGCGGAAATGGCAGAAATGTCTCCAATATGCTCCATCATGGTAGCAAGAGCAATGGGCGCCATTACCAATATGGCTGTAATATCAAATTTACAAAGCTGGAAGGGCGGCAGTCCTACCCAGTCCGCAGCAGCAACATTTGCAAAATTCAAAATAGCCGAACCGTCGGGATTTGTCATACCACAGGCATTCATGATCAATGCTGCCACATAAGAAATGATAACGCCCATTAAAATAGGCAGGATCTTAAACATTCCTTTGCCCCACACATTAAAAATAATGATAACCGCCAGGGCAATGATCGCCAAAAGCCAGTTGGTGGAAGCATTGGACACAGCAGAAGGAGCCAGGCTCAGTCCGATACAGATAATGATGGGACCTGTTACAACCGGAGGCAGGAAACGCATCACACGCTTAACTCCCACCAGTTTGATGACCAATGCCAGCACAATATACAATAAGCCGGCAACAACAATACCGCCGCAGGCATAAGGAAGTTTTTCTCCCATGGTCATGTCCGCAAATTTCCCGGTATTCAATTGTGCTACGCTGGAAAAACCGCCTAAAAATGCAAAGGATGAACCTAAAAATGCAGGTACTTTAAACTTTGAGCAGACATGGAAAAACAAAGTTCCCAGTCCGGCACAGATCAAAGTGACCTGAATGGATAAGCCTTCACCTTCAAAATAGGTATTAACAAGAATCGGTACAAGGATCGTAGCGCCAAACATGGCAAACATATGCTGCAAACCTAACAGGAGCATTTTGGGCACTCCCAATTGTCTGGCATCACGGATTACTTCTTTTTGTGTCTCCACAACAAATTCCTCCCATCTGTAAATGAAATATAAAATGTTTTTTGCCTTTAACGTACATCTTACCACATCACCTGGTATATTACCAACTTTTTCTTGTGATTTCTTTCATCCCTTAGTAAAATAGTCTTATAGTATTATCTGACAGAAACGGAGAGAAAAAATGAAAGAAACCTTATATACCATACCTTTAACCGATGCCTTTCATGCAGCGGATGAATGTCCCTTCTGCTTTATTGAACGGAATGTGGAACAGGATCTGCTGGACCTGGTCCTTGGTTCCGGTTCTTCTTATATGGAAAGCGATATGCGTGACCAGACCGACAAGGCAGGCTTCTGCCGCGCCCATTTTAAAAAGATGTTTGACTATGGCAACACCCTTGGCAACGGCTGGATTCTGAAAACACATTATGTTCAGATGAACAAAGAGCTGGATGAACAGGTCAAAATGTTTTCCCGAAGCAAATCCTCCTTTATGAATAAAATGAAAAAAAGCCCTGACTCCATGAATTCCATGGCAGCCTGGGTAAAGGAACGCGAAAAATCCTGCTATATCTGCAAAGAGTTTTCCACTACCTATCAAAGATATCTGGACACATTTTTCTTTATGTACAAAAAGGATGGGGAAATGACCGAAATGTTAAAGAACAGCAAGGGCTTATGCCTCCATCATTTCGGCGATATTTGCGCTGAAGCGGATACCCAGCTGAATGAAAAACAAAAGGATACCCTCTTCCCCCTTCTCTTTGATCTGATGCAGACAAACCTGAAACGTGTAGGTGAAGACGTGGCATGGCTGGTAGAAAAATTCGACTACCGCAACAAAGACGCAGACTGGAAAAACTCCAAGGATGCCATCCAGCGCGGTATGCAGAAACTTTGGGGCGGCTATCCCGCCGACCCGGTCTACCAGCAGAATAAGTAGGATATAAAAACTCTGCCAGGCAGTGATCCCGGCAGAGTTTTTTATATCATTCAGATCATCTGATGAAATTCGTCCTCGCTCCGCTTTCAGTCTCCGGCGGATTCACTCCGTTTTCCTTTCCAAGAGCAATGCACTTCATCAGCCACGCCAGATTCCTTGCGGCATTTCTCATAGTCTGCAGCCCTTCCTCATCTTTTAATACATCCTCCGGCTTGCTGCCATGGACCATGGTCCAATAGCTGGAAGAAGCAACAGGCATCTCCGAAATGGTAAAATATTTCTGCAGCACATCAACACTTGCCGTGGTTCCCGCCCTTCTTGCGGAAGCTATGGCAAAGCCCGGCTTATGTACAAATGCCTTTTTGCCTGAATAAAACATTCTGTCAAGGGCAGATAAAACTCTTCCTGAAGGATGGGCATAATAAACAGGGGTTCCAAAAACAAAACCATCACATTCTTCTGCCTTTTTTACGATATCATTAATGGCATCATCTGAAAACACACAGCCTTCTCCTGCCCTGCAGCCGCCACATCCGATACAGTCTCTGATGGGACCGCCTCCAAGCTGTATGATCTCCGTCTCAATTCCTTCCCCATTTAAGACCTTAGCTGCCTCGGACAATGCTGTATAAGTACATCCCTTCTGATTAGAGCTTCCATTTAACAATAATACCTTCATGATTCATCTTCCTCCAAATATTCCTTTTTCGTAAATTTTATCCGCATCATTTCATAAAATGCCTTGGCTTCTTTATATACATCTTCTGCATCCATTTTGTCCGTTAAAGCCGTTTCCATAAGACCTCTCGTAACATAGTTCATGGAGCGCACCAGAAAAGCTCTGTCCACATCCGGCTCGATCCGGTCAAAATCAGCTCTTTCCACAACCTCATCCATGGCTTTAGGCACTAAATCCGTAAAACCCTCAATAGCCTTTTGGATTTCCCTATCCTGTACATCCTCATGGGTCAGCAGGAATTTCTGCATGTATGGGTAATTGCGCAGCAATACGTTTTTGGCATCTTCCACCTGGGAAAGCAGCCGGAACAGATCCCGCTCTCTCAAAGATACCGCCCTCTGCAGCTCCATGGACATATATCTGGCACTATATTCATAGACAAAAACATACAATCCTGCCTTGGACCCGAAATAGTGAAATAATAAGCCTTTGGATATTCCGGCTTCCTTTACGATATCATCCGTACTCGCCTTCTGATAACCGTTCAGAGCAAATATTTTCAATGCTCCGTTGATCATCCTGTCCTGTTTTTCTTTTTTTAAATCAAAAAATTTGTCGTTCATATGTGAATTCCTTTACTTCTAATCGAAAATAATCTTACCATAGCAAAAAAAGCATTGCAATATCCACTTGTTTTCCTGCGTGTTTTATTTTAAAATAACAGTATGTATAGCATGGTTACGTGAAAGGAGATTTCCAAGATATGGCAAAAAAAATCAGAAATTTATTATTACTGGGCGCTGCAGTAGGCGCTGCGGCTGCCGGAACATATTATTACCTTCAAAAAAAGGACGCCCAATACTTTGATGAAGACGATGATGATGCAGAGGATTTTGACGCATTTGATGAGGATGATGATCTGACAACTGTTACAGACAGCAAAACCCAGCGCAATTATGTCCCCCTTCATTTTGAAGCATCAGCAGAAGAGGATTCCGATTCCACTCCCGAAAAGGATGTTACCTTGGACGATATGAATTCCGTTGAAGAATTCTTTGACGACGAGGATGAAGAGATCGAAGACGAAACTCCCATTGATGAAGAATAATTTTAAAATGCGGCAGATTTTTCCACAGGTCAAATCTGCCACATTTTTTTTAATCTGTCCATGCCTTCTACGATCTGTTCCTCTGATAAAGCCGCATAACCGATAATGATTGTGGCTTTTCCTTCCTGTTTTCCAATTACATAATCACTCATTCCATAAACCTTACAATCCGCTTCTTTTGCAAGGGAAATCAGTTCATCTTCCCTGTATCCCCTTTTATCTTCCAGCAGCACATGCAGCCCCGCATATTCTCCCCGGATCTCAAATGCCTTTTTAAAGGGCCGCAGACATTCCATCATCAGGTCATGCTTCCCTTTATAGATCTTGCGCATTTTGTTCAGATATCGTTCAAAATGTCCATCCTCCATAAAGTGATACAGGATCGCCTGATCGATGCGGGACACAGTAGAGGATATAAACCAGAGATTTTCTTCATAGATCTGCAGCAATGTCTTAGGCAATACCATATAACTGATCCTGATCGCAGGTGCAATGGATTTGGAAAAGGTTCCCAGATAAACTACCTTCCCATTGGCATCTGAAGCCTGCAGGGAAGGAATGGGCATTCCCTTATACCGGAATTCACTGTCATAATCATCTTCTATGATATAACGGTCTTCCTCTTCTTCTGCCCATCCGAGAATTTCCATTCTTCTGCCAATGGGCATAATAACACCTGTAGGAAATTGATGGGAAGGAGTAATATAAGCAATCTGGGCATTGCTTTCTTTAAGCAGATCCACCCGCATTCCGTTTTCGTCTAAGTCTATAGGACGGATCTTATAACCACCTGAGGCAAAAATTCTCGCCGCCCGCATATAGGCAGGATTTTCCACGGCAACCTTCCGCCCTGTTCCAAGTATTTTCTGTAAAAGCATCAAAAGATAATCATTACCGGCACCCACAATGATCTGACCGGGAGTACACTCCACCCCCCTGCTGCTGTGGAGATAACTGCATATGGTCTCACGCAGCCTCTTATCCCCCTTGGCTGTTCCCAGCTCAAAGATCTCCTTTTCCTCTTCCATAAAGACATTCTTGGATATCTTTTTCCATGTAGCAAAGGGAAAACAGGTAATATCAATGCTGTTTGGTGAAAAATCAAAAGCTGCCTTCTTCTCTCCTGCAGCTTCCTCTTCTTCACTGTTTATGGTTTCCTGTCGGTAAAGCCTGGTTATTTCACAAACAAAATGGCCCTTATATGGAATGGATTCAATGTATCCTTCCGATAAGAGCTGTCCATAAGCAAAATCCACCGTGCTCCTGGATACCTGTAAATGGTCAGCCAGTGCACGGGTAGAGGGAAGCTTCTGCCCTGCAGGCAGATTCCCTTTCTGGATTTCATTTTTCATATAAGAATAAATCTGCTGATATAAATGTTCCTTACTTTTTTCATTGAAAGGAATTGTCAGTTCATTCATTGGCTTTTCTTTCCTTAACTTTTTCCGCAAGGATATCCTTCAAATCATGTGCCTTATCCTTTATTCTGGGATTTGCCGTTCTGGAAACAATAATGGCACTGATCAATTTTGCCGCAGTGTCATACTCTCCGAAACGGATCGCCAAAGCTGACAACAGATAATCTATGGTCATTTCATCCATGCCGCAGATCGGAAAGGTTTCACTGGCTCTCGCCTGTATAAAACCGTCATAAGCATTTTTCAAAAACTGATATTCTGCACTTTCATTTTCACGTTTCTTTTTGGCATAATCCGGTTCCTGGGGATCAAAGGATTCTGCTTCTCCCCTTAAAAGCCAGCCGGTCTTTAAACAGATATATGCCTTTTCACTTGCTTTTCCGTGCTTTACTATAGTATTGACCAAAGCAAGCTTGTGACGCTCCAGAGCTTCCTTATAGGTATAAACCTTCTGATTGGGATCTACTGTTCTTGATTTAAAGCTGCTGCAGATGTTTTCCCTGATAGCTTTTTTCTGACCTGCCGTTAAATACGCAAAATTCTTGCCCATACCGGCATAACCGCAATGAGGACAGGCAATGATATCATACTTCAGCACATCCACATATTCATATCTGGGTCTTAAATCTATATCAGGACTCATTGCCTTTGTTTTTCCGGAACGGACCATCTTAGCCTTAAAGTCCTTATCACAGACCGGGCAGGTAAAGCTTTTATCAAACAGCAGATCTTCTTCCTTAACTTCCTGTACCTTAGGTTCCCTTTCAATATTCCGGTCCGCATCAGCCTTTTGCGTTTCATAAATTTCCATTCCCTCTAAATTGCCAAGACCTAAATCCCCCAAACCCGACAGTAAATTGTTATCCATCCCAATTTCTCCAATTCTAAAACTAATTTAACATTTATTTAGGCAGCTTAAAAGAACTCTTTAAGGAAACGATCCTGTTAAATACCAGCTGATCTTCCGTAGTGTCCTTATAATCCACGCAGAAAAATCCATTTCTTACAAACTGGAAGCTGTCATATGCCTTTGCCCCCGCAATTGCCGGCTCAATATAACAATTGTCCAGTACTGTCAAAGAATTCGGATTCAGATTCAGACTTCCGTCCTCTTCATTATATACCCCTTTTTCTTCATCCACAATATTTTCATATAAGCGCACCTGTGCCTTCACAGCGGAATGTACCGGAACCCAGTGAATGGTTCCTTTTACCTTTCTGCCCGTAAAACCGCTTCCTGCCTTGGTTTCCGGATCATAGGTACAATGAACTACGGTTACATTGCCATTTTCATCTTTTTCATAATCCACACATTTCACAAAATATGCATGCATCAGGCGCACTTCATTGCCCGGGAACAAACGGAAATATTTCTTAGGCGGCTCTTCCATAAAATCTTCACGCTCAATATAAAGCTCTCTCTCAAAGGGAACCTGATGAGTGCCAAGCTCCGGATTCTCCATATTGTTAGCAGCCTCTAACATTTCTGTCTGACCTTCAGGATAATTATCAATCACTAACTTGATCGGATCTAAAACTGCCATCATACGGCTTCTCTTTAATTTCAGGTCTTCCCTCAGACAATACTCTAACATTGCATAATCTGCTGAGGAATTTGCCTTTGAAATGCCACAAAGCTCTACAAACTTTCTGATGGATTCCGGTGTAAAGCCCCTTCTCCTGAGTGCTGCAATGGATACCAGTCTGGGATCATCCCAGCCGTCCACAATACCGTCTTCTACCAGTTTCTTGATATATCTCTTGCCTGTTACCACATTGGTCAGATACATCTTGGCAAATTCGATCTGTCTGGGGGGACGGGGATATTCCAATTCCCTTACAACCCAGTCATATAAAGGCCTGTGATCCTCAAATTCCAAAGTACAGATGGAATGGGTAATTCCTTCGATGGCATCTTCAATGGGATGTGCAAAATCGTACATGGGATAAATGCACCATTTATCTCCCGTATTGTGATGAGACATATGTGCGACACGGTAGATAATAGGATCTCTCATATTGATATTAGAGGAAGCCATATCAATTCTGGCGCGCAGCACCTTACTTCCGTCGGGATACATGCCCTTTTTCATATTTTCAAAAAGTTCCAGATTTTCTTCAACCGAACGGTCGGAATAAGGGTCTTTTTTACCCGGTTCTGTCAGAGTACCTCTGTACTCCCTGATCTCATCAGCAGATAGGTCAGAAACGTAGGCTTTTCCCTTTTTGATCAGCTTTACTGCTGATTCATACATCTGGTCAAAATAGTTTGAAGCAAAAAACAGCCTGTCCTCCCAGTCTGCCCCCAACCATTTGATATCAGCAAGAATGGATTCCACAAACTCCGTCTTTTCCTTTGTGGGATTGGTATCGTCAAACCTCATGTTAAACTTGCCGCCATATTCTTTGGCAAGTCCATAGTTTAAAATAATGCTCTTAGCATGTCCGATATGCAGATAGCCGTTCGGCTCCGGCGGAAAACGGGTGTGTACAGTATCATAAACACCCTCTGCAAGATCTTTATCTATTTCCTGTTCGATAAAATTTTTTGTAATTTTTTCATTTTCCATTTTGTCAGCTCCCAAGATCCACGGGATGCCCTCCCGCATAATTTACGCTCATTTTATCATACTATTTTTACAAATTCAATTCCGCCAGCCCTATATTGCTCTATTGCTGCTCTGCATTTTCTATATTTTGCTGCAGCGGCTCTGTATTTCCCGGCATTGTTGCCATAAATGTCTGCGGCTGTTCTCCGAAGATTTGAGGTGCCGGCATAGGGTTCATCCCGGCATGTAAACGCCTTTTTTCTTCCTCATTTAATTTCTTTTCCAAATAGATATACAGGAAGGAAATGCCCAGGATCAGCAGTCCTACAACGAGGAATACCAGAATCCGGAAGCCTGCTTCAGATTCATAAAAGTCAAAGATGACCAGCTTTAATGCCACACAGATCATCAGCACAAGCCCATAAATACGAACCCCTTTATCCTTCCTATAGAATCCCGCTCCGATCGCCACAGCTGCCAGAACGCAGATCAAAATGCTGCAAAGGAAAGGTCTGAAGCCTTCCGTAAGCAAAAACAGCCATCCGAAGGTCAGGGCTGTAAAAATATGATATTTCTTATATTTTTTCACAAAGATACAGGAAACTAAAATACAGCAGGCATAAATGTAACCCAAAATCTGCGCATCTCCGCTTCTTGTTAAACAGCATACTCCAATTGCCGATGCCATGGTATATACCGCATCAGGAACGGGAAATTCCTTGAAAAATCTCACGCATCCTTTATTGATTGCAAATACGACCAGACATGCCAGGGTCAGCCAGAAAGGATCTCCCTCCAGCATATATGCTAAAATTCCATAAACAGCCAAAAACAGATATGGAGCAAAGCGCAGTTTTTTCTTCCAAAGCAATACTGTAAGTCCGGCACATAATGCTGTCACTCCGATCACTCCAAAATGAAGCCAGTACTCATGCCTCCCAATATACAACAGACAACCGATATTGACAGCCTGCCCTATAAAATAAAGGACACGATAGCCCATATCCTCACCTGTTACATGATAAAGCAGATGCAGAGTCAGTACATTTCCGCAGACCAGGATGAAAACCGGCCACATTTCAAGCCCGGAAATCCACTGTAAATGAATTAAATAAAAGATCAAAGTAAAGCTGCAGATATACTGGATAATATCCACTGCCTTCCTGGGTTTTCTGACCGGACAGTAAACTCCTGCCAGATTAACAAGGAAGATCACGATTGCCGGCAGTAAAAATTCCACCAGACTCTTCAACTGATGAATGGGCACCAGCGAAATATAACAGCCGATCAGACAGATGATCCTGATCATGCCCGAATCCTTTTTCCTGCTCAGATAGAAAAAGAATGCCGTAACTGCTACGGTGATCAGAAGCGCCACCCATCCGGGAAATACTTTTAAATAAATATAATTCAAAAGCGTGGTAATATACAGACTGCTGATTCCCAATCCCGTCAGGCAATAGGAAAACTTCTCGATCCTTTTGGCAAAAAACAGCTCCGATGATGCCAGGATCACAGCTCCGATGACATATAGGAAAATCCCCTGAAGCATATTGCTCATGTAATTTAATCCGAATGTAATAAAGGCAATCAGTAAAAAAGCAATGCCCACAACGCCCAATATAATGGTTCCTACTTTAAATTCAACAGATTTCTGGGGATTTCCCCCTGGTGTAATATTCTGCTGTGACTGACGTACATATTGTTGTGCCTGTACATACTGGGATTGCTGCATATACTGCTGCGCCTGAATGTCCTGTTGCGGCTGCACATACCGGGATTGCTGCATATATTGTTGTACATGTATATCCTGTTGTTGCTGCGTATACTGGGATTGCTGCATATATTGTTGTGCCTGTATATCCTGTTGTTGCTGCACATACTGTGCCTGTGTATACTGCGGCGGCTGGGCATAAGACTGCTGTACCGGATTTTTTCTCTGATACAATTGATAATTGGTCTCCACCAGCTTTTCCAATTGACCAACTGTATTTTCCGCATTTTTCAGTTCATTCCATACCATATCCAGATATGCACAAAACTGAACATCCCGGCACTCTTTCTTCAAATCAATAATACGCTGCTGTAAAAGTATTATTCTGTCCTGATTTTTTGTATTTGCTTCATTTGCACTGTTTTCCATTGCTCTCCCCCTTTTCCCGGTATTTTCCCCTTCTCTGCCATGCTTTCCCCTGCACACAGATCCTCATTTTTCATAAATAATATCGATCTCTATTCCATGACATATTTGATTTCAAATTCTTCCCTTGGCAAGGGCTTATCAAAATAATATCCCTGGACCAGTCTTACCTTCATGCCTTCTAACACCTTATACTGTTCCCTGGTCTCAATACCCTCTACACAAATGCTCACATCAATGGCAGAAGCCAGCTCCGCTACCATCTTAATAAAGGATTGGGAATATTCATCCTCCGCAAGATCTTTCACAAAGCTCTGATCCACCTTGATAACATCCAGAGGGATTTCCCTGATATGGTTCAGGGAAGAATATCCGGTTCCAAAATCATCCAATGCGATCCGGACTCCCAGCTTCCTGATTTCGCCCAGGATTACCTTCATCCGCTTCATATCGTTAATTGCCAGACTTTCCGTTACCTCAAGGGTCAGATTCTCCGGTCTGATTCCTGTATCCCGAAGCGCCCGTCCTACCACTTCCGTAATATCGCTTTGTAAAAGCTGCACTACGGAAAGATTTACACTGACCTTATATTCCGGATGCCCGTTATCATTCCACTTCTTGCAGGCATAACATGCTTCTCTCAATACATAATTGCCAATGGGCGTGATCAGCCCCAGATATTCCGCTAAAGGAATAAAATCTGCCGGCGGAATAAAGCCCAGAGCCGAGGAATTCCACCTTACCAGCGCTTCCGCACCCGCACATGGCGCACCCGGTTTCTGAATATCGATAATCGGTTGAAAATATACATTGAACTCACTGCAATTATCACTGGTAGCATCCCGCATATTTTTTTCCATATCTAATCTTTTATTGGATAAAGAATTCAAATCGGAAGAATATCTGGCAATCCGGTTTTTGCCCGCCCTCTTCGCCTCATACATGACAATATCCGCTTTTTTGATCAGATCCGCAACGGTATCACCGTCATGAGGAAATGTACATACTCCCATACTCATGGTGCAGTAATAATCAGCGTCCTTTAAATACCATGGTTTACTGAATATTTCTTTGATATCTTCAATAATAATTTCTATCTGAGAGAAGCTTTCCGGCGGAATGATAATAATAAATTCATCTCCACCCATTCGGTAACAGGTCTCCCCGATTCCTTCCACTCTCTGAAAGGCATGGGAAATGGACTGTAAAAGCACATCCCCGTACTGATGCCCTAATCCGTCATTGATATGTTTGAAATCATCCAGATCCATATAAAGGAGACCGCCCTGCTGCTTTAAGCCTTTTGCTCTGTCGATCTGAACTGCCAGATCTCTTTCGCAGCACATTCTGTTGTATAATCCTGTGAGGAAATCCGTATATGCCTGCTGTTCGATCTTCTTCTGATAGATTTTTTTATCCGTTATATCATACAAAGCATACAGATTGACCTTTCTGCCGTCGATCCAGTTGATCAGGACCTGATAGAGATCATACCATCTGCCCCTTTCCTTGTGATCGACCTCATAAAATCCGTCTTTTGCCCCCAAAGGTCTCGCATTTGCCAGAAGCATATCCAAAGTTCCGTTTTTCAGTTCCAGTTCAAAGGTTCTCTTTAACAATTTATTTGCAAAGAGGCACTTTCCTGTTTCAGAATCCTTTACATAGATGCAAGTGCCTACATTATCCAAAATTTCCTGCAGGGAAGCATAAGAGCCTGCAAGGGAATTTTTTTGGATTCTTTTATTTAAAAGGCTTTCTAAAAATGAATTTTTAACTGCTTGTTTTTGCTTACAACTACTTTTGCAAACTAGCAGTTACTCTTGCAAAGTTGTATATTTATAGTAGCCTTTGTTTGATCAGGAAGGAGGCTCTATGCCTAATCAATTATCCTTACCT
>JAGBEV010000044.1 GCA_017936785.1 Lachnospiraceae bacterium | reverse complement strand
TCTAGACTCCTATATCGCCCCGTGTACAAAGAGGTGTTCTCACCTCCGGGAGTTACAGACGAGCCACAAAATGTGTTTCACGACGCCCTTCTGAATTATCAGAAGCACTATCTCCTCTTTTAGCCTTTTGAGGATAAGGACAAACTTCTCGCCCTCTGTGGTTGATTATCCTTACGCAACATGCGAATCCTTTTTCCAGATTTCCATCCAACTTCTCACCCTTCATCTTTCGATCCATCAGGCTACTAATATGATAGCTGTGACTTTCATCTTCCAGGTACATGCCCCGTAAATTTACTACCTACAGATACTCTGCAGTGCAAACTACTTTGCAAATCTGTAACTGATTATTAAATTGTTCATCCCAAGTTTTTCTTGGAATGTCCATATATTACATTAGTTTCTATAATGCCGAAAGTGACAATCACGGGTCTTTTTTATCAAAACAGGTACTATTGCGGTCTTTTTTCTTCACCTAACAATTTATTCCAAATATGCTTGGGCAATGGTCTTGTTGGTTCCTTAAATTTTTCCAAATACATCTCAAAGATATCAGTGTTAATCAACGCTGAATTTCCAACCTTATACACTGCCCCTGCTTCAGAAGCCAAAACCATAATCCTTGATTTACTTATGCCATAAATAATGGCACCCTCAGTAGCATTTACATATTTTTTCATAATGTCTTTTGTATCTGAATAGAACTTATATGAGTTACTCATTCAATTCACCTTCTTCCTGCCCATATAACGGCTCTTTCAAAGGTCTTGCAGGTTGTCTGAATTGCTCCATATAATTATCAAATATTTCCAAATTGATTAACACAGTCCCCCCTGTTCCCTCATTTATTTTATATGTTGCACCTGCTGCTCTAGCCAACTCGATAAATCTATGTCTGCCAATACTGTATATAATTGAAGCTTCTCCAATTCTCGCAAACTTTTTAATTATCTGTTTATTTGTTCCAGGCACTTTGTATATGTGTTTCATAAACTCATCAAACCTTTCCTTTTTTACTAAATGAATATGGGTAAGCTTGTATAAAGAACCTGCCGCCTTAGCAATATATTCAGTTTCTTCAACACTTAATCCATATTCATGAGCCACCTCTTCGACCCTTATGTATCTTTTTATTACCTCCCCACCATGAAGATAAGCCCTAACATCCGGCTGTAATTGTGTTACCATCCTTTTCACCTACTTATAAAATTCATCATCAACTATATGGAATGTCTCAATGTACTCATCAAATATTTTTAAATTCACAAGCACTAACTGACCTAACTTATAGATTGCTTTGGCATCCTTAGCCATTTGCATAAACTTTGATACGCCCATATGATACATTTCTGCTCCTTCGCTATATCTTACAAACTTTGTATTACCATTCTTCTTAAATTCCTGATATGCCTTTGTGTGTTCCATGCTATTCTCCTTTCGGTATTTCAATTGTTCCTATAACGCAAAAAGAGGACATCTTCTAAATTTCTTTAGAAAATGTCCTCTAAGTAATACAATCTTTAATTTTTCAGACTAAGCAATCTGTACTAACCTGTACTAATCTTTTTTTGACTATGCCAAAAATTGGTCAAATCTTGGTCAAAACCCCTTGACCAACTATATATTTTAGTACATCCAAGTGCTGAAACCCTTGGTTTTACTGGGTTCTTACTTTTCTAACGACTTCATTGTCGGGAAGAGCAACACATCCCTGATCGCCGGCGAATTGGTCAGCAGCATGACCAGTCTGTCGATACCATATCCGATACCGCCTGTGGGAGGCATACCGATCTCCAATGCGTTCAGGAAGTCTTCGTCCGTAGTATTAGCCTCTTCATCCCCCGCAGCAAGGGCTGCTTCCTGGGCTTTAAAACGCTCCCTCTGGTCAATGGGATCATTTAACTCGGAATATGCGTTGCACATTTCCCTTGCGGTAATGAACAGCTCAAAACGCTCTACATAATCCGGCTTGTCCGGTTTCCTCTTGGTAAGAGGACTGATCTCTACGGGATGGTCCATAATAAAGGTGGGCTGGATCAGATTCTCTTCTACAAATTCCTCAAAGAACAGATTTAAGATATCGCCCTTTGTATGTCTGTCTTCGTAATGAATTTCCTTTTCATCTGCCAGTTTTTTTGCGGCTTCTGTATCAGGAACTTCATCAAAGTCGATGCCTGTATATTTTTTAACCGCTTCGATCATGGTCATTCTCTCAAAAGGCTTGCCCAGATCGATCATATATTCACCATAAGGTACAGTTGTTGTACCACATACTTCCTGTGCCACATGACGGAACATATTCTCTGTCAGATCCATCATTCCGTTATAGTCAGTATAAGCCTGATATAACTCCATCAAAGTGAATTCCGGGTTATGTCTTGTATCCAGACCCTCATTTCGGAATACACGTCCGATTTCGTAAACTCTCTCTAAGCCGCCTACGATCAGCCTCTTTAAATAAAGTTCCAGAGAAATACGCAGCTTTACATCCTCATCCAGAGAATTATAATGGGTCTCAAAAGGTCTGGCTGCAGCACCGCCTGCATTTGCCACCAGCATGGGAGTCTCAACCTCCATAAATCCCTGTCCATCCAGGAATCTTCTGATGGAAGAAATAATCTGAGATCTCTTAACAAATGTTTCTTTTACTTCTTCATTCATGATCAGGTCTGTATATCTCTGGCGGTAACGGATATCTGTATTGGTCAGACCATGGTATTTTTCCGGCAATATCTGTAAACTCTTGGAAAGCAAAGTCACACTTGAAGCATGAATGGAAATTTCTCCGGTTTTGGTCTTGAATACCTCTCCTGAAATACCTACGATATCTCCCACGTCATATTTCTTAAAATCAGCATAAGATTCTTCTCCAATGCTGTCTCTTGCCACATAGGACTGGATATTCCCCTTTAGATCCTGTACGTTGCAGAAGGAAGCCTTTCCCATAACACGTTTGGACATAATACGTCCGGCAACGGTTACATTTTTTCCTTCCATCTCTTCAAAATGATCTTTAATATCCCTGCTGTGATGGGTCACATCAAATTTTGTGATCTGAAAAGGATCTTTTCCGGCTTCCTGCAAAGCAGCTAGCTTTTCACGGCGTACCTTCAGAAGCTGATTGATATCCTGTTCCTTAGGCTGATTGTTCTGATTGTTCTGTTCTGCCATTTCTTTTCTCCTGTTACTATTGTGTTTCTGAAAACATCCGCTCTTATGCTTCAGACGCTCTCTGGATTTCCAAAACTTTGTATTTTAATACACCTGCCGGCACTTCAACTTTAACGGTCTCTCCCACTTTAGCACCGATCAGCGCTCTTCCTACAGGAGATTCGTTGGAGATTTTTCCCTTTAAGCTGTTTGCTTCTGTGGAACCGACGATCTTGTAAGTCATATCCTGCTTTAATTCCATATCTTTGATCTTAACAACACAGCCAATGTTGATCTTATCCAGATCAACTTCATCTTCAACTACCACTTCTGCATTTTTTAAGATTTTTTCCAGTTCTTCAATACGGGCTTCAATGTCACGCTGTTCATCTTTAGCTGCGTCATATTCCGCATTTTCAGATAAGTCGCCCTGCTCTCTTGCTTCTTTGATCTTCTGGGCAACTTCTTTTCTCTTGATCACCTTCAGATCATGTAATTCATCTTCGTATTTCTTTAAGCCTTCATAAGTTAAAATATTTTTCTTTGCTTCCATGAGATATCCTTCTTTCTATGGTTGTAGGTACACTACCCCGATTAACTATGGTATTATACCTTATTATGAAAAGCCCTGTCAAGAATACCGGCACAGGAATCAAAATTCACACCTTCTCCCGCCTTTCTGATGCTTCTTATTTTTTCCCGGTCTCCATAAACGGAAAGGAATCTGCATCCTTTCCGTAATCTGATCCCTGCAGCAAAGGGCATCATCGTACAATCCAGAATATAATCACATAATTCCATTTCCCGCAGGCTGTCAGTCACTGTCACAGCAAGCCCATACTGTTCCCATGCATCCTCTGCAAATTCATCATAGGCGGCTTTTTCTCTGGAAAAGACAGTCAGATAGTTCATCCTGTCATAGTATTGCCGCAGCATCAGGATTAAATCCCTGCGTTTTATTGCATCCCCTTCTATAATGCCAATCCTGGTTTTCTTCCCCCAATTTAAATGTTCAAAAAAATCCTGAACGAAATAAATTCGCAGGCTGTAAGGATAATCCTGTTTATATTGCATTTCATGAATCCTGCAGACAGCTCCTGTTTCTCCCCTTTCTTCTGCCAGTCCTTTTTCTGCATACATCTTTCGGACATAGCTGCTTTTCTGCCATTGAAGCCACAATTTTGCCAGTCCATCGCCTTTAGCCGTAACCGGTTCCTGTTCCATAAACAGGCAAACTACCTGATGGATGATCACCTCATTTCTCTCTCCGGCTACCGGCGGATAGCTGTATTCATTTTTTATCTCCGGATGCCATTTAAGAACACTCTTTATTTGGCTGAAAAAATTTCCCGCCAGCTTTTCTCTTGGCGGGAAACATAAAATATATTCTGTTTTTACAGGCTTTTCAATCGATTCATTCATGGTAATAATTTATGCCCCCAAGGGGATTTTATACCAATTGTTTTCACAGGATTCAAAAGACATTTTTTATTCCGAGCTTCCAAATAAAGCATTAACGCTTTCCGTCAATTCGCCCAGGGTTTCCATGGTATTGATCCTGCCACGGAAGCTGGCGGAGTTCGGCATCCCTGCTGTATACCAGGAAATGTGTTTCCGCATTTCCCTGACAGCTAAATATTCTCCTTTATATTCCACCATCAGCCTTGCATGTTCCAGAATGGTCTGCCGCATTTCTTCTCTGTCTACAGGCTCCGGCATAACACCCCGGGAAAGGAAATGACCAATCTGTGAAAAAATCCAGGGATTGCCTCTTGCCGCCCTTCCTACCATGATTCCGTCACAGCCCGTTTCCTCCAGCATCTTCTTTGCGCTGACAGGGTCCGTTACATCCCCGTTTCCAATAACAGGAATGGAAACCGCTTCCTTTACCTGCCTGATAATATCCCAATCGGCTTTTCCGCTATAATACTGCTCTCTGGTCCGTCCGTGTACCGCAATGGCGGCAATACCGCTGTCCTCTGCGATTTTTGCCATTTCCACTGCATTGACATGCTCATCATCAAAGCCTTTTCGGATTTTTACCGTTACCGGCTTATTGACCGCCCTGACTACTGCCGACATGATCTCTCCTGCCAGCTTAGGATTTTTCATCAGTGCAGAACCCTCTCCGTTATTGACCACCTTAGGTACGGGACATCCCATATTGATATCCAGTATGGAAAAAGGTCTTTCCTCTATTCTCTTTGCCATTTCTCCCATCAGCTCCGGCTCAGATCCGAATAACTGAAGGGAAACAGGAGCTTCTTTGGGATGGATTTCCAATAAAGCTTCCGTATTGCGGTTATGATAATAAATGGCTTTGGCACTGACCATTTCCATACATAAAAGCCCCGCCCCCTTTTGCCTGCACAGCAAACGAAATGGCAGGTCTGTTACACCTGCCATAGGAGCCAGTATGACCGGACTGTCAATGACCACGCCACCGATTGTCAAGTTTTTCATAGATTACTCCGTTTCTTTTCCCTATTCTTTCATGAAAAATCATTCAGCCCATATCGACCTTCTATTTACTTTTAACCTTCTGGTTTCTCTCATAGATCAGGCGGAGACCGTCCAGTGTCAGGAAAGGATCGTAAATCTCGATGGCATCGGTTCCATCGGCAATGATCCTGCCCAGTCCTCCGGTTGCCACCACCCGCAGATTTTTATAGCCTGTTTCTTTTTTAAATTGTGCAATGATATATTCTGCCTGACCGATCTGACCATACACAAGCCCTGCCTGCATACTGCTGGTTGTCTCTGCCGCCATAATGGTCTTAGGCTTTTTGATCTCAATTTCAGGAAGCTTTGCTGCATCCTGCCAAAGGGCTTTTGCGGAGATCCTGATACCGGGCGCAGTCACTCCTGCAATAAATCTGCCGTCTTCCGTGATCAGATCATAGGTTGTGGCTGTACCATAATCCAGTACCAGAACAGGGCCGCCGTATTTTTCATAACCTGCAACCAGATCCACAATACGGTCTGCACCGATTTCCCTGGGATTTTCCGTAGCAATGTGAATACCAGTTTTTATTCCCGGTCCGATGATCAGCGGAGTGCTTTTTATATAACGCACCAGCGCATTTTCTAAGGCGTGCATAACATTGGGCACAACACTGGCAATAATGCTGCCATGAATGGATTCCACCTGAATCTGGCTGCTGCCAAGCATTTCTTTTATGACGATTCCATACTCATCCGACGTGCGTGGAATCTTCGTGGTCATACGAAAAGTAGTAAGCAGCTTTTCCCCTTCATAGACACCAAAAGTAATATTTGTATTTCCTACATCCACTACTAATATCATTCTTCTTCCTCCAACAGTTCTCCGGGATTCTCTTTCAAAATAAACACCTTATAATACAGGCTCAGGGATTCAAACAGCTCCTGTCTGGTCCTTTTGATCTCAGCCACCATCAGCCCTGCAGAAATATCATCATAGAGGATATCATCCTCCGAAGCCTCCGTCTCTATGGTCACGTCTCCGTCTTCCTCAAAAAGAATTTTAAAGATTCCTCCTACCTCCTGGGCAAACAGGACGCTGATAATATGGAGTTCATTTTGAATGGATTCCGGCAAAGACTGAAATGACTTATTAAAAAAATACTTCATTTCATATTTATTTGCCGCGCACAGGACCATGCGGCCGTCTTTCGTCCTTCCATCGTCTTTCTGCCCGCATTTTTCTTCATTTCCGGCTTCTTTTGTTTCTATTTTTTCCACTATATCATCTTCATTTACTTTTTTCATATCGTCACTCATTGATTCTGCCCCGGCTTTCCCATCAGTCTATACATATCCGTATACGCCTCTGACACTGACTTCACCTGCATATACCTCTTCCATACTGCCATCCTGTCTCTGGACCAGAAGCTGACCCTTTTTATCGATACCTCTGGCAGTTCCTTCAAACTCTCCCTTTGGATCAAGAACTTTCACCCTGGCATCTTTATTGACCAGTCTCCGGTTATAATCCTCCATCAGCAATGACAGATCTTTTGTCTGTATAAACCGTTCATAATATCTTTCAAAATGTTCCATAGTCTTTGCTACAATGGGGGCACGAAGCACACTTTCTCCTTTTTCTATACAGAGTGAAGTGGCTGTTTCTTTGATTTCATCAGGGAATTTTGTAATATTAACATTGATGCCCGTACCAATGACAACGTAATGGATATATCCGGTTTCCGCACTCATTTCCGTAAGGATTCCGCAGATTTTCTTTCCTCCGATGACCACATCATTGGGCCATTTGATCTGTGTTTTAAGCCCACAGGTTTCTTCTACTGCTTCTGCCACTGCCATAGCGTCAATAAGCGTGACCATAGGCGCCAGATCCGGCTGAAAATCAGGCCGGAGTCCCAAAGTCATATATATATTTGTATCAGGCGGAGACTGCCAGCTTCGTCCTCTCCTGCCTCTGCCCTGGGTCTGCTCCCCGGCAACTGCCAGAACTCCTTCTTTTGCACCTTCCTCCAACAGACGTTTTACGTCCAGATTGGTGGAGCCGGTAGAATCAAAATAATAAAGTTCCCTTCCTGCCCAGGTTGTATTCATCCGGCTTTCAATTTCGTTTTTATTTAAAATATCCTGCTGCCCCACCAAATGATAGCCTTTATTGGGAACAGCCTCTATTTCATAGCCGCTTTCCTTTAATTGATTGATGGCTTTCCAGACTGCCGTTCTGGAAACTCCGAAACGGTTACACAATTCCTGTCCCGAAACATAACCGTCCTTTTCCCGAAGAAGGGTCAATATTTCCGCCTTCATGTCCGCCTCTCCTTTTAATTCCTCATATGATATGGCTTTTCCTTGTTTTTCTCATCATGACACTGGATTCACTTTGAAATTATGCTCCAAGAGTTGCCGCCATCACTGCTTTGATGGTATGCATACGGTTTTCTGCCTCATCAAATACCACTGACTGGGACGACTCAAAAACCTCATCCGTTACTTCCATTTCCGTAATGCCGAATTTTTCTCCCATCTGGGCTCCGATCTTAGTCTTCAGATCATGGAACGCAGGCAGACAGTGCATAAAGATTGCCGTACTCTTGGCATTTGCCATAACCCTGCTGTTTACCTGATAAGGAGACAATTCTTTGATCCTCTGTTCCCATACTTCATCGGGTTCCCCCATGGATACCCATACATCCGTATAGATGACATCTGCATCCTTTGTACCTGCCATAACATCCTCGGTTAATGTAATGGTTGCTCCTGTTTCCTTTGCAATATCCTGACAGGTTGCCACAAGCTCCTCTGAAGGAAAATATGCTTTGGGGGCACATGCCACAAAATTCATTCCCATTTTGGCACAGGTCACCATCCATGAATTGCCCATGTTATAACGGGCATCTCCCATATAAGCTACCGTCCTGCCCTTTAAATCTCCCAAATGTTCCCTGATGGTCAAAAGGTCCGCAAGCATCTGTGTGGGGTGAAATTCATTGGTCAGTCCGTTCCATACGGGAACTTTCGCATATCTTGCCAGCTCTTCTACGATTTCCTGCTCAAATCCACGGTATTCAATACCTTCATACATTCTTCCCAGAACCCTTGCAGTATCCGCAATGCTTTCTTTCTTACCGATCTGGGAGCCTGAGGGGTCTAAATAGGTTGTTCCCATTCCCAGATCATGCGCTGCCACTTCAAAGGAACATCTGGTACGCGTACTGGTCTTTTCAAAGATCAACGCTACGTTTTTCCCCCTTAAAGTATCTACAGGAATCCCTTTTTTCTTTTTATCTTTAAGCTCGGCTGCCAGATCCAGCAAATAAGTAATCTCCTCCGGTGTATAATCCAACAGCTTCAAAAAATGACGTCCTTTTAAATCTACCATTTCAAATCCTCCCCTTGGGTGTCTGCATGCACCCGGTTATTCAGAGCTGTCAAACCGCTCTTTTTCTATCTTAACTTATCCGTCCTTTTGTTGCAAGTATTTGTCCCCGGCAACCATTCCTTTCAAATCTCTAAACATTCCCGGCAATAGAAAAGGATTCGGCACAAATCCCTGTGCCGAATCCCATTTACCTGCAAATGGACTCTTCCATTCCTTATTTCTCTGTGATAATTTCTTTAAGGCTTGTAGCAAGACCTGCAACACCCTGAATATCCGATGGGATAATGATCTTGGTTGCTTTGCCGTCTGCGGCTTTGCCGAATGCTTCCAGACTCTTTAACTGAAGAACGGCTTCGTCTGCACCTGCTTCTTTTAACATTTTAATACCGTCTGCTGTAGCCTGCTGTACTTTCATGATCGCCTCAGCCTGACCTTCCGCTTCACGGATCATCTTTTCCTTCTGGGCTTCTGCACGAAGGATAGCAGCTTCTTTTTCAGCCTGTGCTTCCAGGATCGCAGATTCTTTCTGACCTTCTGCAACTAAGACTGTGGATTTCTTCTCACCTTCTGCACGAAGGATAGCTTCACGACGTTCACGTTCTGCCTTCATCTGTTTCTCCATTGCATCCTGAATGCCTGCAGGAGGAATGATGTTCTTTAACTCAACACGATTTACTTTGATACCCCAGGGGTCTGTAGCCACGTCAAGGGTACTGCTCATCTTTGCATTGATGATCTCTCTGGAATTCAGGGTCTGATCCAGTTCCATTTCACCGATGATATTACGAAGGGTTGTTGCTGTCAGGTTTTCGATTGCCATGATAGGGTTCTCAACACCATAAGCATAAAGCTTAGGATCGGTGATCTGGAAAAATACGATGGTGTCGATTCTCATAGTAACGTTATCCTTGGTAATAACCGGCTGCGGAGCAAAATCAACGACCTGCTCTTTTAATAATACTTTCTTTGCGATCTTATCAATAAACGGTGTCTTGAAATGAAGTCCTACAGACCAGGTGCCCTGATATGCTCCCAATCTTTCAACTACATATGCGTGTGCCTGGGGTACGATCTTGATACAAGATGCCAATACCCAGATTACAATAACAATTAAAATAATGATACCTACCAATGCTCCCATTTAGTTTTCCTCTTTTCTTTCTTCTACGATTAGTTTTACGCCTTTTACTTCTTTTATGATTACAACTGCTCCTACAGGCAGTGTAATTCCGTCCTGTACGGTACGTGCAGACCATTCCTGACCGCCTACGGTCACACGGCCTATTCCCTGAAGGTTATCAACCTCACTGACTACAATAGCCTGCCTGCCTATCATGGTTTCCACATTTGTTTTCACTCTGTCTTTATTAAAATATTTCACCGCAATAGGTCTTGTAAACATCAATAATATCAATGAAACGATTAAAAAGGCAAAAATCTGCACCATGAGCGGAGCATTCAGCATTGCAAGCACAAAGGCGACCAGTGCGCCGCCTGCAAACCAGATGGTCGTAAGCCCCAATGTAATGATCTCTATAATGAGCATAAGCACCATCACAGCCAGCCAGAACAAAATAGCCGATACACCAAATACTGTTGTCATATCCATTCTCCTTTCCTCCCCTTTGTAGTATTCCCATCATACTATATTTCAATAAAATATTCAATGAATGGCAGAAAAATACCTTGTAGAAATTTAGGTGCTTCAAGTCGCAACTTACAGTTGATTCTTTCCCTTTTTATTTCTGCCGGATATATATTTTTCCCATAAAAAGAAGCATCCGTATAAACGAATGCTCCCTCCATGATTTCTTTTCAATTTACTTTACTGCTGCAGATATTCTAGTAGAATACATGACTGCCGATCACCACTCCTGAAGCTTTTCCTACACGACCGAAATGCGTAGCGCTTCCTACATTGGTCTGACCGTCAACAGCCGCCTGTGCTGCCTGCATACAGGAAGAGGAAGGTCCTCTTGCAGCAATAGCAGCTACCGTACCGTTTGTTGCCGGCGGGAACTGTCCCGGTGCCGTAATAACATCAATAACGGAATTGGGATATCCACCGCTTCTCACACGGTTCATAACTACTGCGCCTACTGCCAGCTTGCCTTCATAAGGCTGGTTGCCTGCTTCTGCCTGGATCAATGCTGCAAGTAAAGTCACATCAGAAACGCTGGTAGGAACTGCGCCCTGATTCCGGCTTAACTTTGCAAGTTCCTTTGCTCTTTCTTCATCAGCAATCTCCTGGGATGTTTTGCCGTGATCTGTTGCAAACTCCACGGAAACATATTCTGCGGATACATAACCTACAGTCTCATCATCTACCTGTACGGATACCCACTGACCCAGCTCTTCCACTGCATCTAATACTTCACCTTTTTTAGCAAGCTTATAAACACCTGCTTCTTCACTGGCTTCTTTTCTGACTCTCAAAGCATCTGTCAAAACTGTGGCTTTCAGGGAACCCACTTCTTCTGCCATTGCCTGTGCTTCTTCACCGAAGATCAAATAGTCATTGCTGACCCATCCTGTCAGATTTCCGCTCTGGATCTTCGTCCATCCTTCTGTCTGCTCTAAAATGATGCCGCTGCAGTTTTTAAATAATTTTCCTGCTACCGGTGCATCCTCGCCTGCTGCTTCTCTGACATTCACACTGTTATCCACATTTGCCATGACCAGCTGTCCGGCGGTCTCTTCTACTTCTTCTGTCTCTTCTTCCTCAGGCTCTGTTTCCTCCTGATTCTCTTCTGCTGCAGGCTCATCAATCTTTACTGCAACTGATTCGCTTACAACTGCGCCGGCGGTTACCGCTACATCACTTTTTTCATTTTTATCTGATTCATCAGAATTAAGAACTGCGGCTGCACCAACATTTAAATCCGTACCCGCCGCTTCTGCAACAGTGCTCATCATCATAAATGCCAGAAGGAAACTACAGATTCCAAGCAGATGACGAAGAGTCTTTTTGCTCACTCTTTTCATGATTACCTCCAAATTTTTTGATATTTTTATTAATTTTTATTTCATTTCTGTTTCAAATATTACAGAAATGTTAAATATCAAAACTGAGGCTATCATATCAGAGTTTTATCTATTTGTCAAATTTACCCAATATTTTATCAAGATCAGGTATCAAAGATACCTTTTACTACATGCCTCTGGACTTGGTTACACAGGCTTTTTGAGCCTCTATTACAGCGCTTCTGAAGCCCTTTTCCTCCAACACCCTGATCGCTTCAATAGTAGTTCCCCCGGGAGAACATACCATATCCTTCAGCTCTGCCGGATGCATTCCTGTTTCCAGTACCATTTTGGCGCTTCCGTAAACTGCCTGCGCTGCAAACTCATACGCCTGCTTCCTGGGCATTCCGTCAGCAACTGCTGCATCTGCCATTGCTTCAATAAACAAAAAGACATAAGCCGGTGAGCTACCGCTAACTCCTCCCACCGCATCCATCAGATGCTCGGCAACCTCGATTGCCTTGCCGAAGCTGTTCAAAATATCCATGACCGTTTCTTTTTCTCTTTCATTTATACCCTGTCCAAAGCAGACCCCGGTGCATCCTTCTCCAACCAATGCCGGAGTATTGGGCATACATCTGACTATTTTCCCTTCTTCATCAGAAAATCCAAAAAGCCCGGAAAGCCATGATATAGTCTTCCCCGGTGCAATACTGATGATGATCGTATCATTTTTGACTGCATCCCTGATTTCTCCGATTACCGCCTCATACATCTGAGGCTTTACGGAAAGCACCAATACATCTGCTTCCTCTGCCACCTTTTCATTGGTTTCCATTCCTCTGATCCCAAAAGCATCCACCGCCTTTTGCAAAGATTCCTTTGTTCTGGATGATCCCAGGATCTCTTCCGGCTTTACGATCCCTTTTTTGACAATGCCGCCGATCATTGCCGTTGCCATATTTCCCAGTCCGATAAATCCGATCTTCATTTTAATTCCTCCTCTGTCTTGCTGCTTCATATATCAATAAAGTCGCCGCAATTGCAGCGTTTAATGATTCAACTTTACCCAGCATGGGTATTTTCACATAGTTATCTGCCAGATCCGCAATAGGACGGCTCAATCCGTTTCCCTCATTGCCGATCAAAAATGCTGTTGCTTTATGATAATCTTCCTTATCATAAGCTCTTTTCCCTTCCAGATGGGCAGCATATGTCTGAATGCCTTTTCTTTTCATGGTTTTAATGCTTTCAGCCAGATCCTCCTCATAGACAACAGGAATCCGGTAAATGCTTCCCATGGTCGCCCGGATGGTTTTGGGATTATATACATCCGCTGTATGGCTGCTCATGACCACCCCTGTGATGCCTGCTCCTTCTCCTGCACGGATCATGGTGCCCAGATTGCCCGGATCCTGTATATCTTCCAATACCAGATATAATCCGTTTTCTCTATCCAGAATCTTTTCAAACGCATATTCCGGCATTTCCACCAGACATAGAATACCCTGGGGCGTTTTTGTATCACATATTTTTTGAAAAATATCCTTCTTTACTATCTCCACTGCTGTATGCTTCTGTTTCCCAATGGCAGTAAGCTTGTCCGAAACTGCCGAAAATCCCTCTTTATCCTTTAAAAGCTCTTCGGACAAATAAACTTCCCTGATCTGTTCATGGGGAGCTTCCAAAAACATTTTTACCCCTTCTGCTACAAACAGTTTCTGCTTTCTCCGCTCCTTGGATTTTGTGGATAAAAGCATCACATTCCTGACCTTTTTATTGGCTGCTGATGTGATCATCTCTTTATTCATCTCCATACGATTCCTTCATTCCGCCTTGTTCTATCATTTCCTGATATAAATGCCATAACTGCCGGTTTCATTTCCAAAGGAAACATTCGCCGGCAGATATGGCATTTAAAATTCATGTAAATTCTTTATGAAATTTCCGCTGTTTTATCTGGAAAGCGCCAGGCTGACCTGATACTGGTATTCATCAATATCCTTCTGCATAGCCAGCGCTTCATCAATGTCATAATCCACAAAACCGCCGTTTGCATGTGCAACCACTCGGTTGGTCTTGCCTGAGCAGAGAATATCTGCTGCATATGCCCCCATAATCGACGCATAATAACGGTCCTTACAGGTAGGACTTCCTCCTCGCTGCATATAACCTAAAATAGTGGCTCTTGTTTCAATACCGGTGGCTGCCTCAATTCTCCTTGCCATGGAAGTAGAATGACCGATGCCTTCCGCATTGATAATAATGTGATGGGTCTTTCCCGTCTTTCTGTTCCTGATGATATTATTGATGATCGCCTGCTCGTTATAATCATATTTTTCAGGAAGAAGTATGTCCTCAGCACCATTTGCCACACCGCACCACAATGCAATATAACCGGCATTTCTGCCCATTACTTCAATAATACTGCAGCGTTCATGGGAAGAAGATGTATCTCTTACTTTATCAATAGCATCCATAGCTGTATTGATGGCTGTATCAAATCCAATGGTATAATCGGTACAGGCGATATCCAGGTCAATAGTTCCCGGAAGTCCGATGGTGTTGATACCCTGTTTGGAAAGAGCCTGAGCTCCTCTGTAAGAACCGTCACCGCCTATGACTACAATGCCGTCAATGCCATGTTTCCTGCACACCTCAGCTCCTTTTTCCTGGCCTTCCAATGTACAGAACTCCATACACCTTGCAGTACCTAAGATCGTACCGCCCTTTTGGATAATGTCGGAAACATCTCTCCGCTCCATATCTATGATCTCTTCATTTAAAAGTCCCTGATAGCCTTTTTTAATACCCTTTACCTTTACACCGTTGCTCAACGCTTTTCTGCATACTGCACGGATTGCCGCATTCATGCCCGGTGCATCTCCGCCGCTTGTTAAAATACCGATTGTCTTGATTTCTTTTGCCATAACTGCTCCTCCGTTTCCATATAAAACGTCTGTTATATTTTAATCTATTTTTCCGGTCATTTCAATTCATTTAAGGTAAAATATGGGCAAATCTCTGCTCTAATTTCATACCAGTTTAATATTTTCCTCTCCAAAAGCGCTCCTCAGTCTGCCTAAAAGCTGTTCATCCGCCTTTACATTCTGGTTTTGCGGAAGCTGCTTCATCTGCTTCTGCTCCTGACAGAATATGACCACATTGTCATTCCCTTCTGACATGGCAAGTATGGATGCAAGAACCTTTTCCTTCTGTTCATAGGCTTCAATAGAAGAAAACTTGATCCAGAGATTCTTTGGCACCTCATCAAATGTCATCATGGACTCTAAGAGAATCTTGCCGTCCTTATCCTCCTCAATACTGGTTCGTCCGGTGATAAACACCTTTTCCTCTTCCTGCAGTTTGGCGGCATATTTTTCATAATCTCTGGGAAATACTACGATTTCCACGCTTCCTGCCAGATCCTCTATGGTTAAAAATGCCATCATCTTATCGCTTTTGGTGTATTTAATTGTCTTATTTGCAATAATACCGCCTACCGTAACTTTTTTACCGTCCCCGATCCTGGCATGTCCCAGCTCTTCATCCAGCATAAACTCTGCCGTGGTGGCAGAGATTTTCTTTTTCCAAAGGGCTTCATACTCTTCTAAAGGATGACCGCTGACATAAAATCCGATCACTTCCTTTTCAAATCCCAGCAGAACTTCCTTTTTATATTCTCCCACATCGGGCATTTTTATATCAAATTCCGCCTTTTCCTCTTCTCCCGCAAGGTCAAATAAGGACATCTGCCCCGCCATATTGCTTTTCTTATCCTTGATGATGCTGTCCATGATCTGCACATAAACGCTCATCTGCTGCTTTCTGGTTCCCGGCAGACAGTCAAAGGCTCCCGCCTTAATAAAGTTTTCCACCAGTCTTTTGTTGATATCCTCATCGGCAAGTCTGGTAATAAAATCCTTCAGGTTTTTGTAAGGTCCTCTCAGCTCCCTTTCCCTTACAATCAGATCGATGATATTGCGCCCTACACCCTTGATCGCTGTCAGAGCATAGACAATGGCGCCATTCTTAACGGAAAATCCTACAAGCCCCTCATTTACATCAGGGGGCAGAATCTGAATGCCCATGGAACGGCATGTCATTATATAGGAAGAAACTTTTCCTGCGTTATCGATGACAGAGGTCAGAAGCGCCGCCATAAATTCCACGGGATGATAATATTTTAAATAAGCCGTTTCGTATGCTACCACCGCATAAGCCGCAGCATGGGATTTGTTGAAGGCGTATTTGGCAAAATCCATCATATCATTGTAAATCTGCTCCGCCACCTTTTCAGGAATCCCCTTGGATACACAGCCCGGCACATTTTCTTCCGGATTGCCGTATATAAAATTGGCGCGTTCTTTTTCCATGACTGCCTGTTTCTTTTTGCTCATGGCGCGGCGCACAAGATCACTTCTGCCTAAGGTATAACCGCCTAAATCCCGGACGATCTGCATAACCTGTTCCTGATAAACAATACAGCCATAGGTAGGCTCCAGAATAGGCTGCAGCTCCGGACAGGAATAGGTAACACTGTCCTGATTGTTCTTTCCTTCGATATATTTGGGAATAAAATCCATAGGTCCGGGACGATAAAGAGAAATTCCCGCAATGACATCCTCTAAATTCTGAGGCTTCAATTCCTTCATGAAGCTTTTCATTCCTGCACTTTCCAACTGGAACACGCCATCGGTTTTTCCGGTTCCGATAGATTCAAATACTTCCTTATCATCAAAGTCTATTTTATCAATATCTATTTTTTTACCGCTGCTCATTTCTACCAGTTTGCAGGCATTCTGAATAACGGTCAGGGTCCGAAGTCCCAGAAAATCCATTTTCAAAAGCCCCAGCTCCTCAATGGTGGTCATGGTGAACTGAGTGGTAATTGATCCGTCAGAACCTCGTGATAAAGGTACAAACTCGTCTGCCGGTTCCCTGCAGATCACAACACCTGCCGCATGCATGGAAGTATGTCGGGGAAGTCCCTCCAAACGCTTGCACATATCAATGAGTTCATGGACCTGATCATCATTTTCATATAAATTCCGAAGCTCCGGATTGACTGCCAGCGCCCTTTCCAGGGTAATATTCAATTCGTTGGGTATCATCTTGGCAAGAGAGTCCGCAAAAGCATAGGGCAGATCCATAACTCTCGCCACATCCCGGATAACGCCCTTTGCTGCCAGTGTACCGAAAGTAACGATCTGCACAACCTTATCCGCACCGTATTTCCTGCCTACGTAATCGATAACCTCCTGCCTTCTTTCAAAGCAGAAATCGATATCGATATCGGGCATGGACACACGCTCCGGATTCAAAAAACGCTCAAAGAGCAGATTATATTTAATGGGGTCTATATTGGTTATTTTTAAGCAATAAGAAACAATACTGCCGGCAGCAGAACCGCGTCCCGGTCCTACCATAATATCATTTTGTCTGGCATAATTGATAAAATCCCATACGATCAGGAAATAATCCACATATCCCATTTCTTTGATCACGGAAAGTTCATAGTCCAGTCTCTCCCGCAGCTTTCCGTCATCCTCAGGATAACGTTCCGCCAGCCCGTCAGAACACAGCTTATTTAAGTAGCTCCAGGAATCATATCCATCCGGCACTTCGAATTTAGGCAGCTTGGTCACGCCGAATTCGATCTCCACATTACATCGTTCCGCAATCTTGTGGGTATTTTCCAAAGCCTCCAAAGCATAGGGAAAGAGCTGTTTCATCTCTTCCTCACTCTTGATATAATACTGTCCCCCTTCATAACGCATACGGTCTTCATCTGCCAGTTTTTTGCCGGTCTGAAGGCAGAGCAGGATATCGTGGGGCTTTTCATCTTCAGCGTAAGTATAGTGCACATCATTGGTGGCTGCCAAAGGAATTCCCAGTTCCCGGCTGATGCTTAAAAGCGCCGTATTGACAACCTTCTGCTGGGGAATGCCATGGTCCTGTAATTCCAAAAAATAATTGCCTTTTCCGAAGCAGTCTTCATATTTTAAAGCAGTCTTTTTTGCTTCTTCTATCAATCCCTTGGAGATATAACGCTGCACCTCTCCTGCAAGGCAGGCGGAAAGGGCAATGATCCCTTCATGAAATTCCCGCAGGATTTCCATATCCACACGGGGTTTATAATAATAACCTTCTGTAAAACCCCGGCTGACGATCTTCATCAGATTGGAATAACCCTGATTATTTTCTGCCAGAAGGACCAGATGATAATACCGGTCTTCCCCTCCGGTCAGTTCCTTATCAAAACGGGAATTGGGCGCAACATAAACCTCACAGCCTAAAATGGGCTTAATGCCCATCTCCCTTGCTGCCCTGTAAAAATCAATAACGCCGTACATAACACCATGGTCTGTGATCGCCACGCTGTCCATGCCCAGCTCCTTTACCCTTTTCACACACTCTTTAATTTTGTTGGAACCGTCCAGCAGGGAATATTCCGTATGGACGTGAAGATGTGTAAATGCCATGAGACTCTCCGTTTCGCTTTTCCTTTGTTTTCTTAATTGGTAACATTTTTATTCTATCAAAAAAGAAATGCCTTTTCCAGTAGGACAGGCATTTCTTTTTAAACACATCCGGTATCAGTATCCTAATTCTTATGGATTTACCGTCAGCTTCTATAAATATTTCTTCAATACATCTACTTTATCCAGCTTTTCCCAAGGCAGATCCAGATCGTTGCGTCCGAAATGTCCGTAAGCTGCGGTCTGTTTGTAAATAGGTCTGCGCAGATCCAGCATTTGGATAATACCTGCAGGACGCAGGTCAAAGTTCTCACGGATGATGTCCACAAGTTTTTCATCAGAAATCTTACCTGTTCCAAAGGTATCTACCATAACAGATGTGGGCTGTGCCACTCCGATCGCATAGGATAACTGAATCTCGCATTTATCCGCAATGCCTGCTGCCACGATATTTTTTGCAACATATCTTGCTGCATAGGCTGCAGAACGGTCAACCTTGGTGCAGTCCTTTCCGGAGAAAGCTCCGCCGCCGTGGCGTGCATATCCGCCATATGTATCTACAATGATCTTTCTTCCCGTTAATCCTGCGTCACCATGAGGTCCTCCGATCACGAAACGTCCTGTAGGATTGATAAAGTATTTGGTGTTCTCATCCAGCATCTCCCTGGGAAGCACCGGATCAAATACATACTTCTTAATATCCTCATGGATCTGTTCCTGGGTTACCTCAGGATCATGCTGTGTAGAAAGCACAACAGCCTCTAAACGGATAGGTCTGCCATTCTCATCATATTCAACAGAAACCTGGCTTTTTCCATCCGGTCTTAAATAAGGTAAAGTTCCATCCTTACGAACCTTGGTAAGCTGCAGTACCAGCTTGTGTGCAAGGCTGATGGGATAAGGCATCAGTTCTTCCGTTTCATTTGTGGCATAACCGAACATCATACCTTGGTCTCCGGCACCGATTGCTTCGATTTCCTCATCGGTCATTTTATTCTGTTTTGCTTCCAGCGCCTTATCAACACCCATGGCAATATCAGTGGACTGTTTATCCAGTGCTACCATAACCGCACAGGTATCTGCATCAAAACCGATCTTGCCTCTGTTATAACCGATCTCATCCACCGTTTTTCGTACCAATGCCGGAATATCCAGCTGAGCTTTTGTTGTCAGCTCGCCGGTTACCAGTACAAAACCGGTACAGCAGCATGTTTCACACGCCACACGGCTCATAGGGTCCTGTTCCATACATGCATCCAGAATCGCATCAGAAATCGCATCACAAACCTTGTCAGGATGTCCTTCTGTTACAGATTCAGATGTAAATAAACGCTTATCCATTTTCTTATCCTCCTTAAAGTAGCGGAATCGGCTATAGCGCTCTGATTCCATTTGTTAAAATAAAAAATCCGCTTCGTATCATAAGCGGACCAGTCAGACATAAAGATCCTCTTATTGTTCGATTACTCGCTCAGGTTGGCACCTTCCATTGTCTGTTGGGGTTGCCGTGGCTTCACAGATCCTTTGTATCTCCACCACTCTGAATAAGAGACTTCCCAATATTGAATTTTCACATCTAAAAACACTATATAATATCCCTTGCACTTCGTCAAGTATTTCTACATGGTTTCTGCAACTTTCTTAATGCTCTCATGCTTTTCATAGCACTTTTGTCCGGATTGACATTTTAACATATAAAAAGGTATAATAAAATAGTCACTCAGGAAAGGGGAGAAAACTATTGAAACGTCTTTATACCAGCCATCTTCTGCCGGGCATGATCGCAGGGGAAGATGTATTCAGTTTTTCCAATCAATTGATCATCCCCAAGGGTCTTACCCTTACAGATAAAATGATTACCCGTCTGGAGTTTTATTCCATTCCTTACATAAAAATCAAAGAGTCGGAAAATGAGCCTTTTGATGCGCCTATCACCCATGATGATACCACGGATGCCGGGCAGTCAGATCCCATTACTCCCCAGAACAGGGAAGAATGGGCTTACTCCGCTTTGATCCAGGCAAGTCCTGAATTCAAAAAGTTCAAGCAGGACTTTGACGAGACCATAGATGAATTTAAGGACAGTATCAACGATATCGTCCAAAAAGGTGCCGACATCAATACGGACACCCTTCTTCATCAGGCAACCAGCCTGATCCATGGCACTTCCACCAATTCCGATTTCTTTCATATGCTTCATAATATGAGGCAGTATGACGACCTTACCTTTGCCCACTGTATGAACGTGGCTTTGATCAGCAACATCCTTGCAGGCTGGCTGGGCATGTCCGAGGAAGATATTGAAACAGCTACTCTTTGCGGACTTCTGCACGATATCGGCAAGCTTGCCATCCCTGACCGGATCATTAAAAAACCTTCTAAACTGACTGATGAGGAATATAAGATCGTAAAAACACATACCATTAAAGGCTATGATATTCTAAAAGACCAGGACATCAACATTCATATTAAAAACACAGCCCTGATGCATCATGAAAAGTGTGACGGTTCCGGTTATCCTTTTGGCTTAAAGGGAAATAAAATAGATCCTTTTGCAAAGATCGTCGGTATTGCCGATGTTTACGATGCCATGACAGCCGCAAGAGTTTACCGCGGTCCTCTCTGCCCTTTTCAGGTAATTGATATTTTTGAAAAGGAAGGCTTGCAAAAATATGAAGCTGCTTATATATTGAAGTTTTTGGAAAATGTAGTTATGACTTACATGAACAACCGGATTCGATTATCAGATGGTACGGAAGGCGATATCGTTTATATTAACCATGCGCATTTGTCCAGGCCCATGATCAAATCCGGGGATAAGTTTATTGATCTTACAACCAAACCGGAATTGTATATCGAACAGATCATATGATAAAGGCAGGGTTTTGAATCTAACCCTGCCAGAGAAGCTCTTTGATGTATTAAGATACACGCATCTTGAATTTGCGGATTTCTTTCTCATCAGAGACTTTTTCAATTTGAGCACCAAGACTTCTTAATTTCACATCAAAGTCTTCATAACCTCTTTCAATGTAGAAGATATCGTCTACTACAGTAATACCTTCAGCAGCAAGACCTGCAATAACCAAGGCGGCTCCGGCACGAAGGTCGGGAGCGCTGATGTGGGCTCCGGTATATTTGGGCACGCCGGTAATGATAGCCGTATTGCCTTCTACTTTGATGGACGCTCCCATGCGGGTCAGCTCGTCCACATATTTAAAACGATTCTCAAAAATACTTTCGGTAACGATACTGCTGCCTGACGAAAGTGCCAGTGTAACAGTGATCTGGGGCTGCATATCCGTGGGAAATCCGGGATAAGGAAGTGTTTTTACCTGAGTATGGGAAAGAGGTTTGGAAGAAACGACTCTTACCGCATCATCAGACTCTTCAATTTCACAGCCTATTTCAAGAAGCTTTGCGCTGATAGATTCCAAATGCTTGGGAATTACATTTTTTATAGTCACATCGCCTTTGGTAGCTGCTGCTGCCAACATAAATGTACCTGCTTCAATCTGGTCCGGAATAACGGAATATTCCGTTTTGTGCAGTTTCTCTACACCTTTGATACGGATCACATCCGTACCTGCACCTTTGATATTAGCTCCCATACTATTTAAAAAGTTAGCCAGATCTACCACATGAGGTTCTTTTGCCGCATTTTCGATAATGGTCTGTCCTTCTGCCAGCGCAGCAGCCATCATGATATTGATAGTCGCTCCCACTGAAACTACGTCCAGATAAATGTGGCTTCCCTTTAAATGCTCCGCCTGAGCTACAATCAGACCGTGGGAAATCTTTACCTCTGCACCCAAAGCCTTAAATCCTTTGATATGCTGGTCAATAGGTCTGCTGCCGATATTGCAGCCTCCGGGCAGAGCTACCTCGGCTCTCTTATATTTTCCCAGCAATGCTCCCAGCAGATAATAGGAAGCTCTGATCTTTTTAATATAATCGTCCTCAATGACAACATCATGAATGGTAGAACCATTCACCATGATGCTGTGTCTGTCAATTCTCTCAACGGTGGCACCTACGCTCTTCATAGCCTGCATCAATACATTGGTGTCCCTGACATCGGGTAAATTCTCTATTCTAACTGTTTCATCTGTCATAATGGAAGCAGCTAATATTGCAAGTGCTGCATTTTTGGCACCGCCGATCTCGACCTCGCCTACCAGGGGATTGCCCCCTTTAATTGCATATTGCTCCATAATGCACCTCAAACACAAAATTTTACATCTACATTTTTTTATTATATACCACTGACGGCTTCATTGTAAACTTGCAATTTAAAAATCAGTCAATTTGTACAATTTTTAGTGTTTTTTGTCTCTTAATTCAGATATTGTAATGGATTGACCTGACTTCCGCCGATCAAAATTTCAAAATGAAGATGGGGTCCCGTACTTCTGCCCGTATTACCGCTTAAAGCAATCTTATCTCCCTGGGAGACTGTCTGTCCCACCTTTACAAGTACCTTGCTCAAATGTCCGTAACGGGTCTGTCTGCCATCGGGATGGTTAATGTATACAACATATCCGTATCCGCTTCCCCAGCCGGCTCTCACCACCGTACCGGAACAGGATGCAACCACTGCAGTACCTACAGGAGTAGCCCAGTCAACACCTTTATGATAGGTAGATGCGCCTCTGGTAGGTGCACTTCTGCGTCCGAAGTTAGAAGAAAGCCTGCCGCCCGAAATAGGTTTAATATAAGTAGGCGGAATTCTCGTACCAACCTCCACGATCTTGGGAACAGGAGCTATAGTCACCTCTTCCTTTAAGATTTCCGTATCCGTTACGGAATTGTTGCGATAAGTAACGACTGCCGCAACATTTCTGTGTCCTGCAGAAGGCTGCTGTCTTACAACCGAATCTGTTGTATACCATTCATCATTGTAAATATATTCCGTAGGGGCATCATAGTCCTCTTCGTAATAGATTTCTTCCTGTCTTCCAACAGAAAGCTCCGGCTCAGGGATCGTAATGATCAGTTCATCCCCTACCCGGATGGTAGAATTTTCATCCTCTAAAGTCTCATTCATTTCGATAATGCGATCCAGCGGTATTTCCGTCTTTAAGGAGATTTCCGAAAGGGTATCTCCTGCCTGAACCTCATATATGGTATTTTTCTCCTGGTCTCTGGTCAGGATCTCCTTTGCCGTGGCAACATCTGTCAGTTCATTTTGTGAAAGGTATGTTTCAATTACTTCAATTTCATCTCCATAATATAAGTCCACCAGCCCGTAATCAAAATCATCAAAGCTCATCTGCAGACTTACATCAGAATTTCTCTCCATTTCGTAGAACGCTTTTTCTGCCCCTGCCATGGGCATTTCCAATTCCTCTTTTACCCGGTCGTCGGAAGTGGTGATCCTGGTGGTCAATACATTGATCTCCCTGTCAGGGTCCACTACCAGCTCTACCTGAAATTCATTATCCGGGTCATATTTAGCCAGCGCTGCCTGAAGGATTTCTTTTACTCCTTCCGCACTTTGGATATTAACGGTAAACTCATTGATCTTGATAGTATAAGCAAGACTTCTGTCCGTAATCTCATTGGTTTTCAGTACCCGGCACATGTTATCCACCACTTCTTCCTCTGTGTCAACCCTGCCGAATATCAATTCCCTTCCTTCTGTTTCCATTACGGCATCTACAAAAACAAGCCCTTCTGCTTCCTTTATCATTGCAGTACGAGCCTTACGCAGATATTCTTCCGCAGTTTTCCTGCTGTCCACCATCCCCACTTCTTCTCCGTTTAAGAGGATGGTATACATATTATCTCCTGTGCTCTCAATTTTATGAAATGAAGGAAACAAAAATAAACACACCAGAATGATCAAAGCTGCGGTTTTCAGAAAAACAATTTTCAATTCCAAATAATATTTCGTAATTTTTTTCATCTGTCTAATGTTTCTTCTTTCTGACGCTGTAGCCGAATTTTCCGATCATCTTATCCAGGGTATAATATTCCCCATGGGAATAAACGATGGGATCTGCTTTGCTCAGATGAAAGGTATTTTTTTCATCCATATATGCCTCATCCACCGTAACCGCTTCTACAGTGGCAATAAACATCACATGAGTTCCCAGTTTTATGGATTGGGTGACTTTGCACTCTATATTAACAGGACTTTCTGCGATCAGCGGTGCCTTCACCTTCTGCGCCGGCAGCTTTGTCAGATTCATTTCCTGAAACTTGTCCACATCTCTTCCGCTTTTTACGCCGCAATAATCGGTGGCATACGCCAGAGCCTTGGTTGTCAGGTTAATGACAAATTCCCCGGTTTCTTCCAGCATATGATAAGAATATCTTTCCGGTCTTACAGAAATAGAAACCATTGCCGGATCTGAACAGACCGTTCCTGTCCAGCCTATGGTAAGCACATTATCATTTCCCTCTTTATCAGTTACCGTTACTAATACAGCCGGCAGCGGATAAAGCATATTGCCCGGTTTAAAAGACACTTTTCCCATTTCCCATATCTCCGTTTTCCAATTCAGATATTTTTATTTGAAAGGTATTATCCAGATTTTTCCTATAATAATTGCAGCATCTGTGCAACCTGAATTCCCACTGAAGCTAATGCCAGCAGAAGGGTAAGAACCAGCAGTGGTTTCACTCCGCTGCTCTTTTTGGCACTGGCTTCCAACTGGTCCAGACGCATTCCTATATCTCTTGCCTTCTTTGTGGCTTCATCGGTAATGACAGCCTGTACATTCCGGTATACCCGGACATTTTCCTTATGCACATGCTCTTCCATGCGTTTCTGACCTTCCTCTACGCTGATGCGGGTAGCAACCAGAATTTCTCTCATGGACTGCAGGGATTCTTCCATACGGCATACCAACTCCGACATTTCCCGGAGATTTTCTTCCGTAGCATATCTTCCCGAAGAAACAGCAGTTTCTATTTTTGCCAGAGCTTCTTCCATACTGCTGTCGGTTCCGATCTTCTCTTCCAGGGTTCTCAAAGCATCATAGAGGGACTGCTGATTTTGTCTCAATCCGTCATTTACACTTCGTTCTATTTCATCCAGCCTGCCGCCCATTTGATAAAATCCATCATCTGTTTTAACTGCAGCATCGGATATTTCCCTTTTGACGGATAGCATTTCTTCCCGGATGCTCTCCGCAGTTTCTTTTACAGTGTCTGCGGTCCCGTCAATTTTATTTCCAAGCAGTTCTTCCCCGCTGCCATATCCTTCAAACTGTTCGATCCCACATTGGATCAGCTGCTGAACCTGCTCCGTCACTTCTACATTTTTTAGATTCAGGCGGCGCATTTCCTGCATCATACGTTCATATTCCGCAGTGCGCTCCTGCATTCTTTTCATATCTCTTGCCTCTGCCTGTGCATTGGCCTTTATAATTTCTCCGGCATTAAATCTTTTTGCCAATTTGTCCATAAAATTGTCCACTAAAATACCCTCCGTGCCCTTTCAGTGCGGTTTGAATATACTTTTTTATTTTATCATGTATCATTTTCTTTTACAACCTCCGGCTTTTCGACAGTTTCTTTAATTCTTTTGTTGAAATTGTACAATTTTTCTTTTATTTTTTTTACTCACTTGTGAATATTCACTATTTTTTCATCCCTTGTTCATAGTTTATTCATATTTATATTTTATTATTAAACCATCAACAACGAACTACGTAATGTTATACATTACAGACATAGATAAATTTTTTCATAATAGCCCAGGTGCTGCGAGGTGCCTGGGCACTCCTCATTTTTATGAAGGTTTTCCATTCATCCATATTGTCTTTCTCGTCCTCCCCTCTGCATTATGATCCGGCAATTTTCCTGTTCCTATAAGCTCACTATCCATATAAAAAAGGCATATTTGAAACATTTTATAAAAGTCTCAAACTGCCTTTTTCTAAAATCATCCTCATTTACCGGAAACCATGTATCAGATCACTGCACTTCTGTTTTCCTCTATCTCTTTTGCCTGGGCATTTTCATTTGCCAGCTCCTGTACCTGCTCATTCAGGGAAAGCATTCTGGCATCCAGCTCCGAAACCATATTGGCACATTCTACCAGTTCCCGTTTAATATGTTCGGGAGCATTTCCTTCAAACTTATAATGAATTTTATGCTCAAGGCTTGCCCAGAAATCCATGGCAACCGTACGGATCTGGATCTCCACCTTGGTATCTACGATACGGTCGGACAAAAAGATCGGCACTGTTACGATCAGATGGTAGCTTTTATAGCCGCTTGGCTTAGGATGCAGGATATAATCCTTTACGGAGATTACTTTGATATCATTCTGGTTGATGATCATTTCCGCAATTCTGTAAATATCCGAAGTAAAAGAGCAGATTACCCGGACCCCGGCAATATCATTGACATATTTTACCATGTTATCAATGGTGGATTCATGTCCATGTTTTTTCAATTTTTTAACAATGCTTTGGGGTGTCTTAATGCGGGATTTAATATGTTCAATGGGATTATACTGATGTACGTGCTGAAACTCATCATTTAAAATCTCCAGTTTTGTTCCGATTTCCTTCAAAGCGGAATTATATATCAATACGACTTCTTCCCAGCTTTCCACGTCGTTGCTGCGTTCCTTTTTCAATTCCAAAAGCCCTCACCTCGATAGTCAACTTTATGGTGATATTTTACCATATTATTTTATCATTTGTACAAAATAGACAAAAAATTTATCCTTTTTTCATTTTTAGATTGCAGTTGCCCCTCTCAAAAACCTTTGTTATAATATGCCACAGGGCATTTATAAAATTCCGGTATGATAAAAGACAGCGGAAAGGAGAAGCCATGTTTCGCTTATGGGGAAAAATCTGGAAGGATAATCATTTAATAAAGGATACGGTATTTACAGAGGAAAGCGATGATACCAGGACCCACAAAATTTTCCGGGGGCTGGAGGAAATCTGTTATGAATTCGATCTGGGAAAGCCCATCTGGCTGGATAAAACCGTGGAAGAATTTAAACGCCATGATAAAACACGTTTTTATCAGGATAATTTTATAGAAGAAATTTCTTTTGATTATTTGGAGATCCAGGTCATTGAAGAGGATTAAAGCAACTGTCCATTTAGAAGCATTTGATATAAAAATATTCTAAATGGGCATTTTTTTATTTTTATGAATAAAACAATTGACACCCGGAATAATATGTTGTAACATCAGAATATCAACACGTAGTTTTAAAAACTATGTCATGTGTTTTTAAGGAGGTAATTTTATGCAGATATCCATTCGTGAACCGGGAAGTGCCATTACTCATTTTGTTGCCATGATACTGGCAATGGGCAGTGCAGTCCCTTTACTGATAAAAGCATCTGAGCTGGGCACTATTTATACCTTTGCCATGTTTGTATTTATCAGCAGCATGATCTTATTATATGGTGCAAGCACTACTTATCATTCCATCAATGTGGCACCCAATATCATTAAAATATTCAGAAAAATCGACCATATGATGATCTTCATCATGATTGCAGGCTCCTATACTCCGGTCTGCCTGCTTGTATTGGATCATCACACCGGATACCGGATGCTGCTTGCCGTATGGGGTATTGCCTTGGGCGGCATTCTCATAAAGGCATTGTGGATCACCTGTCCCAAATGGTTCTCCTCCATTCTCTATATCGGAATGGGATGGATCTGCGTCAGCGCCATCAAACCGATCATTGCGACCCTTTCCTTACAGGCATTTCTGTGGCTTCTTGCCGGAGGACTTCTGTATACTGTGGGTGGTGTGATCTATGCATTGAAATTAAAGGTGTTCAACGACAAACATGCTTACTTTGGTTCTCATGAGATCTTCCACCTGTTCATTATGGCAGGAAGTTTCTGTCACTTTATCTTTATGTACCAATATGTAATTTGATCCGTTTTTTGATCTTTTGTATACAAAAAACTTCCTTCCCCTTATATACAGAGGAGGGAAGTTCTTTTTTGTTTATTGCAGTTCTTTTCATGCAGACTATAAATCAATTTCCCTTTATAACTCTACGCCGTTTTTTCTCAACAGTTCTCTTGCAGTCTCCACACTGTCTTTACCGGTGGCATTTTTAATGGGCGCAAATTCCTTTTCCCTGACCACCTCAAAAGGCAGACAGCTATCCAGATCGTGAATCATATCCAACACAAGCTGTTCAAACTTATAACCGTTTGGCTCTTCCGGCCGGATTTCATTTCCATCCTCATCCAGGCAGTTGATTTTCTTTTCCACCACATGCAGGGACAGCTTATGGGACATAATGCGCTCCAGAGCCTTTACGGAAAACAGATAGTTTAAGATAACTCCGAAATTATAGGAATATTCTCCCTTATGATTTTTTTCATACCGCATTTCTTCCGTTAATTCGTAATATTCCACAATAGATGGTTTTCCATCTTCCAGACACATAACGCCTACTTTTTCTTCAGGGTCAGATTTGCGGACAACCTTGGCTCCCACTTCAACATGACTGTCTAAAACTGCTCCTACAAATGCAGGGTCTGCTATTTTCTGCAGTACATTATCCACAGCAAAAATATTCAGCCATTCCACTCCCATTTCATGAATTTTGGATAACAGCCCATTCCTTTCCAGGGAAATAAACCAGCCGCCGTTTCCGTTGGGAGATGTGGATATTTTTCCTTTTGATTCCAGATAAACTTTGCCTCTGTAATCTACCGCCGGTGCCATTTCCTGCTTAAAAAACCATACTTTATCAGGCGCATATCCGAAAAACTGATGCTCCTTAAAAAAGGACACTGTTCTCTCATGGTTCTTGTCACTGGTCATGATAAATAAAGGCACCCAGACACCGGTTCTGTCCACTACCTCTAACAGGTTGCGGATCAGACATTCAAAAATATACAATTCCTTTGTGATACCTATATTATAGACTCCCTTGGGCGCATCGCTGCCCAGCCGGGTCCCCATGCCGCCTGCCAGAAGTACTGCGCCTACCTTGCAATTTCTAAGGGCTTCCATTCCCAGGGCATCAAACCTCTCTTTTTCCCTTTGGATCTCATCCACCTGCATACAGGTTATGGGAGTAATTTCCCCTCTTCCGCCTGCTTCATCCTTATGTTCCAGACATTTTACCACGGAAAAATCCGTCTCTTCTATCTGCGCCAGTAAACTTTCTTTCTGCCTCTCATCCAACTGGTCGAAAAACTTTAGCAAATGTGACTGTCCATACTGCTCCAGCTTTGATATTGCCTGCTGATAATCCAATACGCATTCTCCTTCCTGCCGTTATCCGGTCAAAATCCCTTCATTAACAAATTTACAAATTTCCACATTTTTTATATTATACATGATTTATCCGGGTTTTCCTATTGCTTTTCCGATTTTTCTAACTGCTTTTCCACTTTTATCCCCAGTTTTTAACAGCTCTCTGATCAATCCAGGGACAGTCCGCCAAAAAAGTCATAACCGCCTAAATGCTCTTCTTTAAACCGCATAAAAAATGCCTTCATCTGTGGGTGTTCCTCTCCCAGATCCTCTAAAACGGAATCAAAATTGTCCAGGGTAAGACAGCCCAGATTTAAAAACAGAGAAATGTAATCCATCTCTTCCCCATGTTCTTCTTTTAAAACCAGCCATGTTTCCTCACTGGCGCAGCCTCTGGTATGGGATAACAGATAATCCGTCAGCTCCTTTCGGTTAGCATCAGATAACCCTTTGTCATATAAAAGCCGCAAAAACGCCAGCCGCACCTTTCTCTTCCGCTTTTCCTCCAGAAAATAATCCAGATTATTTTCCCTGCTGCCGTAATCCTCTTCTCCGCATAACAGCAGTTTGGTATATCCTTCCATATCATCCTCATGGAGAATGGTCAGCATACGGGTATCCCACAAAGAAAGCCACTCCCTGTCATCTATTTTGGTTGTCTGAAATAAATAGGGGGCATCCAAAATCCCACAGACTGAGGCAAGCAAAGAGCCAAAGCCCCTGACATCATCCCCATTCCCTTGGGTCAGGCAAATGCGCTTCAAACTGCCGCACTCCATAAATAAAGCCTTCCCCAGCACATATTCTTTTCTGGGCAGGTAAATTTCTTCCAGATCACGGCAATGGGCAAATGCCCAGTCATCAATCCTTTGAATGGTATCCGGCAAATAAATGCGGTATAATCCCGTTGTATTAAAAAATGCTTTTTTCCCCACCGCTGTTACTTCTGTTCCTTCTATTTGGGAAGGCACAGACAGTTCCATTTTGTGTCCTTCATAGCCGGTGATCACGGCTCCTTTTTCTGAAATTGTATAAAAATATACGGCTCCTGCCCCTTCAAAACGTTCTTCTGCCATAAAAACTTCCTTATAATTTTAACTCTCGTATTTCTTCCATCAGGCGGTCCGTCCTCTCGGACAACAAAAGCTGTTCATTCTGCTTCTGATACGCTTCACAGCCAAAGGTTGCGATAAACCTTGCAGAATCATTATTCACTGTCAGTTCCGTGACCAGGATCAGCATTTCATTTCCCTGGGCAAAAGCCGCCTCTACAAAGGCAAACAGAGAAGAAAGCCGGCTCTGGCACAGGGCAGTATCCTTTTTCATGATGGATACTTCTTTGTCAAAACGTTCCTTGATCAAAGCAAATACATCCTCTGATGAAACTGCCTGTTTCGTAACCGCTTCTTTTTTGGACTCTTCCAGAAAACGCCTGATCCTCTTATGTTTCTTTTTATCCGCCGGTGACAGGGAACCGCCTTTTTCCAGATTCGTCAAAATCTTTTCCCTTGCCTCTATCTGCTTATCCAGCATGGCATGTGCATCCTCTGCTGCCTTTACCGCCTTCAGCGGTGCCATCATATCCTGAAGGTATGCCGCAGTTTCCATATTTTCCTTCATATGTGCTAACATCTTGTCAATGAGCATGCCCAAAAGGGACAGCCTTTCATCAAAGGGCGCTGCCTCTGCCTTTTTCACAATGTCTTCCCCGGCTTCTCCTTTTAATATTTCATCCACATGATAATCCTTTTTATATTTCTGATAAAGGTCATAATAGGCTCCGAATTCCTTGACGATCTTATCATTCCGGATGTACTGCCCTATGAGGGTTTCCGTTACAGGAAGTTTTTCCTCCTCATACAGATACAAGATCTGTGAAAGATCCTCCCATCCTCTGGCTGTCACATAAAGCCTGCCCTTTACGGTGGTTTCAATATGATAAAAATATTCTTTTTTTAATTCCAGAAAGCTGACGATAGCACCATGGATGCCCATTTCCCTTGCATAGGTTTTCCAGGCATCATAGTCTGCTTCCACTTCCAGGACCTTTAACCGGTCCATGGTAACCACATCAAATTCCCTGACGGATTTATTATATTCCGGAGGATTTCCTGCTGTAACGATGATCCATCCTTCAGGCACTTTGTGCCTTCCGAAGGTTTTATACTGCAAAAACTGCAGCATGGAAGGTGCAAGTGTTTCAGACACACAATTGATCTCATCCAAAAACAAAATTCCTTCCCTGATGCCGCTGCCTTCCATGGTCTCATATACGGATGCGATGATCTCACTCATAGTATATTCTGAAACCTGAAAATTCTCCCCTTCGTATTCCTTATTGACAATATATGGCAGACCCAGGGCAGATTGTCTGGTGTGATGGGTCATGGAATAAGATACCAAAGCAATGCCCAGTTCTGAAGCCACCTGCTCCATAATGGCAGTTTTGCCGATCCCCGGCGCACCCAGCAGAAAAATAGGACGCTGTCTTACTACCGGAATCCGGTATTCTCCAAATTCATCTTTTTTTAAGTATAATCTGACGGAATCTTTAATATAATCCTTTGCCTGTCTAATGTTCATCTTCCTTCTCCTTTTCCTCAAATGCTTCTATCTCCGGTTCATCCAGCACAACCTCCATTGCCCATACGGGCACTTCAGGCTTTTTATCATCCTCATTCAAAAAAACAAATATGGTATCATAAGCCGGCATTCTGTCAGGATAAATCCCATAGCCGTCTGTAAAATAGATCAAACCCTTCAGGTTTTCAAATTCTCCCATTGCAATCTGCTCATCCACATAATCAAAAACAGGACGGAAATCCGTGGAACCAAATCCCCTTAGTTTCCCTGATGCAAGAAATACATCGAAATCCTCATCGCAGGTAATCTTCGTATCTGACTGTACTTCCATGTCACACTGGATAATATGGACATTGACCTTATGGAAAAAACTTTCGCTCTGTTTCAGGATAGAATAAGTTTTCTTTAGAAACGCCTGTACCAAAGGTCCTCTGCAGGAAGCGGAGGTATCGATGGCAATGACAAATTCCTTAACCTTTTTAACATCCTTATATTCCAGGGGTTCCACTAAAGGCATATTACCATATGTGGAAAGTCCATAGGTATAATAAATATAATCAAATTCCTCGTCATTCACGGATATATCCTCGGACAGACAGGTAAACCGCCTTAAAATATCGCTGTAATCATAGCGTTCCTTTGTTGCCTCTCCCAGATTTGCATCCAGACTTTCCGATTTTGTTTTATCCTTGGAAAAACTCTTTAAATCCGCTTTGATCCTTTCACTGATCCTCTGAAACTGCTCCTGCCCTATGGTCATTTCTTCTTTTACGTTCCAGGTCAGGTGTTCATCCACATGACTTAAGGAGATCAACTCTTTCATCTCATCCGGCTTTAAAGGTTTTTTCAGCAGGTAACGGTAAATATGTTCCGCCGTAAAGGGAACTTTCTTTTTCTTTTTAGCTGTACTGCTCCCGGTCTGATTCCATGAAACCTGTCTGGCATACTCCTCTTCACTGCCTTTGCCGTTCATATAGTCCTTCAGATTCCTCACAGCCTCCCGCAGCCTGTCATCCTTTTTCATGGCAGTGCCGTGAATACCAAGCTCTAAAATGGTATTCTCCACCGCCAGATCCGCCGCTAAGTCCCAGATAGCAGTATCCAGCTTCCCGTATTGGTAGCTATGATAAAAAATACAATGGAACAGCATATGAAGATACATTCTCATAGCAAATGCCGGTTCTCTCTCATAACGTTTCAAAAGCCAGACCGGATCATAATAAATCTTGCTTCCATCCGTAGCTGCTCCTCCCATACCCATCCGTGGCTCTCCTGTCAAAGCGGAAACCGCCACATCCAGGAAACGCATATTTACTACAATGCTGTCGGAAGCCAGTTTGATAATATGGGCAGAGAGCTTTTTGATCTTATTCAGTTGTTCCTGTTCTTCATCGGTTAATTTCAAATCCGCCATGTCATTTTCCTGATCATTCTTTCTTTTTATGCCGCTGTTTTGTTTTATACTTCTACCGGCTCCATATTGTTACATAAAGTTAGCAAAAACAGATGCGCCTGCCACAGTCAGAAGACCTGCTACTGCAATGGACAGGCTGCTCATGGCGCCCTCCACTTCTCCAAGCTCCATTGCCTTTGCCGTCCCCAAAGCATGGGACGCAGAGCCGATACCGATTCCCTTTGCCACCGGATCTGTAATATGAAAGAGCTTACAGATTCCTTCTGCAAATACATTTCCCACAATGCCGGTGATCACGATGACAGCAATGGTAATGGTCACAACGCCGCCCAATTCTTCAGAAACTCCCATACCGATTGCTGTGGTAATGGATTTGGGAAGCATGGTCACATACAGTTCATGACTAAGCCCTGCAAGTTTTGACATTGCAAAAACGCTGCACAGGGATGTTAAAACTCCTGCGATCAATCCTGCCATGATGGCAAGAGCATTTTCTTTTAATTTGGAAAACTGCTCATACAAGGGCACTGCCAGCGCCACCGTAGCCGGTGTTAAAAGATAGCTGATATAGTGTGCACCTTCATTATATACAGTATAATCGATTTTAAAGGTTAATAAAAACAAAATAATCGCAACAATGGAAATCAACATGGGATTGCAGACTGCCAGTTTTGTTTTTTTCTTGATCCACATTCCTGTTTCATAGGTTATAAGAGTAATGAATACACCGAAAAATACGGATTCACTAACGAACTCCTTCATCCTTTTTTCCTCCTTTGCGCATCACAAATTGGGTTACAAGACCTGAAACACCCATTACCAATACGGTAGATATCAGGGTAATGATCATGAGCTTTATCCAGACGGGCTGCAGCACGTCCCATGTATCCAAAAGCCCCACTGCTGCGGGGATGAACATAATGGGCATGATCTCTATGAGAAAATCTGCGGTTTCCTTTACCTGGGATAGTTTTATGACTCCTGTCATTAAAAGAATGAGTAGCAGCAACAGACCGTAGATTCCTGCGGGGATCTGTAAGGGGATTATGGCTTTCAGGATTTCGCCCAGGAAAGTTATTGCCAGGATTAATAGGAATTGTCTTACATATTTCATAATGGCACCTCTGGATTTTAGTTTTGGCGGGGGGACGGCAGAGGAAAGGGGCAGACGGCAGTAAGGGAAAGGGGTTGAGGTTTTTCATGACTGGGCAATTAAACGGATTTTTCTAACAGAATGCGGGAATTTACCGGGAACCGGACGGGTCGGTTCCAACGTGCATCCATGCACGAAGGAACCTAATCCTGCCATCCATGGCAGGATTCCCCTGGGTTGTGGAGCATTCTGTAAGAAAAATTACCGTTTTATTGCAGAAGCCATGAAAAACCTCAACCCCTTTCCCTTACTGCCGCCTGCCCCTTTCCTCTGCCTGTGCGTTGGTTTTCCGTTTGATATCTTGGTCGTCCCTCGTTATTACATATCTTCTGCACAGTATACTATATTTTTCCCAAAACTCCCATAGTTGCACCTCGGAAAAAACAATCTAAATTGAAAAAAATACCATATTCTTATATAATGATTGGGAGAAGCCAGGGAGCTTGGGGGAATCGTGCAGTTTATATTTCTTTCTCCGGGCTGAAATATAAACTGCACGATTCCCCCAAGCGGTCCCCCGTTTCCAACACCCCATTATAACAGAAAAGGTGCTAATACAATGTCAGATCCTATTTTCGACGTAACCATCGTCGTACCCGTATACAACATGGAAGCTTATCTGGACAGGTGTGTAAAAAGCATTCTCGCCCAGACTCTTCAAAATATTGAGATCATTTTAGTAGATGACGGCGGAAGCGACCGTTCTGTGTCTATGTGTGATGACTATGCCGCTGCATATCCTGACAAGATCCGGGTCATCCACAAAGAAAACGGCGGTCTGACCTCGGCATGGAAGGCGGGAAGCGCCGCTGCTGCCGGACGCTATATCGGATATGTGGACAGCGATGATTATATTCTGCCCCATATGTATGAAAAAATGTTTACCCGTATTGAAGAAGAACAGGCGGATATTGCCTGCTGCGGACTTCATCATATTTATGAGGACGGCAGTCACGAGGAATGGGACGATCAGATGGATTTTCCTATAGATGTATTTGAACCTGCTTCTTTGGAAAAGGAAATGTTTCCCGTGCTGATCAATGACGGCAGCTTTATGGGAAGAAAGCTTCATCCCAACCGGGTTACCAAGTTAGTTAAGGCTTCCCTTGTGAAAAAGAATCTTTCTCTTTGCAGTGATGAGGTTTCTATCGGTGAGGATTTTCAGTTTTCTTTATGTATGTTTCTGGACGCTGAAAAAGTAGTGGTATTAAAGGATTATTTCCCTTATTACTATTACATGAATAACAGCTCCATGACCATGAAATATGACGAGCATTATATGGATAAGATCAAGATCATGAAGGAAAATCTCCTGCGCATCAGCCGGATAAAAGGCAGTTACGATTTTAAAACACAGATTTGGAATGATTTTCTCTGTCTTACCGTTCTTCACATAAAGGGTGGTATTTATAAAAAGAAAGCTGTTTCGTATAAAGAGCACAAAAGGGATATGAAAACAGTCTGCAATGACCCCCATGTGCGCCATGCATTACAGGTTTATGAAATGCCCCGGTTATCAGCGGCTGAGAAGCTGTTTATATTCTTTATGAAGCATCACATGTACCTGCCCATTTTTCTGGCAGTGCGCATTTACTTCAGATAAAATACAGTTGAAGGGAATTACTTTGAGGATGGGAAAAGACGCAAAAGAAAAAGAACAAAAGAAATCACTACCTCTATGGGCAGTTTTTATGCTGTCCTGTATTTTGGTTGCCGTTCTCTACCTTATATTCAAAGACCGGTATTTTGAAGGAACCTCCCAAATGTACGATCTGATCATCGATCAGATTGCCCTGGAAGGCAGCAACAAGACCGGGGAACTGGATTTTTTCTGGGCGCTTCTCTGGATCGGATGCTTTTTGATCCTGGGTCTGTTTTGTATCGGAAAATCCTTTTTCCGTTCCCAGCCAGCCTCCCAGATTGCCAAAACCCTGAATCCCCAGGCTTCCTTACAGAACATTTCTGTTTCATTTTATGACCTGCCCGTGCTTTATCAATGCGCTCTTTGCTTTTTCCCACCTGTGCTTCAATTGATATTTTATGGAAAAACTTCCCTTTATCTCTGGCTTTTTGCCGCCGCATTTGCTTTTATCATTTTAATCATAAAAGAAAACAAATCTCAGTTTGCAGCCTTATTTCTTTTTCTTTATTTTGACATTCAGGCAATTGTAGTCATTGTTTCCCTTACAACCGGAAGATACCTGTCATATGATATTTTGATATTTGTGGCGGCAGCAGTTCTTTTTGCCTTAGTCCTTCTTTTACACTTTCACTTTTACGGACTGCTGCAAAAGGTTCTCTTTGCCAGCCAGCTTCCTCTGCCCCTTTTACTTCTCTTGTATACGAAAAATACATACAATTATCAGGGCGAAACCTTTCGTCTTGCTTATCCCAAAACCTATCTTTTATTTATCGGATTACTTATTTTAGTCTTATATGGAGTGCTTCTGGTTCAATACCGCTTTGCCTCCGGACATTCAAAGACCTTTATTTCCGTCACTTCGGCAATTTCCATTTTTTTATATGGTTCCTATATCCCTTCCGCTCTTATGGTGCAAAGTGATATGCATCATCATGGCGAACAGATGCTGCCCTGGCAGCAGATCATGGTACTGGGCAGTTCCGCTTATGACAGCTATTCACCCGTATCAGGATTATTTCCCATGCTCATAGGCGGCATCAATCAGCTGTTTTTCGGCGGAAAGGCGACAACTTATGCTGCTGCCTTTACGATTCTTTTCATAACATCTGCCATTTTGACCATAATTATGATCTATCTTCATGTGGACGGTAAATGGACACTTTTGTTTGCATTTCTGTTCCATATGCCGGTATACTGCCGGACATGGATCATTCTTCCGGTTTTACTGCTGTTTTGCCTTCCGGGCGTTATAAAAAATAAAAGGCGCTTTCTTTATCTTTATGTTTTCTGCGGTTTTTTAAGTGGATTATATTACCCCCTGTTTGGTCTGGCATTGATCGTGGCAGGAATGCCTTTTGCTCTTTTTCAACTATACTCCTATATAAAAGAAAAAGAACTCATAGGAGATTTCAAACAAAAGTCCTTTTATATAGAAACTCTGCTGCTCATTGTTCCCATCATCCTTGCCATTCCTTTACTTGTAAAAATGGCAGGGCATGTACTCGCCTATTCACACCAGACAATCCTTGCAGACGGCTTGTCTCTGAGCTCCGTTTCCCTCCCTGACTGGTTTATGCCTTACCTGTCATCCATGGATGGGGTCAGAAGCGGACTATATTATGCAGTCCGTTTTCTGGGCGGCATGGTTCCCATCTGGCTGTTTTTATTATTATTGTTGTCCTATATATACCGCAATAAAGACAAAAATCCTTTTGGACAGCCTGCTTTTCCGGGCCTGTCCGCAGGTTTTCTCATATTGCCGGTATGCTATACCTATACCCTGGTCATTATGGATGAGAGCTGGGTCAGCAGGCTTTTTTCCCGAAGCAGCCATGTATATCTCTGGATCATGGGAATCCTTCTTCCCATCCTGCTCATTCGTTATGGAAAACAGATCCTGCATAAGTCCGTTTCCATTGCTGCATTGATTGCCCTTTCAGTAAGCATTCCTTTTTTGACCTTTTATGAAATGGGAGACTACCAATTTCCTGCCATGGACGGAACCTCAAATGCCAAAAGCGCATGTGTAGGTGAATATACAGCTAACCTTCTGCCTTTTCCTGTCTCTCCTACAGCTGTTCCTGTCAGTGAAGATGATATTTCGGCATTCCCCCAGTTGGGATATGGTTTTATGGAAGGGTCTGTGAGAGATAACCTGTATCTTTATCATGATCATCTGGCAGTCTTACATAATACAGACCCGTACCTGAAGGTACTGGGTCTTGACGGTCAGCAGATGTACTATTTTCTTTTAAATGAAAAGGCGCTGTATTCCGGAAAGGTTTCTCTTGCCAAAAGCAGGGAAGCTGCTGACGAAGTTATTTCCCTGATCGATGAACATACCGTTATAGGCAGTGATCTCCATCCTCTCAATAATTATTATATTTACCGCTATTTGCTGGAGAAAGGATATGCCTATGATTTTGCGACGGGCTTTTATCTGTCCAAAGAACTTTATATCTCCATATACGGAAATGAAAGCTACAATGATGCCTCTCTTTCCGATTCACCCTGGGCAGCACCTGTTTATATCAGTAAATGCGGTCTGACCTTAGGCAGCAATTTAGAAAATTTAAGTCCGATCCTGCAGCCCTCTGATGTTCCTTCGGAATTTCTTTATGCGGAAATTGATCTGGATGCTTTAAATGCCAGATTCGGCAATTCCCTCCATGAAAATTCCATTATGACCATTAGCTGGGAAGGCAAGGGCTGTATCCTTACAGATTTATGCAATGGTAAGCTGCTGCTTCCTCTTGCCACTAATGCAGACTGGGCTGCAGGCAGCTATACAAAAATTTATATCAGTCCTTATGATGAAACAAAGCCTGTAACGGAAATTGATGTTAAAGTTTCCTTAGATGAAGTCAGCACCTGCTTACAATATTACTCTCTGGTCAAATGATCACTTCATCCCGGCTTCTTTCAACAAAACCAATGCAAATACAGAATAAGAACCGGTATATACGTGTAAAATGATAACAACAGGAGGTTCCCTACTATGAAAAACAATCAATCATCCATTCAGGCGCTAAAAAGTTTGATCGATCATGCCCATTCTCCCTTCCACTGCTGTTCCTACTGCATGGAACGGCTGATGGAAGCCGGCTTTACCCCGTTAGAATTGACCAAACCCTTTCAGGTAAAGCCCGGCGGCAGATACTGTATCAATATTTATGACACGACCTGCATCGCCTTTACCATCGGAAGTTCCCTGGCAGACACTGGTAAAATGCCTGATTTCCGCATGATCACATCACATACGGACTGGCCCACTTTTTTGATCAAGCCCAATCCTGAGGTCTGCTCTGACCAATACGGCAGATTAAATATAGAGCCCTACGGCGGGGCAGTTTATACAAGCTGGCTGGATCGCCCTCTGGGAATTGCCGGAAAAGTATGTCTGAAAGGGAAGGATTCTTTTCATCCCCGGACTCATCTGATGGATTCCCTTCAGCCGGTTGCTGTGATTCCCGGACTTGCCATTCATATGAATCATGAGATCAATAACGGGACCAAATTAAATCCCCAGCTTCATATGCTGCCTCTGGCTGCACTGAAACAAAAGGAGGATGACAAAGACTTTTTCCTTTCCTATTTAAGCACTTTGCTGGAAACATCTCAGGATGAAATACTGGACTATGAGCTTTGCCTGTATAATGCCGATGAAGGAATCTGCACCGGCATTTCCCGGGAATTCTTTTCTTCTCCCCGCATCGATAACTGCTCCAGCGTCCATGCTGCATTGGAAGCGGTCATAAATGCAGACTCAGAAGGTAACCTGATCTGCATGTCCGCCTTTTATCATAATGAGGAAATCGGCAGCACCACAAAACAGGGGGCTGACTCAGGCTTGACCGTGGAAATTCTGGAACGCATTTTTGAAAATCTGGGATTTAACAGAGAACAGCTCCATTGTTCCATTGGCGGCGGTCTCTGCCTGTCTCTGGATGTTGCTCACGCTATGCATCCGGGCTACCCCGATAAAAATGATCTGACCAACCACGTATGCTTAGGTGACGGAGTGGTTTTAAAGCTCTCGGCAAAACAATCCTATGCAACAGATTCATCTTTTGTCAGCATCATTCAATCCATATGCCAAAATAACCACATACCTTACACAAAATACGTGAACCGGTCAGACCTTCGGGGCGGCAACACCTTGGGCAGCATCAGCTCCGCAAGATTAAATATTCCCTGTATAGATGCAGGAGTTCCGCTTCTCTCCATGCACTCCGCAAGGGAATTGATGGCATGTGAGGACCAAAAGGCACTTTGCCGGCTTGCTGCGGCATTATTTACAGAAAAAGGAAAATTGAAATAAATTTTCGCAAAACTCTAACATTATGTCATTGTTTTGCTTCCTTTTGGTCTAAATATTCTACCGCCATCAAGGCTGCCACTGCACCATCAGATGCTGCCGTAGTCAATTGCCGGATCGCCTTGGTCCGGCAGTCTCCTGCCACAAATATCCCCTGTGTTGTGGTTTTACAGTCTTCTCCAGCCTGAATATAACCTTTTCCATCCACTGCCACCAGTTCTTTAGCGAGAGCAGTTTCCGGTTCCTGTCCAATGGCAATAAAAAGCCCATCTATCATAAGAACTTTTTCTTCTCCGTTTTTTTCCTTAATCTGAACACCTGTAAGCGTTTCCTCTCCTATAAGCCCTGTAATCACAGAGTTGAGGATAAATTTTACATTTTCCCTTTTCTTTAAGGCTTCAACTAATTTTTGTTCCCCCCGGAAAGTATCTCTCCTGTGAATCAAATATACTTCTTTGCAGTAATTGGACAGAAAGAGCGCATCCTCTAACGCAGTGCTTCCTCCTCCATTGACCGCTACACTTTTATTCCGGTAAAACATCCCATCACAAGTAGCGCAATAAGAAATCCCGGCTCCTGTCATTTCCTTTTCCCTGGGAAGTCCCAACAGCCGGTTCTTGGCTCCTGTAGCAAAAATAACTGCTCCTGCTTCATAAATTCCCTTGGAAGTTGTTACTATGATATGTGAGTTTTCCTGCCCTTCTATTTCTGCTGCCTGCAGGTCATATTCTGATCTGCCGTCCGCCTTTTCTACAGTAAGGACCTTTTCCATTTTAATCTGTGCTCCCAGATCCTTTGCCTGCTGATAAAGCTCCGTTGCAAACTCAAAACCGGACATCTTTTTGATCCCGGGGTAGTTTTCTACTTCCGGGGTATTCACGATCTGCCCGCCATAAGTTTTTCCTTCCAGCACCAGAACGCTTTTCCCTGCCCTGATTCCATAAATCGCTGCAGACAGCCCTGCAGGTCCCGCACCGATGATGATGATATCGTACATAAATTCCTCCTGATCGTTTATCATTGAAATTCCCTATCAAATATTATTTTTACATAATAAGACAAATTTTATTTATATCTTTGTTATAGCATATGGAATTTTAAATGAAAATGATTATTGCGATTTTTAATTCCCCTCATATAAAATGGTCCATTCTATTTCATTTGCTATTTTCCAAGCACCATTTTCATCTTGATAAAGATATTTCTGTGTTAGTTTATTCCATTGATCTTGTGTAACAGATTGGTCATCAAATAAGTACTCATCTTCCTTATCATGAATTTTATTGTCATTAAGGTCATCCCAGCTAAAGCAAAATCCATAATTTTCCTGTCCATTATAATCATAAGTATGATAATTATATAAATCATCTTTAAACACCCCAATACTCCAAAAAATAAATCCCCCATCTTTTAATGGAAAACAATTACTTCCTGTAAAATCCTTCCAAACAAAAAGTTCTCCACTTCTAAATGAAAATACATAATAGTAATGTGCCGAATCAACATGCAGTTCCGGAATACTATCTCCATTTGAATCCCAAAAGGCATATTTAGCAGGATATCTTCTGCCTTCCTCTCCAGTAGGAATTGTAAGCTCATTTATGCTCAGTCCATCAATCTCTCTTTTGCCGTCTAAAAACTCTCTATATAGACTTATTATCACTTCCTCTGCATCATTTCCCGACCAATCAGTATCTAGGCTTTGGTTATTACTTTGGAAACTAATAAAAGTATCTTCTGAAATTCCTTTTTCCATAACCTCATAAATCATATTTTTCATATAGAAATTTTCTTTAATTATTTGAGGTAACTCATGTACTATCTGATTTCCACCTTGCTCTATTTCAGAAATAGCCGCATTTCTATTTGCACCACCATTCTTTTCACAGGAAATCAAAAATAAACTCAGAAATAAGATAGCACTTGCAAAAATTCTATTTATTTTCAAATTATCATCTTCCTTTTGTATAAAAATCCATTCTGCATCTTCTATATCGCTTGCATCAAACCTTTCAATTAATCCTACATCAATCAGACCATATCCATTCATATTTGTTAAATATGCTATTCCATAGATTTTTTCCTCTGCATCATATTTCCCACCTACCAGCTGAACATATCCCCAGGAATTTGAAACATCCTCACTATTTGTAAGTAACATTACGGACTCTTTTTTTCTTCCCAATCTTCTGGTATCCATATCTTAAGCACTTATGTATTTTTTCCAATCGATCCTCTTGCATTACACCATTGCATACTAAAACTCTTTCTGGAAGTAAATTTTCCCGGATTCTTCATTGTCATACAACATAGGTTCTATTTCTCCCCAATAAGTATATATTTCCCGGTTATCCTTTCTAAAACTTATCAATACATCATTCTTTTTTGCATACATTCCTATTATATTTTCCGGTAAATATTCCAAGAATGTTAAACTGATCCACTCCCTGTTACCATATACTTCTGCTTTTGCCCTGGCTAATGTTGTTTGTCCATCAATTATGATATCTGCATAATAATCCTCTTCTTTATAAATTTTAATTTCATAATCCATCATCATAAATGGTCCATCTGGCTCATTTGCTGATTCAGAAAATTTATATACTCCGATCCATGAATCCAAATTATTCTCTTTTAACAAAAATTTTTCATAGCTGCCATATCCAACTATTATACAAATGAATACACCCAACAATACTATGATACAAAAACAGTATTGAAACTTACTTTTTTTCTTCTTTTCTTTATTTTTCATACCAATTTCTCCTTTTCATAACTACATTGGCTGCTTCTTTTTTGAATCTATTTCTAACTCATTTGAAATTTTAACGACTTTGCTTAAAATTTCATATTTACTCCACCATTTTATAAAGTTCAACTTCCATTAACCGATTTCCTGTTCCATGCAAATAGTACACCATCCCTGCTCCTTTTTGCCAAACAATTTCACAATATTCTTTTGTTCCTCCACTATAGCTGTTATATAGATAGAAAAAACGCCTTTCTCCAATAGCTTTAACATAAGAATACCAGCCATTTTCATCAGGTCTATCATCCGTCTCTTCCTCGCTGCATACAATATAACATTCTTCTAAAAACTCTTCTTCATTTTCTCTTATTTCTGTAACAATCCCATTATCTTTTTCATCTGTATACCCCTCCATATCCCCTAAAGGTTTGAGATAAATAACATCTTTTGTAACATAATAATATCCTAAATATCTTGCACCCATTCTCATTTCATCCAGGGGTTCTTCCACAGGAGGCTGTTCCAATTCAAGTTTAAAAAGCGTTCCATGTTCCAGTTTCTCAATTTCAATAATATTCAAGGTAATATCCTGTTTTATTTCTCTGGAACTTAAAGGATACAATACCCCATCAAATTTAGCTTGCATTTGGTTTTCCTTAAAAAAAAAATTCATTATTGATACCATTGCTTTCTTCTCTTAGAGAAAATCCCCAAAAAACTCCTAAAACAACCCCAACACTTATCAATAGAAAAATAATCCCAAGCTTATGCTTTAAGACTTTATGAATCATTATCTGCTCCTCCCAATTATAAAAATTCTTTATATAAGGTAATCCGCTTTCAATCATCTGCTATTATTAAATTACCCTAATTATTTTGATAAACATACCGTTTTGTATGTTCCCCCACATTTCCTGCGAAATAGTGTCTATCCGGTCAGAATTATCCACCCATTAATTCCTGATCATCTGAATCTTCATCCCCACAAAATCTTTTTCAATCTTCTTTCTCCTGTCTACTATACTTTATAGTGGTTTTCTACTATTCTTTTTCCAGCAAAAAAACGCTGCCTTTTACACCTAAAACAACCTTTCCATTCACCTTCAAATAATGAAAACACTTCTTTTTTTGTCTCTTCCAAGGAGGGATTCCCCATATTTTCAACTATTTCTTTATTATAAAAAATTTTTTTGACATCAATATCATATTGTTTTTCTTCTTTACCGGATATCGTATTTTTCCTATCAAAATAATTAAAGCAAAAAAGCATAATATACAACTGATTATTCTTTTAATTAAAACCTTCTTCAAGATGATTACTCCTATCACAAGTTCTAACAGATTATATATTTTTTCATTGTCCGAACTCCTTTATGACATTGTTGCACAAAAAGGCATCACTTTTGCATCATTATGTAATGTTTTATATGCAAAAAAAGACGGATGTTCCATAAACAACTTTATGACCATCCGCCTTCTCTGTAATTTCCATATTTATCTACATAATCATATTTTTATTTGATTTCCGTATCATCAATTTCTTCTGACTGATCTTCCATATCTGATGTTGCAAGACCAATGTATAATATAAAACTTTTTCCTTCCACATTATCTGCAATAAAATTATACTGCAGACCATTCTTCTCATATTGAATCATATAATTTTTATAATCAGTAATATTGATCTTTTCCATTTCTTCTCGTGTTTTTGATTCTATCACTTCCGTATTTCCCATTACTTTCATGATATCTTCAAAATTCTGACAACTTTTAAGCCCTAATTGGCGTAAATACTCCTTTTCATAATTTGCATAAAAGGCAAGATATTTAGGTTTGTAAGCTGTATCCCTGCTGGTACAAACAAACCAATAAGATGTATTACCCGGAAACAGAACCGGAAATGCTAAAGTTGTCTCAAAAACGATCAAAGAACTTTCATCAACTTTACTCTCTGTCATTACTTCTAATTCCTGCTCTGTCATATTTAGAAAGTTCTTAATATCATCATCTGATGGTATCGGGTAATATTCCTGATTATCTGAGCCATCTTTGGGTAATCCAATATACAAATCAAATTGTGTTCCACTTTTATCTTCTGAAACAAATAAATATCTTAAACCATCTCTCTCATATTCAATCTTATATTTCTTTTGAACAGTATCATCATAACTTGTCTCAAAAACATCAGAATCTCCCCATACTTCCATAACATCCGAAAAATTCATCCCTTTTTCCAGCCCTATTTCTTCCAAATATTCTTCTATGTATTCTTCGTTAAACACAATATAAGCTGGTGGTTGATCTTCATTGTAATAGCTTGTACATACCAGATAAAAATCTGAATTTTCTGCCTCTGCACAAGGATAATATTCCGGACTAAAGACACGGATAAATTTATCATTACTTATTTGAAAATCCTGTGTTTCCATAAGTTCATGCATATCAGATTCTAAAACCTTTTTTAACTCCATATTTAAATCATTAAGAGTACTTTCTTCTGTTTCTTCTGTTTCTCCTATTTCTTCATATTGAGATTCGTTATTACTTAGGGAACATCCCACACACAACAATAAGTTTAAAAATATAATGAATTTTACAAATATCTTTTTCAATTCTATCCCCCAAAAATGAATTATAAAGCTCTATCCAATCATCCAACGGACTTGTGAATTCATAAACAAATTTTTCACGATTTCGCAATGGCAAAGAAAATCTATGATTACCAGATTTTGTTTATTTCTTCCTTCTCCACCCCATACTCTTCACAAAAGAAATTCAGATCACTTTCATTTCTGATCAACATGACATCCACAAATTTCCCGGTAGTTTTATCCTTAAATCCTGCAACCTTTTCTCCTGTACAAATGCTGACTCTCATCATTGGTATTTGTGTTTCTTTATTATAGCTGCAAGTTTTCTTTTTAGATCTGAACATAAAATTCCTGCCTTTCTCAAATAAAAATCCTTCAAATATTTATAAATTCTTTGCATAGCAGATGGCAAGCTCCCTACTGTCATAAGGTGGATAATTCTTTATTTTTTCATATCCGCTGATGAATTATATTTCATTTCCATTTCCACTCCAAAAATTCTGTTTAGATTATCCATTAGTTCCAATCCTGCAGGACCTGCCACCAGCAGCTCCCTTCGGATACCTGGCAACTAATTTATTTTTACCCCCTCGAATCCGAGGGGGTAAATCCTATTATTTCTGTGCAACTATCAAGTATCTATGTATGGTGCCATCTACAGAACCATTCGTTTCAAGAATCCTCTGCGCCTGTAAAAGATTTTCAAAGCACTTTTCAACTGAAAATCCGGGAAATTCCCATTCAATGATCCGTGCAAACCATACCAAAGCGCCTATATCAAAAAAGCGTATCGGGCAAAATGCCTCTTCTGTCCGAAGCAGACAAAATCCCTGTTTTGCAAATAAAGAAGCCTGAGCTGTTAAATTTGCATTTGGAAAAGTTCCCGCAGTATCAGGCAACAGTAAATCCACCAATTCCCTGTCATTGTCACAGCCCACCTGCTCTGTAATAAATATTCCCTTTGGTTTCAGGACACGATATAATTCCTGAACGTCATAATTACCATGTCTGTTTATAATAAGGTCAAATTTTTGATCCGAAAAAGGCATTTTGTCATAATGCTTCATTTCTTTAAAATCAATTCCCAAAGGCAATAAGATTTCTTCACACAGTCTTACATTAGGCAGATAGCCTTCTGTGGCACTGGTATTCTCATAAGCATGTTCAAGGGACAATAGAAACTCCCCCCCCGCCGGTATCTATGTCCAGCAAAGTATCTGTAGGCTTTCTGTAGGCACGTACGATCTGTTCATAATTCCATGGCAGATCATTTTCCTCTTCAAAACGCCCGGCTATATGCGAAAAGTCCCATCCGTGAATATGCGCTGCTTTTTCTTCCTTTAACCAATATTCTTTTAATACATTTCTCTTCATCTTTAACTACTCCTTTTTTGAAAATTTATTTATTTCAAAAGGTGCAGCCAACTGACAACATAGTCTTCTTATCACTTATTACTCGGTACAATCTGCTGTCAGATTTATAACTGCACCGAGCAGCTACCTCGCCAATAATTCCTCATAATTTATATGTCCTTTCCATTTAATTAAAATCATAATATCAAAATAAAATTCATACTTCAACCGATATAATACTCAAATTTCTGTATTATAAAAGGAACTGTCCATTCCGATCATGCTTATGCATATTGGAAAATGTAACAGTTCCTTTTTATTTACTTTATTTCATTTCATTAAATCAAAGACTCATACAGCTTGGTAATATCTTCCACACTGGTCTCTTTGGGATTGCCCGGTCTGCAGGCATCATCATATGCGGACTGTGCCAGGAACGGAATATCCTCTCTCTTTACGATTTCCTTTAAGTCTGCAGGGATTCCTACATCCTGGGACAACTTCTTAACTGCATCTACTGCTGCTTTGCGGTATTCTTCCTGACTCATGGAATCGACACCTGCAACGCCCATTGCTCTGGCGATTTCACGATATTTCTCGCCTGTAGCTTCTGCATTATATTCCATAACTGTAGGAAGGATAATTGCATTTGCTACACCGTGGGGAGTATCATATAAAGCACCCAGAGGATGTGCCATGGAGTGAACGATACCTAAACCGACATTGGAAAATCCCATGCCGGCAACATACTGTCCCAGTGCCATGTCTTCTCTTCCTTCAGGAGTATTATCCACTGCTCCTCTTAAGGAACGGGAAATGATCTCGATGGCTTTCAAATGGAACATATCGGATAATTCCCATGCTCCTGCGGTGATATAACCTTCAATAGCATGTGTCAAAGCATCCATACCGGTTGCTGCTGTCAAGCCCTTAGGCATGGAGGACATCATTTCAGGATCTACAAATGCCACTACCGGAATGTCCTTAGGATCTACACATACCATCTTGCGGTTTTTCTCCACATCGGTAATAACATAGTTAATAGTAACCTCTGCCGCTGTTCCTGCTGTTGTAGGTACTGCAAAGATAGGAACGCTTTTATTTTTAGTAGGTGCTACACCCTCTAAGCTGATCACATCTGCAAAATCGGGATTATTGATAATAATACCCACTGCCTTTGCAGTATCCATGGAAGAACCGCCGCCGATAGCGATAATATAATCCGCACCGGACTTTTTGTACGCTTCCACACCGGACTGTACATTTTCAATGGTAGGATTTGGTTTGATATTGGAATAAAGCTCATATGTAAGTCCTGCATCATCTAATACCTTCAATACCTTACCGGTAACTCCAAATTTAACCAGATCCGGATCAGAACACACAAATGCCTTTCCAAAATTCCTCCCCTTTGCTTCAGTAGCAATATCATTGATTGCCCCTGCTCCATGATAGGATGTCTCATTCAATACAAATCTGTTTGCCATAACTTTCCTCCTTTTTCATCTCATAGCTTTGCCTGCTGACAACTGAGCCCATCAGCTATCTCTATTATAACTTGTTTTACACAATTTTCCTATGAAAACTTTTCAACATTTTAATAAAAAAAGAAGAAACTATTCGACAATTTATAAAAACTGCTTTAAATCACTCATAAAGTCCTCTTCTGCCCTGACCAGACTTTTGGCAAGCCCAACACTTTCCTTTGAAGCCTGTGTATATTTATTGATATTCTCGGCAATGGACTGGATTCCCATATTGCAGCCATTCATCATGATTTTCGCCACCTGAGTATTATCATCTCTCATAAACATTTTGACTTCCGTAGTAACTTTTGCCATGGCAGATACCATTACTCCCGGATCTTTTTCCCTTGCTCCGTTACGGCGGAGCAGCTCAGCCGCCTGCTTCTGCAATTCCATATGCTTATATTTGTAGTAATCGATCACACGGGAAAGTTTCTGATCCATGCCATAATCAGCAATTCTGTTCATGCTGTTAATTGCCATCTTACATCCATAATCCACTTCCTCCAAAAGCCGGACTGTATCATTCATTTCGTTTCCCTCTTTTCCTTTTTCCCTTAGTATGAAAAAAAGGGGCGAAATTATACCCCTTTTTTTACCTGCTCATCCGTATTTGCTTTCTCGCTGCCGGCAGAATTCCGTTTCCTGTATTTCCAGATCTTGTAATTCATTATGATTCTCCTGTTTATTTAAGATTTTCCCATTTATCCGGTTTAGAGAAATAGTAGCCCTGAGAGTGGGTAATACCGATCTCCTCCATTACCTGCTGAATATCTTCGTTTTCAACAAATTCTCCCACTACTTCCTTTCCCTTACTGCTGCACCATCCGCTGATCATGGAGACAAATTCCCGGCAATTGGGATCATGACTGACTTCCTTAATAATTTCCCCATCTATTTTAAGAATATCTGCATCTATCTGAATAATATGCAGCAGATTAGAGAACCCGCTTCCAAAATCATCAATAGCAACCTTGGCTCCATGCTCATGTATGCTGTCTGCAAACTGCTTGATAAATTGATAATCCTTTACCTCCTCACTCTCCACCAGCTCAAATATAAAATTTTCAGGATGAGAGGCTTTCTTCAGATAATGGAAAATCATCTTGATCATATCCCTGTCATAAATATCCCGTACATTTAAGTTAATGGTAACTCTGATATTCCGGTCCAAAAACATGCTCATGACCTTTTTGACCATACTCACAGATAGGGACTCATAAAGATTATATTCCTTGGAAATAGGGAGAAATTGATTAGGATAATAGATTTTCCCCTGTCCGTCTTTTATGCGGATCAATGCCTCGTACATGGTAATCTTCTTCTGGCGGTTATCATATATTCCCTGAAAATAGGGGACAATTCCATCCTGAACCAGTGCCTCCCGCAACACCTGAAGCATATGCATTTCTTCCTTGACGCATAAAAGCTCTTCCGGCATCTGGCTGTAGTTGACAAACGGGAGCTTATTCTTATTGCCGTATTGCAATGCAACCTCCGCTTTTTGCAGAAGTTCTTCTTCTCCCACAACTACTACACCTTCATAAGAAAAAACAAATTCACTTCGGTTAATTCCGTTCAGCTGCTCAAAAACTTTCTTAGCATATAAAAGAAAACTTTCCTCCTCTACTGCGTCCTCTCCTGCGATCAGAAGTGAACAGTCCCCATAACTATAAAAATGTACCTTTTCGCTGATGGAGGTCCGTTCCACTTCCTTGTATATTTCTTTTAATTCATTCGAAAACTTATTCTGTCCCAGGAACAGTCTTATGATACGTTCATTTTTTAATGAATATACAGCTATCTTATCCAGCTTCTTACGGTCTTTGTCATAAAGGAATTTTGTCTGGTTATCCAACCCTAAGACCTCATCAAAAAACACTGCCCTCTTCATCTTGTTTCGCTGATCACCCAACTGGTTATTCAGCTGCTTATTGCCTGTCATCAAGAGATAATTTATCATCTGTACATTATCATGCTGCAATGCGGAAACATCTTTCAGGGACTTTCCTTTTAACAGAATGCGGGCATCCTTATGCTCAGAAAGTCCGGCAATAATATAAGTAGAATTTGCATAAATATTCTCCCCGCCGATATTGCTGATTTCCCCTGCCAGCAATGCACCGCTCATATTGGTCGTATAAAACTGCTCTACCTCCCACTTTGCACAATCATGGAGCATCCACATTCTCGACAGACAATCATAGACAAACAACGCTTCTATCGGCTCTTTCTTCAATTCCTGATAAACCGTATTCATCTGATCTGCGATTTTTTGCGGATTAAAATATCCTAATGAAAATTTCATTCCTGCGGAAATCTCGCTAAACAGATTGATCCGGTCTCTCTTACCGGATTTCCATGGCTCCGGCAGCGTATCATAGGGTTCATATACCACATTGTAGGCAATCTGGGTTTCTTCATGAACCAGTGGAAAAATTCCTACAATGGAAGGGTCCTTTACCAGTTCTTCCTTTCCCAGCATTTCCCCATACCATTCCGCACAATCTATATCTTCTATTTCATCCAAAAAGTGCTCATGCACCTTTGTTACCTCATAGCTCCTTCCCACACTTTCAACTCCGCACACAACATTTTCATACACGGATAATTGTGGAGAAGTCAGCATTACTGCCGCCATAGAGTTAGCAGATGCTTCCGATTGGGCAAGGACATAGGCATAATTCTCAGCTTCATGATGCACTCCATCCGCTACATAAGCCGCGCCGCCGATCATTTTCAGCCCTTCATTTAAATGATTCATATTTTCCACAAACTTTGCTGTCTTATAATATGACAATGGAAAAAACACCACCATAAGTCCCTGATCGCCCTTAACAAGCTCTCTGGATACTTCTTCAGACAAGGTTTTTCCATCCTTTTCCTTCCCATCAGAGGTTTCACAGGAAAACATTCCCAGTCTCATTTCACAATCATCAAAGGAAGTAATGGATATCAGGCATGAATCCGTTAAAATTCTCCCCTCACATATAACTCCGGCTGTGCTGCATCCAATAATGACCGCCTTAGGCAAAATCTCTTTTATTTCCTTTACAAGAGGTTTGATGGCTTCCATGGAATGAATGCAGGTATGAATCCTGAGAAGCACTTCTTTGTTTCTGTCCAATTCGATCCCATCAATAAAATTTTTAAAATTCTCTATTGAGATAAATAAATGATTATATGCTTTCATAGTGACACCCCTGTCAAAATCTCTATTTCTCTCACTTACATTTCTATATTTTATTTAGTACTATTGTATCAGTTAACTAATAAAAATACAACTTTACAAAGCAGCCTCAGACGAAAAAAAACGGCTGTCCAATGGACTGCCGCCTTATATTTCTAACGCAGTAATTTAATTTTACCTTCTAAGGAAGGATGATATCTGATTTCTTCAATCCGGAAGCTCCATGATTCATCACTTGAATAAGAACCGATCTGACCGTTTTTAATATCCTCCAGGATAATATCCTTATATCTCATCATAATTTTTACGGGATCACTGTCCAAATATATATTCAGACATCCTTCCCGCTTTATTTCTTCATCTTCAACGACAGTTTCTTCATCTGTACCCTCTACAAGATACTCTTCATACTCATAAGATTCATACTCCTCATAGTACGGTGAGTACCACTCTTCTCCATACAGATACGGCATTTCATAATCGTCATTATACTGCACATCTATTTCGATAGCACCCTCAGGCAGAGAATTATCGGAAACCATATTGACAGTTTTACCATGATTTCTGCCAAAGGGAACTCTTACATAATAAGTATCCACATCATCTTCTGCCATATATGTCAATGTTTCTTCTTTTATGGTGCCCAGTTCCCGGTCTCCCGCATAAGTAAAATGAGAGAATTCCACGAACCCGATTCCTGTGCCCAATCCACAAAGTAAAATTCCGCCAAAAAAACAGCCTGCCAAAATCATCCATTTCTTACGCATTTGCCTCTCCTCCTTCCTGTTCCTCATTCCTGTTTATTTTCCATCTGGTCAATATAAAGCAGCTTACGGTCAATGCCCCGATGGAAACACATGCACCCAGAGATCCTATTGTTAAGCCTATAACCGGATATCCCTGTACCAGCATGACCAGAAACACCCCCAGCATAAATACACAGATTGCCATCAGAAAGATTCCAAACAGGCCGCAGCCGATGGCAAAGCAGTTCCACATAAGCATCATACACCACAGCGCTATGTAAAAGCATTTCCTGATCACTCTGCCGCAAAACCCAAAAAATCCTTTGATCAAATTCCTCAAATGAAAACCTCCTCTGTTTTTTTCCTTGGTTTCTTTTAATTCTAAATCTTCTGCCTTCTCTTTTTTCAACAGCCTGCCTAAACCATTTCCGATGCCTGCAAACATCTTTTTGAAGGCGGAAGCCATTTTTTTACAGCCTGCCCCGATCTTTTCATAAATTTTATCCGCCTGGACTTTTACCTTTCCGAAAAATTTTCCGCAATCAATATTTTTTGGCGGCTTATTTTCTACCAGATCCGTTTTTACATGATAGGATTCCAATATCTCCTTGCTCAATTCCTCTATGGAACCTATCTCTTTAACAGCCTCTTCCTCTGTCATACCCTGGCTGATCTTCATATCAATATGCTGGGTATACTCTTCCACAAAGTACTGTTGTTCCTGATCGTCCAGAATATTGATGCTTTGCTTTAATTGTGTAATAAATTCTTCCTTATTCATGCTCTACTCCTCTAAAAAATTCATTTACCTTTGCCTGAAATGTATCCCAATCCTTATACAGCGCATTGCTGTATAATACTCCTTTTGCGGTTAAATGATAATATTTCCGCGGTGGTCCTTCACTGGACTCCACCAGATAGGTTTCAAAATATTGTTCGTTGGTAAGCCTCCGAAGCAACGGATAAATCGTACCTTCGTTGACATCAATGACCTTGGAAACTTCCTCTACCAGTTCATAACCGTACATATCTCTATTTTTGACGGATTCCAGAACGATCAGCTCCAAAACTCCTTTTTTAAATTGCGCATTCAACAGGATTCCCTCCCTTCTGGAATTATATTATACCCACTACTTGGTATTGTCAAGTACCTTGTATAAAATAATTCATTGTAAAAAAAGAAGGCATATCAGACATTCATCTCCTGATTTCTGATATACCTTTTTCCATAATCCTGAACAGGCTGCATATAAACTCTTATTTTTGTCGTTCTGCTTTTAATTCTGCTTCGATTTCATTGACACGCTTGATAATGTCTGCAATTGCCTCTGTCTCGTCCACAGGTTTTAATTTTTCCCCCTGTGCTTCTTTTTCATGGGCTTCTTTTTCACGCCTTGCAATATCCTTACGGAATACCCATTTAAATATGGTACGTACCAGGGGCTGAATGAAGAATAATTGGGTAAAGAATGCAAAAGGGAAATTAAGGCAGACTAATTTTAACCAGTTTGCAAATAATGTGATCACATGAAATCCTTCATAATAGGGATAATATAATAATGCTGCCAGAAAACTCATGGCAGGGCACATCAATCCCACTGTCGCACAGATTATTGCCGATTCAAAGATCATGGGATGATTGCGGCGGGGATCAAATACTTTGGACGCCAGTTTAAAAGAACAGGGACTTCCCATCATAACTTCCAATAAATAGGCAAGGCAGAATTCTACCAGAACAACTGACCAAATGGGAAGAAATTGTCCGAACATATAGACACCGCCCTGATTACGGATAGCCCCCAGAACGCTGTGGGTTCCGTTCAGGGTCATAAGGGTAGTGCCGTTTACTACATAAAGGCTGTAGAATACATAGGCGTGTACGGTGATAATGACTGTGATGAATGCAAAAAACATTCTTTGGAATTGATTTCTTGGCATAATTTTACTCCTCTACTGATAAATATTTAAATTTTTCCACGACAAAACAAAACACACCCAGTGCAAAAAGCCATCTGATTTAAAAAATGTGTTCCGTGATCAGATTTACATGCTTTCAGCACTACGTGTGTCGTTCATACGTTATTTATTTTGCTTGATTATCCTAACATAAAATTAAAAAATTTGTCAAAGAAAAAATTATTTTAATTTTTCTTCCCACTCCTTTTCCTTAAACCCGGTCAGCACAAAATCTTCCCCTACTATAAGAGGGCGTTTTACCAGCATTCCGTCGGTGACAAGAAGGTTGTATTGGTCTTCTTCGCTCATGGTGGGAAGTTTGTCTTTTAACTGCATTTCTTTATAAAGAAGTCCGCTGGTATTAAAAAATCTCTTTAAGGGCAGTCCGCTCATTTTATGCCATTTCCTGATTTCTTCACAGGTTGGATTTTCCTCTTTGATATGACGTTCCTCAAATTTGATCCTGTTTGTCTCCAGCCATTTCTTTGCCCTTTGGCAGGTAGTGCATTTGGGATATTGAATAAATAACATTTCTCATACCTCCGTTTTATTTTTTGTAGTTTTCCCGCTTGGGGTCCAATACTCTGGGAAACTCTTTTTCGGAAAACAAATCCATCATGGCATCAAAGCCTTCTTCCAGCTTGAATTCAATCTCCTCTTTGTACATGGGAATTGCCCACAGGAAATTGATCTTTATGCCATCCTTACAGGTCAAAGGCTCCACACCCGGATATTTATCTCCCAGGGAGATCGGGGGAATAAAGAAAAATCCTCCCATTTCAGTTCCTTCTCCCAGAGGGGCATAATCTTCTCCATTGGGTAACGTATGACCTGTTCCCAGCCATGTATGATATTCATGAGGGAATCTTGCCAGAAACTTGATCCAGTGAATGGGCCAGTAATACTCTTCTGACATTTGAGAATCGATTTCCCCCATCTTGGCAAACTTCCAGTCTTTTGGCAGATACATGAAAAGCTCCGCTCTGTTATATTCCTTTTTATCATAATCCCCATCCGGCAGATTCATAGGTAAGTCGCTCATGCCGCTGGTCCATAATACATAATAATCCCGTTCTCCCTCCGGCGGAATAATATTCACATCAATATGTACAATATCGGAAACGATCTCATGTAACACAAAAGGCTCCTTTTCCCTGCAAGGATACACTTTGTCAATATGTTCCTGAATTTCTTCCAGATACAGTCCCGATTCCGCAGGCGGTGTCCACTCACTTCGCTCTTCGTCTCCATATCTTATGATCTCAACCTTGGTCCCATCCTTTGACACTTTCTTTTTACGGTTAAAAATAAATCCCATAGATATCCTCCTTTTACTATGCTGATGCCTCCTATATCAGATCACTGTCTCTGTCTTACAATAAATTCCAAAAATGCCGCAGATGGCAGAGGTTTTGAAAAATAGTATCCCTGAATATAACTGATGCCCAGATTTTCCATAGTATCAAACTGTTCCTTCGTTTCGATTCCTTCCGATACGATCTGAAGCTCCATCCCGTGGATCATATGCATTGCAGCATCCATCACATATTTTGCTTTTCCGTTTTCAAAATATGCTGAAATCATATTGCGGTCAAATTTTACAATGTTGACCGGCATTTCCACAATGTAATTCAAATTGGACTGACCCGTTCCGAAATCATCCAAAGAAAAATGAACGCCATAATCAATTAAGGTCTTCATGTTTTTGGATAATATTTTCTTTGCACTGATGGATGCAGATTCCGTTATTTCCAGATTGATCCATGCAGGATCAATTCCGTACTTCTCCATGATCCGGATAAAGCTTTCCGCCAGATGTTCATAAGCACACTGCACTACGGACAGATTGACCTCTATGTAATGTATTCCCAGCTGGACCGGTCGATGCTCCTTCAAGAAACTGCATACCTTCTCAAATACGATTTCACCCAGCTTAATGATCATCCCGTTTTTTTCTGCAATATTGATAAAAACCCCCGGCGGTACGATCTCATCATTTTCATCCCTGATGCGGATCAGAGCCTCTGCAGAGGTAAAGCACTGTTCCTTTGTGGAGAAAATCGGCTGGTAATAGACTTCTATGCGGTCCTTTTCTATGGCTCTCAGCATTAAATGCTCGACCCTTTTTTCTTCATACATACGGTCTGCAATCATCTTGTCAATGATCACTGTTTCGCTTTCTCCGAAGTCTTTGCTGTTTTGTCTTGCATATCTCAATAGATACAAAATATCTTCAGCCTGATTTACTATTTGAGTATCCGGCACGTACATCCAATTGGGGCTGACAAAAATATTGCTGTTTTTCCCCCAGCCAAATTCAAAACGCCGCTTCAACATGGCACCGCACTCTTCTGCTTCGGTTTCATGCCGGAACAAAAGGGCAATTTCATCCTCCGCATTCCTAAATGCTAAAGCATTGGGAATTTCCAGAATAAATTTAATGACTTCCCTTCTGATCTGCTGTTCCTCTTCCGAAGTCATGTTATTGGTCTGAGAACGGGAGAAGATCATACAGAGAACTGAAAACTCCTGATTCCTGCCATGCAGCTGGATAATATACTGCAAAAGGGCGTTTTGATTATACAAGCCTGTCTGCCGGTCTAAATTGGTCTCCGGATTTTCCAGTTTCAGATAGATCACCATAACAGCAATTGCACCTGCATAGCCCACAACCAGCAATTCCTTGAATATGAATTGTATGACTGCGGCAATGATCCAAAAAGCTATCCAGATATATACTGCTTCCCGCCTTCTTGGATTCATACTATCCTTATGCCGCTGCATTAAAATCAGGGTTGCAGTAAAAAAGAAAAAAGCAAAGGCATAAGTCACCAAAGCACTGGGACCATAAGTATACATTTCCTTTTCGCCATTACAGATTTTGTAAATAGGTAAAATAAATATTAAAATAATACCTATTCCTGCCATGATACAATAAAAGGAAGTCACCTTCCGATACCGTGGTCCTCCGCCATAGATATCCGTACATACATAAAGGATGCCTGACAAAGCAGACAGCACAAGCATGGCAATATAAGCCTTACAAATTAAATCTACCGCTAAAACAGGAAGCTGGTCCATATGAGTGAGTGCCACAAGGGAAAGAATATCCATAAAAAGACTTGCCAGAATGGTACAAAACATTCCCAAAAATGCTTTTTCTGTATTTAAACGAATCTTTTTCTGACGCCCATAAAAATATAAGATGACAAACATCAGAACAATTCCGCAGCACTGTACTTTAATATTCATTGCTATCCCTTCTTACGCTAAAGAATACATTTATTTATATTATTTTACTATAGAATTTATTGTAAAACAAGCCGACTGCCAATACTCGTATTACGAGATTTTGCATAGCATAATTACCTGAATATGGCACAAACTAGATTAAGAATGCTTGAAAGGATTTAAAACTATGGAAAATAAAAGAAGTTCTTTTTCTAATACACTGGGCTTTGTCCTTGCGGCGGCAGGCTCTGCCGTAGGTCTGGGGAATCTTTGGCGCTTTCCCTATCTTGCCGCAAAATACGGCGGTGGAATTTTTATTCTGGTCTATCTGATCCTTGCCGTAACACTGGGCTTCACTTTGATGATCACTGAAATTGCCATCGGACGCAGGACGGGTTTAAGTGCCATAAATGCCTTTCAAAAGCTGGACAAGCGTTTTGGGATAATCGGCTATCTTGCCTGTGCAGCTTCATTTATCATTACCCCATATTATTGTGTGATCGGCGGCTGGGTTGTAAAATATCTGATCACCTTCCTTACGGGAAATGTAGTCGCAGCCGCGGAGGAAGAATATTATAACGGATTTATTACAGGGTCCGCAGAACCTATCCTATGGTTTGGGGTTTTTGTACTGTTTACGGCTGTAGTGGTCATGATCGGAGTGGAAAAGGGCATTGAGCGTGCAAGCTGTGTTCTTATGCCTGTATTGATCGTGCTGACCGTGGCGATCGCCCTGTACTGCGTTACAAGACCCGGAGCCATGGAAGGGGTTAAATATTATCTTCTGCCTGATTTCAGCCGTTTTTCTGCCACAACTGTTCTTGCTGCCATGGGGCAGTTGTTTTATTCCATGTCACTTGCCATGGGCACCATGATCACCTATGGCTCTTATATGAAAAAAGAGGATAATCTGGAAAAATCCGTGCGTCAGATCGAGCTTTTTGATACAGCCCTTGCTATTCTGGCGGGATTTATGATCGTTCCTTCCGTTTTTGTTTTTTCCGGCGGAAATGAAGAAGCCTTGGGAAAAGGACCTTCCCTGATGTTTGTTACGATGCCGAAGGTATTTGAGAATATGAAATTTGGCAGCATCATAGGGACTGTATTCTTTCTGCTGGTGCTGTTTGCAGCACTGACTTCTTCCATTTCATTAATGGAGACCAATGTATCTATTGTCTGTGATAAATGGGGCTGGAGCAGAAAAAGGACTACTGCTTTGACCACTGTTTATGTATTGATCATGGGTGCGGTCATTTCTCTGGGGTATGGGAGTTTGAACTTTATTCGGATTTTGGGGATGGGGCTTTTGGATTTTTTTGATTTCATAAGTAATAGTATTCTGATGCCTGTTATAGGGATATTGACTTGTATCAGTATCGGGTTTTTTATAAAGCCGCAGGTTGTTTATGATGAGGTTGAGATAAATGGAGAATTTAAGGTTAAGAGGTTTTATACGGTTATGTTGAAATGGATTGCTCCGGTTTGTCTGATTTTGATCGTTTTGTTTGCTGTTGCGGAGGCGGCGGGGTGGATTCAGGTGTAAGGGGGGAGATTTTAGGGCGGACGCGGACCGGGAGTTGCAAAGGGCGGGCGGGTAGTTCTTCTTTTCTGCGGCTGAGCAGTAAAACGGATTTTTCTAACAGAATGCGCGGAGTATTATTGGTAACGGACGGGAGCACCGTCTATGCGGCGTCCATGCCGCAGAGACGGTTAACCAGCCCATCCGGGGCTGGTTTCCCTGGGGGTGATGCATTCTGTAAGAAAAATTGCCGTTTTATTGCAGAAGCCGCAGAAAAGAAGAACTACCCGCCCGCCCTTTGCAACTCCCGGTCCGCTGGCTGTGGTAAAATTTACCTTTTTTTGGGGTTCTGGTTCTTTTTGGCACATAATTCATAGCTTTCGGCGATCATTCGGTGGAGTTCGGGGGTGGGGATTGTGCCATCTAAGATGATGGAGTTCCAGTGTTCTTTGTTCATGTGGTAGGCGGGGAGGACGGATTCATAGGCGTTTCTCCACAGGTCCCGCCATTCGGGATCGCATTTTACGTTGATCCAGATTTTTTCGTTATGTTCGTAGATCCATGCGAAGATGCGTTTGTTGGATTTTAAGCGCATACAGGTCCAGTTGGGGTCGTGAAAAGGATAGTCCTCGTAGGTGTCCTGGAATTTCATGCAGTATTTGATCGCTTCCTGGCGGGTTGTCATTGGTTTTTCCATTTTTGTCTCCATTCTGATACTTTCGGGTGTGGGGTGCGATTTTGGTTCTTATGGCTGGGATTATTATTTAGAAACGAAAGGGTTGTCTTTTATGGTGTATCTCCATAGGAAGTCTTTTGCTTCTTGGGCGTAATCGATGTTGATTCGTTTGGTTTGCAGGATGTTTTCTTTGGGGATCGGGGCGGCATCTTCCAGATAGAGGGGTCCTGCACATAGGTCCTGTCCGTAGTGTTCTCTGGTAATTCCCATAGCCTGGCATAGTTTGCCGGGACCGTTGCAGAGATTGGCGATTTTATCGGTCTTTCGCCTTTGCTTCATCAGGTCTATGCCGTCTACGGGCTCTAAGGCGCGCAGAAGTACCGCCTGGGGTTCGTCAGGTTTTCCGGTTACGATGTTCATGCAGGTGTGCATTCCGTAGATGAAATAGATATAGGCGTAGCCGCCTTCCTGAAACTGTATTCTGGTCCGTTCGGTGCACAGATTGGGATAGGAATGGGCAGCTTTGTCGGTGAGCCCGTTATATGCTTCCACTTCCACAATTTTTCCTTTGGTAATTCCTTCCGGGGATTCATGAACTAATATTTTTCCTAAGAGTTTTTCAGCCACTTTCAGAACATCTTCAGTATAAAATGACCGGTTCAGCTTCATATATTGCTCTCCTTTGACCTGCTGTCATGTATTCCTGTTCTTTTCAAAACCTTTAAATAATTATAATATACCTAATATGGATATTCTTTTCAATTTATTATATTTATTAACATTTTCATATTTGGAAGATTATATTTAAGGACTATTTAATAATTTTCCTGTTGTAATGAGATTATAACAGGAAAGGAGCCAAAACATGTATTGGAACATTTTAAAAAAAGATTTAAAACGAAAAAAGACGATGAACATGATCTTATTTCTGTTCATTATTCTTGCAACTATGTTTGTATCCAGCAGCGTCAATAATATCATTACGATTTCAACGGCACTGGATGATTACTTTGAAAAGGCAGGGATGCCGGAACTGACCGTTGCTACCAAAGCAATGGGAACCTCAGAGGACCGGATAGCGGACATCCTTAACGAACAGGACAGCGTCAGTTCCTATGGCATTGAACCGGTAATCTATATTGATACAAGCAGTATTGAAGCAGATGGAACGGCTATAAAAATTTCAGCCACCAGCATACTCATGTCATCTGAAAATGTACAGCTTAATTATTTCGATGCAAATGACAACCGGATCACAGATGTAGAACAAGGTCACATTTATCTTTCTAAGGCTCATATGGAAACAGCCGGTCTTTCAACCGGCGATAAACTTACCGTTACAGTAGGCGAAACTTCTCAGGATTTTGTAATTGACGGATATATAAAAGATGCCCTTCTGGGTTCTCCCATGATGGGTTTATGCAGATTTTTGATCAATGAAACCGATTATGAAAAATTCACATCCGATCCGGCTGCAGCAGGTTTTAAAGGAAATATCTGCTACATCAGTACAGAAGATGTAAAAACTCTTAAACAGGCTTTAAATAAGACTGACAGTAACATTATTTTTTCAGGTGACAAGAGCTTTATAAAGATGACATACCTTATATATATGGTGATCGTAGGCTGTCTGTTAATGGCAAGCGTCTGCCTTATTTTGATCGCACTTGTTATTCTTCGGTTTACCATTGCCTTTACACTATCTGAAGAATACAGGCAGATCGGTGTTATGAAAGCGATCGGCATCAAGCCGGCAAAAATCAGGGGACTTTATCTGGTTAAATATTTTGCCCTATCCATAACAGGCTCCGTTATCGGTCTGTTTTGCGGTATCCCCTTTGGACATGTAATGCTTAAGAGCGTTTCCCAATCCATTGTTATGGAAAATCAGAATCATTACCTGATCAATATCCTCTGCGCTTTAGCAGTGCTGGGAATCATCATGCTCTTTTGCTTTGGCTGCACAAAAAAGGTCCAGAAATTCACTCCTGTAGACGCGATACGAAACGGCTCCAAAGGAGAAAACTTCAAAAGTAAAGGAATTTTAAAGCTCTATAAAAGCAGGCTCCGCCCGGCAGAATTCATGGCTTTTCATGATATTTTCAGCGGTATGAAGCGTTATTTCATCATGTTCCTAAGTTTTACACTCAGTATCACATTGATCATAATCATTGTAAATACCATCAATACATTAAAAAGCGACCGTCTTTTACCCATAATGTCCCTAACAATAAGCGATGTATACATAGAAAACCCTAATGACAACTATTCAGATTTTTACACGGAAAACGGTCACGACAAAGAAAGAGAACAATTAAAGGAAATAGAAGATACGCTGGAGGATAACGGTATCCCGGCACAATGCGCCCTTGAGACATTGTTTAAGCTGTCCCTTATAAATGGGGATAAATCCTATAAATCCCTTGTATTTCAAGGTACAGGAACTACTACGGATCAATATGTCTATATAGAGGGAACTCCGCCACAAAATACAGATGAGGTAGCCATAACCGGGATAATAGCCGAAGAGCTGGAGGTTGAAATCGGCGACACCATTACCATAGCCTATAAAGACGGAAACAAAGACTATCTGATCACTGCACTTTATCAATCCCTGAATAATATGGGAGAAGGCGTAAGACTTCATGAAACAGAAGAAGTGAATTATTCCCAGTTAATGGGTTATCTGGCATTTCAGATCAACTTCACAGATGATCCGGATGATTCCGAAGTCAAACAGCGTATTGAGAAAATAAAGGAAATTTTTAAAGGCTGGGATGTTTATACCGGCGGCGAATATTCGGATTATCAAACAGGCTATACCGCTTCAAGCATGTACAGTGTCAGATTTATCATCATACTGATCATGTCTACGATCTGTACCCTTGTGGTCGTATTGATGGAACGCTCCTTCATTGCCAGGGAACAGGGTGAAATCGGGATTTTAAAAGCTATCGGATTTCAAAACAATACGATCATATGGTATCACACCCTGCGGGTCGGAATCGTATTGATCATTTCAACCGTTTTTTCAGCCGTCATATCAACTCCGGCAACAAAACTAGTGGCAGGACAGATTTTTAAAATTATAGGCGCACAATATGGAATTGAGTATGCCATCCGCCCTCTGGAAGTTTATGTGCTCTATCCGCTGTTTATCCTTGTGATCGTGCTTGCGGCGGCATTTTTGACCACACAATGCGTCCGCAGCATTTCGCCTGCGGAAAGCTCGAATATGGAATAATATAACCTTGTGGGCATTTGAATTTATTATGAATCGTGATTGTATATATATTTTTAGTAGAAAGTAAAGAGGATTTAAAATATGAATAACGTACTTGAAGTCAGGGATTTATGCAAAACATATATTGTAAACAAACGACAGAACAACGTGTTAAAAAATGTAAATTTCAGCATTTCTGACGGAGAAATGGTGGCAGTCATGGGACCGTCCGGCTCCGGCAAATCGACGCTTTTATATGCCGTATCCGGAATGGACAGCATCACTGCCGGCAGCGTGAATTTTGACGGCACCGACCTTCACTGCCTTAATCAGAAAGAGCTTGCATCACTCCGTCTGGATGAAATGGGATTTATCTTCCAGCAGATGTATATGTTAAAAAACCTTACAGTGCTGGACAATATCATTCTCCCCGCCTGCCAGTCAAAGAAAAATAAGATTTCCAAAAAAGAAAAAGTAAAATACGGAAAAGATTTAATGAGAAAGCTGGGTATCATTGAAATTGCAGATAACGATATTGATGAGGTCTCCGGCGGGCAGCTCCAAAGGGCATGTATCTGCCGAAGCATGATAAACCACCCTAAGATGATCTTTGCCGACGAACCTACAGGGGCATTAAATCGTTCTGCTTCCGATGAAGTCATGACGGAACTTACCAAGATCAATTCCGAAGGCACTACCATCATGCTGGTTACCCATGATGTAAAGGTGGCGGCAAAATGCACAAGAGTCCTTTATATAGTTGATGGAAATATCAAAGGTGAGGTAAAATTAAATCAATATGAAAGTGAGACGCAGCTTCGGGAACGGGAGCGGACTCTCAATAACTGGCTGATGGAAATGGGATGGTAAGCCGGAACGCATTTTTTGCTTGAAGCGGCTGCGAAAGGAACGATAGAGATATGACAGATATATTGATCATTGAAGATAATATTGAGATCGGCGGACTGCTCATGGATTTTCTAAAGGCTGACGGGTACTCCGTCAGTCTGCAGAAAAACGGCGAGGACGGGTTGGAATATTATACATCCTGCGGCGCAAAGCTTGTTATCCTGGATATTATGCTTCCGGGTATGGATGGCTTTGCCGTCTGCCGGAAAATCCGTGAAAACAGCAATACACCCATTATCATCGTCAGTGCCAGATGCGAAAAGGAGGATAAGCTTTCCGGGCTGATCCTGGGCGCTGATGATTATATCGAAAAGCCCTATGATATCGATATTCTCCTTGCTAAAGTAAACGGTATTTTTAAACGCAGATACCAAAGCGATACTATTTTGTGCAGAGATTTAAAGCTGGATAAAGTAAAACACATTGTCTATAAGAATGATTCTCCCCTGCAGATGACTTCAAAAGAATTTGAACTGCTGTTGTTTCTTATGGAAAACAGCGGAAGAACCCTTTCAAAAGACCTGTTGTTTAACAAAATCTGGGGCTTCGACAGCTTTTCGGAGCCTCAGACATTAACCGTCCATATCAAATGGCTGAGAGAAAAAATTGAAGACGATCCCAAATCCCCCAAACATATCTTAACAGTATGGGGCACAGGTTATCGTTTTGAGGAATAAGCATGAAAACATTTAACAGGATTTTCGCAGCGGTCATAGTTGTCATGATTGCCGCTTTTATCGGCACAAATATTTATCTGTATCATATAGACCTGGATGCGGGACGTCCCTACCGGGTGGAAGCAGCGCGCCTGGAGGATGAAATCGAAGAAAATGGTTTTGAGGGTTCTGACTCCCTGGATTTATCAAAATATCCGTCCATCATCGCTGTCCAAAAGCTGGATTCTGCCGATACGGAAGCCTTTTTTGAAGGGGAAAACAGCGATTACCTGATAAAAGAAATTGATGGAGAATATTACCGCTTTGATTATCGGTTCGTGCCAAAGGATTACCGCCGGAAAATGGTCATTGCCTTTAATCTGATGCTGGAAATCATATCGGCAGCAGTCATTGCTCTGCTTCTTTATGTAAAAATATACCTGCTTCGCCCATTTGAACAGTTAAAAGACATTCCCTATGAGCTTTCCAAAGGGAATTTAACCCTTCCCCTCAAGGAAAGCAAAAACCGTTTCTTCGGTCGTTTCCTGTGGGGAATGGATCTGCTGCGTGAAAATCTGGAGCAGCAGAAAGAAAACTCTTTAAAACTGCAAAAAGAAAAGAAAACATTGATCTTGTCCCTATCCCACGACATTAAAACGCCTCTTTCAGCGATCAAGCTCTATGCTAAGGCTTTGTCCAAAAACATCTATGATACTCCTGAAAAGAATCTGGAGATTTCCGAACATATCAATGCCAAAGCGGATGAAATCGAAAGCTTTTTATCCCAGATCATAGAGGCTTCCCAGGAGGATTTTCTGAATTTGTCAGTAGAAAACGGCGAATTTTATATGTCAGAAGCCATCAACAAGATTTCCGAATATTATGATGATAAGTTAAATCTTTTGAAAATACCATTTGCTGTGTCTAAATATTCTGACTGCCTTTTAAAGGGAGATATGGAACGAACTGTTGAAATCCTGCAAAATGTCATGGAAAATGCAGTGAAATATGGAGATGGGGAATTTATTGCCATAGACTTTGCTGACGAAGAGGACTGCCGCCTGATCACCGTATCAAACAGCGGCTGCACGCTTTCGGAAAATGAAATGCCCCATATCTTCGACAGTTTCTGGCGGGGCTCCAATACCGGGAGCAATTCCGGCAGCGGGCTGGGACTTTATATTTGCAGACAGCTAGTGCATAAGATGGATGGGGAGATATTTGCGGAGTGTAAGGATGGGGTTATGAGGGTTACGGTTTTGTTGCGGAAGGTGTAAGGGATAATATTAGCTTTCTCAGTGATTGTTCGTATCGCAGATCATCTTCTGCCGTCCTCTTTGATGGTCCTTTTAAATGATTTTTAGCAGAGGCACGCCTTGCTTTTTTGGACAGATGCCTTTCCATTAAAAGCCTGTCCATATTTTCATCAGTATACCATCTGCCGGATTGATGGATTCCATGAGCACCTTTTCCCAGTGCCATGGCAGCAACACCATAATCCTGGGTCACTACGATATCACCCTTTTTACAAAGATTGATCAGGGCAAAATCCACTGCATCGGCTCCGGCTCCTATGGTTTTGACTGTGCTATAGTTGGATTGAAGAATGTGGTTGGTGTCACATAGAAGAGTTACGGGAATAGAGAAATCTTTTGCCACTTGTTCAGTTATTTGGATGACGGGGCAGGCGTCGGCGTCGATGAGGATTTGCATAAATGGAAACTCCTTAAAAAGTATGATTTTTATCTATTATATATAAATATATAATTTTTGCTAAAGCATCGTCTATTATACAACATAAAGATTGTATTATCCAATTTTGACGGCTGAATTCCGTATAATCATATGCATAATGATTGTCTAAAATTTCATTTCCAACCCTCTCCAGCAATTCATTAAATTTTAGGAAATCCCCGTGCCCGATCTTATTGCGGATCTGCCTGATATATTTTGCCAAGCTGCATTTTTCTTCATCAGAATAATCATCCTGAATGAAATAAGATAGTTTATTGTCAACATCTTTTGTTTGACACTCTTTATGATTGCTCAATAACAACATTTCACATAAAGAAAATGATTTAAAAAAATGATAGGCATTATATTCCCGATCCTTATGTATGGCATTGATTAAATAATCCAATTGATAGAAATCGTTGGGAAAACTGAGAAAATTGTCAAATCGTTTTCCCCATGCCTGCAAAGAGGCAATATAGTCTTCTTTATTATAAAAGCATTTCAGTTGTAATCTCCCTAATGTAAAATGCCGTTTCAAATCGTCATTAGACGAATAGATATAGCTGGGAAAATTAGCATTGATTTCTGTTTCATATTCTTTTGAATTTCTAATAATAAAATGGCAAAAGTCCATAAATTTTTCAGCGTAATCCTCTTCACACAATCGACCATCAAAACAATTTGTTGTCCAGTCAAAAAACGGCATGTCTTCATATTCATAATCAAAGTAAATGCAGATCAGATTATCTGCTATTATTTGCAAATATTCTTGTTCAGTTGCATTTTGAGGTACTTTCTCCCATGGAAACTGTTGTTCACAGATTCTTTGTAAATCATATGGCTTAAAAGAACCCGCTGGAACATTTTTATAAAATTCCTCAGAGATTGCGCGTTCTTTTATTTCTATCAACATATTTTCTATTAAATATTCATTCCAATTGTTATGTTCTTCTTTAGGAAGATTGGATATGAAGATTTTTAGTTTTTGTGAAATGCATATGGGGGTTGGTAGTTTTCCGTAAAAGTTGAGTATGACCATAAACAGCTCTCCTAAAATCTGACCGGAATATCAGAATTTCTTATTCCAAGTTTTAATTTATGGGAATCAATATCACAATATTCACAATACTCTTCTAAACTTGTTTTTATTAAATCACTTTGTATAGTTGGTGAAATAGTAATCCCACTAATTGCTCTCTTATCAAATTTTAATTCTAAATATGGAACTAAAACATTTTTACTAATTCTAAATTTATATATCCCAGCTTCTTTCAATTCCTTTAAATTTTTATCCGGAACAGTAATAACAATTCTAATTTCTTTCTCGCTTTTAAAGTCTTTTCTTTTATAATATGGTGTCGGATCAAGATCGATAGATTGACAAAATTTGTTTTTTTCTCTGCAATAACTATATATTGGCGGAAGATGTCCCTCTATCTTCTTTGTTTCCTCAAATTTGCTATTAATTTCTATATCTAACAATCTTTGAATTTCTTCATCTGTACTGTCTATTTTATCTCTCCCTATTGAAATCAGTTCGTTTGCAAATATTTTCATTATTGGTTTAATATCATCTTCTTTTTGCATATAGAAATCTCTCATCATTCTCATCCAATACTTGTTTTTTAAATTTTCATCATAACTAATATTACCAAAAGACAATTCGCATCCGTTTAATTCCTTTTCATTTTTATCTAAAATAGTCTGGACTAATTTCGTGCATGAGAAGCCTATATTATATCCTTGATTCATTAAATCTTTTGTGTAATAATTCCATAAAGGAAGTTCATCCCATCCTTTAGAAAAACAACATACAAATACATTTTTATCTAAAACTCGTTTAATAATTTCTCTTTCTAAATTCTCTAAAAATAGTTTTATTTCTTTTTCTATAGATTCTGGCAAAATTCCCTGCTCAATCTCTATCAATTTTAAAGAAGATTTTATCCCATCTATAATTTCACTTTTATCATTCAAATATTTTATATTAGTAAACCATAGCGAACCTTTATGCAAAATATCTTTTAATCCCATGGAAGAAGTATAATGAAAAACATCTGCTTTTTCAGTTATTTTAGGAACTACAATTTTAGAACAATTTCTGCTATTTAGGGCATTTTCTTCGCAATCACTCTTGTTCATATAATCTACTCTCCTATAGTATTTTTTTACGTTTTTATCCCCTCAAAATCCCCAAAATTTCTTCTCCATACTTCTCTACCTTCACATTCCCAAATCCCGACACTTCCAACAACTCCTCTTTTGTCTTCGGATTTTTCTCAATCAAATCTTCCATCTGTGCATCATTAAAAATAAAGTATGGTTTATATCCTTCGCTCCGGCTTTTCTCTAACCGATATGCTTTCAGACGGCTTTTAACGTCCTCTTTATGATCTGCCTGTCCACTTTTTACCTCTTTTTTCACTTCTAAGCCTTCTTCTGCGATAGTTTTCGTTTCAATATTTTCCTCAACCTTTTCCTTTTCTGCTTTTCCCGTTTCAACCGTTCCTGCCTCATCCGTTTTCTTTATCTCAGCCAGCATTTCTTCATACTTTCTTGCATAATCAGACCTTTCAGACTTATTTCTTTCCAAGAAGAACTCAGCAAGCTCCCGCATTTCACTTTCGCTTAAATAAACATTTTTGACCTGTTCATCCATTTCCCTTATATATGCAATCAGCTGGTCAGCACGGATCACCTGCTCTTTTACATCTTTCTTCGCATACCTTGCATTCAGGTATGTTTTAGGATTCGCCAGAACAACCAATGATTTAAAATTATCTTCAAAACCATTTTCAAAGAGCATTTTAGAAAGGAAATTTCCTTTACTCCCCTTGCGGATTTCTTTCAAGACCTGCAAATGTCTCTGATTCTGAGTAATAGGCGAATAAATTCCTTCTTTTATTCTTTTCCCGAACAACTCATATGTCCTGATAAAATTCCCATCTCTATCAATCTCAATATTGCCGATTAAATTTTTACATTCTATTACATAAGTACGCTTTCTTGTTATCACCAGATAATCAATCTGCGCCGATACATTTTCTGATTCCAGATAAATGTCATGCAATATGTACATATCCATTCCGCTGCTCTTTAATTCGTATGCCACATTATTTTCCCCTATTTCTCCGTACTTTGCTATACTGATCTGCTTTTCAATAGCTTTTTTGATATTTCCTTCTGCCTCAGGCAGCAATTTCTGCAATTTTTCAATAAATTCCGTTGTATCGCTTGTTTCTTTTAAAAATACCGATCCGATTTTCTTTGTAAATAAGCCCATTTCTCTATCTCCTGACACTTTAATTTATATATGGAATCATTTCCAACTAGGTATATAACAATTCTACATAATTATACAATATATTACGTTTCCATCCATTCCATATATGGTAATAAAATACTCTTTTTTTCATATTTCCCGCAAAATAAAAAGACATCCCTCCATAATATGCTCCTCCCTGAAATAAACAGTTTTCTACTATTCCAACTGTTCGTTTCAAGAAAGGCATATCATCAGGGATGCCCTTTTAAAACATCATTCTATTTTAACCAATAATAGCACTTCTCACATAATCCACATTGCCTGCTGACATGCTGAACTCATCTAATCCCATTTCCAGTAATCGGGAGACTGCATTCACATCTCCGGCAAGCTCTCCGCACATTCCCACTTTCCGGTCATACTTATGACCTGCCTGAATAATCGTCTCGATTGCTTTCATTACCGCCGGATGGAAGGAATCATACCGGGATGCTATTTTCTTATTTCCCCGGTCTACTGCCAGTATATACTGGGTCAGATCGTTGGTTCCGATGCTGAAAAAATCTGCTTCTTTTGCAAATTCATCTGCAAGGATCACACTGGCTGGCGTTTCCATCATCATGCCGACTTCGATTTCTTCATCAAAGGGAATCTGCTCTTTCCTAAGTTCATCTTTACATTTTTCTACCATTTCTTTTGCCTTGCGCAATTCTTCCAGAGAAATCAGCATGGGAAACATGATGCGGATATGTCCATACGCACTTGCCCGCAGGATGGCTCTCAGCTGCTCCCGGAACATTTCCGGCATATCCAGAGAAATCCTGATCGCCCGCCAGCCTAAGAATGGATTTTCTTCTTTTTCAAATTCATAATAAGGCAGCGTCTTATCTCCGCCGATATCAAGAGTCCGAATGGTAACCTCCTTGGGACAAAGGACTGCTGCCTCTTTATAGACTGCAAACTGTTCTTCTTCCGTAGGAAAATGACTGTTTTCCATATAGAGAAACTCCGTACGGAATAAGCCCACACCATCTATATTTTTATCCAAGGCATGTTTGATCTCATCGGTACTGCCCACATTGATACATAGAGAAATCCGTTTTCCGTCCGCTGTCACAGGCTCCATGGAACGGTATTTTTTAATGCGCTCCTGTTCTGCCTCTTCCTCCTGCTGCCGTTTCTTGTACTCTGCCAAAATTTCTTCTTCCGGATCAACTAAAATCCTGCCGCTTCTTGCGTCCATGCAGATCATACTTTCCGGTTTCACTGCATCCAGAATCCCGGCAACTCCTGTCAAAGCAGGAATTCCATAGTTTTTCGCCATAATGGATACGTGGCTGGTCACTCCGCCTTCTTTTGTAATGATTCCTTTTACATACTCCGGGTTCATTTTTACCGTATCAGAAGGAAATAAATCTCTTGCCACTACGATCACCGGTTCATTGATCGCTGACAGATCCTGCACTGCTATATTCTTGCATTTTGTAAGAAAACGTTTTCCAATATCAAGTACATCCGCACTGCGCTCCCGCATATACTCATCATCCATCTGACGGAACAGCTCTGCTACTTCTTCTACTGCCTCTGCAATCGCCTGTTCCACATTCTTCTCTCCAGACTGAATCCTGCTGGTAATTGCCTCCACCATGGTATAGTCACCGGCAATCGCCACATGTGCCGCAAATATAGGGTTAGCTTCGGATAACTGTTCCAGTTCTGCGATCACATCCCTTTTTACCTGTTCAAACTTTTCCAATTCCTCTCCTATCCGTTCTTTTTCAACAGGATAGTCCGCAGGAGTCAGATCTGCTTCTTCATAAATGTATACAGGCGCAATGGCGATTCCCCGGGATGCCGTTTTTTCTACATTTATTTCTTTCATAGGCTATTCTCCCAATCCGCTTTCAATCAGTTCAACCAAGGTCTTCAGGTCTTCTGCCTCCGTTGCTCCTTCACACTGTAGTTCAATCTCCGTACCGCATTTAATGGCTGCTGCCATCAGATTTAAGATACTTTTTACCTGAACTGTTTTTCCGTTTACCAGAATCAGGACATTTGAATTGCATTTCATAGCTGCCTGTGCCAATATCCCTGCCGGTCTTGCATGAAGACCTGACGCATTTTTAATAACTACCTTCTGTGATACCATAATATTCCCTCCCTAGTTCATTTCTACACCAAAATGTTCAAATAAGATTTTTTCTGCTTCCGCATTCCACATGCTGCGATTGCGTTTACAAGCCTCATCCAGTTTAGCAAATAACGGATCTGTTTTTCCCAATTCTGCAAAATCATCGATTGCTGTCAGGGGCATGTCAAACTGTGTATAGGTCAGCTTCTTGCCGCCCGGAATATTGGGAAGATTCAAAGTAGCATCAATAATACTGTTAATGCCGCCCACATGTGTTACCATGACTGCCGGTTCGATCTTTCCTGCCGCTGCAAG
>JAGBEV010000043.1 GCA_017936785.1 Lachnospiraceae bacterium | reverse complement strand
CTGCATTGTATTCGCCCAGCTTGAACGTGAGACAATTCAGAAGCGTGTCACAGACGCCTACTATTCACGGTGCCTGAAAGGCTTTCACATGAGCGGACAGGCGCCATACGGTTATCAGTTAGAGCCTACTGTGGTAGAGGGTATCCGCACAAAGAAAATGGTTGCCGACCCCGTAGCCGCCGACCATGTTCGGCTGATGTTTGAAATGTACGCTGAACCGGAAACCTCCTTCGGAGATATTACCCGATACTTCGAGGAACATGACATAAAAATTTATGGCAAATCCATGTTCCGTACATTTCTTTCCCAGCTTTTAAGAAACCCGGTTTACGCACAGGCCGATTTGGAGCTGTACGAATTTTTCAAGAGCCAGGGCGCAGCGATTATCAATGACGCTTCTGACTTTGCCGGAACAAACGGCTGCTATCTCTATCAGGGGCGGGATGTGAAGGAGGACAAGGACAGGTGCTTAAAAGACCAGATACCTGTTATCGCTCCCCATGAAGCACTCATTTCCTCTGACACATGGCTGAAATGCCGGAAAAAACTTATGGCAAATACCACCTTCCAGCAGGGACGGAAACCGAAAAATACTTGGCTGGCCGGAAAAATCAAATGCGGGCATTGTGGGTATGCTCTGAAAGCCACCCATGTACCAAACAGCACCGGGTATTTCCGCTGTACCAAACGGACGGAAAACAAAGGCTGTCCGGGCTGCGGGAAAATCCGCAAAGAAGAATTTGAGCAATTCATTTTCTCGGCCATGCAGGAGAAATTCAAAGATTTTCAGATACTCCACGGCAGGGAGGAAAAAGTCAATCCGAAACTGACAGCCTATCAAGTGGAACTGGCACAGGTGGAGGCAGAAATTGAAAAGCTGCTGGATACGCTGACCGGAGCCAATGCGACCTTGCTTGCCTACGCTAACAAAAAAATTGAAGAACTGGACACCCGACGCCAGACCATTTCAAAGGCAATCGCCGAATTGAGCGTTGAAACCATATCGCCCCAGCAGATAAAGAAGTTGTCCTATTATCTCGACAACTGGGAGAGCATAGATTTTGACGACAAAAGAAAAGCCGCCGATGGTTTGATCTCTACGATCAAGGCCACCAGCGACCGTGTTCAGATAGAGTGGAAAATCTGATATTTCCGCTCTATCGCCCCTCATTTCTATTTTATCTCGTTTGTACCCCTTGTACACCGATGCTTGCATGTCCTAAAACATGACCAAACAGGCGCACATATCCAAGCAGATCCGTTACCGGTGACCGGTATACACAGAAAAAAGTCATGGTTGTCCAGTTATTGGTCATGTAACCTAAGAGCAGAACAATCAATGAAATAAATGCAAAGCTTAAGACTACCGGAGAATTATAATCAATTTTACTGAATATCTTTTTCATATGTTTTCCTTCCCAGTGATATTCCTGCATATAATATCAGCAGTAACTGCGCAAATACCAAAAAGGGCCTGCAGTTCCCCATGATCAGCCGCAGCATGCTATAAGAAGCCAGCATTTCCGCCCCCGCTGCAGCATAACGCATATTATCCATAATATTTATGGCCGCTGTGACCCAGCTCCCGCATGTCAGCCACAAGATATTTATGGCAATGACCGGAATCTCTCCCCGTATGTTACCATTTTCCGAAAATTTCAGTAAAAAAACCGTCATAAACAAAACTGCCAGTATCACGATTGCTTCCCGCACAATGTCACTTACAGGCAAAATAAACGGCATACCACTCGCACCATACACAGGTCGAAACACATCCTGGAATGTGATTACCGCCGCTAACGCAAGGGCATAGACCACAGACATGACCATAGAACCATATAACATAGCCTTTTTCATTGGTATCCCCACCTTTTTCATTTTCCGGCTCCTGTTTTCACAGGCTGCCGCTTTTATTTACTATATCACATATATTTGAAAGATGATATTATTTTACAAAATTTTCCTCCATGTCCAAAGCTTCATAAGGAATCGGAACTTCAATAAATCCGTCTGCAAAGGAACCCAGCCAATAGGGCGAATACTCCAGGACAATTCCCTCCTCACCAAACCGGATCAACATATCCATGGTAACGGATTCATAAACTTCCTCCCTAAGATCATCCTCTGTCGGTGCAAAGTAGCCCTTTTCCCCCTTTTTCCAGTCTGCAACCGTATATTCCACGGCAAGCTCCTTAAATTCCTCTTCACTTCCCCGGTATAGATCCTGAAAGGTAACCTGCTCCCCTGTATCCATGTCAAACAGCAGATAATCCCGGAAAGGCATTCCGTGTGCACCGCCTCCGTACCAGTTTCCTGCCATGTAAACCTGTAAATAATGCCCTCCTACCTTTTCCACATTTTTCAACCATTGATCAACTGTTTCCATCGAAAAATATTCTTCCCCATGCCATTCACACTCATCCTGTCCCCTTTCCTCATATTGTTTTACATCATCCATTGTCTGTTCATAATCCTCCGATAAATAGGCATTGATCTTCTCCGCATTTGAAAAGGACTCATCCAGAATGAAACGCTCGGCATATACCGAAAATATCTCCCGCCCGCAATTTGGGCAGACTGCTGTTTCACTTCCACAGGTTACCGTTCCATAATCGCTGTATCCATAATGCTTCAGTTTCATATCCGTCTCAAGCATTTCTTCTTTTCCCGTGTCAGCATCAAACCGATACCATGCCATATCTGCCCCGTCTGTTCCGATATAATAGCACTGAGCCTCTTTTACACAAAATCCTGATATCCCCGGCACATATTCCTGTATTCCCGGCACACTCCTGACAGTGTACAGCAACGCCGGCTCCCCCTTTTCCATAGGATACTGATAAACTTCATATTCCCAAATACCATATTCCAATTCCTGAGATACATAATAATAAATTGTACCCTCTTCATCATCAAATATATAACAATATTCCTCCATGATCACCTTTGACACATTTTGTTCCCAGTCATAAAGTATCAGTTTTTTATCTTCGTCAATATAAAGCATGCTGTTCTTTTGTAAAAGCACTATACTGCTAAAATTATCAGGCTGCTCAACAATTTTTTTAATCCTTCCTTTTTCATCCAATACCACTACCGATTCTCTTTCCGGCGTTTCTACATATATTTCTCCAAACCTTTCCAGACAAAGGGGCACTGTATACAGCCGGTCTTTCCCCATCCGGCGAACACCTCTTATCAGTTGATATTCTTCCTCTGCCATTTTGTCATACACCCTCTGGTTTTCTTCTGTTTCCTTATAAGTACCATCCTGCTGTAAAACAAAAACGCTCTCCTGATATATATGTTCCGTCCCGTCATCAGTCCAAAGCGCCCAAAGTGCATGAAGTTTTCCCCCATAGCTTTCCATTTCTGCGAGATAAGCGCCTTCCAGTTCCCCTTCCATATACTTTTCACCCACAAGGACAGTCTCCTGATTCTCCCTGTTAATGGCATATATCTGGTAGTAATCCTCTTTCGCTTTCAGATTTGCATAATAAAGCTTCTCTTCATCCACACGAACATAGCTGCTGTTTTCTGGCAATTCATAGCTTTCCGTTTTCATGGTTTCATGATCCACAACAACCGCAATCCCGCTGACCGTATCAAAAAGTACGATATCTTCTTTTTCATCCTTCTCCACATAAGCTGCAGCTTCTATGTTTTTTTGATTGCTTTTCTCTGCTTCATTCTCCACCTTCTGCGTCCTTTTGCATCCCACAATTCCTGTTACACCTAACAGGATAAGAAAAGCCAGCATTTTCTTTATGATTCTGTTTCTTTTATTTATCATGATCCACCCCTCATTTAGCCGTCACAATAAAAGCAACAGCTGTATGGTTAATTTATGAATTTCATTTCCAGCATCCATGAATCTGTTTTCTAATTATTAAAACACCTTCCTGCATCATATTTGCATCATTTTACATATTTTTGTTACACAAAAAAGATCCGGAAGTACTCCAGACCTCTTTTGTCTCCAATTATAATGAAATCAGATCACTTATTCTGATCACCCGGATTATTTGTTTTCCCTGATTCTTCCATTGTTTTTAACAATTCCTTTGCTTTCTCATAATCCTCTTTGGTTACGCCGAGTATTTTACACACAGACTCAAGGTCAGAATCTAAATTCCCCATGGCATTCTCAATATAAAAAACCAGTTGCCTGGCATTCTCCTCCTCAGCAGCTTCTTCCGCCGCCTCTTTACGTTCCCAATCAATGATATCTCCTAATGTCATATACTCATTCCTCACTTCCGGCAGGGTTCTTACCTGCTCCACAATCTCACTAATTTCTTCCGTTGCCCTATCCACAGCATTTTCTTTCCGGCTGTTCTGAAAATAATTCAGCATTGCCTTAATACTTTCATCTCCACCCTTATGCCCGCCTGTGTAAAAATACACAAACTCCAGCCCGTCATCATAACATAAATCAGCAACTTCCACACACTGGTTTCTAATATGATACATCATATAGTCATAACCAAAGGGATCATAATTTGTAATGGTTATCACATACAAATTAGGCAGTTTTACAAAGTCCTCTTCCCCGCTTTTCAAATGCCTTCCATCTATCTTTGCCTGATAGAAGCGGTTATGCCTCGGCAAATGTACCCCTCTTCTAAGATTCGGCTCCAAATCATAAATACTTACCGGAAGCTTTACTCCGCTTTCCGCCTCTAGTTCCTGAATCTCCACATCCATCCGAATACCCCTGTGCTCAGGCGTAAAGGGAGGAATCATCCGTTGGGATATTACCTTAACCTTTCCGACTTTTCTCTGCAGCAGAACCGACAGCACTGTCCTGCAAAATGCCTCTCCGATTTCCGGCGTTGTCACAATGGCGTTCATGAGGAAATCATCCAACACGTTGAGTTCCTCCAATGTTTTGTTCGTATAACTCATAAGACTCCTTCCCTTGGCGAAATCCACAGTTATACGTCTTTTTCTTTTGATTTCGCCAACTTTTCAATTTATTCCTGTGAAAATGTTGGCGAGATGCCAAAGATATTGCCAATCAAAGAAAGACCAGCGAAACGTTTCCACGGTTTGTAATAAGTTTTATCTATTACAATCTCATATTAACGCAAACCACACTATTTGTCAATCATTTATTTCCGTTTTTTCATTCATCTTTATTTTCTTTTATTTTTCTAGTTAGCAACCACCAGTTCAACTGGTGGTTTAATATTAGCCCTAAAAAGGGCTGATTGCATACACGCCTGAAAGGCGGGTATCACAAGCATTGTTACTGGTCCCCTATAAAGAGGTACTTTTAGTTTCTTCTTTCCTTG
>JAGBEV010000042.1 GCA_017936785.1 Lachnospiraceae bacterium | reverse complement strand
AGATTAAATGCACATCCTGCATAAACACCTGCAAGCAGAAATACCTCCGCAAGCGGCGGAAGCAATTTTCTTTTAAACTTCAGTATCATATAGCTTCCGAATCCCCACAATACGATCAGAAGAATTGCCGGCCAGTACGCTGCCGCAACAGGTTCATGGGCACTGTCACCACTCCAGGCATTCAAAGGTGTTTTATAGTCGGGAAGCTCCCAGAGTGTATAGGCAAGTATCATGTAGATACTGCCGATAAAAAAGGCAATCATTTCAAAAATCGGTCTTTCTTTCTTTTTCACAGCAAATACAATATCAAGGGCTATCAGTACGAACGGTAATAATAACAGCGTACCATATACCATTATCACGATTACATTTTCCATGATATTTCTCCTTTCCGCCAACCAGCAACTGCTTATCTTCTTCCTTTCACATTTTACTACACTTCATCATATAACGTAAACAATTGACAATTATTTCTTCCCATGTTATTCTTAAGTTCCTTTCCCCATTTCCGGATCGAAAGAACACCGTTTTTCATAACGGTTCACAACTTCATACTTACCTGCGGTATTTTTCCGGCAAAATCCGGAAAAGAGCAGACCGACTTGGCAAGTTATAAACTACTATAATACTACCAGGAGGAAGCAGACATGATCACAATGCAGCATGTATGCAAGACCTATAAGGTCTCTAAACGCGATGCCGGATTTTCTTCGGCATTCAAAGCTCTGTTCCACAAGGAATACGAGTATATCCACGCTCTTGACGACGTTTCCTTTACCATTTCCGACGGCGAAATGGTGGGCTATATCGGGCCAAACGGCGCCGGCAAGAGTTCTACCATCAAAATCTTAAGCGGTATCCTGACTCCGGAGCAAGGCACCTGCCTTGTAAACGGAATGACCCCATGGAAGAACAGAATTGCATATGTCAAAAATATCGGCGTAGTCTTCGGACAGCGCACCCAGCTGTGGTGGGATGTTCCCGTCATGGATTCCTTTGAGCTGTTAAAAGAAATCTACCGCATAGACACGCCATCCTATCGCCGCACTCTTACAGAGCTCACGGAAATGCTGGGGCTTTCGAGTCTTTTGCAAATGCCTGTAAGACAGCTTTCCCTGGGGCAGAGAATGCGATGCGAGATTGCAGCTTCTCTTCTTCATGATCCCGAAATTCTGTTTCTGGATGAGCCCACCATCGGTCTGGATGCGGTATCCAAGCTGGCAGTCCGGGATTTTATCAAAAAGCGGAATCAGGAAAAGAATACCACTGTCATTTTAACCACCCACGATATGCAGGATATCGAAGCATTGACTGATAGGGTCATACTTATCGGCAAAGGTTCCATCCTGCTTGACGGCACCATCGAGGACATCAAAACCGGTTTTGAAAGCACCGAGGAAGCGCTTGCCGCTTTCTACCGCAGTCACCATATTTAGGAGGTGCGCCATGAGGAAATATCTTGCCTTTTTCCGGCTCCGCTTTTCCATGGGACTGCAGTATCGTGCTGCCGCTCTTTCCGGCGTCATCACCCAGTTTGCATGGGGTGTTATGGAAATTCTTATGTTCCGCGCTTTTTACCGGGCAGATGCGGAAGCCTTTCCCATGACCTTTCAGGCCACTGCTTCCTATGTGTGGATGCAGCAGGCTTTTCTTGCCCTGTTCATGGTATGGATGATGGAAAACGAAATTTTCAATTCCATCACCGACGGCAATATTGCCTATGAGCTGTGTCGTCCTGTTGACATTTACAATATGTGGTTTGCGAGAAGCCTGGCAAACAGACTCTCAAGGGCTGTGCTTCGCTGCATGCCGATTCTGGTTGTTACGATTTTTCTGCCTGCGCCCTACGGTCTGATGAGGCCTGTGAGTTTTTCTGCCTTTTTGCTGTTTCTTCTCACCCTGTTTTTGGGACTTTGGGTCACAGCAGCTTTTTGCATGCTGATCTATATGACCTGCTTCTTTACCATATCTCCTATGGGAGTCCGTATGGTGGCAACCTCTGTTGTAGAATTCTTTTCGGGAGCTGTGATACCGCTCCCCTTTTTCCCGGATGGCTTTAGACAGGTGGCAGCATTACTGCCCTTTGCCTCCATGCAGAATGTTCCCCTTCGGATCTACAGCGGTGATCTTGCCGGAAAAGAGATGTGGCAGGCCGTAAGTTTACAGATTTTCTGGCTGTTCGCGCTGACGTTTATCGGAAAACTGTTGAATACCCTTGCCATGAAAAAGGTCACTGTGCAAGGTGGCTGACATGGGATTCTAAATAGAATTTCTCTTGAAACGGGAAGAAAGGAATAGTAGATAAAATGAGATTATACGGAAAATATTTTGTGATTCATCTAAAAAGCGTTATGGTATACAAGACCTCCTTTCTGCTGACATGTATCGGGCAGTTTCTTGTATCTTTTAATGTATTCCTCGGGGTTTACTTTATGTTTCAGCGTTTTCACGTCGTGGAGGGATTTACCTACAACGAGGCTCTTCTGTGCTTTGGCATCACATTGATGGAGTTTTCTCTGGCAGAGACCTTTGCACGGGGATTTGATTTATTCTCATATATTGTAAACAAGGGGGAATTTGACAGGATTCTGGTGCGCCCCCGAAATGAGATTTTGCAGGTTCTTGGCAGCCGCATGGAATTCAGCAGGATCGGGCGCATATTTCAGGCCATTGTCATGTTCGCTTACGGCTTTGCGGTCAGCGATGTGAGCTGGAATCTTTTGAAGATCCTCACAGTGATTCTGATGATTCTAGGAGGAAGCGTTGTCTTTGGCGGCCTCTTTCTGATCTATGCCTCCATCTGCTTTTTTACCACGGAGGGGCTTGAATTTATGAATATTTTCACAGACGGAGCCAGAGAATACGGCAAATACCCCGTTTGCATCTACGGAAAAAGAGTGCTGCAGCTATGTACCTTTATGGTACCCTATGCCCTGATCCAGTATTATCCCCTTCTGTATCTTTTAGACAGAGGAAAGGCATATTACAGTCTGCTGCCAGTCGTTGCATGTCTGTTTCTTTTGCCCTGTCTGCTGCTCTGGAAGCTGGGCGTTCGGCACTATACCTCAAGCGGATCTTGATAACCGATTTCTTTTTCTCTGCATAGGATAAAATAAAAGCATAAGGAAACACAATGCACAACGATCAGATTACTCCAAGAATTAATTTTATAAGTCTTCTCGCCTATGAACGCCCCCAGGCAGTGGCGTGGGTGAACGGCGGCGTGGACTACCCTAGGATCAGCGGTCTTGTGAAATTCTATCAGACCTCCTACGGCGGTATCCTCATAGAAGCCGAACTGTTTAATCTTCCTAATGTTGATAGGGAAGGGGCTTCGGATTTTTACGCTATGCATATCCACGAAACCGGAAACTGCAGTGATTATTTTATGGGTACCGGCGGCCACTATAATCCGAAAAACACTCTTCACCCGGAGCACGCCGGCGATCTGATGCCTCTGCTTGCCAATCAGGGCTATGCCTACGGCGTTTTTTATGACAAACGCTTTACCATTCCGGACATCACGGGAAGGGCAGTGATCATCCACCTAAATCCCGATGATTTCACCACCCAGCCCGCCGGTAATTCCGGTGAAAGGATTGCCTGCGGCGTGATCAAAAAGGTCTTTTGACCTTTTTGATCATACATCTTCAATTTCTACCATTCCCTCCACATATTTCCGTTCCATCCGGTGTCTGGCTTTTCTTGTTTCCACGGAATCAAAGATAATGGAGAAATCATAATCCTCCGGATATAGTTCCTCTGCCGTCACATGAAGCTTTACGCGCTTGTGATTGATGTAAATTTTCTTATCCGGCAGCTGTACCCGGAGCACACCCCTT
>JAGBEV010000041.1 GCA_017936785.1 Lachnospiraceae bacterium | reverse complement strand
TGCTGTGGCTGCGTATTTTTATCCGGAGCGTATAGTGGCAAAGGGAGCCTTTGTCTCTGAGGCGGAAGCTGACCGGACGCAGGAGCTTGGTAGATATCAACAAAAGTACTGCTGTCACGGTAGATATGAAAAAATATCCTATGCCGATAGTCAGACCGATACAGGCGGTTGTCCAGAGACCGGCAGCAGTAGTCAGGCCGTTGACGCGGCTGCCTTTAACCATGATGCATCCTGCACCCAAAAAGCCGATGCCACTGATTACCTGTGCACCGAATCTTCCGATATCATCTCCGTACTGCAGATGTACGCTTTCGCCGAGAATCATGATAGTAGTAGCGCCTAAACAGACTAAAATATGAGTTCTGAGCCCGGCATCATGATTTCTTTCGGAGCGCTCTACACCGATAAGACCGCCGATGATGGCGGCGTAGGTAAGGCGCAGGAGAACATCCAGATAATTGTGGTCAGGCAGGGAAAAGAGGGAACCGATATACTGTAATACACTATTCATTTCATCTCCTCCTTTATGGTAAAGATTATCAGCAGATACGTCTGAACCTTGGCTGTCTCTTTTCAAAGATTGTGTAATACTCAAAGCCACAGTCCTTTAAGATTTCTGCAGCCCTTGGAAAAGCATCTGCGATGTGTTCGTCTTCGTGGGAATCAGAGCCGACGGTGATAATCTCGCCGCCAAGCTCACGGTAACGTCTGATTACATCGGTAATGGGATGCAGCTTGCGCATACCCTTTTTGACGCCGCCGGTATTGACCTCGATGCCTTTGCCCTTCTCAATAAGAAGCTTTAACATCGTGTCGAATAAATCCTGATATTTTGTATAGGAATAATCCCTGTCACGGTTAGGACCGTAACGCACAACATAGTCAAGATGACCGTAAACATCAAAATCGGAAAAATTCTTTACATTATCAATGATGCTTTGGAAATAGTCACTGTAGGCTTGTTCCTCAGTCTTGCCCTCAAAATATTTTGGAAGACAGGGATCCATGCCTTTGCAGACATGAGTGGAACCGATGATGAAATCAAAGTCATAGCTTTTGACATATGCGGCAAGCCGCTCGGTTTGATGAGGCTGCAGTCCCAGCTCGATGCCGAACAGTATATGAATCTGTTCTTTATATTTTTCTCTATATCGAAGCAGCTCGTACAGATAAGCAGCTGTATCGACTTCAAAGCTTCCTTTCGGAGTGCTCTCTGTAATAGGATATTCAAAATCCATGTGTTCCGTAAAGCACATATGAGTCAGCCCCAGTTGAATTCCTTTTTGAATCATTTTTTCCATCGGTGTAGTGGAATCGGTGGAAAAAGAGGTATGCAGGTGACAATCGGCTGTAATAGGCATAAAGACATCTCCTTAATAGTATAGTGTTATTTTATAAATTCCAAATAGGACATAAGCTCTGTAAATCCGCCATGGGGATATATGCTGATATCCTGCTCCTTTTTATTGATTAGGCAATCCGTCAGCAAAAATACCTTCATCCCCAAAGTCTCGGCAATCATATCTTCCGCCACATCATTGCCCACCATCAGGCACTCCTTGGGTTGAAGGTCCAGCTCCCTCAATATGTCCACATAATATTGGGGATTGGGCTTGCAATGATAAGAATTCTCATAGGTGGTATACAATGCAAAATCCTCCGGTGCAAGACCGGCCCACTGCATACGCTTCCGGGTAGCCACCGCCGGGAAAAAAGGATTCGTTGCCAAAACTACAGTTTTCCCCTGCTTCTTCAATATCTGTACAATTTCTTTGGCATCAGGGTTATATCCACAAACTGCTTTCACTGCCTCAAATTCATTGCTGTAAAAGGAATCTATGGCAGGCTTGTCTTTTAACGAAGCTTCTCCGTAAGTGTCGGTCCAAAAGCGCCAGAAGGTTTTCTCATTGCTGAATGTGCCTCTGTTTTTAACCATTGCCACAGTGCCGGCCCAGATATTTTCCTTCAAATTCGCGGGCTCATAGCCTAGGGTTTCCAGCTTCTTTGCCAGCGCATCAAAATATACTTCTAAAAATTTATCCTGTTCCATGGGCAGCAATGTTCCGTCCAGATCAAATAAAACTGCTTTGATTTCCATGCTGTTTCCTCCTTATGATACCTGTCCTTTCTATGTTGAAATTACACGATTAATTATATTTGCTTTAAAAGCAGAAAACAAGGAACTATAGATATTGAAAATTGCATAATATCGACTTGCGAGTGACCTTTATAGTGTTTCCGTTAAAACATGATAATAGGGCAAATGTCGAAAAAGTGAAAGAAAATAACGAGGATAATGTATTGTTAATGTTTAGATACACAAGTACAATAAAAGCACATCGAAATTAATGAAAAGCTTTGTGAAATTTGACTAAAATATAGGCAATAATATTTACGTAGCAATACAAATAGGTAATTGCGAAACAAGGTCACAATCTTGATTCAACCATCTAAAAATCTGGTATAGCCGAATTTTTAGATAATGTATGTAAGGAACAGTATTTTTGAATATGAAAACAAAGCAGATAAAAATATCTGCCTGTAAAACAGGTATGCAGCATATCAGTTTATGCGATTAAAGGCTTCAGACTGTGGATGTACTGGTGCTTATGAATCCTGTCGGCAACTATTACTGTAACAAGCTGGGTGATTCCGGCAAGCAGCAGGTCAGCATGCAGAGTCTTTTCATTCCGGGTTCTACGGTCTGCAACACAGAAACTGTCCTTAAAGTGGTTAATGGATTTTTCAACATTTACACGTATTTTATAAGTGGAATCCCATTCTTCTGTTCCACGAACGGTTCCGGGATAAGCACGGAGATTTTGTTCCGGGTAAATGTAAATCATTCTTCCGCAGGATGACGTTGTACACGGACTATCACACTGGCAGACACGATGAGATTTCTTTGCTGCGTTGTCCCATTTCCATTTCATTTTGGGGCAGACAAATTTCATGGTGGGAAGTCCACAGCGTAAATGAGATTTGCTTCCTTCCCGTTTCATGGGAAGCGAAGCGTCTTTGGGACAACAGGGAATTCCATCTGCATTAACAGTGTAATCAATGCCTTCAATTTTAAGTTTATTTCTCAATGGTATGTAAGCTTTCTCAAAGGAAGCTTCCTGTAACAGGTATTTATAGATTTCGACAGAATCAAATGCGGCATCCCCCAGAAAGGTTTTAGGATTGATAAGTGGATGCTTCCTAAAGAAATCCTTCAATGTGGGAATCAGTGCTTTAGAATCTGCAAGACTTTTATCTTCATCCGGAGAATCTGATTTCTTTTCAATTACGATTTCAGGATGTGCTTGCAGGAAGTCTTTGTTATAAAAGCTGATATTTCTGACAATGCCAAGTCCATTCGAGATAATGCCGAATTTATAGGCATAACAAAAATGTCCGTTAATGTACATCTGCTGAATGGCAGGGTTTGCAGCTGCATGGGAAGGCATGGAACTATAAGCAGCTTTATAAGGGTCGTAGGAATCATCCAGACCAGTTGCCTTTTTGAAAGCTTTCAGTTGCTTGATAATGCGGTTGGCATACTTGGGATTGTTTTCCGTAACCCATGCCTCGATACCGGAAGTATCAAAGAGCAGCATAGAAGCTTTTGCACTGTCAATACGTTGGCATATCGGTTCGGTCAGGTCAACAAGCCGGTCGAACATGGATTGTAAATCCATTAGGAAATCCTGTTTGAAGCGTGTGAATTTGGAAGCATCAGGAACAACATCAAAGCCACAGAAATCACGCAATTCCTGAGAGTATTTTAGAAATACAATCAAAAGGGAATCCGTTGGGATTGAGAAAATGCGTTGAATAAGAAATGCTTTGAGCATGGGGTAAAGCTGATGTTTGCGAGGTCTTCCGGTTTTAGCATGAAAATGAGTAACAAAAGAAACAGGAACAATTTCATCAAGATTTATGGATTCATCCAATAGTTGCAAAAACTGATATTTGTCGTTATCAAATGTATTTTGGCAATCATCAAAAACTTCTGCCAAAGTGAGTTGCTTATGTGGTATCATATAGGTATATCTCCTTTTGGTGGATGGTTGATAGTTTCTCGGCAATTCTATTTTACCATAAACCTTGAGGAGATATTTTAGTTTAGAAACAAAAAAATGCCGTATTTATGCGGCTTGTGGCGTTTCGCAAACGCCTAATCATCATAAACGGGAAAGGAGAGAGACTGTATAATAATGAGCAGTACAGCGTAAATATCGAGGATTATGCGGTGTGCGGAACAGTAACCGAGGCAGAAATCGGAATCAGCAAGAAAAATTACAACCTGCTCATGGATAAG
>JAGBEV010000040.1 GCA_017936785.1 Lachnospiraceae bacterium | reverse complement strand
GCTTTTCCCTTCTTCGCCCTGTCTCCCTCGCACGCTTCCCGTGCTCCTGCAGGGCTTTTCCCTTCTTCGCCCTGTCTCCCTCGCACGCTTCCCGTGCTCCTGCAGGGCTTTTCCCTTCTTCGCCCTGTCTCCCTCGCACGCTTCCCGTGCTCGGTTGGGCATTCGCCCAATATCTGGAAGCATTTTTGAGATTGCTTCTGTGCAGGCACAGGCAATCTCAAAATACTTCCAGCTGCAGGGCTCATTGCTTTATGAAGTTATCAATCAGTCTTGTTTTTCCAATATAAACAGCAATTGCCGTAAGCACCGGACCTTCCACGGTCTCCACCGGTTCCAGGGTATTCCAATCTACTATCTCCACATAATCGATTTTTGCCAGTGGCTCTTTCTCAATCTCACTGCGTATAGCTGAAATCACTGCTTTGGTATCCTTTTCTCCAGAATCCATCATCTGCTTTCCAAGCTTCAAGGAACGGGACAGCACCAGTGCAGCCTGTCTCTCCTGCGGATTCAGATAGGTATTGCGTGAGCTTTTAGCCAATCCATCCTCCTCACGGATGATCGGACAGCCTACAATCTCAACTCCAAAATCCAGATCTGACACCATATGACGGATCACTGCCAGCTGCTGTGCATCTTTCTGTCCAAAGTATGCCTTGTCTGGTGTCACGATATGAAAAAGCTTTGCTACGACAGTGCATACACCCCGGAAATGAATCGGTCTTGTCTTTCCACAAAGGCCACCAGTCAAGGTATTCATATCCACAAAGCTGGAAAAGTCGTCATGGTACATTTCTGACGGCTCCGGATGAAAAATCAGACTGGCACCTGCATCCTCACAAAGAGCAGCGTCTCTGTCCATATCTCTCGGATAGCTCTCCAGATCCTCACTTGGGCCAAACTGCATCGGATTGACAAATACACTGACTACAACGCGGTCATTCTCTGCCACGGCACGGTCAATGAGACTCTTATGTCCTTCATGAAGATATCCCATTGTCGGAACAAGCCCAACCGTCAATCCTTCCATCCTCCATTTCTTCACCTGTTCTCTTACTTCCTGAATTGTATTAACAATATTCATAATCTCCTCATTTCTGCACAACTTTTGTGCATATATAATTTACTAAAAAAATCTAGGTTTTACAACCTTATTTTAATGGGGTCTCCTAAGTATTATTTTCCATTCCATTTTGTGGTAAAAAAATACTTCTATATATAATGAAACAAAATGAAAAAAATTTCAATAGACTCTTTCTTAATTTCCCTGCTGTTTTTACAGAAACAGTTCATTCTTCTTTCTTCCCCCACATGCCTTTTTCATTTTCTGTGATGCTGCAAAAAGAAGCACTTTATTTAATTTGCGTGCTTTCTTTGGACAAATTGCAACACATCTCATACAGGAAATACATTTTTCCGTATCAGCCTTCATTAAATCGTCTTTTGAAATAGCCTGGACCGGACATTGCCCTGCACATAGACCACATTGGTCACATTTTTTATCTGGCTGTGGCTTAAAAGGTACCCCTCCATATTCCCGATAAGGAATATTTCCGGGAACCTGTAATTCTTTCTGCTTTTTTCCATAGGTAACTGTTTTTTGATCTCCACAGCAAACTGCTGCAATTCCTGTTTGTCCTGTGCATCTGGTCTTCCGGCACCAAACTGATGCATGATAGAATGTTCTGCAACTGCTGCCACTGCACCAGTCACCTGAAATCCGGAACTGATCAGTTCGTTTTTTAATTCCAAAATAGTATCATCATAGGCACGGTTTCCGTATACCACAACCATTACAGCCTTCGCATGATTTCCCTTTATCTGCCTTATTCTCTCCAATGCAATATCCGGCACTCTTCCTCCAAAGGACGGAACTCCCACGATACATAGATCATTTTCTTTTAATATAAACTGATTACAGACAAAATCCTCTTTTGTAAGCTCAAAACTTTTTTCTGCCGATAATGCTTCTTCTAAAATTTCCATTACCTTTTCCGTCCCACCAGTCGGACTAAAATAAATAGAATATACACTCATTCTTTATCCTCACCTTTCTATGCTATAGTAACCTTCTTCCTGAAAGCAGCAGGTTCCCATCCATGTTTTATGCTTTTCTAACCCTTATATTTCTTATATAATGACATACACAGAAATGATTTTCCAGTAATATACCAAAATTTCAGATTATTAATGTATAAGAGAGTTTTCTAACCAGGTATCACAAAGTACATGATTCCTATGGCAGAATGGCAATCCGGGCAGCACTAAACTCGGAAAATTACCTTATCAAAATATTGGCAATTATGGATAGGCGGGTGGGCAAAAGAACCCTTACCTGCATTGCTGATGAAGCAGAATATAGAGAATATCCAGGATGGGTACGTCAATTCTACGAATTACGCCTCTCAGAATGACATGTCTCTTGTCACATCCGGCGGGTTCAGCCAGTGAGGTTATACGAAAACCGGATTCTGCAGCAGCACAAAGGGATGGAGATAAAAAAGAACCAGGGACGCAGCACGGAGAAACGGTTGCCGTGATGGGAGTAACCGGCTGCGGCAAATCTGCTTTACATACCATAATGTATCACCACATTTAATGAATGATCTACATCCGAAGCAGTTTCAATAGCCTTTGGAAGTTCTTTCCATGAAAATTCATGGGTGATAATGTTTGCAATATTCCATCTGCCACTTTCCATTATCGCCATCACATCGCGTACGTCCTCCGGCATATAACCTCCACTTCCAATAATGGCATGCTGTGCGTACGTCATACTAAGAATATCTACCGGTCTCATCCCTGCAAGAACTGCAACCACAACCATCCTGCTTTCTATTTTTCCTATGCGTTGATATGTTTCTAAAATAGATGCTGCTCCTGCAGCATCTATGTAAATATCTACATCCGCTGTTTTTCCTGAGATAGACGGCGCTGTTCCAAAATAATCCACAGCCTTCGCCTGTAAATCATATCTCTCATTATTACAGACCTCAAAGCCAAGTTCTCCTGCTTTTCTTAAACGGAAATCAGAATGATCGCAAATCAATACTTTTTTACATCCAAAATATTTTAATGCAATTGCCGCTGCTATCCCTATGGTTCCCGCACCAAACACCACTGCACTTTCTCCCTGCTTAGGCTGGGAACGTCTGGCAGCACGACAGCCTACCGTAAACGGTTCAATCAGACATGCCAGTTTATCTGGTATTTTATCGCTAACAGAATAAATCTGTTGATTCCATTTCGCATTGGGTATCAACACATATTCTGAAAAACCACCCACTGTGCCAGAACGTTTTGTATCCCCTTTTGCCAGGCGCGGATAAGGATACACCCGGTCTCCTACCTGGATATCTGTCACATTTTTTCCTACCTCAGCCACACGGGACACCATTTCATGACCGAACTCCCCGCCAACAGTAATACGATGTCCAGTTCCTGGTCCATGCTGATACACTGCTACATCTGTTCCACAAATACTCGCATAGATATTTTTTACGACAATGTCATTAGCTCCCGGATGAGGTGTATCCATCTCTGTTAATTCAATATTTTCTTTCCCCTGATATAATGCTGCTTTCATCCTACTTTCCTCCTAACCATCCTGCATACAGGAATTGATATTTCCCGGATAAAATTACTGGTCTATTATCCCGCCGCTTGTCTTTTTAATCTACGGATAGTATAATTCAATTCAAACTGTTTTTGCACCGTCAATATTCCTTCTAATGTCGGGATAATACACCAAAATATGATTAATATGAATGAAATGAGGGATAGAATGAATACCAAAAACAACCTGCGTTACCGGCAAAACGAAGCGAAAATCCAGTCCTGTTTTATATCACTGTTGGACACTACTGATATCGATCATATTACGGTCCGTATGATATGTGAAATGACCGGTATCCACCGCTCAACCTTTTATGCGCATTTTGAAGACATATACGACCTGCTTCACAAAACAGAATCTGCCATGAATGCCAGTTTATACACTGAAATAAGCGCTTTCATGAAAGAAAAAAATTTTTTTCACAATCCGGCATTTTACCTCTGTTTCTTAACCTTTATGAAGAAACACCGCACCTTTTATCATGCCTGTCTGCAAAAAAGAAATTCCTTTCCTATTGCAGAGGGCTTTGAACGCCTGTTTAAAGAGGTCATTAAGCCTTCCTGCCTTCAAAATGGAATTTCCAACGAAGAAGAAATGTTGTATTATTTTACTTTTTACCAGGCTGGCATTACCATGATCTACAAACGCTGGATTGATGGCGGCTGCAAAGAACCGGCAGAATCAATAGCAAAACTTATTGTACGCTGTATTATTTTCAATCCCTGCACAAAATCAAATACCATATCATAATATGATAAAAAAACACAGAAACTATTGACAGCATACCACAGGAATGATAACATATTAAAAATTTCCTATGAGGGAGTAGTAGGCGCATGCTTTCCTTGCGTAGCAAGTCAACACACTGACTATCCTAGTCTGGCTTGTTTTAAATTACGAGACTCATGTATAACCACAGAAAGCTATACATGGAGTCTTTATTTTTTTGCATATAAGACCCAGGTGTGGCAAATTGCTATGCCTGGGATTTTTACTTCTATTACTACAAAGGAGGGACTTGTATCATGGAATTTGGGAAAAATCCAAATGCGATGCCAAAAATTTGCTCACCACCTTAGACGGATGGCGCAGAACTACAGGAAAAATATAGGGAATACATAATGAAATCAAAGAAAGGGAACAAAAATATGAATTGGAGTTTTTTATTTTTCTTTAATAGCATACTACTCGGTGTTGGGCTTGCAATGGACGCTTTTTCCGTATCTCTTGCAAATGGATTAAATGAACCGCAGATGAAAATACGGAAAATGTGTGGCATCGCCGGAGTATTTGCTTTTTTTCAGTTTGCCATGCCAATGATCGGCTGGATATGCGTACACACAATCACAAATTATTTTCAGGCATTCGAAAAGTTGGTTCCATGGATCGCATTGATCCTGCTTTCCTTTATTGGTGGAAAAATGTTAGCGGAAGGTCTCCGACAGAAAGAAGAAACAGAACAGAGGGTCTGTCAGATGGGATTTGTCACACTGCTGATACAGGGAATTGCAACATCGATCGATGCATTATCCGTTGGATTTACTATTGTAGATTACAATTGGATCATGGCATTCGTCTGTTCCCTGATCATTGCATTGGTAACATTCATCATCTCCATGAGTGGTCTCTTGCTCGGCAAAGAATTTGGAACCCGGTTATCAAACAAAGCAGGTATATTAGGCGGTTCCATTCTCATCTTAATTGGACTTGAAATTTTTATTAACGGTATTTTTTAAAGAAAAAGGAGTATCGCAGTTCAAATGACTTTGTATCCTTGAAAAGCGGTACTCCTTTTAAACTGTAAGAATCTCCACATGGACTAATACAGTTTCTCCAAAACCTCATCATCTATTTTAAAAGTATGCTCCTGTGCCGGATAACTTCCCTCCTGCACTTCTTTGATATAGTCCGCAAATGCTCCCTTCATGATCTGACCAGCCTCTGCAAACCGTTTCACAAACTTCGGTGTATAATCAGAGAACATCCCCAGCATATCCTGGTAAACCAGTATCTGTCCGTCACAACCTGCTCCAGCACCAATGCCAATGGTTGGAATATCCAGCTTTGCAGAAACCATTTCTGCCAGCTTTGCCGGTACACATTCCAGTACTACAGCAAACGCTCCAGCTTTTTCAATTGCCTGGGCATCCTCAATGAGTTTCTTTGCAGCAACTTCGCTTTTTCCCTGTACCTTATAACCACCAAAAGCATTAACAGACTGTGGTGTCAGTCCAAGATGTGCCATCACCGGAATCCCTGCATCTGTAATTGCTTTAATCTGTGGGCATACCTCAGCACCGCCCTCCAGCTTTACCGCATTGGCACGTCCCTCCTTCATCAGCCGTCCTGCATTGACTACCGCATCGTACACAGATGTCTGGTAAGACATGAACGGCATATCGATAACTACAAGAGCATTTTTTGCTCCTCGTGCAACAGCAGCTCCGTGATGGATCATATCTTCCATCGTCACAGATATGGTATCTTCATATCCCAATACTACATTCCCCAGAGAATCTCCTACCAGAATTCCGTTAATCCCAGCTTCGTCCTCCAGCTTGGCTGTTGAATAATCATAGGCTGTCAGCATAGCCAGCTTTTCTCCCTTTTCCTTTGCCTCCCGAAATGTGTTTACTGTGTTTTTCATCATTTTGTTTTCCTTTCCGGATATCTGCCAGTATTTGGTCAGATTCCTTTTTTAATGAAATAATTTCTTCATAGCAGTATAGTCTCTATCAGGATTTTTTACCTGTGCCAGCGATATCATTTTTCCGCTTAAGCTGCGGTAGATATCCTCCGCTTCACTCCCCTTCAGTACCTCCAGATGCTTTTTCACCGTCTGGACATCACCCCTCTCTATGGGACCGGTCAAAGCTGCTGCGCAGCCCTTTTCCAGCATAGAGGTGATATTTCCTGTCACCAAAGGTCTTAATAATTCCATAGCATCCTTTTGTGCAAAGCCACATTCTGACAAAATATCCAGACTGGTCTGCATCAGTCCCAGCATTTCATTGCTGGCAATGGCTGCGGCTGCATGATATTTTATTTTATCTTCTGCCCGAAGTGTAAGCACCTTGTGTCCCAGATGTTCAAACAAAGGCTTCATTGTCTGAATCATCGGACTGCTTCCCTCCATAGTAAGATATGCTGTATGAAATTGCTGATAGGATGTGAATTTATCGCTGAACGCATACATAGGATGAATCGAGCCGCCATATGCTCCTGCTGCTTCGATTCCAGAAAATACATGAGATGATAATGAACCACTAAAATGGCAAATAATCAATTGATGGATGTCCATCATGGCAATCTCCTGCCATACCTGTTGGATCATTCCATCTGGTGTAGTGATAAACAAAGTGTCGCTCACCTCCACCAGCTCAGTCAGGTTTTGATAAGCTTTCGTTCCAGCAAAAGTCGCTGCTTCGTCAGCGCTTTCCCTCGTCCGGCTATAAAACCCGGTTACACAAATTCCAGCCTCAGAAAGATATTTTCCCAATGTAGTGCCTACCTTTCCTGCGCCGATAATTCCTATTTTCATATGATACCGTTCCTCGTGGTATCGATCATTTTCATTTCCATGCATTCCTCCGTTTCTGCATATAACCAACACATGTTTATACCGGATATATGCCAAGCACAAATCTGCTGTGTCTCTAAACGGTGATGCACTATCATCTGATGCAGTTTCACCCGAATACCGCTCATTTTCAGATTATAAAGTTTCACTCCATAATCTTACTGTGCCTTGGCACGCAACCATCCCCGGCACATCTATCATCGTATCATAATTCATTCTCTTTTTCAATAAAAGACACCTAAAATTCTCTACTTCTTATTCCTCCGATATTGTGCAGGTGTCATCCCGGTTATCTGCTTAAACTGCCTTACAAAATAATTGTCTGAATGATAACCGCAGACCGCAGCAATCTGTGTAACCGGCATATTGGTTTCTTCCAGCAGGGTTCTGGCACGGGTTATCCTGCATTTTATTACATCATTACGGAAAGAAATACCAAATAAGCTGCGGTATACTGTCTGAAAATGACTCTTAGAAAAATTCAACTGTTTTGCCGCATCTTCCACATTCCAGTCATTTTCCGGATGAATGCGTATCTGCTGATGCAGCTGCTGGAAGCCATCTTTCTTTTGTACTACCTGGTAAACTGACTCGCTGATCTTCTCCAGAATTGCCTGCATAAAAAGCTGAATATATAAATCCTTCTTTTTCCCTCCAAAGTAATGTTCATCCAATAATAACGAGAACAGGGCATCTATCTTTTTCGCATCAAAGCCCGTAATAGGAGTTGACATGGGAATCCCCATATTTTCAATGACATTTTCTTCCATATCAAACTCCATCCAGTGGTCACAGTAGTTTTCCTTTCCCTTCAATCCGTGATAGATCTGAGCTGCATGAGGCTTGAAAAAAATAGCTGTATTAGGCTCCACAATAGTTTCCTCGCCATTCAGCACAAAAACCGCCCGTGATTTTACTACCAGAAACAGCCAGCACTTCAATCCCCTGGGTCTGTTAATGTTAAACGTTTCGCTGCTGTGAACCTGATTGACTCCCATATCATAAATCGTAATATACTTCATTCCTTCTCCTATCCGAAAATTGATTTGAGCAAATTCTACCGTATCGATTCTTAAGTTGTTTGCCAAAAGTGTATCCAAAATAAAAGTCATTGTCAATGGTGCGAAATATCATTGATACGAAAAAATAAAACTGTTATAATCTGAATGTAAAAAATAAATACACGGGAGTTTCCCAAACTAAAGGATATCAAGAAAGAACATGCGTTTATCTGCTTGCAGAAAATACTGATATATCAGAGAAAGATACTTGAAATATGGTGTCTTTTTCTATATCTTAAACAAATTTAATCAGATAATTGAAAAAAAATGACGGCTCATTTTTCTAGTGATATAATGAAAAATATAGAAAACAATAAATCGGAATTTGCGGAATGATTTTTCCAACTTTCCCCATTTTTCAAGGCTTACAAAGCCTTCTATGATGAATTGATATGTATTTTCCCTTATTTTTGCCCTTATGAGATAATCGCAAGGGAAATAAGGGAATTTCTTTTTAGTCGTTGCCTGCTACTTTATCGAGAAGCCTTGCAGAATTTCGTTTGGCTTTTCTGGTGGAGTGGGCATAGACATTCATAGTAGTACTAACATCTGAGTGTCCTAACAGTTCCTTTACATCTTTTGGAGCAGCTCCGTTATTGATATTATTTTTTAATGACAGGTAAAGATATTTATTGACATAAAGCCACCATTCGCCCCTTATACTCTTGCATAAATAAAAAGTGAAACTTTTACTGCATATTTGCAGTGTACAATTCTTTAAAATACGCATTAGTTTGCATGAGTTCTTTGAAATTCCCCTGCCCTGCAATTTTGCCATTTTTAAAAAGAATGATACGGTCAAAATCAATGATGGAATTTAACCTGTGAGCAATGGCGATGACAGTTTTTTTCTCTAATCTATGAACAACTGCATTCATCACATTTTCTTCTGTTAAATTGTCCATTGCAGAGGTTGCCTCATCTAAAATGACAAGTTCGCTGTCTTTAAACCACAGACGGGCTAATGACAGCCTTTGTTTTTCACCGCCGGATAAACAAGTTCCTTTTTCTCCGATTTCCGTATCAAGTCCATTTACATTACGCTCCACTAAATAAGATAATTGAACCTCCTGCAATGATTTAAAAATCTGTTCATCCGGTACATCTTGATCAAAAACGAGATTTTCTCTTATTGTTCCGTCAAAAACAGGTGCATCCTGCGAAATATAACTGATTTTTTCATACAATTCTGAAAGACAAATATCTTTCAGTTCCAAATTTCCAAAGAAAACCTGTCCGCTACTATATTTCAATAATCCGCATAAGATTTTGATGAATGTCGATTTACCTGAACCACTTTCACCTACCAATGCTATTTTTTCACCTTTTTTAATGGTCAGGCAAAGATTTTTAATCATGCTGCATTCATCATAGTTAAAGCATAAATTCCTAATGCAAATATCTCCGATAGGTGTATCCGGTGTTTTTCCCCCTGTCAATTGCATATCATCCGGTGTGCTTAAAAACGCTTCAAATCTTTTGTAAGAAGCTTTGTCTAATTTGTATTGCACATAAAGTACATTAAAAATTGCAATAGGCGTATATGCATTTTCTATTAATGTAATCAATGCAACTACGGAACCTATCGTAAGGCTTTTGCCCTTCCATGCATAAAACAAAATGCCAATATCAAGTACCGCAACAAGTAAAGCAAATATAGTAAAAAAAGCTTCATGAATCATATTCATTTTTACTTTTGATGAAACAATGTCTTTTTCCGTATTTTGCGTTTTCCTTATTTCGTTGGGAAACTGTTTATTCATACGGAATACCAACATTTCCATAAATCCTCTGACCAGATAATGGTTTAAGATTTCTTCACTGTTTAAAATTCTTTCCTTTATCTGATATAAAAACCTTAGCAAAATATTGGTTATTATAAAAATAATTACATATCCTACAAGCAACAAGTAAGTAATCATTTTATCTATTTTCCAAATAAAGTATATACTAAAAACAATAGTGGGAAGAAGCTGTCTAATCAAACACAGCCAAAAATTAAATAATACATTTCTTCCTGCTGCTGAGCCATTCTCAATTCTCTGAACAAGTTTTCCAGTACCTATTTTTTGATATTCAGTATAATCTATCGTACTCATTTTTTGAAGCGACAACAATTTAAAATCCAAATAAATCCCGTGTTCCAATTTTTTCTCAGGATATTGCTCCAGATAATTTGTACAATAGTTTAAAATCAATAGGAAACCATATACTGCAATCCCGGCAAATGTCAAAGTTTTATCTGATAATCCATCAATCACTTTTTGAAAATAATCTGCCTTATAATTGCTCATAAATGAATTAAATATACCTAATAAGATGTAAACTAATACTATATTTTGATTTTTCTTTAATACTTCTTTCATGTAACGCATAACTGTACTCCTTTATCTCTTCTAAATTTTCAGAATGATAAGTACAGTCAATGACTGTTAGCAAGTTCCTTTTAACCTCAGCACAATCTGCCAACAGTTTACATCAACTGTACTGAGTAGTTACCTCGGATAAATTTCATAAACCTCTCTCTTCCTTCAAACATTATATATCTTATTACATTCTACATTTTACTATTTAATATCAAAATTTACAACGACATCTTAATATATACATTTTCATTGCTTTCTTGGGCATAATTATGCCCAAGAAAGGAGTGAAGTGTTATGCCACTTATTATGCCTATTAAGGATTTACGAAATACAACCGAAATTTCCAATATCGCACACAAGGAACAAGAGCCTATTTTTATTACCAAAAACGGATATAGCGACTTGGTTGTTATGAGTAGCGAACTATATGATAAATTCGCAAAAATGAATCGCATCGACCAAGCAATCTTCGAGTCTGAGCAGGAAATTGCAAATGGAGCAGAAGCAGTCGACGCGGAAATAGTTTTTGCAGAATTGGAGAAAAAACATTTTGGATAAATACAAGGTAAAAGTCAACCCTAGAGCAATCCGTGAATTAGACCACATTTACGAATATATCGCAAATGAGAAATTGGCTCCTGAAAATGACAAAGGACAGATCGACAGAATTAAGAAGGTTGTTTTGATGAACCGCACAAAACGGTTTATGTTGTAACAATACAGTATCAGGGACGAAATCTATAGAACAGGCACCAAATGACGTTACAAATCATTTGGTGCTTTCTTTTACTCAAAAAAATTTACCATAGTTCTAATGAATCCTCAGCATCTACCCACACCTGCATAGTACCATCAAGATATAACGTAGCATATTCAAGGGGATTGTTTATTGCAAGAGCGTTTAAAACACATTGCGAGCATGGCGTGGTCTTAATACCTTCTTCTGCTCTGTTACAGTCAATGCGAAGCATATATCCGGCATAAGTATAGATGTCAATGCTGTTTTGGTACATATTGTATTCTGCATAAATAATATTCATATAGTATCTCCTTCAAACAATAAAAAATAGAGAAGCATTTCAATCAGTTTACCATGTCAGTTTTATTTTGTGTTATACTATGTTATATGATTTTGTTGCCCTTGCTTTTTCCCTTATCAGAGTTCGTAAAACCCTGTGGGAAGATATAACACTAGGGAACATCTAAGGGAAAGCTCACCTGTCACAAACTTAGTGTTTTCAATGGTTTGTGAGAAATTTGATGACAAAATATAACAGTTATTAAATCCCTTAAAATAGGTGGAATCTCAATCGGGATTTGATGAAAGGAAATGGCGTCAATGCACTCTGCATGTCTCCGGGGAAACACAACTATAGCCACGTCAACTGTCCGCTTGAGAGAATTGAGACAGCGGTTAAGTGGTTAATGGCTCATGGAAACAGAAAGGTCGGTATTATGGGAATGAGTACGGCAGGAATGGAAGCGCTGGTTGCGTCATCCTATTTCCCGGATATAACGCTGACATTTGGGCTGACTGCCAGCGATTTTGTATGGCAGGGGTTTGAGCAGGGCAAAAAGGATGGCTGCAAGGAGTGGCCTGTGTCTGGAACTTCTACACTTTCCTATCGTGGAAAGCCGCTTGCTTATATGCCATTTGTTTACGAACATCCAACGTATTGGAAAAAGATTGAGGCTGAAACAAAAGGATCCGGAGATTTTCTGCGTTCGACTTGTCTTTTTGCAGATTCTGAAAAGGAACGCGAGCATACAGAGGAAGAAATGATAAAAATTGAAAATATCAAGGGTAAGCTTATCTTGATCGGAGCAGACGATGACAGCCTGTGGGAGGCAGGTAAATATGTCCGTCGTATGGATCTGCGTTTGCAGGAATATCCACACGAGTGTGAATATGAGACTATAACGTATAAGCATGGTACGCATTTTGTGTTGCCAGAATCCATGCTGCGAATGGCACTGCCGATAGGCTTGAAATTTGTTATGCGTTTTATTTTCCATTCAGCAAAGAAATATCCCGATGAGTGTGAAGCAGCAAGAAAAGACATAGACAAAAGACTTTCGGCGGCGCTGCATGAGTGGATTACGGTATAATGTCACACTGTAAGCTGACAACTTCCAGTTTGTCGAGGAAATAGCAAAGTCCCCATTATTATCTTCCTACTTATTAATCCTCATATGAAATCTTAAAATAATCCAAGATCAATTTAAATTGATCTTGCGCCATTAAACAGGTATCTTTTAAATAGCCTCTCTCATTCTTCCATTCTTTAAGCCCGCGATAATAATACAGTTTTAATTCTTCTGCAATTATAAAAGGTACAATGTTATACTTTAGGCATTCCTTAAACATAATAAGTCTCCCAATACGTCCATTCCCATCCTGGAATGGATGAATACACTCAAACTTATAATGAAAATCCAATATCTCCTCAAAAGTAATATCTTTCTTCTTATTGTATTTTGAAAGTAATACATTCATCTCTTTTGAGACATTTTCTGGTAAAGTTGTTTCCTTTCCACCTACTTCATTTGCATATTTTTTATAATCTCCTACTGCAAACCAATCTTTTCTGCTATCACTAGTACCAGTTTTAAGCATCCAGTGCAATTGCTTGATAAACTTTTCAGATAGGCGGTAATTAACATTCTTTATTATCATGTCAATACATTTAAAATGATTTGTAGTCTCTACAATATCATCCACATTTATTAATTCACTACTAATACCTATGGTATTCGTTTCAAAAATATATCTTGTCTGATCATGAGTAAGCCTACTTCCCTCAATATGATTAGAATTATATGTTAAATCCACCTGTACTTTATGATAAATACCACCAGGCAGTTGGCTTTCTTGCTCTCTCTTTAACACATCTATAAGTCTGACTTGTTTCGTTATTTTCTTCGGCATTCTAGCTGGCTTATCTGCATCATCTGGAATATTCCATGTCTTTCCAGTCAAAAAGGCTCCCTGCACTCGGCCTTGTGCACAATAATTTCTTACTGAACGCTCTGATATTCCCCATTTCTTCGCCACTTCTACAACAGATAAATAATTCATAGCATCAGCTCCTTGTGGATTTTATATTCATTATTATACTTTATCATCGGCAATTTTCCAATTATTTAAACAAACTTATTTTCGACATTCTTTTCCGCTATCGGCATAAAATAATATTGTATGTTCAAGGTACCCACAAATTCTCCTTCTCGCATTACTACACACAACTATAGCTCTCATTTACCATATAGTTGTCGAAAAAGTATTATCTCCTAAGAGGTCCCAAAAGAAATTAGGATGGATAGAAAAGAAAATATATAAAACTACAGGGAAAAAGGGACTCTGAACATAGCAAAGTCCCTTTTCCCTGTAGTTGTCTAGAAAGTACGTTTTATTTCTTTGTCTTACATTTTTTCACTGCCGAATAGTTTCCATAAACTGTTTTTTTATTTTTCACCTGATAAGCACAAACTTTAACATAATATGTTTTGCTCTTCTTTAAGCCCTTCAGAGTAATTTTATTTTTTCCGGAAGTTTTTATTTTTATCCCTGCTGCCGCCTTTGCTGTGCCGTTTTTTATTTTGGACAGCTTCTTTTTACCGGTAGAATATGCCACCTTGTATTTTGCGCCGCTAATCTTTTTCCAGGAAAGAGCCACTGATGTTTTTCCTGTTTTTGTCACTTTTACCTGCTTGACCTGTCCGAGTACAGGAGCTTCCTGCGGTTCTGCAGAAGGAGCAGTAGTTGTCTGTGGTGTATCAGCCGGTGTAACAGTAGGTTCTGCATTTGATGCTATGACTGGTAAATCCGCCTCTGTATTTTTTACAGTAAATGTAGTGATAGAATTTGGCTTTAAGACTGCTTGAAAACCTTTGCTGTCTGCCAAAACATCCTCCACCTTTTTCCAGTTTTCTCCCGTTTCCATATCACCACTGGTACGCACTACTTCCACGGCTGCATCTTTTACATCAAAACCAGACAAATTATACTGCATTTCCTGTTCTGTGTCAGTTGTATTCACTGCCACGATTTTTAATTCCTTCTTTTCCTTGTCATAGGATATGGTATTCTGATCATTTCCTACCAGCATATAATCACCTTTATGGATATATTTCGTATACTGGCCAAAAGCGTAGTATTTTTTGGTCAATACCACCTGTTCCTTATCCATATCTGCATAAGTAACCCCCCAAAAGCCTTTTTTGTCCAAATCAGACTGATTCAGGGAAACCGGATCGCGATTTCCCTCATAAGGCTGGCTGGAACAGTAGCTGCCAATTGCCTGCCAGAGTATCCACGCTGATGGCTGAAGGCTGTTCATTCCGTGATTGATCCTCTGTGCTAATGCCAGTGCTGCTCCCATTTCACCTGCATTCTTTCCGGCAGTATCACCTCCATCTGTTTCACTCATCCAGAGATTTTTAGAAAGCTCCTGTACTTTTGCTCTCAGCTGGTCTTCCTTTCCTTCTCCATAGGTATGAGTGTCCACTCTTCCTAAGACATTTAATGCTTCCTCAGATAATTTATTCAGACTGCTCAATGCTTCACCTGGTGTACTCTCATCACATCCTGCCAGAACCACATCTTCCAGACCATGATTCTTTAATGCGGCACTCATGGCAAGAAGCATTTTTGACTGGGATTCCCCTCTCTTAAAGGTACATCCCTCCTGCTTCTGCCCGTTTCTCTGGATAGACCAGCCATTTTCATTCATAGGCTCTACACTGGTAAAATTCACACCATAATTAGTTTTGTAATATTTAACTACATTAGCCATATATTCAGCAAAATCATCGAACTTATCTGCCTTCAGATTATCTGCAAAGCCGTCCTCAACACCAGAGGTACATCCTGACACAGTCATAAAATACGGCGCAGAATTAGAAAATGCCTCCACAGTCAGATTTCCATTTTCCGCCTGCATTTTCTTTAATACATTTCTCTGGTTTGCATCCTTTGTATAATCATAGGTAAAGGTATCTGTTGCTTCATCATAGCTTCCCCAGTATCCCGGCATCTTGGAGTCTGTTCTGGTAATATGGTCGTGGGAAGGATCGTCTCCGCCTCCAATGTTAAAACGAATAATATTCAATCCTAACCCATCCTCCTCATTACACAAAAGCTTTGCAGCTTCGTTAGAGGTCTTTTCTGAACCTCCAATGCGGTTTCCAAACCAGCAAAGACTGGTTCCCCATCCTTCAAATATTCCATGATTGCTGCTGTAGACATTTCGGGAATTTATTGCCACAATATTTTCATTTTCTACTGTTTCCTCTGCTGCCAATGCCCTGCCATTCCCCCAGACATTTCCTCCAATAGCAGCCACCGTCAATGCCGCTGCAATAGAAACAGCCAGCAGGCCTTTTTCTGTTCTTCTTCTCATCCGCAATCCCTCCTGTTATTTGACTTTCTTTGTCTTCACTCCAGACCACTTTCCAGCCTGGATCTTTTTATTTTCTGTACAATACGCACAAACCTTAACATAATATTTTTTGCCGGATTTCAACTTTTTGATAGTTACACTGTTTTTCTTTGCCGTAAGTACCTTCACTGATCTGACCGACTTGATTTTTCCATTTTTCTGCTTAGACAGCTTAGATTTGCTGGTACTGTATGCAACCTTATATTTCATTCCCTCCTGTTTTTTCCAACGGATGGTCAGCGTTTTCTTCTTTCCCGACTTGACAGTTAACCCTGTTACCTTTTTGGCAGACACAGCCTTCTTAACACTATCTGTTCCATTGCCCGGGGCAGGATTCTCAGGCTGTTTTGTGTTATGGTCCGGCTGCTCCACTTGTAACACATCATAACTTCTATATTTTTTTGCCTCTTCCATTCTGTCTGTTTCCTGGTTTACCGGAAGAATCGTATATGTGAAATTATAATTCTTTTCTGTAACCTTATATTCGTTTAACGTCCTGAAACCACATGAGTTATTACCTGTACCAGATACTGCTGCGTCTACTGTCACATAGGTTTCCTGATCCGGCTGCAGCTCAGTGGTATGTTTCGCCTCATTCAATGCACCTGCTGTAAAATGAAGTGCGGAAGCGTTCACCTCTTTTTCTCCGGCAATCAGAACACCGTAGCCCGTATCCGGATTTGTGACACTGATCCACTTTACCCCTGTCAGATTTCCACAATCCTGCGGTCTGACAAACGGATAATACATATCATTTACTGTAGAAGTATATTCTTTCACTCTGGTATAGGAACATCTGTCGCTATAGCTTTCGCTGTCACCATTTCCGTACCATGTGATATTTTCACTTCCCTGAGGTAATGTCATGACTGTTCCAACTTTTGTGTATTCCCTCTGTGACACACCATTCAGATCATACTGAAAATTAACGGTGATTGCTCCATAACTATTGATAATGTATTTTGCAGCAACTTTTCCCTCACCCTTATAGTCTAGTTTCAGGTTTACAGTAACTACATATCTGCCATCCGCATCCTGTTCCACGATCGGAACTCCATTCAGACTGGCTGTTTTCCCAATATCTGCAAAGGAAACATAATCATTATCCAATTCTGCCCTGTCAAAATTAGGAACAGGTCCCTCCTCTATGATCAGCTGTCCCTGATATTTATAATTTTGCATTGCACCGGTTGTTCCATTGAGTTCAAAGCTAAAATCCTGACCCTGCACCAGGTAATTGCCATCCTGTAAAACCACTGTAACACCGCTTCCATTCATTTTCTTATCTACCTGCGGCACAGCAGCAGAAACAGGAAACTGCTCATAAGCAATTTCATCTCCAGCCTTACCATAGGAAGTGTCTTCCTTCAACTGTACCGAAAGATTCAGATAGTAATCTGCGCCCGCCTTCCGTACAGCAGGCAATGTATATGGAACTGTAATTTCTTTCTTTTCCCCCGGAAGCAGCTCTTCTGAGAGCTTTCCACTGTCTATCACCTTACTGTCTTCCTGTAATTCCCAGATCACATCATATTCTGACAGCTTTTTTGATATACTTTCGTTTCCTGCTGTAATCACATTGCCTTGCAAGCTGCTCTCATTAGAGAGGAACCAAAAATCCTGATACTGATACTTCACCTCTTTCAATTCTGGCTGTGGGTCTCTGTCAGCAGAAACCAGACCATTCTGACAGAAATTCTTATCATTTTTTTCATCACCCCAGTCGCCGCCATATCCTAAGTAAAAGCCAGTCAGCTGATTCAACCCACTGGCATGGGCATCCTTCTGTGCATAGTAATCCCAGTCCCCGTCCTTCAGTGCGATCTTTCTGGACTGGTCTACCCAATCCCAGATAAAACCCCCCAGCATATTATCACTGGAACGGAATACATCACAATATTCTTTCAGATTACCTACTGCATTTCCCATCGCGTGGTCATATTCACAGAGAAGATATGGCATTTTGGATTCTATCTCCGCTCCCTTTGCAACGTCCTTTGGAGCATAGTACATATGACTGATCATATCTACTCCTCCGGCACTGTCTGTTCCCTGACAGGTTCCTTCATAGTGAACCATCCTGGTACTGTCATTATCCTTGAAATAGTAGATCATCCGGCTGAACATACCATCTGCAAAATTCCCAGACGCCTGGTTGCCGCTGGATTCATTTCCAATGGACCAGATAATATTTGAAGTGACATTTTTCAGACGCTGATACGCAGTGACCTGACGGTCCATGATCGCCTGCTCCAATTGTACCAGCTGCTTTTCGTTGTTTTGGATCGCATGGGATTCATTATTGGTTTCGCACATCATGTACAATCCATATTTATCACATAAATAATACATATAATCATCATTCGCATAATGCGAGGTACGCACTGCATTAATATTGTTCTGCTTCATCAGCTTCACATCGGCCTCATACACCTCATGCGACACATATTTTCCCGTTTCCGGATCTGTGTCATGACGGTTTACTCCCTTCAGCAGCAACCTTTTCCCATTGATCTTTACTGTATCGTATTTTGTTGTCGTATGAGTATAGGTTTTTCTGTCTGCCACCTGTGTACTGGTAAAAGTCAGCTTTCGGAAACCAATATTCTGGGAGATACTCTCATAATGACATCTTCCTGTTTTGTCATAAAGAGAAATTACTATAGTATAGAGGTTTGGATGATCTGCATCCCAAAGTTCGGGATTTGATACAGGTATGCTGAGTTCATTTTTCCCTGTATCTCCTGAGGCAACATCACTCAGGGAAAAATCCTTTTCTGCAAATACACTGCCTGACTCATCATATAATGTAACCTCTGCTCCCAGACCGGACATATCTGTTATAGAATCGTTCTTTACCGAAACATCCATTCCAACAGAAGCACTCTGAAAATCATCTGCCAGCTCTGTAACCAGCTTATAATCTGAAATATGTACGTTTGTGGTGCTTGTCAGATAGACATCACGGAAAATGCCTCCGTCATAGATCATATCCTGGTCTTCCATCCAAGTGCCATCACAGAATTTCAGTACCTTTACCGCCAGCACGTTTTCCTGTCCTTTTGGATTCAGCAGATCAGTAATATCAAAGGAATGAGGATTGTAGCTGTCCTCACTATAGCCAACCTCCTGTCCGTTTATATAGACATAATAGGCTGACTCTACACCGGCAAAGGTAAGATACACCTTCCCGTTTTCCTGCAGCATGGAATCCTTTACCTGAAATGTTTTCCGGTAAAGGCCCACCGGATTTTGATTTTCCGGTGCCTGCGGAAATCCTACACTTTCCTGAAACGGCATCTTGGAATTGGTGTAAATGGAATAGTCAAAACCATAGCTGGTCCAACTGGCAGGAAGTTCCACCTGCTTCCATCCATCCTGGGTATCCATCTGGTAATCTGTCTGCTCAAAAGCACCACATTGTTGCGCCTCTGAAGGACTACCCAGCACAGTCAGATCCCATTTTTCACCTTCTCCAGAGAGCAGCTGATAATAAGCAGAACCCTCTCTGGCGTAATCTCTTGCTCCATAAAACGCTGTTTCCTTATCTGCGTAAGGAACTGCATTAACGCTGTCCGTAAGGGTATTCACAGAGGTTATGCTGATATTTTTTCCCTTTCCTGTCCATTCTTCTCCAGTAAAAGAACTTCTCTTGGTATCCAGTGACTGGGATGCAGGAATTTCCTGATACTCAAAACGGTCACTGGAAAAACCATCTCTTGCTTTTAACGGCTGCAATTTTGGCACAAAAATTGCTGTTCCAGCTACAGTCCCCACGACCAAAGCTGTCCATAAGATTTTTCTTTTTTGCTTCATAATCCTTCTCCTTCCCAAAATAAAAATATCAAAAATCACCACTATTTTCTTAATTATATTATTTGCCACTCCCCACTACCATGAAGTTTTCTATCCCCTTTTTGCACAAATGAACGAAAAAAATGTCACTTTTCTCTTTTCCTCTTCCCTATCTGAACACCCACCTTTTTTTCCCATATAATATATTAATTTCAATTGATTCCGTGTTTTAAAACCGGAACCAATTATCCTATCTCACAGGAGGTTTCCTTATGTTTCAAATGACACCCGAGGCTGCTTTTTTTTCTCTTTTATCACAAAATGAGCCACAGGCTATTGCAACGATCAAAGGCAATACTGGCTATCCTATGCTGCATGGGTCTGCCAGATTCTTTCAGACTTCCTATTCCGGTCTCTTGATCGAAGTAGAAGTATCCGGTCTTCCCGATGCAGAACAAAACTCTGCGTCACAGCAGGGAAGCCCGGCTTCCTTAAACAGCCCTCACTTTTATGGAATGCATATCCATGAAGCAGGAGACTGTACACTGCCCTTTGACAAAACGGGAAACCACTACAATCCCGATCAGTTTCCTCATCCGCAACATGCCGGAGATCTGCCCCCTCTTTTAAGCAGCAACGGCTATGCTTTTGTTATTTTTTATGATGGTCACCTCACTATTGACGATGTCGCTAATCGTTCCCTTATCATTCATTCCCATCCAGATGACTTTACCACACAGCCATCCGGCAATTCCGGCAACAAGATCGGGTGTGGTGTCATCCAGCATATTTCTTCTCGTAAGCAGTAACAAAAAATATCCGTAGCGAGATCAACTTTCCCATAAAGTAAAAAAAGACTGCACACCGAAGATTTCTCTCCAGTGTGCAGTCTTTATACACACATAGTAAATGTCATGACGGACTCTTACTTTATTAGTCTGTTGTATATGGCATCAATGCTACGTGACGGGCACGCTTCACAGCTACTGTTAAAGCTCTCTGATGCTTCGCACAGTTACCGGTAATTCTTCTAGGAAGAATTTTACCTCTTTCAGATACATATCTCTTTAACTTATTGATGTCCTTGTAATCGATGAAGTCATGCTCTTTGTCTGCACAGAAAGCACATACTTTTTTTCTTCTACGAACCGGTCTTCTCTTTGCTGGAGCACCGTCTCTATCGCCTTTATTATAAGCCATTTTCGAAACCTCCTATTTCATATTTCGCCAAATAAAACTAGTTAAATGGCAGTTCTTCTTCGATGGCATCCGGAATGTTCATGAATCCATCCCCCGCTGCCTGTGTAGGCTCTGGTCTGGATGGAGCTGCCTGCTGATAACCACCGCCATTATTAGCAGCTGCTGCCTTGCTCTCCGCAAATTCCTGCTCCTCTACCACTACATCTGTAGTGTAAACCCGCTGTCCATCTTTATTGGTGTAGCTTCCGGTCTGAATACGACCGGTAACTACAATCTTTGTGCCCTGATGAAGATAATTTTCGGCAAATTCTGCTCCTCTGCCAAATACGACACAGTTAATAAAATCTGCCGTCTGGTCATCTCCCTGGCGTTTAAATCTACGGTCTACTGCAAGTGTATATCTTGCAATCGCTGTCTGATTCTCTCCTGAGGAATAACGAATCTCAGGTTCACGGGTCAGACGTCCCATCAGAATAACCTTATTCATGAAGGATACACCTTCCTTTCCGTCTTATGCCTCCTGTCTGATGCATAAGAATCTGATGACATTGTCCATAATACGGACTACCTGCTCCAACTCACCTGGAACATTTGCCTCAGCATCGAACTGAATAAAGTAGTAGTATCCTTCTTTCATGTGCTGAATCTCATAAGCAAGTCTCTTCTTGCCCCATTCATCCACATTGGTGATGTTACCGCCGAATTTAGTCACATACTCTTTTGCTTTCTCGACAGTAGCTACTCTTACATCTTCTTCGATCTTAGCATCGACAACTAACGCTAATTCATATTTGTTCATAGTTGCCTGTACCTCCTTTTGGTCTCTGGCTCTTTTCACAGCTTCGCCTCCGTGTGATAACTTCGGATGCGGCATGTACTACATGCTATGCCCTAACAGAAAAGAACAAGGAATTTTAACGTATCACAATTGGGTATTATACAACAAGTCTATTCCAAAAGCAAGCACTATTTTATTTTTAAAACTCTGCATTCTGACTATTTTTTCCCTTCTCCATTCAACATCCCACGAAACCCCTTTTCTACCTGCTTTCTTGGAAGCATAACCTGATGCCCGCATCCGGTACATTCCATTCGGATATCCATGCCGACCCGCAAAAGTTTCCAGCTGTTTGTTCCACAGGGATGTGATTTTTTCATTTTAATGACATCTCCAACTTTCAAATCCATTCTTCTCTCCCCCAACAATCTTATTTTCATCTACGGTTATGTTCGGTTATTCCCTATTATAACATCCCCTTTTCTTCCAGACAATATTTTCCTATGTAACTCTTGCATATTTCTCCAGCAAGGTGTATATTAATATTACATAACATAGTTTTTAATACTACGTATAATAATTTCAAATACTTTTATTTACAGAAAGGAGAATTTATCATGTCTACTATCCCGAATCCCGTGACCCCGATATCTGCTCATATGACACAGCGTGGTTCGTTACGCCTCAAGGATCCAGCCAGTGCTATCACTCATTTTGTCGCTATGCTCCTGTCAGTCCTTGCAGCACCTTTTCTGTTGTCAAAGGCAGCTGTTCGGTCAGACCCCCGTTATCTGGCTTCGTCTTTTCTGTTCATACTCAGTATGATTCTTTTATATGGAGCCAGTACTGCCTATCACGCTGTCATTGCTGATTCCCGGACAACTTCGATTTTAAAAAAATTAGATCATATTATGATCTATTTTCTCATTGCCGGAAGTTACACACCTGTTTGTCTCCTGGTTCTTCCTGCTGCAGAAGGACTGCCGATCTTCTACCTGGTATGGGGAGTGGCAATTTCCGGTCTTATACTGACCATCTTCTGGGTAGATTCGCCGAAATGGCTTAATTCCATTATATATATCGCAATGGGCTGGATCTGCATCTTTTCGATCCATTCGATCTACTCCTGTATGTCACGGGGAGCATTTTTATGGCTTCTTACAGGTGGTATCATCTATACCATTGGTGGTATCATTTATGCCCTGAAACTACCGTTATTTAACTCCCTGCACAAAGAATTTGGTTCTCATGAAATCTTTCATCTGTTTGTGATGGCAGGAAGTTTCTGTCACTTTATTATGGTATATAAATACCTGTTATAACCGAACAACTTTTTCGTCGTATGATACTACAAAAAATATGCCGTACAAAAATTCTTTGCACGGCATATTTTTATTTCATCTCTATACTCTGTAGTTCATCCATCCATCCATAATACGCAGTAATATCCGGCACAATGGTCTCCATGTTGATCCGGGAAGAACTAAAGATTGTGATATCTCTTTCCTGGTAGACAGGAACCTCAACAGCCCATTCCATAATCTTGTCATAACATTGTCCATACAGGCGAATGCTTTTCTTCAACCCGACTGTTGTCATTGTCTCCTCGATATATTCGTCTAAATCACTGTCTACAATCCGGAAATAATTCTCTCTGCCAGCCTCCGGATCTTTTTTATAATTACTGTGGTACATGGCATTCAGATTTCCATTTACCTTTGTTTCAGCAAATCCACACCAGATCTGCTGTTTACCCTTTCGCAGTATTTTCTCTATCTGCCTCTGCTTCATTCCATCAACAATGACCAGCTTCAAACCAATTTTTTGAAACATTGGCTTCACATTACTCATAAGCGTATACAATCCCTCTCCAGAATCTGTATCATCCGGTACCAGCACCGTAAATTCTGTAGAACCTCCCTCTGGTGCTGCCACGATTTTTCCCTTTTTCACCTTATAGCCTGCCAGCTTCAAAAATCCCAAGGCAGCTTTACATGCCGCTTCCGAACGCTCTTCCACTGTCATATTACTGCTGTAGATTATATTTCCATCCTTGTCAGTCACAAAAGCTCCCCGATACTCCTCGTCTTCACTTTGCGGTACAGACCAGGATGTATCAGATGACGGATAATTGATCACTTTGGAAGATTGTGTACAAAGTTCTACCATCTCATAACGATTGGTTCCTAAGAGGGTAGCCAGTCCTTTTCTCAAATTTTTAGAACGGGTACTGTCCTTTTTCTCATCCACACAGACATTTCGGGCATTCATGCCAATATATGCATATCTCTCTCCATCATATAGCCTGGTCGAAATCGTACCACCGTTCAGCTTGCCATTGGAATTTGTCGTAGTGATCTGGGTAATGGCTTCATTGCTGCCTTCGAGATCAACAATATCTACATCGCCTTCCCGCAAAATTTCTACCCGGTGTTCTGTATCTTTTTTACCGATTTCCTTCAACTGGATAAATGCAGTGAGTGGACAATCCCGGTAATACTTTTCGTTTGCCTCATAATAGATTACGCCGCTCTCATACTTAATAAATTTATAAGCACCAGCACCTGTCGGTGAATTCTTCTTTTTAATCAGAGAACTGATATCGCCTCTGGAAAACCCAAACTGGTTCTTTTTATAATTATACTGGTTCTCATTCCCGTAAAAATGCAGAGGACAGATTGGAATATTCAAAGACTCTATAAAATCCTTACTGTAGCCGTTTGTTGTTATCTTTAATCTATAATCATCTATTCGTTCTATACCAGCTATATTTTTAACCTTGCCATCCTGACCTGACCCCTGGTATTCTTTCATTCCCTTGACCGGCAGTTTCCCGAATGTCTCTTTTCCCTGATAGCTGCTGTCAGCAAATGCATACATGGAAAAAATCACATCATCTATCGTGACTGGTTCTCCATCACTAAACAAGATATCATTCCGGATACGAATATGATAAACCGTCTCTTTTGCCTTTTCATCATAAACAACCTTTATATTAGCAGGACCCTGATAGGTATAGTCCTCTCCATTATACCGGCGTACTTCCCCTTCCATTGCTTTATTGACCAAAGCACCTTCTCTGTCCACCGTAAGCAGCTTCAACTGAGTCAGTCCCACCGCTTTATCATCATTTTCTGACTGGACCTGAAACGGATTAAACTCTTTATCAAAAGAAGAAATCCCCACAACCAATGGCACGTCTGATTTTTTGTTTCCCTTGCCAGATGCCTTTATCCCTTCCAATCCCTCTTCACTCTGCGGAGATGCACTTACCATTTCCGTTGCTGTACTCTCTGGTTTTTCCTTTTTGTCCGCTTTTTTGCCGGAACATCCTGTCATAGTAATTGCCATAGCACAAACAACTGCCATAGCCATACTCCGTTTCCGTAAACCTCTCATACATCATCCTCCATCATCTCATTATCTTTCCCCAAAATATGTCTGTTCTATTCCTGGCCCAATGGTGCAGACCAGTTCAACTTAGTATCTTATCACAGAATGCTTAAAACGGCAACTACAAGCATCACGCTTTACGATACTGCTCTTATGCTGGTTCGGCTCCAGCCCCATTTTCAACAAACAAAACGGGCTGCCGCAAAGCGACAGCCCTAAACAATGAGAAAGAGAGGATTATTGTATATAACGGGCCTCACATGGGTCTAGGGTCGTATTAACCCTTTACACTACCCAATGCAACACCCTGTACAATAAACTTAGATAATATCAGATATACAATGATAACTGGGAAAATAGAGAATGCAATCATCATGTAAACCTGACCCATATCAAACTTCAGCCAGTCAGCACTTCTTAAATTTGCAATCAATACAGGAAGTGTCTTCTTATTGTCTTCCGTCAAAATCAATGCCGGAATGAAGTAATTATTCCAGCTGGTAACAAAGGCAAAAATTGCCTGGACCGCAATTGCCGGTTTCATGATCGGAATAACCATCTGATTAAAAGTACGGAACTCCCCGGCACCGTCAATACGGGATGCTTCTATAATTTCCAATGGAAGGGATGCTTCCATGTACTGCTTCATATAGAAAAATACAACTGGTGCTGCGATACTTGGAACAATCAGCGGAAGAAAGGAATTCATCATATTCCACTTCATAATCATCTGCAGGAAACCAAGTGCAGTAACCTGGGTTGGAATCATCATAACCATCAGGATAAATGCAAACATTACCTTTTTTAGCTTAAACGTATACACATGAATCGCATATGCCGTCATAGCTGAGAAATATGTTGTTAAAACAGCACAGCCTACGGCAACGATAATACTGTTGATCAAACCAGATACTACCGGCTGCGAGCCATGTATAATGGTATTATACCAGTTCCTGGCGAAATCAGTACCCGGCAATGCATGGAACCCTAAATTGATTTCTTCATGAGACCTTGTTGCATTGACAAACAATACATAAAACCAGAACAGGCACATAATAGAAACGAAAGCAAGTACAATATATGCGATCACTCTTCTGGCACGAAGGCCAATTCCGCCCTTTACTTCTGATCCATTCTTTTCTTTTGCCATTTCTTATGCCTCCTTCCTCTGATTAAATCCTTTATAAACAATCAAGCTCAAAATACCTGTAATGATAAACAGGATAACTGACAATGCACCACCCATACCATAATTTTTACTGTACAGATGCTTATTCAAATACATGATCAGTGTCATGGTAGACTCTACCGGCTGTCCCGTTGCGTTTGTCAAAACCTGAGGAACATCAAACATCTGCAGGCCACCAATCAGGGAAGTAATCATAACATAGATTAAGATCGGACGAAGCAGTGGAAGTGTAATCCGAAAGAACACCTGATTAGAGGTAGCTCCATCCACCTCTGCCGCTTCAAAAAGTGCTGGGTCAATACCCATCATACCAGCCATCAAAAGGATGGTCGTATTACCAAACCACATCAAGAAGTTCATAAATGCTACCAGGCCACGTGCGCTCCATATATGGGACAGGAATTTAAATGGCTCTTTAATAACTCCTATACTTAAAAGAAGTGCGTTTACCGGACCACCATCTGCGAATAATGCAAAGAACAACATGGCAAAGGCAGATGCCATAATCAGGTTTGGCAGATAAATTACTGTCTTAAAAAATCCGGATGCTTTTAATTTCAGTCTGGTATCAGAGAACCATGCACCAAGAAGCAGAGACAGCAGAATCTGCGGCACAAAACCAAGAACCCACATGATCATGGTATTTTTGAGGTATACCCAGAAATATCCTTCCGCAAAAAGCTTCTTATAATTCTCCAGTCCTACAAAGTTTGGACCAACCTGCTGCAGGCCCATACGATAATTCTCAAAAAAACTGTTATAAATCGTGTTTACCAGCGGAACCAACTGGAATATAACATATGTCAAAACAAATGGTATTAAAAAGATATAACCCCATTTATTATATTTTTCAACTTTTCCTTTTCTCTTTTTTGGGGATGTGCTCATTTCTTCTCCTCCCTTTTAAGGTATAAAATATGCCTGCCTACATACGTAAGCAGGCATACCCTGAATAAATATCAGCTATTTTTTATTTAACTTCACATTTCGCTACTCAATTAGTGAGAAAGCTCTGGATGTTTTGTCTCTACATTCTTGTAGAATGTCGCTAAAGCATCGTCATAAGAAGCATTGCCATCAAAGTAATCCTTCATAGCTGTCTGAATTTCCTCTGTACATGTCTGGTCATAAGAAGTGATATTGCTCATATCAATACTTCCCATACCGTTTGCGAAGACAGGAATTGGATTCTGTCCACCCAGAATTTCATTCTTAAACTTCTTGCTGGTTGAAAGGGATTCAATAGCTGACTGGTTATTAACAAAATCACTGTCTTTTGTAGCAATCTCTGTCATGATCTCTTCATCACATGTCAGCTTCTCAATGATATCCTTAACTAAATCCGCATTGTCTGTTCCATTAGCACCGCAAAGCCATGTACCGCCCCAGAAGAAGCCCTGTGGTCCCTCTGTAACAGCCCAGTTATGCGCTGCACCAACACTACCTTTTACCCAATTTCCATCATCATCTTTTGAATTCATAGAGAAGTCGATGAACCAAGCTGGTCCAAAGTAACAGAATACATTACCACTTTCCATAAAGCCTGCACTCCAGTCACTGCTCCACAGGTCATGTGTTGCTGTATATCCGTTCTCAACCATCTCCTTAGAATCATCAACCCATCTCTTGATGTTCTCATCCATGTTGATCTTGCCATCTTCTACCCACTTAGAACTTACATTATTGGAGTATACACGATATGTATCATTTACAGAAGCTGTAATCTGATATCCCTTGTCTTTCAACTCTGCTGCTGCAGTTTTGAAAGCATCCCAGTCAGAAAACTTCTCCTGAATCTTTGCAGGATCATCAGTACCAAATACCTTCTTTGCGATGTCACGTCTGTAAATCATACCACCAGGACAGCCCTGCCATGAAGCGCCCTTCAAAGCACCGTTGGAATCGGTGACGATATCCTTTGTGTACTGATACTGATTTGCCAGAGATTCCTCAGATACACCCAGGTCATTTACAACGTCTACTGTGTACTCAGTGTCAACATACTTCAATGCATAATCAGCTTCAACCAGGAACATGTCAATCTTGTCATCCGTCTTTGCATCCTTCTGAGCCAGAAGAGCCTCATCCAGTGCATTCTGATATGCATTGTCTTCATTTGGTGTGATATTCCACTTTACTGTAACATCACCAATCTTACCAGATTTCTTACCTGTCTTCTCATAGCCAGGATAGTGATCTTCTACACGGGTCTTAAACTCTTCATTCCAACAACGAATGTTCAGAACCTTTCCGCCGGTAGATACCTCTGCAGTAGATTTCTTCTCAGATGTCACCTCTGAGCCTGCTTTGCTGCCAGCATCAGACCCCTTGCTTGATGAATCATCAGAAGATCCGCCACAGCCTGTTAAAAGAGTGGTAGCCATTGCGGTGCATAAAAGCACACTTAAAACTTTCTTTCTCATAAAAAGCCTCCTCAAAATTAATTTTAATGGTTTACTTCTATATTTTTACTGCCGTTGCAGTATAAATATCACTATACTTTTTCTTTCCGTTAATTTTACTTAAATGTTTTACGTAAATGTTTACGTAAGTGATTGTTTTTTTCTAAATCGTTTTCGTAAATTCATTATATAACATCTTAGCAAAATATACAAGTATTTTTTTCATTTTATATTTTTGTTGTAATATTTGCATATATGTTGTGCTTTTCCTCTCCTTCAGACACAGTATATCGTTGTCTTTTTTGTCGTAATTTGCGAAAAACATTAGGCAAAGTGTGCATTCTGATTTTTTATAAAAGGCTTGTTTCTAAAACAAAGAACTCAAACCTCTCACAATAAAGTCTGGCATTAACAAAATGTGTGAAGTTTGAGTTCAGAATCAATCTTATCTTACCTGAATGGCTCAAATTTAAACATAATCTCAAAAGAAGAAATCCAAGGTTGCAAAGGTTTTCTGTGTCTGGTTTTCATTATAAGCAAAACCAGTGCATAGATAATATGCATCTATCGGTTCTTCGATTCCATTATACAAAGCTGCTGACTTGCACATATTTTCATAGATTTTTGTTTTTCCAGTTGTGCTTTTATCACCGCTTGTATCATCTGCCCACCAGGTAACAAAGCCAAATGCATCCGGGCTGCGGCTGGCAATATTCTCACTCATTCCCAGAGTGTCTTCTTCCCATAGTCCCACAATAGATTTGTAGTTATTATTAAATCTCTGCTTCCAGCTGGTTCCATCTGAGCTATCCATCTGGACGGACCCGCTCAATGCCATATCTTCACTGTGCTTCTGTGCTGTATCATTGTCACAATATACTGCCAGCGGCACACCCTTATAGGCACGAAAAGCATTTACCCAGTCAAACAGCTGCTTTGCCATATTGGAATTGATCGTATTGTCATATGTTAAATTTTCTGCCTTGAACAAATCATCCAGCTGCTTTACCTTAGAAAAAATCTGTGCTGCATATACTGTATGATCTCCCTGATGATCCACAAATGCCATCGCATATTCATTTCCACTCTCATACAGATAACCTGCTTCATAATCATAGGTACTGTTCATGCTTTTAAAGCCCTTTCCTCTCAAATCGTCAAAACTGTCTCCGGCAGAAAACAATCCTTCATAGCAGAAATAGGAAGAAATGGTACTCATACCTACCACCGAATCGTTATCAAACTGTACCATAAGATAATTGGTATAATCTGCCGATGGATTATAAATATAGGCATCAAACCCCAGAGGAGTTTTTTCTTCTCTGTCCGCCTTTGCACCGACACTGGATTCCACTTCACTTTTGCTCATGCCCAGTTTTACTGACAGATTACCAACAGTCAGTGTATCCTCCCCACTGCTGGCAGGTCTTACCTGTGATGATGGAATCGAAGAACCTCCCGTCCCCGGTGTATTGGTGTTTCCCGGCTTTGCCGTTGAGGAAGGTTTCTGTGTGGTTCCTGGTTTTGCTGTGGAAGGAACCGGAGATTTTGTACTTCCCGGTCTCACTGTGGCAGATGGCCCAGAATCACCATTGCCTCCATTACTCTTTATAACCGTCACTCTGCAGATATACTTCTTTCCGGCAGATCTGGCTGTTATTTTTACTTTCCCTGCCTTTTTCCCTGTCACCTTTCCCTTCTTACTGACAATAGCTATCTTTTTATTCGCAGAAGACCATTTTACTTTTTTCTTTGCGTTTTTCAATTTTAACTGAACAGTCTTTCCTGCAACAATACTTACTTTCGTCTTATTTAGTTTTACCTTTCCAGCTGCCTTTGCACTTCCCGGAACTACAGTACCGGAAACCAACAGTGCCATGACAATTACCACTGCCACAACTTTCTTCATTTCTTTCGCTCTCATTTTCTACCTCCTCATATTTGATCCGTTGTCTCAAATGGACAGAAATTCAAAGGGATTTTCTGGATCACTCTTTATAAATGCGGTCAGCAGATAGGCTGCCCGTATGGAAACCCACTCTTCCCGCAAGATTCTTTTAACCTCTGTCTTATCTGCAAGGATCACCTGAATATCTTCAGCGTCTTCATTTGCTGCAGAAGAAACTTTTCCCTCCGCATAGCCGAATACTGTCACATCACATTCATCTGCCATTCCCTGGCTCTGGATAAATGGGCGTTTCAATGCCTCATCGTAATCTGTGAATGGAATAAAATCCAACCCTGTTTCTTCTTTTAGCTCTCGGATCGCAGCGGCGACAGGCTCCTCCCCTGCATCCACCAGACCTGCCGGAAGCTCATAAATATATTGGTTGACCGGATAACGGAACTGACGGATCAGTACCAGCTTTTCCGGTTCCAGACGATACACAGGATAAATTACTACTCCGTCTGCCCGAAGTTCTCCCGTCTCAAACATCAAATCCCCATCTTTTCTCCTGGAAGCAAAATAATACGGAAAATGTTCGCCATTTCGCTGTACGGCATCTATTTCATACATATTCAGGAACCGGTTATTGGTCTGCTTTTTTAACCCCTCTGCATGTGCTCGATTCATTTTTTCTGTGTATACATTCATTCTGTACACAGCCCCTCCTTCCTTCTCCTGATTATTATTCCAACAAGGATCAATCCTTTATGATGTCCTCCAGTTTCCCGGCAGTGGCGCGAAGCAAATCCTCCGGCTTCAACATGATCTGTTCACCAAGACGGCCTCCACTGATTATCATTTCATCCAGCTTTCCTGCACTTTCATGGATCACTGTAGGAAACTGCTTTTTCATCCCGATCGGCGTACATCCACCACGGATATAACCTGTAATCTTATTGATATCCTTTACCGGAACCATCTCTACATTCTTTTCCCCAACTGCCCGTGCTGCCTTTTTCATGTCCAGTTCTTTATCCACAGGCAGGGCAAACACGTAATACTGACGGCTTTTTCCTACCGTGACCAATGTTTTAAAGGAAATGTCATAACTCTGCCCCAGCTTATCAGCAATGGTTACACCATCAATAAATTCCTCACACTCGTACTGGTTCAGCCGATACGGAATTTTCTGACGATCCAGCATCCTCATGGCATTCGTTTTAACTTCCTTCCCCATAATGTCTTCCTTTCTTTTTAATAGAAGAAGTCCAATGTTGCAAAGGTTTTGTTCCCCTGACTGCTGTTATAGGAGAATCCTGTACAGAGATAATAAGTATCTATCGGCTCTTCTACCCCATCAAACGTAATGGTTGATTTGTACAAATTCTTATATGCTGTTACTACTCCACTGGAATCCTTTCCACTGCTGGTATCATCTGCCCACCATGCTACAAATCCAAATGCATCCGGGCTGTGTGCACCATTATTCTCCCCCATTCCCAGCGTGTCTCCGTCTTCTAATCCTACAATGGATTTGTAATTGTCATTAAATCTCTGTTTCCAGTCCGTTCCCGAACCGACGGAACCGGTGGATGCCATCTCGTTGCTGTGGTTCTGCGCCGTAGCATTACTATGATATACAGCGATCGGCACACCTTTGTATACCCGGAACGCATTTACCCATTCTGCCAGCTGCTTCGCCATGCAGGAATTTACGGCATTGTCATATGATAAATTTTCTGCCTTGATCAAATCATCTAACTTAACTGTAGTACCACTGCCACTTTGTTTTGCAAAAATCTGCACTGCATATATATTGGAATCTCCTTGATGGTCTGCAAATGCCATTACATATGCTGTATCTGTTTCACACAGATAACCAGCCTCATAATCATAGCTTCCCATCAGTTTGAAGCCTGTCAGGGAACTGCTGCTGTCTCCTATCGAAACAAGATTCTGATAGGAAAAGCTCTTGGACATGGTGGCCATACCTACCACAACACCATTGTCAACATATACCAGCATGTATTTTTCATAGGTTCCTGATGGATTATAAACATATCCCTGATATCCCTGAGGAGTGCTGTCAATCCGTACCGGACTTCCTACACCGGAGGTCAGCTGGCTGGTTGTCATACCAAGTGTCACTTTCGTAATGTCTGTAACTGGGATATCTGGTGTCGGACTTGGTATCGGATCTTCCCCTTCTTCCCAGATTGCTGTATAGGTCATATCATAGTCCGGCATTTCATCGTACAGGACATCATCCCAATCAACAAAGGTATATCCTGCCTTCTTTGGTTCTGGTGGTACGATCGGAGCCCCATACTTCATACTTCCGCTTGTATATGCATTTGTCGCTGTGCCTCCGTCTAAATCCCATTCCAGCGTAAATTTTTTGCGGGGATATTTATATTCTACCACAGTGCTTCCATCTGCTTTTAGTGTAACGGTCTGTGCGGATGGTTGGCTAAACCCGCCTCCAAATTTTGCAACAGCCGGAGTCACCTGGCTTCCGGCAACTCCCGTCAGATTTTCTGTCTTAACCGGTGTCGATGGATAGCCATCATCATTGATGTTCTGCTGATAATGTTTCACTGTATAGGAAACAACAGACGGTGTTCCTGTCGGTGTTGGCGTTGCAACCGCTGTCCATTTTGCTGTATATGTCATATCCTGTGCCGGCATAGTCTTTTCCGGTGTTGGATTCCATCCAGCAAAGGTATATCCTGTCCGGGTCACATTGACTGGAGCCTGGATTGATACACCGAACTTTACACTTCCGCTGGTATAGGAAGTGCCATTAATAGTTCCTCCATTTGCATTCCAAACCAGATTATATTTGTTACGGGTATAATAGCACTTTAATACTGTACTTCCATCTGCTGCAATATTTCCCTCTGTCACACTGGAAACTGTAAATCCTGTGTATGATTTCGTATGTGCTGTTGCCTTACTGCCGGTAGTACCTGTTTCATTGTCTGTTTCTGTTGGAACAGCAGGATATCCATCGTCATTGATGTTCTGCTGATAATGCTCTACTTTATAGGCTGTATCTGGATTTGGTGTCCATTTTGCTGAATAAGCCATGTCTTTTGCAGGCATGGTACTTGCCAGTATCGTATTCCATCCGGCAAAGGTATATCCTGTCCGGATTACATTTACCGGTGCCTGAATGGACGCACCAAACTTAACTTCTCCCCTGGTGTAAACGGTATCTTTAATGCTTCCTCCGTTTGCGTTCCAGCTCAGATTATATTTATTGCGGGTATAGTAATATTTGACTACTGTGTTTCCATCTGCCGCAATGGCAGTTTCCTCTGCCTGTAACGCAGTAAAGCCCTCAAAAGACTTTCCAAATACCGGAACCTTTGCTCCAATGGTTCCTTCTATCATTTCACTTGCACTTGCCACTGCCGGGTAACCATCATCATTCATATTCTGCATATAGTATTCTGCCTTGTATGCCGCCTTACTGCTGTCTTGCTTCCAGCTTGCATAAATGCTTGTTTTTCCATATATTTCCCGGGATGCAAAGTCAAAGGCAATATCTCCGCCATCTTCTGTTACCCATCCGACAAAGCTGTATCCTGTCTTACCCGGGGTATTTACTGGTGCAGCTGCTTTCCTTCCTTTCAGGACAACCTGCTGTTCCGGAGAAGACATTATAACCGTTCCATCACAGAAAGTCACAGTAAAATAATCTATTGTTGCCGTGACTGCTGCTCCATTTACTGTCACATCCACAAAAGTGTCGGTATTCCCTTCATAAATATCGTATGTACCATTTTCTACCACATTTAAATTTGTAATAAAACTCGCCCCATTGTTTTTAGTCAACTGGAACTTTTTCCCGGAATCAGGCCACAATGCTGCATCCTTCTGTACCAGAATGGTTACTGCATAAGTTTCCGGTGCAGGTGTCGGAGTAATTACCGGCGGTTCTGTTGTTTTTTCCGGTGTGGGACTTACCACTGGTGGCTCTGATGGTTCCACGGGTATCAGTGTATCTGCCGGTTTTGTCGGCTCCACGGGTGTCGATGAAACACCAGGAGTTTCTGTGGGTGAAATAGTGGCAATGATCAGCGGCTTGCCAGAACGAGCTGGTGAACTGGTCGGTTCTGCCGTAACCATCCCTGTTGTTATCGCCGGTGCCTGTGTACCTGCCGCCTCTCCTCCATTTGGCTCCTCTGTATTTTTTGTCTGTGTCCCTTTCGCTTTTACCGTGACTTTACAGGTATATTTCTTTCCTGCTGTCTTCGCAATTATTTTTGCGGTTCCCTTTTTTAGTCCTTTTACCTTTCCCTTTTTATTTACGGAAGCTATTTTAGGCTTACTACTGGACCATTTCACTGCCTTTTTTTTATTCAATACCCTTAATTTCACTGTTTTTCCAACAGTGATCGTAACTTTTTTCTTATTCAGCTTCGTTTTTCCTGCCGCAGATGCTCCAATTGGTGCTGCGACAGTTGTAAATAACAATGAAAAACTCAGCAGCCATGTAGTCACTTTTATCCTGTGCTTTTTTTCTCTCATACGCTTACCTCATCCTTTTCTTATCTTCCAACCTGGTCCCTGTTTCAATTTTTTATCCTAAAATCTATTTTACAGGCACACATTATATAGTTAATTACATATTATAATATATCCCTTTGTTTTTCAAGAATGCAATGACTTGAGTTTCCAAAATTATGCAGGTATCGTTTTATCATAAATTGTCATACTATTACTGCTACTATTCATCTTCTGTAAGCAGGGTCTGACTAAATCAGCTTCTTTCTTCCTTGCAGAAGGCATTTGGTGCAAAAGCACAGAAAAGAGGTATTTTATTATGACAAAGAATTCTTCTAATTCAACAAACGCAAGCAACACATCTAACAACTCTTCTAATGCTACAAACACAAGCAATGCTGCTAACAGCAAGAACCGTACCAGCAACACCACTAAGAATTCCACCAATTCCAAGAATTCTTCTAAAAATGCATCCAGAAATGCCAGCAAAAATTCTTCTAATGAGTCTGACTGCTATTAAATCTTCTGTTTTTTAGCATAAAAGACCGGCAAAACGGATCCTTTTCTATTTTTTTAAATATTTTCAGCAGGAAGTCATAAGGCTTCCTGCATACATATCAGTTAATGGAGAGTGTGCTTATGAGATTTAAAATTATTTCCAGTGAAACGCTTTCACAATATATGCAAAAGGAAAATGTACTGTTAATTGATCTAAGGAGCCGGGAAAGCTACCGTAAAAGCCATATTCCCGAAGCTGTATGGATGGATTGGGAACGTGCTGAAATTGAGATAAAAGAACTGGCTGAAGACTTCCGGCAGATTCATGGCTTTTACCCTGCGTGGGTCATCCTCTACTGTGACGCAGGAAATATCAGCCTGCTCACCGCACGGGATCTGGCAAGACAAGGCTACCCTGTTATGAGTCTGAATGGCGGATTTCACCGCTGGGATGGTGCTGTGGAATCTATGCGCTCTTATTCCTATTGGAAATAAACTTGAAATCTGTATTTGCTTGTGTTAAACTAGGCATGTATTTTTGTCAACGGGTCATTTTAGCCTTTTGTAGATTCGTATTTTTATATTCAATATGATAAATTTTTTAGAGACCACGTTAAACGATGGTCTCTTTTTACATGATAAAAGGAGGATACATATTAATGGAAACTTTTTCAAACATTCTTGTGAAGATCGATGATGTGGTCTGGGGTCCGGTTATGCTTGCCCTGCTGGTGGGCACTGGTGTTTTCCTGACCATTCGCACAAAGGCACTTTGCTGGCGTAATCTTCCCTATGCACTTCGCAGTGTACTGAGCAAGGAGGCACGTCAGAAAAAAGGAGATGGTGATGTTTCTCCTTTCTCTGCACTGACTACAGCACTTGCTGCCACGATAGGAACTGGTAATATCGTTGGTGTGGCAACTGCCATGGTATCCGGGGGGCCTGGTGCACTGATCTGGATGTGGATTTCTGCTGCTTTTGGTCTGACCTCAAAATTCAGCGAGTGTATGCTTGCCATCAAGTACCGGGAAGTCAATGAAAAAGGGGAGATGTCCGGCGGCCCTATGTATACCATGAAAAAGGCTTTTAAACACAAAAAACTTGGTGCTCTCCTGGGATGGTTTTTTGCTTTGTTTGCCGTTATCGCATCCTTCGGCATTGGAAATCTGACGCAGGCAAACTCTATTTCTACCGCATTGCAGACCACCTTCCATGTACCTCTCTGGATTACTGGTATTATCATTACTATCCTTGCATTATTTATCATTATCGGAGGTATCAAGACCATTTCCAAAGTCTCCCAGGTGGTCGTTCCTTTGATGGCTGTTTTTTATATCGTTGCAGGAATCATCATTATCATCGGCAACATTGCCAATTTACCAGCTGGTATCGCTATGATTTTTAAAATGGCATTTTCTATAGATGCAGTCGGCGGCGGACTCTGTGGAAGTCTGGTAGCTTCTATGACCCAGGCTATCCGTTTTGGTGTTGCACGTGGTGTATTTTCCAACGAGGCAGGTATGGGTTCTGCTGCGATCACTGCAGCTGCTGCCACAACAGATGACCCGGTCCGCCAGGGATATATCAATATGACCGGAACCTTCTGGGATACTATCGTAGTATGTACGATCACCGGTCTCTGCATTGCCAGCTCAGGTGTATTAGGGACCACCGCTACTTCTGCTACCGGAACCTATACCATTCCTGATTCAGAGCGGTCTATTACCATCTCCTCGACCGCAGATAAGAAAACAACTACAACAACATATGACATTTCTGTTGATGAAAATGCTGCCATGGTACTGACACCAAGAAATGATGCAGCAGAAACTCTCACTCTGAAAGCAATGGACGTAGATGATACACAGATTCTTACCAGTTCTGCTACCCTCCCTTCCTCTCAGTGGAAAGATAAAGCAGGGAATGAGTACATATTTGATTCCAATGGTTCTTTCGAGTACAAAGAAGTTATCGTCGGCTCTGCCCTGACTATTGCAGCATTCGAAACGGTACTGGGCGCTCCAGGAGGATGGCTGGTATGCATCGGCATCGCCCTGTTTGCTTTCTCTACCATCCTTGGATGGGAGTATCATGGTGAAAAAGCCTTTGAATATCTTTTCAAAACCCACAAATACAATATGTTTTACCGTATCATATTCTCTTTGATCATTTACATAGGTGCTACCACCACATTGCAGATTGCATGGAATTTCTCAGATATCGCTAATGCATTGATGGCAATCCCAAATCTGATCTGTCTTCTTGCATTGAGCGGAGTTGTTGCAAAGGAAATGAACCGCTATCAGGCTGTAATCAAGCAGGAAAACATCAAGAAATCTCTCAACTAAAGAGAGAAGAAGAAAGAGAGAGTCAAAGGATGGATAGTTTTATTTTTAGTCTGAATGCTACCGTTCCGGTTTTTGCTGTTATGATCATCGGTAACATCTTAAAGCGGATTGGCATGATAGATGATCATTTTGCATCTGTTGCAAACAAGTTTGTCTTTAAAGCATGCCTTCCCTGCCTAGTTTTTCAGGATCTGGCAGACACAAATATCCGCGAAAATTTCGATACAAAATATGTTGGATTCTGTTTTATCGCTACGTTGATCTCTATTTTGTCAATCTGGTTTCTTGCGAAAAAACTGTTAAAGGATAAAACAATGACAGGCGCCTTTGTTCAAGGCGCCTATCGTAGCAGTGCTGCTATACTGGGAATTGCATTTATACAGAATATCTATGGTGTGTCTGGTATGGCACCACTTATGATCATTGGCTCTGTTCCACTTTATAACATTTTTGCTGTCATCATTCTGACTTTTGAGAGCAATAATCCATCCCTATCAGATAATAAGAGTCAGATAAAGACCGCCTGTATCAACATCCTGAAAAATCCGATCATCATCGGTATTGTTCTGGGTCTTCTTGCCTCCTTTATCAATTTACAGTTACCTCAAATGATCGATAAAACAATCAATAATATCGCTGTCATGGCTTCCCCTCTCGCTCTGATTTCCATCGGTGCATCTTTCGAGGGACGCAAGGCACTGGCAAAACTGAAACCGACTGCTATCGCTTCTTTTTTAAAACTGATCGGGCTGGCTGCACTATTTCTACCACTGGCAGTTGCCTGCGGATTCCGTGACCAGAAGCTGATCGCCATTGTCATCATGCTTGCCTCTCCATGTACTCCGACAGCCTATATCATGGCAAAAAACATGGATGGAGATGACGTACTGGCATCCAGCATTATAGTAACCACTACCTTACTGTCTTCTATCACACTGACCTTCTGGATTTTCCTGATGCGTTTTTTAGAGCTGATACAGTAAAATGTTGCTTGCTGTTATTTCTGCATTAGATATGCTGCTTATGAAGCAGCATATCTAATGCAGTCAATCCGGCAGCATTTTCTTCTGGTTCTTCCTGTTGAACAGTATCTGCTACCATGGATTCCGGCAACGGAATTACGATATCTTCTAAAACATCCTTTTCTATTAATGATTCCTCATCACCAGGTATTTCTGCTGAGAGATCTCCCTGTCCTTCCTCCATGAGAGGTTCCACCGGCATTTCATTCTGATCTCCTTCTAAAACTGTCTCTGTTGCTTCTCCATCCTCTGGCAAATTATCTTCCGGTATCTCTTTCGACACGGATTGTAGAAGATCAAAAATTTCTCTTTCATGTGATACCGCTTCAGAAGCAATCTGTTTCATTTCTCTGCTCAACTGTTGCAGCTGCTCATCCATCTGCCCGATTGCCTGCAAGATTTCTTCTGTAGATGTTTCAATAACATGATCCGCCTCTTTCTGATTTTTCTGATTATATTTCACAATAATTTTGGCCGCATTTAAAGCATTGTCATTAATACTCTCTGCAAGCTCCGTCCAATTTCCCTTCTGGTCATCCTTCTGAGAGTCTTTCTGAAGACTCCCTTTTTTCTGCTGAAGAGTGATCAGTGCTCCATAAATCCCCTTTTGTAATTTCACCTGCTCTGATAATTTTTTATTTAACAAACGGTACAGCTTTTCATCATACTCCCGTTTTCTGTTTTCTTCTCTTTTGCGGGCAGCAGAGATACTGTTTTTTATCCCATCCACAGCAAAATAGGTACAACAAAGAATAATCAATGCCAAAATAACACTTAACACAACGCCTATTACAGAGCCCATCAGCGTGTCATGAAAAATAAATTCCACCAAAAGCCCGGCGATTCCTACAATAACAGATAATAAAGTCGTTTTTTCTGTATCCATATAGGTTCTTTCCTCCTAAAAAACATATCTGCAGCCGTCCTATGCTGTCCATCAATCGGGAACCGGCTGCCATTACAGTGCTGAACGATTTAAATACTCTTCCTGGTATGGGGTCAGTTTATCAATGTCTTTCCCAAGGAATCTCAATTTACGGTATGCTACTTCCATATCTACCTCTTTCGGCACATCGATCAGTCTTTCCTTCAGTTGCCCCTCATGCTCTACCAGATACCTGGCACTCAGTGCCTGGATTGCAAAGCTCATATCCATGATTTCAGCCGGATGCCCGTCTCCTGCTGCCAGATTTACCAGACGTCCTTCTGCCAGTACATAAATCCATTTTCCATTTGGAAGCTGATATCCCATAATGTTATTTCTCATCTCAGCCGAATCCGTTGCGATCTCACGGAGACGCTTCATATCAATTTCCACGTCAAAATGACCAGCATTGCAGAGAATAGCACCTTCCTTCATTTCCATGAAGTCCTCTTCATCAATAACACCGGCACATCCCGTTACTGTCACAAAGAAATCTCCCTGGGCAGCAGCTTCTTTCATCGGCATAACCTCAAAGCCATCCATAACCGCCTCAATTGCCTTGACCGGATCAATTTCTGTCACGATCACTCTGGCTCCCAGTGCCTTGGCACGCATGGAAACTCCTTTGCCGCACCAGCCATATCCTGCCACCACAACAATCTTACCCGCCACGATCAGATTGGTCGTCCGGTTGATTCCATCCCAGACTGACTGTCCAGTACCGTACCGGTTATCAAAAAGGTGCTTACAGTCTGCATTATTTACCATTACCATAGGAAACTCCAATTCCTCTGCCGCTGCCATGGCTTGGAGACGGATAATTCCAGTGGTGGTCTCCTCACATCCACCAATTACATATGGAATCTGATCTCTTTTGGAGGTATGAAGCATATGTACCAGATCTCCGCCATCATCAATAATGACATTTGCCTGATGGGAAAGCACCTCAGAAATATGTGCCATATACTCTTCATCCGTTGCTCCATACCATGCATATACGTTCAGTCCTGCATCAACTAATGCAGCTGCCACATCATCCTGTGTAGACAGTGGATTACTTCCCGTAACATACATTTCGGCACCACCGGCTGCCAATACCTTGCAAAGATACGCTGTCTTTGCCTCCAGATGAATGGAAAGGGCAATCTTTTTACCTGCAAATGGCTTACTCTGTGCAAATTCCTCTTCCAGGCTCCGGAGCAGCGGACAATTCCGGCGTACCCATTCTATTTTATGCGCTCCTGATGGTGCTAATTTCATATCTCTGATCTGACTCATTTGTTCCTGTTCCTCCTATCTGCTTTTTCAAGATCCATTTTTCTTTTATTTTCAACTTTAGTCTGAATATTTGAAGTATATCACATAATAATGAAATTTGCCATTCCCGTATCTATCCGTTATAATACCATCAATCGACAAAAAAACGAAAGGAATCCAAAATTATGCGTCTTAGAAATGTAAAAGGTTCTCAGGAAAGAATTTCAGAAAATAAATATACAATACAGACAGACGGTGCAGATGGAGCAGATTATCAGGGATTATGGAATCAAAACATTTTCTGCAATGACCGCCCAATTCATATTGAAGTAGGCATGGGAAAGGGAAAATTTATTCTGGAAATGGCAAGACAAAATCCTGATATCAATTACATTGGCATTGAAAAATACTCCAGTGTCCTGGTCCGTGCCCTGGACAAAAGAGAAGAACTTGAGACTGGCAACCTTTTGTTTCTGAGAATGGATGCAGAAGATATCGCAAAATATTTTGCCCCAGGAGAAGTTGCTAAGATTTATCTGAATTTTTCCGACCCATGGCCCAAAGACCGCCATGCAAAGCGACGTCTTACCTCGGTACAATTTTTAGAACGGTATGACCAGATTCTTGCTACAGACGGGAACATTCAATTTAAAACAGATAACCGTCCACTGTTTGATTTTTCTCTGGAACAGATTAAGGAGGCCGGCTGGATCCTGGATGAATGCAGCTTCGACCTCCATGCAAATGGTCCTGCCCCAAATAATGTTATGACCGAGTATGAAGAAAAATTCTATCAAAAAGGGAACCCGATCTGCCGTCTTGTGACACACCGCAACAGATAATATTTTATTCTGTATCGTGCTGTTCCAGGGCAGGAATCTTCCTGCCTGCCAGCCGGAATTTGATAGCTTTGTTGATCAAAAAGGCTACCACAGCCACCACCGGCACACCAATAAACATACCAATAACACCGAAGTATGCTCCCCCCACGGTGATTCCAAAAATGACCCAGATCGGTCCCAGCCCGGTTGATTGTCCCAAAATACGTGGTCCCAGCACAAGACCATCAAACTGCTGCAGGATAAATATCATGATCACGAAAGCAATGGCGTCCTTTGGGGAAATACACAAATAGATCAAGACTCCCGGAACCGCTCCAATAAATGGACCAAAATAGGGAATCATATTGGTGACACCTACAATAACACTGATCAATACTGCATAAGGAAGTCTCAGTATACTCATCACAAGACAGCAGATACAGCCTATGATAAGAGAATCTACAGCTTTTCCGATTAAAAACGAACTGAAGATATCATTACATTCCCGGCAGGTACTGCATACAACATTCCCCTTCTCCTCATCAAACAAGGCATATACCAGTCTCTTTAGCTGATACTGGAATCCCTTCTTTCCAGAGATCATATAGACGGATATCATGACTGCCAGAATGATATTGATGACCGTCCGTACCAGGGAAACAGATACGGTATAGACAAGAGGAATTACATTTCCCACTACATTCGTACCAAAGTTCACCAAATCCGGTACCATCTCATTCAATCTGTCTGTTATAAAATTTAGATCCAGATCTGGGTATATATTCTCAATATTCAAAAGGAAACCAGAAATCTTATTGTACATATCCGGCACATTTCCTGCCAGTTCACTGATACTCTCCACCAGCTGAGGCACAACAAACCGGCAGGCAAGGGTAATAAACGCAATGACAATAACGTACGCCAGAAAAATGGATGCATATTTGATGGATTTCTTTGCCTTCCCTTTTCCCACATACCTCTGCAAGAATCCATTGATATTTTCTACAAGAGGAGAGAGAAAATAGGCAATCAGCAGAGCAGCCAGAAAAGGCGATAAGACTCCCACCATATTTCCGATAAATTCTTTTGTTTTATTCCACTGGGACACCAGCATTACAATAACCGCTCCACAGGTTATGACAAACAGGGTATATTTACATATGGTGATATATTTTCTGTTTTTTGAAAACCATGTAATGCCGGTGCTGTCTTCTGGTATGTTTCTTTCTCTGACACCCTCTTCCTGTACCTTCTCTGACTGGTTTGATGCCTCACGATCTGCTAATTTTTCCGCCTGATTTTCCGTCATTTTCCCTATAACCTCATTTCCATATAACAAAATAGAGCATCAGAATTTCTCTGACACTCTATTTATTATATACTCATGTGGTCCACATATCCATAGATAAAAGTTATAAATTTTCTTACAAAATCTTTTCTTTCCTCTACAGATTTTCATTTCGTAATGCTTCAATCGGATTATCCTTTTTTACCTTACTCATGGCATATAGCATTGTGGAGAAAACTACCAGGAATACACAGACAGATGCGATCAGGATTCCCTGCCAAGGGAAAAGATACGTTGCATTCCATCCATTCATGACAGACCGGTACATGAACCAGCTAAGCAGAATAGATGCGGGTATTCCATACAACAGCCCCTTGGCTCCGTAAAGCAGACATTCATAATTCATCATCCGGTTAAATCCTTTTCTGGTCATTCCAACTGACTTCAGCATAGCAAACTCCTGCCGCCTCAGTTGAATATTTGTAGAAATCGTATTAAATACATTGGCCAGTGAAATCAATGAAATCAAAATGATAAATCCGTAGGAGAAGATATCCACGATCATTACCAACGCCATCTGAGACTCATTAGACTCAGCATGGTCATAAAGTCCTACCGAACTTTCATTTTCATATCCGATTTGAGACAAATAATCTGCAATTTCTCCATATGCCTTTTTGTGGTCAGAAGTACGGACCTGATAACTCACTGAATCCATAGATGTTATTTCCTTATTCAACTGATACTGTGCTGCCGCACTGTATGGAAGCACCAGTGCCAGTGCTGCATCCCAGCGTAAATCATTTACGCCCAGAGGGACTTTCCCATCCTGTATTTCACCCAGATTGATCTGAAAGGTCCTGCAAGCCTCCTGGGCAGACAACTGTTTCTCTTCATCTGAACTCTCGGAGTAATATATATATTTGCCATCCTCCTGATAACTATAGTAGTACCCTTCCAGTTCTTTCATCAGATTCACTTCACCGCTCCAGCCGCTTTGTTTTAAGATATCCGCAGTAAATATTTTTCCCTCTATATAGACATTGGCAACATTCCATACTAAAGCAGTCCAGTCCTTCTGATTCATATACTGGTTGACGTCCAGCCCTGCCTTTTTCAGATATCCTTCATAAACGGAATCCCTGATAAAATAGATCACTACATTCTGGGTTAATGTTTTTTCTTTCTCGTTAATGACTCCTTCCTGTGCTTTTTCAAGAATTTCCAGGTATTCTGGATTCAGATATTCCAGTGGGATATCTATTGTTGATGGTGTACTTCTGGCATATCCTGTTTCCTTTACCCCGGAAACTGTAGTCATCCCCTTTGCTATCCCTTCCGCTGTATTCTTTCCCATTGTTTCATCCTGGATAGAATAGCCGATATCATAATCCACCTTACTTTCTGCCACATCAGTAGAAGCCCTCATATAAGCACTAAAACTAGTAGATGTGACAAAAAGTACAATACTGATAAATAAGGAAAATACCGTTGCTCTATATTTTTTTCGATTTCTTTTAAAATTTTTCGCAGCAAGCATTGCTTCAAAACCAAACAGACGGTAACTAATTCCAGAGGTCCTGACCTCTCCGGGACGGATACGTACATCATTATTTTGACGGATCGCCTGTATCGCCGACAATTTTACAGCCTTCCGTGCCGGTATCATCGCAGAAATCAATACCGTGATAAATCCAATCAGAACTGCTGTCAAAACAGACTGCCAAGTGATGACCAGAGATAATTCTGCATCAGGATAGGATGCCCAGAGTTTATTCATCAACTTACCTACAAAGTGCAGAGTAATCCCAATTCCTCCCAGGCCTGCCAAAAGTCCCAGAAAAATACCGAACACACTTAGCACACAGGCCTCAAACAAAACACTCCGACGCATCTGCTTTTTCGTGGCCCCGATGGACTTCAACAAACCGAACTGCTTTGTCCTCTCGCTGACAGAAATCGAAAAGGCATTATAGATCAGAGAAATAGACCCCAGCATGATAATCCCTATCAGGATTGCTCCCATAGAATACAATACAATATTATAATTGTCATTGATACTATTCCCCTGATATCTCAGCAGGTCACCGTGGGTAGTATACACATCTCCCCCTTTTGCGTATTTTTCCACCACATCCAGTGATTTCTTCGGATGATGAAAGGTAAGAAAAACATCATATGCCGCTGCTTTCGTTTCTGAATCCAGTGTAAATGCTGTATATCCGGGCGAACTATAGCTTTCTGCAGCCGGACGGTCACAGATTCCTACTACCGTATAGGTTCGGTCAATGACATCGATCAGCTTTTCCCCCCCTGGTTCCTCTGACTGATAGTCCGAATTCTGTCCGCCTATCAGCATCCCTTTTGCCTCACCACCAGCATAGGCTCTCTGTCCCAGTTTCAGCTCCAGCTTATCTCCGATCTGGTATTTAATGCCTCCGTTTTCTTCCAGATGCTGTGGAATTACCAGTTCTGAACTATTCTTTGGCATTCTTCCTTCCACCAGATTAACAGGACTGAAATCAGTATAGTTTTCCTGGATTCCAACTACATATAAATATGGTTTATCTACATTTTCACAATCCTCTAATTTAGCATAACCCAAATCTGCTGTCTGGGTATACGACTTAACCTCTTTGTCCTTTTCTATGGCCGCTGCCGTTTCCCCACTGCTGTACTCCAGCCGGGCTTCCCACGCTCCTTCCGTAGCAATTTCCACATCCAGAAGATATTTCTGGAAACTGACAATAATGGAAGTGACTGCTGTAAACATAGCAACGGAAAGAGCGATTCCAATAATAGTAACCAGAGTCCTCATTTTATTTTTCCTCAGGGTACGGAGGGTAAATTGATTGAATATGTTCATCCTCTCATCACCTCATCTCTGGTAATCCTGCCATCCTCAATGGCAATAATCCGGTCAGCCTGTAATGCAATGTTCTCATCATGGGTTATCATGATTAATGTCTGATGATACTTGCGGTTGGACTCCTTTAACAGTTCCATGATCTCCTGACTGTTTTTACTGTCCAGATTGCCGGTAGGCTCATCTGCCAGCACTACAGCTGGTGCGTTCATCAATGCCCTGCCAATGGATACTCTCTGCTGCTGTCCTCCTGAAAGCTGGTTCGGAAGATGCTTTTCTCTTCCCTCCAGCCGCAGGGTATGAATCATTTCCTGAAGCCGTTCCTCATTGATTTTTCTGCCATCCATCAGAATAGGAAGGGTCAGATTTTCCTTCACATTAAGCACTGGTATCAGATTGTAAAACTGATAGATCAGTCCTACCTGTCTACGGCGGAAAATCGCCAGCTGTTCTTCGTTCTGTGCAAAGACATCCTGTCCATCCATATACACTTTTCCGGAGCTTGGTATATCCACACCACCCAGAATATGAAGCAAGGTGGATTTGCCTGAGCCAGACGGCCCGACAATCGCTACAAATTCCCCCTTTTCTACACAAAAGGAAATCCCATCCAGTGCATGTACTGCATTTTCTCCCTGTCCGTATATTTTCTTCAGGTTTTCTACTTTTAAAATGTCCATATTTCTACTCCATTCCGCCAAGCCAGATCAAAGATCTGGCAGACAGCTGTAGCTGTCCCGGCATTGCTAACTTCTTTACAAGCATTATGCTACACACTTTACATGACACCGCCGTGACTCCTATGTGACAATTTTGTAAGATTTGGGGGGAGTTTGGTATGTTTTTAAGAATTTTCTTATCTTGTCAGATGCCCTTGTTTTAGGCATTTAGATGGGGGAAGAGAAATTATAAGTTTTCAAATGGTTCCGTATTTTTTCGGTGACTCTGTGTAAAAGCTGTGTAAAATGGTGATGTATTCTGTGTACGATTCTGTGTAAAAAGCGAAGTATTTCCAGAGGATTGTTCCCTTGTTTCGTCTTACTCTACTATCTTATCATCAGCCTTCGCAAATAGAACACAGATAACAGATACAAACCATTTGAAGTTGGAAACCTCAAGAAATCTTGAACACCTTGCCACTGTTGTCATTTTCTATGTCTTTTCTTACATTCTGCACAACATCCAGCTTATCCATCTCGTCACGCATACGTTTTTCGTCCACATGATTGTAGACTTTCATGGTAAGTGCCAGATTTTGGTGTCCCATAATCTCCTGTAAGGTTCTCTGGTCCATTCCCTTTTCTGCCATACGGGTACAAGCAGTATGGCGGAGTACATGGGTAGAAATGTTCGGCAACAGTTCCGGTTCGGTATCTGACTTGATAGCATTCGCAATCTTTCTTGCATTGCACTCATACACAATACGATGAATCAACAAATCCAGTCTCCCAGCATTTAGCAGTTGTCCATCTTCCCTTAAGAATACAAAGTCGCTATGACCGTCTATGGTATGATTTTCCAATAAGTCTGCTTTTTGCATCTGTTTTTTCTGCAATTTTAATGCCTGCAATGCTCTCATGCTTAACGGAACCTTTCGGATACTTTTGATGGTCTTTGGATCTACCACCTGAAAACGCCTCTCATCATTTTCATCCAACTCATAGATAAGCTGATGGTCAATCTTAATGAACCGCTTATAAAAATCCACATCTGACCATGTCAAACCAATGCTCTCTCCGCAGCGGCAACCCGTTTCAAAAAAGAATAAAAACAGATTATAGTACCAGCTTAATTCCTGACTGCATTCTACAAGTTTCAAGAAATCTTCCTGTTGTTCTATCGTCAGCGCCTCTCTCTTATTGTTGTAGATTCCCAACTCCTTTGTACAACCCTTTGCATAATTCCTTCTTACCATATCTTCGGATTCCGCATAGTTGAACATGGCATTTAGCACCTTATGAAGCAGAATGATACTGCCATTGCCTACTCCATTTGCCTGCATCTGCTGGTAAGTATCCAGAATATGAGTTTTCCGAATCTTTCCAATTGGCATATTTGCCATTGGTAAATTATAAAGGTTCTTGTTCCAGATACCCACATAGTTCTCACTGGTTCTTTTCTTAATTTTCTTCCGCTTGGTCTGCATCTTAACATAGTGATCAAACAGTTCATTCAAGGTCATGCTACTGGAAATATTGGAAATCAAATCCCTGTTGTTTTCCTCAATCTGTTCTTCCTTAGTGCGTAAGGCATCCTCCTGCCTTTTGCCCTTTGGATGTGGATCTGTTTCCACCAACCGCCAACTGTACACCGTCTGATATTCACCACTGCAATCCATATAGCGGTACATATAACGTCCGTCTGTCCTCTGACTCTCCCCTTTCCGTAGAATACGTCCTTTTTTATCTCTTCTTTTTTCTGCCATATTTCTTCGCTCCTTTCAAGAAAGAGCTTCAATACGATAGTTTTATTATACCGCATTAAAGCTCTGTTTGCTATAAGAAATCTGTCTTTTCTTAGCTTTGTTACTGCCAATGCTAAGAATTACGGCTACTGCCTAGATGACATTGAGTTTGTCAATGTATTCTTCAAACAGCTTTCTCTTTATCTGTGGTCTGTTTCCGTTCCACAAGATATAAGGAGCATTTTTATTTTCGTCAATCAGCTTGCGAAGCTTTGCCCTGCCTATCCGGAAATATCTTGCTGCTTCTTCTACGGATAGGGTGTATTTTTGCCATAAGGGAATGTCCTGTGGAATAGTTTTTCTTTCACTGCTTGCATCTGCTTTGTTTGTTAATGGAATTATTTTGTCTTCTTTGCTCATGGTGTATCCTCTCTTCAAACTTGATTTACTTGTTATTAAGATATCTTAGCTAATTTGAGGATACTATTTTTGATGGTGGTTGAACAGTGCGTCAGATGGTGGTTTTGAAAAGACATATACCATATGATGATATTTTCAAAAAAATTCTTTATCCTGCAGTAATTTTTGCAATTCTTCCTTACTGGGTAATACCGCCTGGTATTGACTGGCAAAAATTTGAATATTATTTTCTGAAAGTGTCATCTTAACAACTGTATTTTTCTTATCGTTGCATATAATAATATCTATTGTCGGATTTTCTTCCTCTAGCTTAATTTTGCGGTCATAATAATGTACATACATTTGCATCTATCCGATATCTTGATGTGACAACCGATCAATTTTTAAATCAAATAATACAAAACACCAAAACAGCCGATTACAAGTAACAAAGTCAACCCTATAATGATCCTCAAATGTATAACATACATGGCGACCAACATAGGTAAATCCACACCCTAATTCCAAAAGAAACTGTTGCAAGTGATTAATAATACCTCAAATTAAATTGGGTAACTGGTAATTACCCAATTTAAATTTCTATGTTTAACAATCAAAAGTCATTAAACCGCATAATAATTATTTCACTTTCTTTAGCATCTAATCCAATAAAAAGTCTCAAAAATTAATTATACTACGCAAAAGCCTTATCCCCTATATTTATAAGATTGCATTTATCTTCTTCTATTTCAGAAATAACATTCCGAATATCAACATTATTGATGGTTATTCCTATTATCACTTGACAATTACTCCCTAATTTCAAAATACTATCAAAAAATGCTTTTGTATCATGTGCACCAATACTATGTTGTGCTGGTTCATCAAATATTAACATTCCTGGATGATTTCCGGCATACTCATTTGATGTTTGTAACAAAGCCATAGTATATGCCCATATTGCTCTTATATTATCACTAGCGGATGAATCAAATTTCATATCAAATTTATCTATAACTGGCAAATAATTATCTACTGAAATTTCTATTGCATTAACATTTGAGATACTTGTGTATTCATAATTTTTCAAATTATATACAAAATTGTTTTTTAATTTTTCTATCTTTCTTTTATCATCTTCTTTAAATCCCTTTTGTGGTAATTGTGCTTTTTCAGTTAATAATTCCTTCCATTTATTACTTAGTTCTCTAAATCCACTAATTATACCAATTGTTTTCTGTTTGAATTCTTTTAACTCCTGTATATTATTGGATCTATACTATAAAAGTGGACACGACAAGTAAACTTATATTACAATTAAGTAAACACAAAAGGAGGTGTCTACCATGTCCACAAGCAAAACCGGAAATCGGTATGACGAAGAATTCAAACGCACCCTCGTCAACCTG
>JAGBEV010000005.1 GCA_017936785.1 Lachnospiraceae bacterium | reverse complement strand
GGAGCATCTGGCAAAGCTGATCACACTCATAGATTCCAAAGCCATCAACAGCTCCGTTGCCAAGGAAGTTTTTGAGGAGATCTTCAAAAATGACGTTGATCCTGAAGCCTATGTGGAAGAAAAAGGCCTTAAGACGGTCAATGATGAGGGGGCACTCAGGAAGACTGTGGAGGAAGTGATTGCAAACAATCCCCAGTCCGTGGAGGATTACCGAAACGGCAAGGAGAAGGCAATCGGTTTTCTGGTTGGGCAGACCATGAAGGCCATGAAGGGCAAGGCAGATCCTGCCATGGTGAACCAGCTTTTGAAGGAATTGTTATAAACAACAGAAAGTATGATATACTATAAGTCAGATACGAATGATCCGGAGGTACTCATTTTGAAGAAGCCTAAATCATTGACTTATGTTTCCAATAAGAAAGAGATATCGATTGATATGGATAGCATTCTCTATGTGACTATGAACCGGAATGTTGCCAATATTCATACGCTGGGAAATCACATCTACCATGTAAGAATGACGCTTGAGCAGATTAAGGAAAGAGCAGAGGATGACTTTATCATGGTTCACCGAAGCATCCTTGTATCCGTTATGGCAATCCATGAGATCGGTGACAGAATCTATCTGAGTAATGGGGAAGCCCTCGACTATGTGGTGCGAAAGAAAAAGGTTATCCGGGAAGTATTTTTGGAAAAGCAGAAGAAAATCATCGGAAGCTTCGCAGGGGAGGATATCCCGAAAACAGAGGAAGAATACCGAAAGTATTACAGCGGATTTGAACATATGCCGTTTGCCTTTGCGGATATAGAAATGATATTTGATGAAAAAAAGCATGCAGTGGACTGGATATTCAGGTATGGCAATTCGGCACTGGCAAAGCTTGAAAAGCTTCCGATTGAAAAGCTGATCGGCAATTCCTTTGGAAGCCTCTTTTCCAATATGGATTCCAAGTGGCTAAGGAGCTATGAGCGCGCAACCCTTTATGGAGAAAAGCTGGAGATTATCGACTACAGTCCGGAGATTGATACCTATCTCAAAGTAATCTGTTTTCCAACCTTTCGGGGACATTGCGGATGCATTTTGTTTAATATTGAAGAGATACAATTTACAAAGAACAGTTCTGATGCAGAGAAAGCATTGATGCTGTATTTCGGGAAATTGCCGGAGAGAAACACCTGATGGTGCTCTCCGGCTTTTCTTATGTCGATTCGTCCCAAACCATGTCGATTCGTCCCAAACCTATTGCCTGTAAAAATACCGGATGGTAAAATTGAAGCGATGCATTTAGGAGGTGGATCATGCCTGCCTGGGAGATTTCGAAGAATCAATAAAAGGCAGGATGTTCCCTTTTAGTAAAGGAGAAAAAGAATAGCAAAAAGGAGTAAGAAGGAGAAAGTTCTATGAGAAAGACACTGAAAAGATTAATGACAACAGTATTGACCCTCGCCATGATGATCGGCGTATTTGCAGTGGGGGGTACAGGTAAAGGCTGCACCAACATATGAGCTTGTTGCTGTGGAGGATGATGTTACCTATGAAGAAGCAAAAGCCTTGGTGTCCGATAATCCATCCAGTCAAGTAGATAATGAAGCGGATTCAGCGTTCATTTCAATAATAAGGGAGCTCATTCCAGAAGCGGGGTTATCTTCCGGTAATTTAGTTGTGTTCTACAACATAAGTACTTACGGTAATATAAATAGCGTAGTTTGGCAGTCGGCGTATGCAGGCTGGGCAGTTATGAGTGATGATTCTCAATATAATAGTATGAAGAGTAGTGGATTTGTTTATTATTATTTAGTAAAACACGAAGATGCATCACAAACTTCAAGTTCAGAGCCTGTTAAAACAGAGGCACCCGTACACGAGCACTCCTATTCATGGGTAACCGTGCAGGAAGCTACCACAGATCAGGACGGTATCGAGGAATACAGATGCTCCTGCGGAGCAGTGGCAGAAAGAAGTGTGATCCCTGCCAGCCAGGTGTTTGTAAAGGGTCTTTATGGGGAAGTCAAGAATGCTCCTATAAATGGAACTGTAACATTTGATTCCGGCAGACTGTACACCATGTCCGACTATATTGTAAAGAAGCTGGCAGAGCGGAGTGATGTCACAACCGTAGTAACCTTTGAGTATAACAAGACGGCTTACAGGATGACGATACCTGCCGGAGCGGATTGTTCTGCATTACTTGCAGATGAAGATTATTTCTATGGATATTTCTATTTTGCCAAGCTTGTTGGCGCAACGATAGAAGAAGTTTAAAAGTAGATTATTTATTTGAATAAACAGACAAAATTCGTGGGGAGTTTTTTCTTTTAAATAGGAGGGATGACGAAAGGTCGTCTCTCCTTTGTTATGCCGGGTGTGTCAGGTACAAATATGCTACAAATTACACACTGCATATAGAGGGATATTTTTCATCCAACCCTGATCCACGTACTTTTTTGTCGAAAAGCGCACAGCTTCTTCCGGGTGAAACTTATCGCAATATGCCTTCAGGCTCTGCGATCTTAAATTTCCCTCTGCTTTTACCTCAATCGGCACAATGCATTTTTCTTTTTGCACAAGAAAATCCTGTTCGAAATTTGCACTTTCTGTTCCATAATAATATGCGGTGTAAGTAGTGTCCGAAATTAACTGCTGCAGGACATACTGCTCAGTCAGAGCCCCCTTAAACTCTACAAAAATATCATTTCCCTCTAAAATAGACTCTGCGGTCAGTTCACTTAATGCTCCCAATAATCCAACATCCAGCATAAATAATTTGTAGGCATTCATGCTTTTATAGGCCTTAAGAGGCATACGAGGCTCATTTACACGACTTACCTTGTAGATCAGTCCGCAGTCAAGCAGCCACTGAATTGCAATTTCGAAGTCACTGCTGCGTGCCCCTTTTTTCATCTGACCAAAGAAAAATTTTCTGTTATCTTTGGCCAGCTGAATAGGGATGGCATCCCAAACCATTCTGATTCTTGGCAATGTTCTGGCATCAACATGTTTACCGAAATCTCCCTCATATTGTCGCACAATATCACTCTGTATTTGCCGAACCTCCTGATAATCCCTGTGTGCACGAAAAGCATCTACCACTGCCGGCATGCCGCCGGTGTAATAATAGTTTTTCATCCAAAATAAATATTTGTCAGAAAAATTATCAATCAAAGTATAGTCCTTCGTGGTAAGCGCGTCCGATAATCCTTTTTCTCCCATAGCACATAAAAATTCACGGAAATTCAGCGCGTATAAATCCAGAATATCTACCTTTCCCACCGGATATGAGACCCCTTCATGAATAGCAACGCCTAAAAGGGAGCCTGCCGCAACGACATGATATTCCGGTGCCTCTTCACAGAAATATTTTAAAGACTCCAAAACCTTAGGTGTGTCCTGAATTTCATCCAATATAATAAGTGTATTGCCAGGAGTTATGGTTACGCCTGATTCAATATTCAGGTTCATAAGAATTCTTTTCACATCAAAATCTATCTGAAAAACATTGCTCATGCGTTTATTATTATAAAAAGAGATATAGGCAACCTTCTCATAACAGGTGCGTCCAAACTCCTTCATCAACCAGGTTTTGCCAACCTGTCTTGCACCCATGATAATAAGTGGCTTTCTGTTCGCTTTCTCTTTCCATATATGAAGTTTTTCCATTGCAAATCTAAGCATAACCTAACCTCCTTCCAATAAATGTAGTATATCACATTTTTTGGCATCTATTCAATTATAAAAAATACATTTTTTGGCATCTAATTTATTGGGAAAACTACATTTTTTGATGGAGATGAATGCCACATTGCTTTTTTGTGTCGATTCGTCCCAAACCATGTCGATTCGTCTCAAAACTATTGTTTGCAAAAAAGCCGGGTGATAAAATTAAACGATACTGTTTGGAGAAAATGTCTGCCGGGGAGACTATGAGGAATATGGATAACAATGTATATACAGTAGAATATGGAAAATGGAGCCGGCTCATCATCAGGGTGCAGCTCATCATAGCAGTCATTGTATGCGTGATTGAAATACTGAACAATGTGCTGCTTTATGTGACGAGATCGCAGGGTTATGGACCGGACACAATTGTTGAAAAGCTGATCCGTTATCTTTTGATTACGTCTGTTTTTAATTTCGGAATGGTAATACTCAGCAAGATAGTAGAGAGAAAAGTGGAGGATCCGCAGAAAAAATGATGCTTTCGATGAAGATGCTTGAAACCTTGGCAGGCACGTTAGATGCCAAGGACAAATACACAAACGGGCATTCCATGAGAGTGGCATTTTTCGCAACCAGACTGGCAGAGGCTCTGGGATGGGATAAGGAACAGATTTCCATGCTCCGCTATGAGGCACTCTTGCATGATATCGGAAAAATCGGTGTTCCGGATGCCATTTTGAATAAACCGTCCAGGTTGTCAGAAATGGAGTTCGGACTGATCATATCACATACAATTGTTGGCTCTGACATTTTGAAGAACATGGTTGCAGTACCAGGGGCTTCACAAGTTGCAAAGTATCATCATGAGCGCTTTGATGGAAAGGGATATCCCAGTGGGCGTAGCGGGCTTGATATTCCTTTCAATGCACGCATTGTGGGTATAGCGGATGCCTATGACGCGATGAGTTCAGATCGTATTTACAGAAAGGCATTATCCCGTGAGAAAATCAGGGAAGAACTGATAAATGGTCGTGGCAGCCAGTTTGATCCGGAGCTGCTGGACAAGTTTGTTACAATGATGGATGATGGGAAGCTGAACATCGCAGATACACTGTCTATCAGCGAGAGTGATGCACAGCAGCAAAATGTTTTGACCGATATCGAAAATATGATTCATAGGCTCAGTAATGCTTCGGAACAGAAGAAGGTCATAAACGATTTTGATAAGTTTTATAAATATATGCGGAATATTGGTCTGCGATACAATCATTCTGTAGAGGTGGTACAGGTTGAAATTGAATATGAGACAGAGTGCAATCAGGACGATAAGCTAAATGAAGTCTCTGATCTTCTGCAGATTGCAATTCGAAAGAACATAAGGGCTGTTGATATGCATTATAAGTATTCACCGACGAAACATATCATTATTCTGCTTGATGCAGGGATTGATAACATTGGTGTTGTCCAGAAGAGAATACAGTTTGACTTCGATATGAATGAGATGAGCAGAGATTATAAACTGAGATTTATACTGAGTGATCATATGGATGCTCCGGGTGGTTCAAAGGGTTAAGCTGTCACAGGAAAAATTCGTGGGGAGTTTTTTCTTTTAGATAGGAGGGATGACGAAAGGTTGTCTCTCCTTTGTCATTGCCGGGTATGCCAGACACAAATGAAAAATATTGCATTTCGTTAGGGAATGTAATAATATACCATCAAAGCATAACAGTTTTCTATTTCACAAGGCTTATGTCGTCTCACATCGGTATCATCCGGTATCGGTACATCAGAGAATTTCAGGAAATCAATGCTTTTAATTACCCAACCCGAATACATTAAGAGCAGGAGATTTCAGGTGATCTCCTGCGGAAAACAGGAGGAAAGGAATGGGACGGTGCAAAGGATATCCACGGACTTCTTGATTTTACAGGAATTCCGGACAGCCTGAGAAATAAAGTATCCAATTACCAAATTCATGTTGTAGAGGTACAAAAGCCGGAGAATACGGATATCTTTAAAACGGATGTGAAACAGGTATTTGATTTTATCCGTTTTTCGAAAAATAAAGAGAAACTAAAAGAGTTGATAAATACAGATAAAGCCTATGCATTCTTAGAAGAGGATGCTTACGATATGGTGATAAACCATACAGGGGATAAAAAGATGATGTGGATTTGAAGCAGGTGTGTGAAGGAACAGGAACCACCGTGGAGGAATATGAAAAGGCTAAAATGAATCTGGCAAGGTGATCATGATGAGTCTGAAGGAACGGGCAAAAAAACTGAAAAAGGGAAGAAATCGAAAAATTTCTTCCCTTTATGCATTCTACATTACCACAAAATCAGAAATTTTTCAAGAATACCATTCTTTCATGGCACGTAGTATAATGATGCAACCATCTGGGAAAGAGGAAATTATATTATGGAAGAAAAAGATTGGCTTAAAATATTTTCCGCACAGAATCAAATTCAAAAGGTGATGGAGATGAACCGTCAGACAGAGAGGTTTGGACTGGCACTTACGCAGGAAGAAGCAAGGCTGCAGGAGATCTTCTATACCTTTAAAAATGAAACG